>CAYSCJ010000001.1:0-117290 GCA_964429515.1 uncultured Taibaiella sp.
CATTGGAGATAATACCGAAATTGATTTGGGTTAGCAAACTTATTTTAATGAAAAAATTAATTTTTAATATATATGGCAATAAATATTTTTGAGAATAGAATATGTGATTTGTTTGGAATAGAAAAACCCATCATACAAGCAGGTATGATATGGACGTCGGGCTGGAGACTAGCCGCAGCAGTGAGTAATGCTGGAGGCTTAGGTATTATTGGTGCCGGAAGCATGTATCCCGCTGTATTGGAAGAACATTTACAAAAAATACAACAAGCCACTACCAAGCCTTATGCAGTGAATTTGCCATTGCTTTATCCCGACATCGACCAGCATATACAATTGATCATCAAATACAAAGTTCCAATTGTTTTTACATCGGCGGGCAACCCCAAAACCTGGACCCAAATTTTGAAGAATGAAGGCATCAAAGTAGTACATGTAGTAAGCAGCGCCAAGTTTGCCATCAAATGTCAAGAAGCAGGTGTAGATGCAGTTGTTGCAGAAGGATTTGAAGCCGGTGGGCATAATGGAAGAGAAGAAACGACCACGCTTTGCCTCATTCCCGAAGTGCGTAAAGCCATAACACTACCCTTAATAGCAGCTGGAGGAATAGCCAGTGGAAGGTCTATGCTAGCTGCCATGGTTTTGGGTGCTGAAGGCGTGCAAATAGGTTCTCGATTCGTAGCTTCCGAGGAGGCATCGGCACATATCCACTTTAAACAAGCAGTGGTGGATGCAAAGGAAGGCGATACCAAATTGTCGCTAAAGGAGTTGACACCTGTGCGACTGCTCAAAAATGGCTTTTACAACAAAGTAGCAGCAGCAGAACAGGCTGGCATGGATAAGGCTGGGCTAGAAGCCCTACTAGGCAGAGGAAGAGCAAAAAAAGGTATGTTTGAAGGTGATTTGGAGGAGGGTGAATTGGAGATTGGTCAGGTAAGTGCAAGTATAGATGCTATTAAGCCTGCACATTTGATCGTAAAAGAAATATGGACAGATTTTTTGGCAGCACTTGATTCACCATTAAAATTTTAAACAATTATGACGCGTGAAGAGGCTATAGTAGCCACTATGTGGGAAAAAGACTATTTTAGTCAGTGGCTTGGCTTGAATATCGAAAAAGTAGCATACGGGTATTGTAGGCTTTCTTTTAAAATAAGGAAGGAGATGCTCAACGGCCATGGTTCGGTACAAGGTGGCGTTATATTTTCGGCAGCAGATTCCGCATTTGCTTTTGCATGCAATACCCAAGGTAAAGTAACGGTAGCGCTAGAGGTGAGCATCAACTTTACCAAGCCCGGATACGAAGGCGAAACCCTTTGGGTAGAAGCGCAGTGCTTGCACCATGGGAAAAAAACAGGGGTGTATGATGTAAAGGTGCTTAATGAATCGAAGGAATTATTGGCGGTATTTAAAGGTACTTGCTATACCACGTCAAAAGATGTAATACCACAATAACTGCTCCTACGCTATGATACCTATTCAATTTGACGCCTACGATTTTAAAATACAATCTAAAGATGGTGTGACCAGTATTTTTGATATCATTAGAAAAAAATATGTGGTCTTAACACCCGAAGAGTGGGTGAGGCAACATATAGTTTGGTACTTTATAGAAGTATTGCAGTATCCTAAACATTTGATATCGGTAGAAAAAAAAATTTTAGTGAATAATCTTTCAAAAAGGTACGATATAATAGTTTATGACAGAACTTTGCAGCCGTGGATGCTCGTAGAATGTAAAGAACCCAAAGTGCCCATTTCGGAAAAAACGCTACAGCAATTGTTGCATTACCAAAAAACCATACAAAGTCCGTACGGTATGATTACCAATGGTAACACAACCTATTGTTGTCATTTCAAGATACCAGGATTTAGCTGGCTTACCTCACTTCCAGTATTTCCATTATAAAATTTAACCGTATGCGTAAAAAACAAATAGGTTTAGCAGGCTTGGGAGGCTTAGTATACTCTACCAATCCCGAAGCTATGCAAGTGCCAGAAGCCGAACCCGTAACGACACCACAAGCCTCGGAGCAATTACTCACAGTAGTTATTGATAAAAAAAGAAGGGCTGGAAAAACCGTAACGCTTATAACGGGCTTTATTGGTACAGCCGAAGACTTGATTGATTTAAGTAAACAATTAAAAACCAAATGCGGTGTGGGGGGGAGTGCTAAAGATAATGAGATAATTCTGCAGGGAGACTACAAGAATAAGGTAGCGGAATACCTAAAAGAATGGGGTTATAACGTAAAAATGAAATAATTGTGCAGTTATTAGATATTACTTATACATTAGAAGCTATAGATGATGCAATAGCAGCAATTATGCCGCTAATAGCCTCGCACAAAATTGTTGGACTCATTGGTGAGATGGGCGCCGGAAAAACAACCTTGGTAGCAGCATTAGGCAGGCAGTTGGCCATCGTTGATGAAGTATCTAGCCCAACCTTTGCTATTATTAATGAGTATAGAAACAACTCGCAGGAAAGTATATTCCACCTAGATTTGTATAGGATAGCGGCCGCAGAAGAGCTCATGGAAATAGGCTTGGAAGAGTTGCTCGAACAACCTTATAGGCTCATGCTCATAGAGTGGCCTCAAATAGCGTTGCCGCTACTGCCCGAAGATACCTTGATATTGAATTTACAAAAAGTAAGTGCCGAAAAAAGACGACTTACAGCTACTTTGCTAAAAAATGTGCGTTTCTAATCGAAACTCACATTTTTGTTTTTGAAGTAGGCAATTGCTAAGGCCACAGCACTCGATAACAATAGTACGGTGCAGGGTAGAATAATGCCCGTCCAACCTAAGTCTCTTAAAAAAATATTATTGACGCCTTCTAAAGACCAATACAAGGGCGAGAATAATGCAATTTTTTGCATTAGAGGAGGTAGTACTTCTAAGGGTACCCAAATACCTCCAATAGCAGAAAGTATGACGATAGAAATAGCACCAAATGGCATTGCCTGATTGGCTGTCTTAAAAATGCTTCCAATAAACAGACCATAAGAAACCGCCATTAAGGAAATACTAGCTACCACAGGCACCACTGTAATTGGATGTGCTCCAAGTTGTAATTGAGGTAAGCCCAATAAGGGAATGATGAACAAGCCAATACACAGCATAAAAACAAATTGCACCAAACACAAACTAAAGTAGAAAACGAGTTTTCCCAACATTACTTTTGCAAAAGCACCGGGTATAAGCCTTACCCGCATGTCGCTGCCATCTGCTTTTTCTTTTAGAATATTGCCTGCTAAGGGAACTACTATCATAA
This sequence comes from uncultured Taibaiella sp., assembly GCA_964429515.1. Lineage (GTDB taxonomy): Bacteria > Bacteroidota > Bacteroidia > Chitinophagales > Chitinophagaceae > MKSF01. The sequence continues at coordinate 3,277 of CAYSCJ010000001.1, forward strand.
ACATTCCAAATATCGACCATGCAGGCACATTGTGTTGCACCGAATTGATGCGTATATCTTCGGTGCTTTTTTGCCCTTGCATCTCTTCTTTAATTACAAGATTATTAAATGCAGAGGCATCTAGAACGGGGGTATTTGTGTTATTTTCTTGGGTATTTAAATTACCTAAGCGCTCCAAAAGTATATCAAATTTGGATTGCAATAGGTATTGCTGTAATGCGTTAGAAAGGCTCGTGCGCATTGCAGGTTTGACGGTAGGGTCAAACATCAATAGTATTACGGCTTGGTCTGTACTGTCGAGTGAGGTGCTATTAAGGCTAGGCATGCCGGTGGTTTTTGCTATATCGTCAGCTATTTTATTAGTGGCCTTCACCATAGATTTTGTGGTATTACTAGGCAGCCTAATGCCCATAGTATAGTGTCCTTCTTTTATAGCAGCATGGAATGTTTCTTCATCAATCGCTTTGCCGTTGATGCTTTGTATGGCACTAAAATGCGGTGAGGTGTCTAAAGCTTGAATGATTTGTTTGCTGATTTTGCCTTGGTCTTCGTTGTATATCAATACATCAAAATGCATTTCCTGATAATCTTTGAATGGAGCATCTTGCACATACGTCATTACAAACAACAGAATAGAAGGCATAATGAGTAGCAGTAATAAGCCACTAGGGTCACGTAAAAGTAGCAGTAATTCTTTCTTAAAAGTATTCAAAAGATATTTATTTAGAAATGTGTGTAAAAATAGCTAGTTTGAGCGATAAAGAAAATTTCATTTTTGCCAAACAAAACTATTTGAAGTGAATTTTGGTTTTTTTGGGGACGTGATGTGTAAAAAAATGCAGCAAGGAAGTTTAGGTGTAATCTGCCTTTCCTTGTCGTTTCCATATCGTAAAGTAAAAAAAGCAGCCAAAATCATATAGATAATGGCTGCTTCCTTTTGCTTGTATTACGTATAAACTAGTTAAACAAGGTGTTGTCTACTTTATCGTTGGCTTTGATATTTGTGAATTTAATTTCTATTTGTGGTATTGGACCATTGCTTGAAACCTTCACAGTTCGAGGTTGTAAGTAACCTTTCATGCCTTCTACTTCTTTATAGTCTTGATAATCTGTAGTGCTAGTTATCGTTTGGCCTTGTGCTTCTTGGTTTTCGATTTCTCTAATTAGTAGACCCGATTTTACATCGTAAAATTGCTGAACTTTATTGCCAGATTTATCTGTTTTTTCGAGCAAGTAAGCGGCGTTGCCATCTACTTCGGTTTGGTTTACCAAGGTATAAGAGATGCCATGTTTTTCGGGGTTAAGAATGCTTTGAAGGTCGGCTTCTAGCTGCATTTTTGCAAGAGCGTCTCCAGTTATTTCTTGTTTTTGTCCCATTTGCGAAGAGTAGGCCTTATCTCCATTAAGTACTTGAAGTATTTCGATGGTTTGTCCGGGAACACTAATGATTTGTGCTTTGTAAGATTTGTTTGGCGAAACGACAACTTGTTTGATTTCGACATTCATACCTTGTATGCTCGTGTTTCCGTTGGAGGTAATTGATTTTACTTTACTGATATTGTCTTTACCGCCAATAGCCTTAATGTAGTTATCAATAACATCTGTAGCGGTGATGCCCACTACTTCTTTGCTTTCAGGAGCTTTTGTAGGGTTGCCATATTTGTCGTAATAATTGATAACGCCATCTTTTGCAAATCTTTTAAGTTTTGGAGCTTCTGCGTTGCTGCCTACTACTATGATATTGGTAGCATGAGGCGTAAGGTACTTATTGGCTGCATTTTTTATATCTGTAGGTGTTACTGCGGCTGTTTTTTGCATGTAAGATTTGTAGTAATCTTTAGGCAGCTTGTATTTATCGATATTGATAGCGTATGCAGCTATTGTTTGAGGCGATCTGAGGCCAAGGGCAAACACGCCGTTCAAATAGTTTTTGGCGCCTGCAAGCACTTTTTCGTCTACAAGAGTCGTTCTCATAGCCGACATTTCTTTCAATATTTCGGCCACGGCGCTATCTGTTACTTCGTTACGGCATTTTGCTGTAGCGGTAAAAGAGCCTATGTGTTCATCTTGTGATATTCCTGAATAAGAGCCATAAGTCCAAGCTTTATCTTCTCTTAGGTTGGTAAACAATTTAGAGGAGCTACCGCCACCCAGTATATAGTTCATCACTTTGGCATGAACAAGGTCTGGAGCAGTGTAAGGTAGGTTTATAGCGTTTTCAATCGCAATTTCAGATTGTACAGCGCCTTGTTTTTCGGCAAATGAAACGGTAGTAGCCGTTACAGCAGGTACTTTAGGGTATTCTGCTTTGGGCACGTTTGCTTTTTCCCATTTTGAGAAGTATTTTGTAACAAGTTTTTTAGCTTCATCGAGCGTTACATCTCCTACAACTGCCATATAGGCCACATTAGGTCTGAAGTAAGTTCTGTAATATTTGCTAATATCTTCCAGTTTAATATTTGTTACGGAGGCTTCTGTTGGCACCTCTGCGTAAGGGTGGTTTTTGCCATACACTACCACTTTTGAAACATTGTTCATGATAGCTTCGGCATTTGTTTCGGCCATGGTAAGGCCAGAGATCGTTTGTGTTTTTAATTTATCTAATTCTTCTTGAGAGAAGTTTGGATTTAAAAGTATATCAGCTACTAGTTCGAGCAATTTATCTTGGTGCTTGGTAAGCGACGAAGCGAAGATGCTACTTTTGCGAGCCGAGATGTTGGCGCCTATATTTTCTTTTTCGTCCAAAAATTGTTGTTTGGAGCGTTTTTTGGTACCTGCGGTGAGCATGCTGCCGAAGATTTCACCCAGGCCAGCTTTGTCTTGTTGGTTCGGTACGTCTAGGTCGAATTGTATAGAGTAGGAGACTTTAGGGAGTTTGTTGTTTTCTACCACAAATACTTTTAGTCCGTTAGGAAGGGTAAATGATTTTGCGTCTGCTATATTTATAGTAGGTGCTGGCCCTGCTTTAGGGCGGATGCTTCGGTCTAGATTTTGGGCATAGATACTATGTAGTATACCTAGCGTGCATATCGTTAACAATAATTTTTTCATATTATTGGACTTGTTAGATTATAATAATGAGTTGATAAAAATAGGATGAATGTGTGAGGCTTATTTTTTTGGTAAATATTGCAGTACCATACTTTTATTGGTATCTAAATATTTTTTTAAGGCCTTATTTACATCCTCTAGCGTTATTTTTTGGTATTCGTCTAGTGTGGTATTTATTAAATTGGTATTTCTAAAATAGGTATAGTTGGTAGCCAATTGTTCTGCCACGCCTTCAGTATTGCTTAATGAGTTGATGTATTGTGTTTCAATAACGTTCAAAGCTCTTTGGAATTCCTCTTTGGTGATACCATTTGTTTTGGTGTTGTCGATAACTTCTTTTAATGATTTTTCTATAGCATCGGCATCTTTACCCATGTTAGCTATACCTTGTATCATTACCAGGCCAGTATGCTCTAGGGTCATGCTACTACCGCCGGCGTAAAGCGCTGTTTGTTCTTTTTCTACCAATTGTTTGTATAGCCTTGAGTTTTCGCCACCGCCGAGTACTTGCATACCGATAGACAAAGCGTAGTCGTCTTTAGATTCCATAGCAGGTGCAGGGTAGGTAATGATAACTGCGGGCATTTGAATTGTAGCGTCGTAGGCTACTTGTCTTTTTTCAGCAGTTCTAATTGGCTCGTTATCCTGAGGGCGTTTAATGGGTTTACCACCTTTTTTGATATCGCCAAAGTACTTTTGAATTAAGGTTTTAGCTTGAGCTTTGTCAAAATCTCCGGCTATTACTAATACTGCGTTTTCGGGCACATAGTACTCCTTAAAGAAGTCGTAGAATTCGCTGTATTTAGCTTCGTCTATGTATTGCTCTGTTCCTATCGGCATCCACCTGTAGGGGTGTGTGGAGTAGGAGTTTGCAAATATTTCCATACCTAATTTACCATAGGGTCTGTTGTCGTAACTTTGTTTTTTCTCTTCTTTTACTACTTTTCTTTGGGTTTCTATGCCAATAGAGTCGATTTTGGGGTGCAATAGGCGCTCCGACTCCAACCAAAGACCGAGTTCTAACTGGTTAGAAGGAAGAATTTGGTAGTAGTACGTTCTGTCGAACGAGGTATTAGCATTTAGAACTCCACCATTTTCCTGAACGATTTTCATATATTCGCCGCGCCCGATATTTTGGGTGCCTTCAAATAATAGATGTTCGAAAAAGTGGGCGAATCCTGTTCTTTGTGGATCTTCGTTTTTAGAGCCCACGTGGTACATAATAGACACCGAAACAACGGGTGCTGCTTTATCTTCATGAAGAATAACATGGAGGCCGTTATTGAGGTCGTATTCTTCAAATTTAATACGTCCTTGGTTTTGGGCAAATGCGGCAATTGATACAACTGCCATTGCGACACTTAAGAATAAACGTTTCATTAAAGTCAGATTTTTTGTTTTATAAGGTCAAAGATACAATGCTTGTCGATATTATAGACTACCCTAATTGGGGGATAAACTGCTCGCTTATGGCTTATGTTATTGCTATAAAGTAAAATTGTCCGACTAATATTGAATAAGCAGTCGGACAGGCATTATAGTAGAATTTATTTTAAACTAGGTAGCAATGTAAACAGTAGATTTTTTAATGGCTCTAAATTGTAGAGCTCCACAAATTCTAATTGTGGATTGGTGTAAGATAAACCGCCAATAAATAAAAAGACAACACCTATGCAGATGCTACAAATACTAAGCACAAAGAATCGATGTGCATTTTTATAGAGTCTGTTTTTCATAATTTTTGTTTTCTTTTCTTGGCTACAAATATATGTTTATTTTATTAATTATTAAAGATTTTTTGAGAAAACTAAGGCAGAGCAGTTGCCGCCAAAACCAAAAGAATTGCTGAGGACATTATTTATTTGCATAGAGGTTAATTCTTTTATGGGTGTCCAATCTATGTCTGCTATTGGGTTTGTTAGGTTGAGGTGTGGCCATGCTTGTTGTTCTTGTATACTTAGGTAAGCATACACCGCTTCTACGGCTCCTGCGGCACCTAGGGTGTGACCGGTGTACACTTTGGTAGAGCTTGCTGCTGGCACCTTGTTTTGGAATACTTCTCTTACTGCAATTCCTTCCGATGCGTCGTTATTAACCGTGCCGGTACCATGAAGGTTGATGTATTGAATGTCTTGGGGGTTTAATTGTGCTTTCTTGAGCGCGTTCTTCATGGCTAGTTGATTGCCTTTGCCATCTGGAGAGGTAGCTGTTTGGTGATGTGCGTCGTTTGCGTTGGCATAGCCCGCTACGTAACATAATGGTTTAATATTCCATTGCGCTATTGCTTTTTCGTTGGCCAAAACTAGGTAGGCAGCACCTTCGCCGATGTTTAATCCTTGGCGATGTTCGTTATAAGGCTTGCAATGCTCTTTGTCGAGTATCATGAGTGCATTAAAGCCATTTATGGTAAACTTAGAAAGCGCATCTGCGCCACCTGCAATCACTACATCATATTTGTCTTGTTCTATCATTTTTGCGCCTAGCATTATGGTATTGGCGCTAGAGGAACATGCGGTAGAGATGGTAGAAGTAAAGCAATCTAGTTGTAAAAATTTTGCTGTTAATTCGGCCGACATGCCGCACTCATGTAGTTTAAATTCTTCAATAATATCGTTGATATCTTTGTTGGGTTGATTGTTGGGGTCGTGGCTGTCTAGGTAGTCTTTAAACGATAATTCTGTTTTGTCCATACCGCCAACCGTATTGGCACTTAGCAGGGCTATTCTTAAACCTTCACTTTTATCTTTAAAAGGCATCCAAGCTTCTTGAGCAGCAATGCTACTAAGCTTTGTGGTTCTGGGCCATTCGCTATCTAGCGAAAATTTCTCTGAAAGTTCATCGTTAGAGAGCTCAATTTCTCCAACAGGCAATTTGTGTTTTGTTTTCACAATTTTTGGGGTACTAATGCCGTGTTTTCTTTCCTTTAGCGCCTTTAGATTTTCTTCGGTATTTTGTCCGATTGCCGTAATAATTCCTGTGTTGCAAATGTATGCCTTCATATAATTTTCTTCGTTATGCCCTATGCTTAGGGGTGTATAATGGTGTAGATATCTTCAGCTACACTTTTTTTAATATTTTCAACAATTCTGCCTTTTTCTTCACCGCTGTGTATATGGGTAAAAATAAAAGTAGGAACAAAGCTAATATTTTGTGCAATTTCTTCTTTAGCTGTACTTGTTTTGGTTTCGTCAAGTCCATAAATTCTTAGTTGCTGCATCGGGAAATTTTGTTGTTGCAGAAACGTTATAACTTGTGGTACCCAATAGTGGCTATCGGTGCACCAAGTGCCTAGGTAGATGCTTATTTGATAATCCTGTAGCTGTTTAGCCCATGGAGTTTCTGTAGCACTTTGGGTAGGGGTTTGGAACTGGAATGAAGGGTGTTCGATGAGTGTTTGTAAGGGTATTTCGTTTATCAAAACGGTATCTTTTGTCAGTTGTGCTTGAGCCATATAATTTGTGAAAAGAATTAATAAAACAACGACTATTTTTTTCATTTTATATTTTGTTTTGTATACCAATAAGCAATGCTTTTAAGTCTTTTAGTTGTTCTTTCAGGTCTATTTTTTCTACTACTTTCTTTTTGTTTACCGAGAGTATTTCTTTTGCACCTTTAATAGTATGTTTTTTTACCTTTACCAATTCATGTATCAGTCTGAGTTTTTGAATGTCTTGGGCGGTGTACATTCTGTCTCCCTTTCGGGTGGTACGCAGCCTAAAATTAAATTCTTTCGACCAAAATCTGATATGAGAAGTATTGACATTAAAGAGCGTGGCTACTTCGCCAATAGTGTAATATTTTTTCTGTAATTCCCATTCGGGAAGCGGGGCTATACCTTCTGTTGTTGGAGGCGTAATATCAAAATCTATTGTGTCTTTATTGTTATCGGCGACACTGTTATCATTTGCTGGTAGAGCATCCGCAACCACCTTTGGGTCAATATCTGCATATCTTGCATAGTCGTTATAGATGATAGCTTCTTTGTACAGGGTTTCTAAATTTGACGAGGTATCGGCATCCACAAAGTCTATTTCGGCATGTGCTGTTTGGGTTGTATCAGCTTCGGCTGTTTTGATTGTTTGTTCATCTTCGGCCGGCAATGTTGCTATGGGTTGTTGCGGTGTTGTGTCGCTATTGGATTCTGATACTTCGTCTACTTCGCTAGGCTTATTATTGGTATCTGTAGTTTGAGTGGAGTCGGCAGATTCGTCGTTTGTTTCAAACAAAAAAAGGTGAGGAGTAGTGTTTTTCGCGCTACTCGATTTTTTCTTACTTGCTTTATTCTTTTTGTCTTGGTCTGCTTTTTCATTAGCAGATGGCTGCTCGTCGAAAAGTGAAAACAAATTATTATCCATACTCAAATTTTCCTTGCTTGTTAATTTTACAAACTTAATATTTTTTTTCCGCTAACGGCTATATTTTATCCCTTCCTATCGAAGGTTTTTTGAAAGAGAAGCATTAATAAATTTTAATGAACGTTTGTTCATTTGATCGAAAATGATTAATTTGAATGCATAAAAAAGTAAATCGGTTCGAACATTTTAAAAATCATGAAGCAATGAGAAGGTTATATGATATTGTAAAAGAAAAATCAGAGAAGCGGCCCAATTTGGTGATGTTAGCATCCATAAAGCAAGGAGCTTGGCATACAATAGATGCTCGGTCGGTTTACAATCAGTCGAGAGCTATGGCAGGCGGCTTGGTAGCTAATGGCTTATATAGCACATCGTTTGAAGATGTTGCTCAGCAGGTGAAAATTGCCATAGTGTCACCCAATAGGCCCGAGTGGGTGATTATAGACTTAGCGGTACAGCAAGCTGGTGCGGTTTTGACGCCCATTTATCCTACCATTTCTACGATAGAGTTTGAATATATACTTAATCAGGCAGGAGTTAAAGCTGTTTTTTTCTCAGATATAGATTTGTATGATAAGTTCAAGGATTGTTTGCCCAATATACCCAGTGTGTCATTTGTGTATTCCATAGATGAGGTGCCCGGAGTAGCGCGGTATGATACTTTGTTCAACAACGATGTAGCCAATTTAGAAAAGTTGTTTGAGATAGACAAGGCACTACAAGCGACAGATTTGGCAACTATTATTTATACCTCAGGTACTACAGGAAAGCCCAAGGGCGTCATGCTGAGCCATAGCAATATTTTAAGCAATGTAAACGATACAGAGCCTGTTTTTTCTTTTGCGTATGAAGGCGCAAAAGCCTTGAGTTTCTTGCCCCTCAATCATATATTTGAGCGTACGATTACCTATATTTATATGAATGCTGGTGTTAGTATTTACTATGCAGAAAGTTTAGATACTATTGGTGAAAATTTGAAAGAAGTGAAACCCATAGTATTTACTTGTGTACCCCGCTTGTTAGAGAAGGTATATGATAAAATAATGGCAAATGGCTATGCGCTAACTGGCATCAAAAAGACTTTGTTTTTTTGGGCGGTAGGCTTAGGTAACAAGTATGATGATAGCGCACCACGTTCATGGTGGTACAATTTGCAATTGAAAATAGCCAATAAAATAATTTTCAGCAAATGGCGCGAAGCTTTAGGAGGCAATATTAGTGCAGTGGTAAGCGGTGCGGCGGCACTCAATCCTAAATTGGCAAAAATATTTACGGCAGGAGGCATTACGATTATGGAGGGTTATGGCTTGACAGAAACCTCTCCGGTAATAAGCGTCAACTTAATTGAGCCAGAAGGCAGACGCATTGGTACTGTGGGGCTACCCATTAGGAATGTATCTGTAAAAATAGCTGAGGATGGCGAAGTGTTAGTAAAAGGGCCCAATGTGATGTTGGGGTATTATTTAGATGAAGCGCAAACGCAAGCAACAATAGATAAAGAAGGCTGGTTGCACACGGGAGATATTGGAGCATTTGTGGAGGGTAAATTTTTGAAAATTACCGACAGGAAAAAAGAGATATTTAAGACCTCTGGAGGTAAATACGTAGCGCCGCAGCCTATTGAGGGCATTTTAAGAGAGAGTAAATACATAGAGCAAGTAATAGTAGTGGGGCCAGACAGGAAATTTGTAGCTGCACTTATTTATCCAAATATTGAAAACATTAGAGCCAAGTTGTCAAGCGAGGGCATTGTCTTACCCGATACGCCCGAGGAGTTTGTTTCCAATAAAGATGTTTTGAGCCTTATTCAAACGCAAATAGATTACTTTAATCCAAGATTTAACCATATAGAGCAAATTAAGAAATTTGCTTTAGTGACAGAAGAGTGGACGGTAGAAAACGGTTTGCTGACACCTAAGTTGAGTATGAGAAGAAAGCAAATATACGAGCGTTTTGAGCAAGAAATTGAGCAGATTTACGCCTCGTAGAAGGTGTTTTTTTTTAAAAAAAATAGTGTTTGACTAACTTATGTACATTATGGTAAATGCAATTTATTGATACTCGTTAAAGAAGGGAATTTGATACGCATTACTAGCCCAAGCTCTCACCCAAAAATAGAGGTAGTGGGTGTCTGTCTTACCGCACAATAGGCTCTTGTGGACAAAAGTGGCAAAAAGATTGTATTAACAAAAAGGAGGATTATAAAGGCTATACTACAATATTCGCTCCTTGCAATATACAAACAGCAGCAATCATATAGTTTGCTGCTGTTTGTATGTTTAGCTATCACTACTCGATCTAAGAAGGCTATGTTTTATTTTTATAACACCTTGAGGTATTAAGGCTGATATTGCTTTAGCGCCTAGAAATTGAATTTGGTTCTTGCTCCAAATGTACGATACTCACCGGCAAATGGTATTTGTTTTCGATATAGGCTTTGGTAGCTTCTGCTGCATATACAGACCGGTGTTGGCCACCTGTGCATCCAAATGAAATTTGAAGTTGATTAAAACCTCTGTTTAAATAGTCATTAATATTGATGTCGATTAGTGCAAAAACGTTTTCAAGGAATTTGGGCATATCGGTTTGGGTTCTTAGATAGTCTTTTACAGCAGCATCTTTTCCGGTTTGTGTTTTATATTCCTCTATTCTTCCGGGGTTAAGGATGCCTCTACAGTCAAATACGTATCCGCCACCGTGGTCGTTGCTGGCAGGTAGTCCTTTTTTATAGCTAAAGCTGTACAATTGAATGTGTAGGTTTTGGGTATTTGCCTCGATATAGGTTTTGGGTGCAAACATTGCAATGATTTCGGGTTTTACGATTTGTAATAATACCTTTCTTAATTCATTAGCATTTGGCAGGTGTGGCCATGTTTGCAAAAAAGCGTTTAGTTGTAATAGAGCGGGGTATATGCTGGATGTGAAGTGAGGTTTTTTCTCAAACAATCCTCTAAATCCATAGGCGCCCAATGTTTGTAATATTCTAAGCAAGACGCAGTCTAAATAGTTGCGTCTAAAGGTAGTTTCGTCAAAAGACGGTTTTTCGGGTAAAGACTCAATAGCAGCGAAATAGTAATTGAGCAATTCGTTTTTCCAGTCATCTGGCAGTTGTGCTTTGGCTTGCCAAAGGAGCGAAGCAATATCATAGTGCGGAAGGCCCAACATGCCACCTTGATAGTCAATAAAATAGACTTCATTATTTTGTACCATGATGTTACGTGACTGAAAATCGCGGTACATAAACGTTTGAGGTTTGTGAGTGGCAATTGATTTGGCCATATCTTCCAATTCCTCAATGAGTGTATTTTTGTCGTAGTCTATTTTAAGCAGGTCTGCAAAGTAGTATTTAAAATAAAGCACATCGCTGAGTATTGCTTTACGGTCAAATTTTTCGGAGGCGTGGCAGAGGCTATAGTCAATTTCTTTACTAGCTTGCCAATGGAATTTGGCCAATTCATCAATAGCTTTTTTGTAAAGATTTTTCACCTCAATTGTGTAGCCATCTCTTTGTAGGATATTGAAAAGGCTTTCGCTGCCTACATTTTCTTGTATATAATACTTTTTATTAGAGGAGGCAATGTACACCTCGGGCACGGGTAAAAGGTGTTTTTTAAATACTCTAGAGAAGTAGAGAAAAGAGTTGGTTTCGTTTTTATCTTTCGAGTAAGTGCCTATCGTTTTCTTGTTATTTTCGTCTATGAGATTAAAATACATTCTGTCTGAGCCAGATATTGGCAGCAGTGTGGCAGTGGTAATATTTTTATCAAAATGTTGAGAATAGAGCTCTTTGAATTTTTGGATATGCGTACTTATTTCGTCCACTTTTTTTAATAGTTTTTGGGTGATTCTATGCTGATGATTTTTGTTTTTGCTTTTTTTAGGTATAAGTCAGCCCAGCTATCGATATCCAAGCAAATGATAACGGTTTCGCAAGTGCTCAGGTTGTGGTATATTTTATTTTGGCACAAATGATTATAAAAATCGGAGAGGCCGTTATTGTGTCCAACAATCATTAGCGTGAGGTGGCTATCATCTGCGTTTGCAATTAGGGTATCTAGCAGGGTGTCTGCGTCGCAAAGGTACAAACTTGGCAGCGAACTTTTTTGGAGTTTTTCGTGGTTGAGGTATTGGCTGAGTATGGCTGTTGTCATACTTGTTCGGGCGGCACTGCTATAGATGATTTTATCAACAATAAGGTTGTGTTGTATCAATGCGGTGCCTATGGTATGAGCTTGCTGTATGCCTTTTTCGGTAAGTTGTCTGTCAAAGTCTTTTTTGCCAATGCCATCTTCTGCTTTACCGTGGCGTGTGATGATTAATTGCTTCATTTTGTGTGTGTTAAAATTGGTTAATGAAGGGTTGCTGGCTTGGGTAGCTTAGTAGCTTTGTAGTGCTTCCGTCAAATACAGCATAGGTTTGATAACGAAGCCAGTCACCAAGATTAATGTAAATAGAGGTGTTATTGTTCAAAGTGATTGTTTGTGCCAAGTGTCGGTGTCCGAAAATAAAATAGTCAACAGCTTGTTTTTTTAGTGTTTCGTTGGCAAAAACGATGAGCCATTCTTTGTCTTTTCCTAAAAATATGCTATCGTCAGATGATTGGTGTTTGGGTCCTTTTTTGCTGAAGTAGGCGGCTATTGCAATGCCGGTATCGGGGTGTAGCCTTTTGTATATCCATTGGGATACTTTATTAGACATTATTTTCTTTAAAAACTTGTAGCCATTATCGCCGGGGCCTAAGCCGTCGCCGTGGCCTATAAAGAAATTTTTACCTTCAAAAGTAGCGAGTATTGGTTGGTGGTGCACAATTGCCCCCAATTCTTTCACGAAGTAATCCTGCATCCATAGGTCGTGATTGCCTGTAAATATCTCTATTCGTACGCCAGCGTCTGCTAGTTGTGCTAGCTTGCCTAAAAAACGCGTATGGCCTTTCGGAACGACGTTTTTGTATTCAAACCATACGTCAAAAAGGTCGCCTACAAGATAGAGTATGTAAGCATCTTCTTGTATAGATGTAAGCCACTGGCAGATGATTTTTTCCCTGGCGATGCTTTCTTGGTAATTGGGCAGACCGAGGTGAAAATCTGAAGCGAAATATATTTTTTTACCTGCAGGTAATTTCATTGCTTAAAAATAATCACAAAGGAGCAAATAAAAAAGCTCAAATATGATTATTCAAATTTGAGCTATTGTGTAATGATTTTTATATCAATCAACAATTATTGAGCGTTGGCAGGCGCACCTGGTGCTGATTGTTGTTGTTGTTGTTGTTGAGTTTGCTCTGCCGCAGCAGGTTGGCTGGTTGTAGTTTTGGGTATAAACATTGTGGAAACAATACAAAGCGCAGCTATTACAGCCATTAAAATCCACGAGCCTTTTTCGAAGGTATCTCCCGATTTCTGAACACCCATTACCTGAGCGCCTAGGCTACCAAATGACCCTGATAAGCCACTTCCTTTCGGTTTTTGAACCAAAATAAAAAAGCCCAGTACGAAGCAAAGGATTAATATTAAAATGATGGATGCTACTAACATAGTATATTTATATTTCTTTTTTTAATTTTTCGATTTTGATTGCAAAATAAGTATTTTTTTCTGGTTGCAACAAACTTAATTTTTGATATATTTCAATGGCTTTGGCAAATTTGCCTTGGCGGGTGTATACTTCTGCCATGCTTTCATTAGCAATATCGTCGGTAGCTGCTATTGAATTTACTGCCATATTAAATACTTCTTCTGGTATTTCGTCGGTTTCTTCTTCAAGGGCTTTCGAAAGTTTTTCTTTTTGCCACATGGCTCGTATTTTTCGTTTGCTTTCTTCCTCTTGTTTTTCTTTTTTGTTGTTATTTGCTATAAAATTAAGCCATTCACTGAACGACATAACGCGCATCAGTTCCTTGGCGTTTTCGTCGTGCTGTAGCGGTTCCTCGGTAGCTTTATTAACACCCATAGCGTGCACATCATCTGGAATATTGTCGGATAATACGGCTTCTCCAAAATAATCAAGTGTGGGTGTGTCTAATACCAATGCATCGTCTTCGTCGGTTGCAAAAGCTGGCTTGTGTTCATTTTGTGCTGTTGCATTACTTTCTGTATCGGCGGCGCCAATGTAGTTTGGTAGGTGATAATTATTGGCTGCTTTTTGGCACAAAATATATTTGAGCACTGGGTTGCTTGGATAGCGGAGTGCATTGTTGTGGGTTGATTGTGTGTTTTCGGGGTGTGCGCTTAGCAATTGTTGTAGCAGGTTGCAATAAGGGAAATCTGCCACCGACTGCTGTATCGAAGCCAATGGAAGAGCTGCTAATGTTTCTGGTTGCGCTAATACGTCGTTTAATATTTTAGATGTAATCAAGGTAGCAATCTATTTTTTTGATGGAAGTATTAAGGTTTTAAAATTAGTTGAAATCTACCAATTCACAAATGCTTTGTTGAAAATGTCGTCTGCTAATTGGGTGCATATATCTTCTATAAGGGCGTTTTCAACTGCTTGTAGTTGCTGAGTAGCCGGGAAATCGGCAAATCTAGAGAATGTTTTGGTGAAGTTTTGTTTTTCATCAAGCCTATTGGTGAATTCTACTTCCAAACTTATGGTGAGCCTGTTTTGTGAAGCGGCCATTGTGCCTTGCATGCCCGATATCGTTACTTGATAGCCGGTTATGTATGATTTCATCAAATAGTCAACATCTTCGGTGTTTTTTGCAGTGAGGCCTGTTTGCGACAGTATTCTCGTTCTTACCTTTTCAGATATTTTGGGTGCAAGAGTAGGCACTACATTGGCGGCTCTGTTTTCAAAAGTATATATATTGATGGTTTTGCCTTGAATGCTAGCACCGGTAAAGCTGTATATTTTGCAAGATACTACCGTAGTGATACTCAGTAATACTAAGCAATTTATAATGATAAACTTTAAAGGGGATGACTGGAATATTTGCATAATAGCCTGATGAATTATGTGGCAAAAATAGTGTATTTTGAGGCTTTGTAGCTAGCTGTGCAAAATAAAACGGCCCTAAAGTCGGGATACATTTAACATTTTGCTTACTTTAGTAGGCTCAACATTAATTTTTTATCATAAAATTACGTCAATAAATCATGAGTAAAATTATAGCAGTAGATTTAGGTAACACATGTATTAAAGCCGGTATTTTTGATGGGTCTACCCTTGTAGAAAGCTATCGCTGGGATAACGACCAGCATCAGTTGGAGCAAGTGTTGTCGAGCCAGCAATTGTCGCATAGTATAGTAAGTAGCGTGGTAGAGAGTGATCAGGAGATTAAAGAATTGCTTAGAAACCACACGCAATGCATGGTGTTAAATCAGCACACCCCTTTACCGTTTTTAAATGCCTATTTGAGTTCTGATTCCCTAGGTATGGATAGAGTGGCCTTAGCAGCCGCAGCTTTTGAGCAGTATCCGCACAATAATAATCTTATTATTAGCGTTGGTACAGCTATTACTTACAATGTAGTCATGAGCAATAGGGCTTTTAGAGGGGGAAATATTACACCAGGTATTCAAATGCGTCTTCAGGCTTTGCATCATTTTACAGATAAATTGCCTTTGGTAAACTCGAAGGGCGACACCACTTTATTGGGTTACGACACAGAAAGTAGCATACGCTCGGGAGTGATAAATGGCGTGGCATTTGAAATAGATGGATTTATAGACGCTTATAGAGCACAGTTTAAAGAAATTAATGTCTTCTTAACAGGTGGAGATGTGAGTATTTTGGGTAGCAAGATAAAAAATACGACCTTTGTTGACCCTAATTTGCAGCTCAAGGGATTAAATTCAATATTAAGATATAATGTTACAAAATAAATCAAAAGCTTTGATGGCGGCTACCATACTTGCCTGTTCTAGTCAAGTTGCCTTAGCCCAGCCGTCATTTGCTGTTGGTGAAAAAGGTACACCTAAGTCTGGAATGGCTAATAGCCCACTTTCCAGAATTGGTATAGGCGACCTGAATGACCGATATAATAGCATCATAAGAGGTATGGGTGGTATAGCTACTGCCTACAACAATCCCTTTACTATTAATTCTGCCAATCCGGCTTCGTATTCTTTTTTGAAAAGCACCACGTACGAGGTAGGCGTAAATGCTATCTCTAATAATATTTCTATCGGAAGTGGAAGTATCAATTCGAGTACATACTCTATTGGGAACCTAGCAATGGGTTTTCCGGTTAGTAAGAATTGGGGTTTGAGCTTTGGTTATATGCCTTATAGTAATATTTATTATAACGCAAAATCAGATGGTGTAGCTGCTGGATTGGATTCAGTAACAAATTACTATTTTGGCAAAGGTGCCCTGCACAATGTACATCTAGGTACTGCATATAAGTATAAAGGCTTTAGCTTGGGCTTGAATGCCAATTATATTTTTGGTAATAGAATCAATAGTTCTTCCTTGGAAAATTATAATTACTATGCCAACAATGCCGAGTATGTATCGTACCAGTCTTTAGGTGGATTTCAGTTTAAGGCAGGAGCTATGTACCAGCATATTTTTAAAGAGAAATATTATGTGCATATTGGCGCAACATACGATGTTAAGGCTAATGTGAATACCAACCAAGATTTTTATGCAATGTCGTATAGGTATATGGTGGGTGCAGATGGTAGCATTGCTCCGGGCAATGTAGACACGCTACAAGCACTGAGCTATAAAGAGCGCAAAAATACACTTACATTGCCGTCGGAGTTGGCCTTTGGAATACACGTGGGTAAGTCTGCTTACTGGAATGTGGGTATAGATTACCGTAACACCAACTGGAAAGACTATAGTTTTGATGGTACAAGAGAAGGTATTGCCGATAATACTTATAGAATTAGCCTTGGCGGGGAAGTTACTCCCAATCCGGAGGCATTAGAGAATAAATTTCTGAACAATACCACCTTCAGGCTTGGAGCCTATTATGGTACGGACTACAGAATGTTTGGTGCCGAGCAAATAAACTACTTTGGAGGTTCGTTCGCTATTGGGTTGCCGCTGTTTAGAGCTTATGGTTCGAATGGTAGGGGGCAAGTAAATGTAGCCTTAGATATGGGTAGAGCCAGTAATGGAATAACAGGCAGCAATGGCTATAACAATAATTTCATGAAATTTACACTAGGCTTCAATCTTAACGATATGTGGTTTATCAAACGTAAGTTTGATTAATGCGTAGCTACAAAACAAAGCCTTTATGAACCTAACATTTCTTAAATCTGGCAATTTGCTGGTAAGTTATTATTGGCTCATAGTATTGCTATTATTATCTGCATGCTCCAATAAAATTGAAGACATCAACAAAATGTCCGACGAAGAGTATGAAAAAGAACGAGCCTTGAATGTTACCTTTATCGTTAGTCAGGAGGGGGTCACTAAAGCTAGAATCTACTGTAATATCTTTGAGCGGTCTAACAACCATAAAGTGAATTATGTAGACTTTTTAGATAGTGTGTACGTAGAATTTTTTAATACACAAAAAGAAGTAGATAATAAACTCACGGCCAAGCAAGCGCGCTTTTATCCAGAGTCTGGCGATATAGTAGTGCAAGACAGCGTAAGGCTTATTACCAAAGATAGTGATACATTATACACCAAGAAACTGTTTTATAGCGGCAAAATTGAAAAAATATACACCATCGATTCTGTAAGAATTCAAAACGGAAGCCAAGTGACTACGGGCTCTTATTTAGAAGCAAATAAAGACTTTAGCTGGATACGCATTTACAATCAGAAAGGCACGATACCTGTAGAGAATAACGAGATGGATTATAAAGAATAAGCTGTACAGCGCAAACAATAATTTAATATTTCAAATACAAATATATAAAGTAAGTGGCAACAGATTACGTTAAGGAAATGCAATATGCATTGGCGTCAAAAAACTCATTGCAGGCTCTTGAGCTTGTGCAGAAAGCGCTGGTAGAGGAAGCCGATAATGAATTGCTTTGTGCCAATCTCATTATGTTTGTAGCGGAGTTTCAGCTGCCTTGTATGGAATTTATACAGCAGTTTTTGAAAAAACATCCCGACTCCCTATATCCTATTAGAGTTTATTTGGCAGAAATACTTTGCCAAAGCGGCAATTTTGATGACTGCGCTAGCGAAGCTAGATACTACCTTAAATTGATAAAAGCTTATGGTAAAGAGGGGCAGACAGAAGACGCTAAATTACTTGAACATAATTTAAAATCGTATCTATTGTCTACCACCGTCTATTTGGCAGCCGGAGCACGTAGTTATGCTAAGCGAATTTTTGAAGAAGCATTAAGCTACGCAACTCCCAAATGGGCCGAAATTTATTCACAAGAATTAGCTACGATAGATAAAGAGTTGGAAGACGAGAAATTGGCAATTCTTGATGCCAAGTGGGAAGCCTTCTTCCAAAATGGCGACCACTATGCGGAGCTATATCAGTTGTGCGCAGAAAATAGATATACGGAATTAGCCATTCGATTAAGACTATTAAAAACAGAATTTGACACACCACCCGAAACACCTATTACCGAAAAAGAATTTTTACGTGTAGTAATGGTAAGTCCAGAAGGTGATTATGTATTGAGTAGTTAAAGCAAAATTAGCAGGCTGCGTAGCCTTATAAAATAGTCTGAAGTAAAGAAATGCAGCCGCATTTCTTTCTTTGATTAATAGACATTTTTATTTAATGAAATAGATCATTCAACATGAAGGCAGCAGTACTGCATTCGTTTTAAATACATCCGTGTATGAAAAGAATAAACACGTCTATACTGTTTATATTTCTCACCATATTGATAGACGTTATCGGTTTAGCAGTAATCATTCCGGTAATGCCAAAGCTGATTGAAGAGTTGGTAGGCGGAGACGTAAGCAATGCATCCAAATACGGAGCTTGGCTTATGTTGAGTTACGCAATTATGCAGTTTTTGTGTGCGCCCATCATGGGTAGTTTGAGCGATAAATATGGCCGCAGACCCGTGTTGCTTATATCGCTATTGGGTATGTGCTTTAATTATATTATCATGATTATAGCACCCACCTTTGCATGGTTGTTTATAGGCCGCTTGCTTTCGGGTATATCGGGGGCCTCTATCACTACCGCAAATGCCTATATGGCAGATATATCTGCACCCGAAAAGCGTACGCAAAACTTCGGACTCATTGGCGTTGCATTTGGCTTGGGCTTCATTGTAGGGCCATTAATTGGTGGCCTAGTGGCGCATATATCACCTCGAGCACCTTTTGTGGTTTCGGCCATTATCACTTTTCTGAATTTTTTATTTGGCCTTATCATACTACCCGAATCGCTGCATAAAGACAATAGGCGTGCATTTGATTGGAAGCGCGCCAACCCCATCAATTCCTTGTTAAATTTGCGCAAGCATCCCGTTATATCCCAATTAGCCATCTCTTTATTTCTCATCTATTTAGCAAGCTATGCAGTACAAAGTACTTGGGCATATTATACCATGTATAAGTTTAAATGGGCCGAAAAAGAAGTGGGTATTTCACTTGCTGTGTTTGGTATCATACTGATGCTGGTGCAAGGCTTGTTTATAAGATGGGCCGTTAAAAATTGGGGGCAAGTAAAATCTATTTTTATTGGAAATATTGCCTACATCGTAGGCCTGATACTCTTTGCATTCGCTTCGCAGGGCTGGATGATGTATGTATTCACCATTCCATATTGCTTAGGAGGCATATCGGGTCCCTCGTTGCAAGGCATTATGTCGTCACAAACAAGTCCCGATAGGCAGGGCGAACTACAAGGCGCACTTACCGGCATCATGAGCCTTTCTGCTATTATGGGTCCCTTCTTGATGTTGAATCTCTTTCATCGTTTTTCGGGTAAAGCTGCTGTTGTAGAATTTGCAGGGGCGCCCTATTTAGTTGGTGCACTGTTTATGGTAATTGCCACTATTGCCGTATCGCCATTCCTCAAAAAAGCTAAAAAGAATACGAGCTTAGCAGACAATTAATATTTCCTTAAATTTGTAGCTTATAAATTTTGACAAGATAGATGGAAGAAAATAACCATATTGAACGAGCACCCGGTATAGGTAAATTGTATGAAAATTGGTTTTTAGAATATGCTAGCTATGTAATACTAGAAAGGGCAGTGCCCGCCTTGGAAGATGGCTTGAAGCCTGTGCAACGACGCATTCTGCATGCTTTAAAAGAAATGGATGATGGCAGGTTTAATAAAGTAGCCAATGTGATAGGGCAAACTATGCAGTACCACCCGCATGGCGACCAGTCCATTGGCGATGCAATCATCAATTTAGGACAAAAAGATTTGCTTATCGAAACGCAAGGAAACTGGGGAGACGTCAGAACTGGCGACCCTGCCGCAGCGTCTAGGTATATAGAAGCTAGATTGTCTAAATTTGCTCTAGAAGTAGCCTACAACCCCAAAATAACTACTTGGCAACTCAGTTACGACGGCCGAAAAAACGAGCCCATTACCTTACCCGTAAAGTTTCCTTTACTATTAGCTCAAGGTGCCGAGGGTATAGCGGTAGGACTTTCTACAAAAATCCTTCCACACAATTTTTGTGAACTTATTGATGCCGCTATCAAATACTTGAAAGGAAAGCCTTTTGAAATTTATCCGGATTTTACAACCGGCGGCTCGATTGATGTAATGAATTACAACGATGGTCAAAGAGGCGGCAAAGTGCGCGTAAGAGCACATATAGAAGAATTCGACAAAAAAACAATCCTTATTAAATCTGTGCCCTATGGCGTAACGACACAACAGCTCGCAGACTCTATACTTAAAGCCAACGATTCGGGTAAAATAAAAATAAAAAGTGTAGCAGATAATACCGCAAAAGATGTAGAATTGGCTGTGCAATTGGCACCAGGAGTATCTACAGACCAAACGATAGATGCCTTATACGCATTTACCGACTGTGAAATATCCATCTCGCCTAATGCATGTATCATAGAGGCAGATAAACCTAGATTTGTAAGCGTATCGCACCTACTCAAAAAATCGGTAGCAAATACCCAGCAGCTTTTGTTGCAAGAGCTTGAAATAAAACTTCAAGAATTGGAAAGCGACTGGCACTACTCCTCGCTAGAGAAGATTTTTATTGAAAATAAAATATACCGAGATATAGAAGAAGAGGTTACTTGGGAAGGCGTATTGGCAGCAATCGATAAAGGATTGACGCCATACAAATCGCTTCTCAGAAGAGCCGTTGTACATGATGATTTGATACGCCTTACGGAAATCAAAATTAAGCGTATCTCAAAATTTGATGCCTTTAAAGCAGATGAACACATAAGGGCACTAGAAGACAATATAGCTACCGTTAAGCACGATATTGAGCATATTGTAGACTATACCATACAGTACTTCTCTAATTTGTTGAAAAAATATGGCGCCGGTAGAGAAAGAAAGACAGAAATAAAAATATTTGATACCATTCAAGCTACTAAAGTGGCTATTGCTAATGCAAAACTTTACGTAAATAGAAAAGAAGGTTTTGTAGGTACCGGATTGAAAAAAGATGAGTTTGTGACAGATTGCTCAGATTTAGACCAATTCATCGTTTTCAAAAAAGATGGTACGATGGTTGTTTCAAAAGTAAGTGACAAAACATTTGTGGGTAAAGATATTATTCATGTAGACATTTTCAAAAAGAATGATGATAGAACGACCTATAATATGATGTATATGGATGGCGCTACAGGTGTTGTGTATGCCAAACGCTTCAACGTTACCGGAATAACACGAGATAAAGAATACAACCTCACAAAGGGCAATAAGGGTAGCAAAGTTATGTACCTCACAGCAAATCCAAATGGCGAAGCTGAAGTAGTAACAATCACACTCTCGCCCGGTAGCAAAGCTCGCGTAAAAGTATTTGATTTTTACTTCGAAGAACTGGCTATAAAAGGCAGAAGCTCGGGTGGTAATCAAGTTACAAAATACCCTGTAAGACAAGTGAAATTTAAAGAACATGGTAAAAGCACTTTAGATGCACCCAAACTATGGTATGACGAACAAGTAGGACGAATCAATACAGATGGATACGGAACACTTTTGGGTAGTTTCGACGTAGACGATAAAATTCTTGTCATCTATAAAGATGGGCATTACGAACTGCGCGATACCGACCTCAGCTACCGTTATGACCATGATGAATTGTATTTGGTTGAAAAATATAATCCCCAAAAAGTCATCACAGCAGTGTATTTCGATAATGATAAAAAGCAATACTCCGTAAAGCGCTTCCAAATTGAAACACAGACACTAAAACAAAAATTCCTTTTTATAAAAGAAGGCCCTAAAAACAAACTAGAGTTTGTGACACTGCATGCACACCCTCAAGTGACGCTCACAACGGGTAAATCCAAAAGTACCGCCGAAACCAGCATTGTAGATTTGACAGAAAAAGTAGGCATAAGTGGCTGGAAAGCACTTGGCAATAAATTGACAGAGGATAAAATCTTGAGTATAGAGCAACTAGCAGTGCCCGACGAGAATAACGACAATGAAAATGCCGACGCTGACAATACTGCGGAAGGTAAAGAGCATAATAATAACAATAACAATGATAATGGAGGTGTCGTGCTAGACTTATTTTCTGATAATTAATAATAAAGGATTGTAAGTACAGGACGAAATGAAAAATTAAGGACCTTTAGCTATTGAAAGTAATCTAGAATAAAAAAACCGCTATTTTGAAAATAAAAAAATATGCGGTTTTTTTGGTGATAGGAAGTTGTAGTCGATTTTTCATTCTTCTTCTCAACAAAAAAGGACATATATTCAACGGCACAAAATTAGGGGTAAAAAAAATATTAGTAAATACCCAAAAGTTGGTATTATCTTGGTGCCTAATTAGGTATAGTAATTGCATAAATTACACAGTTGGTAAAACGGATCAATAAACCAAATAACAAGTAGCAAAGCATCATGAATATTATCAAAAAGTATTTGAGAATAAAAAGTGAGTGGCTGACTAAGCTGTGCATGATGAGTTGCTTGCTTAGTTGGTTATTTATCAATAATGCTACCGCCAAAAATGTAGATACTTTAGATTTAGGTACTACCCCCACATTCAATATCGGTGATTATTTGTATTGGCTAGCTACCCAAGATACGCTAGAACTAGAAGAAGCTCAGGCGCTGTTTGCCGACAATCAAGGCCAAAAGTTAGGGGAGACTACATTTTTAGTAGCGAATTATACGCTTAAGCAATATTGGTTTAAGTTTAGCATTAAAAATAGCAGTAAGTCACAAAAAGATTACTTGTTTGCCTTAAACAGCCCCTACCTCAATGAAGTACAGTTTCACGTTGTAAGGAATGGACAGCCCGAACTTTTGAGTAAAACCGGTACTTGGTATCCCTTTAATACCCGGCCACTTTCCTATTTTGATTTTGTTTTGCCTATCGCGCTGCCTCCAGGAGAAAGTGCTACATATTATGTTTTATCACACAAGCTATTAGAGATTTACAATATAAAACCCGAGCTGATTGCCAATGACGCATTTGAGGAAAAAGAACTATCCCAATATGGATTTATTGGAATTCTTATCGGTATTATGCTTTTTAACGTGGTAATAAATCTGTTCTTAGGTTTTACACTGAAAGATAAAATCCATTTCTGGTATGTGTGTTACGTTATGTGCTCTTTGATGTGGTTAATGAGTAGCATCGGAATAGATTTTCAGTTTTTGTATCCAAGTTATCCAGAGTTTTTTAAATACAGCCAAAGAGTCTTTGGCGTTGCTACCATTATACTCATGGGGCAGTTGGCAGTTTATTTTTTACGTTTAAACGATACAAAAGGTCCTTCATACTATTTTCTGAATATTGTAGGCGGGATTGCGAAGATTAGTATTGCAATGTGGGTGTTTTTTGTTTATGTTTTTTCAACAATGAGTGCCTTTACTAATGTCTTAAGCAATATTATCCTGGTTGCTGTTTCCCTCATTTGCTTAGGTATATTCTGGGGTGTAATTGAGCGCATAAGGCAAGGGTACAAGCCGGCTTGGTTTTATCTGATAGCGATGCTGTATCTAAGTTATAGCATCGTGATGTCGACCTCCAAGATTATTATTACCGGAGATGTGTCTGTTTTGTATCAAATACCCAACGACCTTCAACTCGGATTAGTAATAGAAACAATTTGTATTTTCTTGGGTATTATTTACCGGTATAATTTATATAAAAATGAAGCGCAGCAATTGGTTGCAGAGCTTGCCAAACAACGACTGAATACCGTAGAACGCGTATTAAGAGCACAAGAAGAAGAAAGAAAACGCATAGCCCAAGATATTCATGATGATATAGGCGCAACGCTCAGTTCGCTCTTGCTACACGTATCCAATATGCCCGCCTCTATGAGAGTGGACGCAAAAGCCGATATGTTTTACGAACGCAGTATTGCTATTACTAAAAAGGCCGTTCAAGACCTAAGAGTTATCTCGCACGATTTAATACCAAAAGAATTTTTGGAAATGGGACTGTTCGAAGCGCTCACCATTCAAATTCAAGAACTAAACGCCATTTCAGATATTGCATTTGAAGTACAACTTTCGGGCGACCAAACACGCATTTCTGAGTTTACAGCCATCAATATTTATAGAATGGTTAATGAGTTAATCAATAACGCCATCAAACATTCTAAAGGCACCAAAGTGTATATTGATGTTGCAGTCAACGACACCCATGCCACCATTTTAGTAGAAGATAATGGAGTGGGCATAACCGAAGAAAACTACGAGAATGGAATAGGCTTTAAAAACATTAACTCTAGAGTTAAATTCTTAAATGGCACTTGGAATATTGATCAAAATAATAATGGCACTACGGTCATTATCGAAATTCCAATCAACTAAAAAATTATGACACACAATTTACCCTAATCGAAATCAAGAAACGTAAACGAATAAAGTACCATGAAAAAAGTAAATGTTATAATTGCCGACGACCATATTCTTTTTGCAGATGGCCTGGCTCAAATTTTGGCCGATCTTCCTGAAGTAAATATTGTGGCAAAAGTAAAAGACGGCAAAGCTTTGCTTACCGCACTAAATGGCGTTTCAGTAGATGTGATACTCGCAGACATCAATATGCCTAAATTAAATGGGCTTGCAGCTGCCGAGCAAATAATCAAACAATATCGTGATGCGAAGATTGTATTCATTAGCATGCATTACAACGAAAGAATGCTCAATCAAGCACGAGAAATGGGAGCCTATGGATATCTACTTAAAGATATTACCGCCCCCGAATTGAAAGCAGCCATTCAGGAAGTGATAAATGGCAATAAGGTTTTTGAATTAAGTAAAGCTTTTGTAGCTGCTTCAGATAGTATACAGGATAACAATAGCCATTTAGCCGAATTTAAAATTACCGATAGAGAATTGGAAATAATAAACCTGATACAAAAAGGATACTCAAGTAAACGCATCGCTAGTGATTTGGAATTAAGTGTGTACACCGTAGATACTCACAGGAAAAACATTCATCGCAAATTGCAGGTGCAAAGTACCGCAGAACTTTTGGCTAAAATTAGTCAATATCAATTTTATAACCATACAGTCGATTAAGGCCTAAGGCCTATCAAAAAGGCTTATCATAGTCTGCAATAATCGCAAGGCTTACCGCCTTCATGTGGCTTTGTTGCTCTTGTGTTTTGTTATTAATACGCAAAAGTACAGCAGGTATCGGTTGCTTCGTCCATTTTTAAATGGGGGTTTCAGCTATTTTATTTAATTTTCCTCATCCAAAGTATCATTCAGCAGTATTGAGACCAAAATTAGACATAGCGCAATTAATAGCAAACATTAAGGCTCGAGACATCGCCTCTTTAAGCCGTGCTATAACGCTCGTCGAGAGCCAAAAGCCTACCGACCAAGCCCTAGCCTCGCAGTTGGTGAATGCATTGTTGCCCTATACTGGGAAGGCAAAACGTATTGGTATTACGGGCGTTCCGGGAGTGGGCAAAAGCACCTTTATAGAGGCATTTGGACTTTACCTCATAGCAAAAGGACTAAAAGTAGCCGTACTGGCCGTCGACCCCTCAAGTGGCCTCAGTAAAGGCAGTATTTTGGGCGATAAAACCAGAATGATGCATTTGTCTGTTCACAAAGATGCCTATATTAGACCCACTGCTTCGGGTGGATATTTGGGTGGTATTGCATCCAAAACAAGAGAAACGATGCTGCTTTGTGAAGCAGCGGGTTTTGACGTCATTATAGTAGAAACAGTAGGCGTAGGCCAAAGTGAAACAGAGTTGGCTCAAGTCACCGATTTCTTTTTATTACTCATGCTTGCAGGTGCCGGCGATGAATTACAGGGCATCAAAAGGGGTATCATGGAAATGGCAGATGGCCTCATTATCAATAAAGCCGACGGAGAAAATATACAAAAAGCCAAAAACGCTAGGGCAGAATATGCAAGAGCTCTACATTTTTTTCCGCCTCATAGCTCGGGGTGGATACCTCAAGTGCATATTGCATCTGCTTTAGAGCATTCGGGATTGGAACGTGTTTGGGAAATGATTTCGCAGTTTTACTTACTTACTACTACGAATGGAAGTTTGGCCGAAAAACGAAAAGCCCAAAATATTGCTGCATTCCACCAAATGGTCGATGCGCAGTTGCGCTGGCGAATACTTCATAAACCCGAAGTGAAAGAGAAATTAGAGCAGTTGCTGGCCGAAGTAACCCAAGGGGCACTCAGCCCTTATTTAGCCGCCCAAAGATTATTCGAAAACCTATGACACGTTTTATAAAGTTCCTTGTTCGGTTGTTGTTGCTCGTAATGGTGCTAGCCAATGCATTTATTATCATGCATGCCTATCGGTTTACACGCTTTACCGAAGAGCCGTCCAAGCTCACGAGGAGCTCTGTGACGCTTTCGTCGAATGAAAAAATAGCCACGTTGTTATGGGGTGTGCGTTTGCCCAAACCCAAGGTACATAAGTATCCGGTATATGCCTATAAGCATGTGCAAGTAGCGAGTAATGCAGTATTAGATGCTTGGTTTACGCAAGTAAAAAAAGCAAAAGGCACGGTCGTTTTATGCCATGGTTTTGGTGGCGAAAAAAGCTCCTTAAATAATGTAGCTGCTCAATTTCAACGCATGGGCTATAATACATTTCAGTTCGACTTTATGGGTGCAGGTAGCTCAAGCGATAATCGTTGCACTATTGGCTATCTCGAAGCTCAAAATGTTAAAGATGTAGTGGCCTATTTAGAGGGTAAAGGGTTTACCAATATTATCGGGTTTGGAGCTTCGATGGGTGCCGTGGCTTTGCTAAGGGCAGCTGGACCTATGCAAGTGCCCTTCTCTGCATTGGTTTTAGAATGCCCTTTTGGAAGTATGTTGCAAACCGTTGCTGCGCGTTTCGATTTGGTAGGCGTTCCGCCTTTTCCTTTAGCCAACCTACTTACATTTTGGGGCGGTGCTATTAACGGTTTTAATGCCTTTAGCCACAACGCTATGCAATATGCAAGCACTATTAAGGTGCCAACGCTGCTGCTACATGGTGCAAAAGATGAATACGTAACGACAGACGAAGTAAGTGCTATTTATAGTCAATTGAATGGGCCTAAGAAACTTCATGTTTTCAAAAGCGCTCAACATGAGAATTACAACAACAGGTTTGCAGACCAATGGGTAGTTCAGGTAACGTCTTTTTTGAAAAAAAACTAAAAGGCTAAAACCATAAATGCTCGTAATTTTGCAGCCCACATCGCTTTCATTACTCACAGAAATAAGTTTACAAACATGGCTTTCCCAAAAGTACACGCATTCCATAAAGATATAAGTCATATACCGCTGCCCGAAAAATTCACTTTCCCTTTTTATTATACCCCGCATCCTTTGGCTATTGCTGCGTCTCAGCAGCTTCAAGCGTATTTGATGCAACAACAAGATTTTGTACATAACTTCGGTAGAGGAGAGAATATAAATAGCTTAGAAATAGGAAAAATGTTTGGCGTACTGGTAGTAAAAGATGCCGAAGGAAACCTTGGTTTTTTAGCTGCATTTTCGGGCAAGCTGGCCGATAGTAACGACCATGCTTATTTTGTGCCGCCGGTATTTGATTTATTATCCAATAACGACTTTTTTTTGCCAGAAATTAAAGAACTCAATAAAATTAATGAAAGTGTAAAAGCCTTGCAGGAAAGCGTGTATCTGCAAGAGCTTGAGCAAACAACCCAAAATCTATACTTGAGTAATGCACAAAAACTTGAGGGCTATAAACAATACTGCGCTAAACAAAAAGAGCTGCGTGCGCAAGTGCGTAAAGCAATAGACGGATATTTGCCCGAAGAAAATAAAGCCATCGTTGAGGACTATTTGGTGCAACAAAGTGTTAGAGACAGCTATGAATTTAAGAAATTTCAAAAACTTATTAAACAAGAGAACGAAGCTGCCGAAAAGCAACTAGAAAGTGCATTAAAGCAGCTCAACGACCTAAAACAAGAACGAAAAACCCGCTCTGCTGCGCTTCAAGACTTAATTTTTCAGCATTATAGCTTTATGAATGCAGCGCAAGAGGTGAAATCGCTGTATCAGATATTTAATAAAGATTTAGGCATACAGCCATTGGCAGGAGCAGGTGAATGCTCGGCGCCTAAATTGCTGCAATATGCTTTCGCTCACAAACTAGAGCCTATCTGTATGGCCGAATTTTGGTGGGGAAAATCACCCAAATCCGAAATCAGGCAGCACTTAAATTACTATCCAGCATGCAGAGGTAAATGCGAGCCGATTTTAAAACACATGCTATCGGCTACCACAATGGACGAAGATGTATTGAAAATTATCACGCCCGTCGATTGTGAAGTAAACATACTTTACGAAGACGAATACCTTGCCGCCGTTAGTAAGCCCAGCAACTTCTTGAGCGTTCCGGGAAAATTTATGGATGATTGTGTTTACAAACGTATGAAACAAAAATATCCTCAGGCTACCGGACCCATCGTTGTGCATCGTTTAGATATGGCTACATCGGGTGTCATGCTCATTGCAAAAGATAAATATACCCACGAATTGCTGCAACGACAGTTTATTAAAAAAACAATCGAGAAACGATACGTTGCTTTGCTAGAAGGCGTATTGGCTTCCGACCAAGGTGAAGTAGTATTGCCCCTTAGGGTAGACTTAGAAGACCGCCCCCGGCAGCTAGTGTGCTACGAGTATGGCAAATATGCCAAAACCCTATACCAAAAAATTAGCATTACAGAAGGCAAAACCAGAGTGCATTTTTGGCCCGTAACTGGCCGTACCCATCAACTTCGGGTGCATGCAGCACATGCAAGCGGGCTTAACCTGCCCATCGTGGGCGACGAGTTTTATGGCACTCGAGCCGATAGACTCTATTTGCACGCAGCAGAAATCACATTCATACATCCTAAATACAAACAGAAGATGACCATTCAATGCCCCGAACCCTTCTAAGATTTACATTCGCTTTACATATGAAATCCAAATTTTTAGCATTTTTTTAATATTTTTGTCTTGACAGTTGTGTCAAACGTAAATGTCAATATAAGTGGATTTGAATCATTGTTCTACAGAGGAGCAGATAAAGCAATATGCTAAACTTTTATTTTTTCAGAAAGGGCATTTGAATGCTACGGTGCAAGAAATAGCCGACTTTGCCGGGGTTAAACGCACGTCTGTAAATTACTATTTTCGGTCAAAAGATAAACTTTTTGCCATCGTATACGAGGAGCTGGTAGCCGGTATGAAGGCCAAGCTCGACGCTATTTATGCTACGCAATGCCCGTTTGAAGTAAAAATAGATTTGTATATCAATTATCTTTTTAAAATAAAAGAACAATATCCCTACCTCGAAGTTTTCAATATTCAAGAAAGCAATTTTTCTTTTCCTCAGCAGTTTATCGTATTTGACCACAAGCCATTAGAGCATTTAGACGTATTCCTGAAGGAAATAGAAGAGGCTATGCAAAAAGGCATAATACAACGATGCCATCCTATCAATTTTCTAATAAATATCATTTCACTTATCTCTTATCCCATTATCATGAAGCCTATTTTTTTATTAGTGTATAAGCAAGACAATGCATCGTATACAGCGCTGCTAAAGGAACGTAAATCATTAATCAAACAAATAATTTTCAACAAAACCAATTAATATATTTTTAAATATACATAAGCTATGCAAGGCCTAAAACCGTTATTTACTGTACTTCTTTTTGCTGGGTTGCTCACTACTTTTATGCTGAGTTGTGGCAGCGACAATACAGGCAAGGATGCTAATAACAATCGCATTTTGCCCTATAAAACTATCGAATTACAAAGCACTACTACAACCCTGTACGCATCCTATCCCGCTAAGTTGCAGGGCAAAATGGACATCGACATTCGCTCAAAGATAGATGGGTATATAGAAAAAGTACATGTGGAAGAAGGCCAAGAGGTAAAGAAAGGACAAGTGTTGTTTACAATCAATAATCCACAATTTGCCCAAGATGTAAACAATGCAAAAGCAGCCATAGCCAGTGCCGAAGCGGCTGTAGCAGTGGCTCAAATGCAGGTGAAAAAAACACAACCATTGGTCGATCAAGGAATTATTAGTCATTACGAACTTGAAGCTGCTCGTTTAGAGTTGCGTGCCAAAGAGGCTGCATTGTCGCAGGCAAAAGCGATGTACAACAATAGTAAAATCAATTTGGCCTATACCATTATTGAAAGCCCGGTAGATGGTATCGTGGGTTTATTGCCTTATAGAGTGGGGAGCTACGTAAATAGTGCCACGGCTCAGCCTTTAACAACCGTGTCGGATATCAGCACTATCTATGCCTATTTTTCTGTGCCCGAAAAGCAACAATTGGCAATGGCCGACGGTCTCGATACAGAAGCCAGTTTTCAATCTAAAATAAAAAACATTCCCGCTATAGATTTGATTCTTTCTAATGGAGAGCTGTATCCAACTAAGGGCACTATTGAGTCTTTTAGCGGTCAGGTAAACGAACTGACGGGCGCCTTCAATGTTAGAGCGAGTTTTTTGAATAACAACAAATTGTTACGTTCGGGTGCAAGTGCAACGGTAAGAGTACCCACAGCGGTGAATAATGCATTGCTGATACCTCAAAGTGCTACTACCGAGTTGCAAAACAAGCGCTTAGCCTATATCGTTGGCGACAGTAATAAAGTAAAGTCGGTGGTAATCGTGGTTAGGCCAGTGCCCGGCGGCACTTATTTTGTAGTAGATGAAGGCTTGTCTGTAAAAGATAAAGTGATAGTAGAGGGTATAGGTATTTTGGCAGAAGGTACCCAAATTCAACCCCAAATTATTAGCCTAGATAGTGCCCTTGCTAGATAAGCTACCGCTCAGCTATTCGTGCGATAGCCAAATGAAAAATACTGTTATTAGAACTTGTTGTTGTTATGTTTAAAAAATTTATAGAGCGCCCCGTACTTTCTACTGTTATTTCTATTATCATAGTTATACTGGGTATATTGGGTTTGACGAATTTGCCAGTAGCGCAATATCCAGAAATTGCACCACCTACGGTGTCGGTGCAGGCTTCGTACCAAGGTGCCAGTGCAGAGGTGCTGATAAATAGTGTAATTGTGCCGCTAGAAGAACAAATAAATGGTGTGGAGGATATGTTGTATATGACCTCTTCGGCCTCAAATGATGGTTCGGCAAATATCAGCGTATACTTTAAATTGGGCACCAACCCCGATTTGGCAGCCGTAAACGTACAAAATAGGGTAGCCAGAGCTGCCAGTTTGCTGCCAGCAGAGGTGACGCGTGCTGGTGTGATTACAGCCAAAAGACAAAGTAGTAATATTCTTATTTTTTCGCTTTATAGCGAAAACAAGGAGTTTGATCAGACATTTCTTCAGAATTATGCCAATATCAATATTCTACCCAAAATAAAAAGAGTAACAGGTGTGGGTGAAGCAATGGTATTTGGTAGACGCGACTATGCCATGAGAATATGGTTGAATCCAGGAGTGATGGCGGCATACAGCTTGGTACCCAACGATATTAGTGCCTTGCTAGCCGAGCAAAACATTGAAGCGGCTCCTGGCCAATTGGGCGAAAGCGGCGAACAGTCGTTTCAATACACCTTAAAATACAAAGGCCGCCTTATGTCTGAAGAAGAGTTTGGCGAAATTGTTGTAAAAGCATTTCCCGACGGGCAGGTATTGAAGCTCAAAGAAATTGCACGCTTAGAGTTGGGTTCGCAATCTTACGTAGGTAAGTCTACCACCAATGGTTTTCCATCAGTGGGTGTAGCCATTAGCCAAACAGCGGGTTCCAATGCTCAAGCGGTTATTCGCGATTGTATTGAGGTATTAGAAGCCTCAAAAGCAAACTTTCCCGAAGGCGTATCTTATGCCTCGGTGTTGAATGCCAACGATTTTTTGAGTGCATCTATTGAAAAGGTTATCAGCACATTGCTCGAAGCATTCTTGCTCGTGTTTATTGTAGTGTTCATTTTCTTGCAAGATTGGCGCTCTACCTTAATACCAGCAATTGCCGTACCCGTAGCGATAATTGGTACTTTCTTTTTCTTGAGCGTTTTTGGTTTTACGATCAATCTGCTTACCTTGTTTGCACTTGTTTTGGCAGTGGGTATTGTAGTAGATGATGCCATTGTGGTAGTAGAGGCCGTACACGCCAAGATGGAGGCCGGCGAAAAAGACCCTCGAAAAGCATCTATAAGTGCGATGAATGATATAAGTGGTGCCATTGTAAGCATTACTTTGGTCATGGCTGCGGTATTTGTTCCGGTAAGCTTTATATCGGGCTCGGCAGGTGTGTTTTATAAACAATTTGGACTTACACTTGCTGTAGCCATCTTGTTGTCTGCCGTCAATGCGCTTACATTATCGCCAGCACTGTGTGCTATTTTGTTGAGGCCACATGAACACCAATCAAGGCGTCGCAACTTGCTTAATCGCTTTTTTGATAATTTTAATATTGCCTTCAACGCTACTACCCAAAAGTACAAACGGGGTGTACAGTTTTTTGTGAAACGAAAATGGGTTGCATTGGCGGTGATTGCAGTTTTTGGTGGCCTATTTGCCTACCTAATGGCCACAACACCTAAAGCCTTTGTGCCTAGTGAAGATACGGGCTCGATTATGGCAGAGGTGCAAATGCCTGTAGGAACATCGGAAGAGCAAACCCTCAAAGTATTGGATAGATTGCAGACGATTGTAGAAGAAAAACTGCCCGAAATGGAAAGCTTTTTGAAGGTAGCAGGCAGAGGCATGGTGAGCGGCTCGGGTAGTAACTTTGGTATGTTTATTATTAAATTAAAATCCTGGAATGAGAGAAGTGGAAAAGACCAAGAAATAGCGGCGCTAATTTCGAGGCTCTTTAAAGAAGCATCCGCTATAAAAGATGCAAAAGTTATCTTCTTTGCCCGCCCTGCTATTCAAGGTTTTGGGTTTAGTAGTGGTTTTGAAATGCAGCTACAAGACCAGTTGGGTGCTGGTATCACAAAGCTCAACGAAGTGAAAGAAGATTTTTTGGCTGCTTTAAATCAACGACCCGAAATTCAATATGCCAATACCTCCTTCAATCCTAATTTTCCGCAATTTAAAATTGATGTAGATGTAGCTGCTGCCAAACAAGCAGGCCTAAGTGTCAATGATATTCTTCAAACACTTCAGGGTTATTATGGTGGTGTATATGCATCCAACTTCAATATATATGGCAAGCAGTTTAGGGTAATGTATCAGGCAGACCCTGCTTTTACGCAAGATGTAGCCTCCTTCGACCTAGTGAAAATACGCAACAAAAACGGAGAAATGGCGCCAATAAGTCAGTTCATCAGTTTGGAAAAAGTATATGGTCCGCAAACGGTCAATAGGTTTAATTTGTTTACGGCTGTAAGTATAAATGGTGCGCCCAATCCTGGATATAGTTCGGGAGATGCAATAAAGGCTATCGAGGAAGTGGCCGCCGCCACCTTACCGCTCGGTTTTGGTTTCGAGTACTCGGGAATGACCCGCGAAGAAATGAACGCCGGAGGACAAACCGTATATATTTTCTTGCTTTGCTTGATATTTGTGTATTTCTTACTGGCAGCACAATACGAGAGCTACCTACTTCCCTTGGCTGTATTACTTTCTTTGCCCATAGGCCTGGCAGGTACCTTTATTGCCGCTCAGATATTTGGTATCTCCAATAATATTTACCTACAAATAACCCTAATAATGCTTATAGGCTTGCTAGCCAAAAATGCCATACTAATTGTAGAGTTTGCCCTAGAAAGAAGAAGGAATGGTATGAGCCTCACACAAGCGGCGCTATCTGGCGCAACAGCGCGTTTTAGGCCAATTCTAATGACATCGTTTGCCTTTATACTGGGTTTGGTGCCATTGGCTTTAGCTGGAGGGGCAGGTGCTGCTGGCAATAATAGTATTGGCATAGGTGCCATTGGCGGTATGCTTATAGGTACAATATTGGGTGTGTTTGTTATACCCGCATTATTTATTATGTTCCAGTATTTACAAGAGAAGGTAAGCATCAAAAAAAACCTAAGAGACGATACACAAGCATAGGCAGTATACACAAATACTTATTAAAAAAAGCTCATGTTGAGCATTAAGTGAACATTATGATAACATCTAATAACACAATTAAATATTCTTTTGTTGTAGCATTAGCCATGGCTTCAGCCGCTTGTGGCGTAGTAAAACCCTATGAATCTACAACCTTGAGCACCACCCAACAAGAAGAATTGTACAGAGATAATACTACCACCGATACTACCAATATAGCACACCTGTCTTGGGATGAGGTGTTTTTAGATACCTACCTAAGAAACTTAGTAAAAGAGGGTTTGGAAAATAATTTCGATTTAAAAAATGCGGTATTACAAATAGCACAATCGGAGGCTTTGTTTCGACAAAGCAGATTGGCGCTTTTACCAAATTTAAATTTCACACCGCAAATTAGCCGCAATAAACTTTCCAGAGCTGCTTTAAACTTTCCACCCAATGTCAATATCCGTCTTCGAACCACCACGGTACAGATAGGATTTAGCAGCAATTGGGAATTAGATGTTTGGGGCAAATTGGCTAGCGCAAGAAGGGCCAGCTTGGCCAATCTGTGGGCAACAGAGGCTACTAAAAATGCAGTGCAAACATCCTTAGTAGCCAATATAGCTCATTTGTACTACACGCTTTTAGCATTAGACCAGCAATTGGCTATTACAGAAGCTACCGTGGCTTTAAGAGAGCAGACTACAAAAACCTTAATGGCACTTAAAGAATCGGCAATTGTAAATGGCGCTGCGGTTGTACAAAGCGAAGCCAACGTATATGCTGCACAAGTGAGTATACCCGACTTAAAAAAGACTATTAGAGAAACGGAGCACCAGCTATGCCTACTCGTGGGTAAAGCTCCGCAAGCAATCGAGCGCTCTAGCCTCGAGGTATCCACCATTAATAGAAGTTTGGCCATTGGCGTGCCTGTGCAGCTATTGAGTCTTAGACCCGATGTGCAGGAAGCAGAACTCAATTTTAGGAAAGCATTTGAAAATACCAATGTTGCAAAAGCCCAGTTTTATCCCAGCTTCACCATTACCTCTGCAAATGCAGGTATAAGTGCCCTCACCAATAAAAACCTATTTTCAGAAAGCATTTTCTATAATTTTATAGGCGGACTGGCTCAGCCCATATTTAATAGAGGCGCTATTAGAGCCAACTATAAAATTACGTTGGCACAGCAAGAGCAAGCTTGGAATACCCTACAAAAAGTCGTTTTGACAGCCGGACAAGAGGTGTCGAATGCGCTATTTGCCTACCAAACTGCTTCAGAAAAGTTGGTAGCCCGAAACAAACAGATTGATGCCCTAGAAAAGGCAGTAAATTATAATATGCAGCTTTTAGAATATAGTAGTGCTACTAATTATACCGATGTG
Organism: uncultured Taibaiella sp.; assembly: GCA_964429515.1. GTDB lineage: Bacteria > Bacteroidota > Bacteroidia > Chitinophagales > Chitinophagaceae > MKSF01. The sequence continues at coordinate 38,554 of CAYSCJ010000001.1, forward strand.
TTAACAAGCGAACAGAGTTTATTAGGTGCTAAGCTTGCTTTAGTTTCCGACGAGTTGCAACAATATCAGGCGGTGATAAACTTATACAGAGCACTAGGCGGCGGATGGAGCCACACAGAATAATTTTGCGGTCATTGTAGTGCTTAATTTAGTTATCAACGAATGTTAGGATTTTAAAAACACAAAAACCTTATTTTCGTTTTATTTTATTCAGGGCCAATTTTATTGGTACACTATTGCTGTAGGTACAGCATACATTTTTATGTATGATGGTATTATAGCTATTTTACAACTATAGGAAACTTTATTAATACTAGTTTTCGAGTGTTTGTTTTCGAGGTAATTTGTCAAAAAAATGAAATTTTCTTAACCAAATTTTAGTTTTTTTTGATTTTTAATTAAAATGTGGTTAAATTTATTGTCGATTATCGACTAATGTTAACTGAATTAAACATGAATAAACATCTATTTGCATTCATTACTTGTATTTTGTCATTATTGCATTATGCTCCTGTTAATGCTCAAGGTACTTTAATGCCCCTACCACCGCACACAACGACTTATAATTTTTCTTCTCACATTCGCGGTTATTGGTTTACAGCGCCTGCAAATTTTAATATCACAGGCTTGCGCGTTCCAGTAGAAGCAGGGGTAGGGGTACAGACAATATATGTAGTAATCATAAATGATGCTGTACCTGTAGTTTGGCCTACAGTTTCTACTAATATTACACAGTTATATTCAATAACTGGTGCACCTAATATGGTGATTCAGAATGTAAACATACCAATTGCTGCTGGGCAAAGAGTTGGGATATTTGGATATGCTGGCGGCGTTCATTCATATGGTACTGCAAATTTTGTTTCCAATATTAACGGTATGCCTGTAACTTTAGTTAGAGCGGGTACCCAAAATTTATTTACACCTGGTGCTGCATTCCCAGATTATTGGACAGAGCCACCATCTCCAATTGCCAGAATAGAGATGTATTATGGTTGCGGAGCGGTGGATTCCAATTATGTAACTATTTGTGACAATACGTCCTACTCAATAGGAACTAATACTTACAATCAATCTGGCCACTACATAGACACTTTAGATCAGGGTGGTTGTGATAGTATTGTGCATACGTTTCTGACTGTGAATCCTACATATAACATTAATTTTGTTGATAGTTTTTATGAAGGGACAAGCTATACGTTCAACGACAATGTCTATTATTACGAGGGTAATTACTCCTCTAGGTTTACTACTGTAAATGGATGTGATAGCTTCGTTTCGCTAAAATTGTTGGAAATTCCTGTAAGGAAATATGATATTGATACCACTATATGTAGTTATCAAGATTTTGTTTTCTTTGGTAGAGTATACGAAAATTCAGGACGTTATATAGATACTTTAATCTTCTCTGATCATCACAAGATTTTAAATTTACGCTTGATAAAAAAGCGGCCTATGGAATTGTCTGTATCGGTAGATAAAGAATTGGATAAATTATGTATAGGTCAGCCAATTGTATTGACTGGATTTGGTGCAGCGAATTACATTTGGTACATCAAAGATGATCCTTTATATGAAAAGTTATATACAGGCAATCCTTACAACGCTGCCGTTTTTAATGACTATAACCATATGGTTATGGAAGGCATAGATGCCGACGGTTGTGTAGAGTCGCATCCATTTAGCTTAGTGGGGCATGATTGTTGTCAGTATTTTGTACCCAATGCATTTTCGCCCAATGGTGATGGACTTAATGATGTTTTTGAAGTAAAAGGAGTTCAACCCAAAATATATAGATTAGAGATATTTACCAGATGGGGAGCAAAGGTTTTTAGTTCCGAAAACATAGATAGAGGATGGAATGGCGCCAATTCTTCGGGCGACGTATTACCGCCAGATGTTTATTATTATTATCTAACAGGTCAGTGTTATGATGGTACTAATATAGATAGGCGCGGTGACATAACATTAATAAGATAATCACACATAAAAAGTTTTTGAATAAAACGTTTTTAAAAAAAATAACCAACGACCGTTTTTTTATTTAATCCTAATCAGCAATAAACCATTGTCTTATACGAATATTCATTATAAAAAAAACTTTAATTTTTTAAATTAAAATAAAATGAAACAAACCTTTACCGCAATTATGATGTATATAATGTATACATGTATACCTATATCGGCATTTTCACAGGCAGTCCCCTGCGATTTGGTGAATTATCCTACCGCGTATAAGCTTAATTTAAATGATTATCCATACACCTCTCCAATATCTGGAATCACAGTGACGTCTACCATCGTAGGCTATAATACAACTGCGAGCTTTACGTATGCATGTGGCCCTAATAATTATGAAACACCGCCACCTGCTTTGTGGCTTAACTCTGCTGCACAAATCTGGACGCTTACCTTCAGTGTACCCGTTACCAGCATTTCATTTTCGTTAAATGGCTCTAACTCCGGCGAAATTTTTACCGTGACACCTTCGGTAGGTACGGTATCTATTTCTAACTACTGCGTTACCGGAGGCTTTTCAGATGTAGGCAATACACTGGTGTGTGGCCCAACAGCAGCACTAGGTACTATGTTTACCGCTACCAATACAACACCTGCTACTACTTATGTAATTACGCACAATGGTGCAGGGGCTGGGTCTAGAATCGCACTTATGGATTGCTTTATTGGTGGCTGTATCTCCATTGATAGTGTAAATGTAGAGATATGCGATAATCAAACCTACTCTATTGGCACCAGCACTTATAGCGCACCAGGATGGTATGTAGATACCTTAACTGTGGGCGATTGTGATAGCGTTGTGTTTACCAATTTAATAGTAAATCCTACTTATAACAGCGTGAAAGTTGACAGTTTTTACGAGGGTACTAGCTATACTTTCAATAACAATTTATTTTATTACGAAGGCACTTATCCGCAACGCTTCCAAACCGAAAAAGGATGCGATAGCTTAATAAGCCTACGATTGATAGAAATACCCGTTCAAAAATATGATATCGATACTACCATTTGTAGTTACCAAGATTTTGTATTCTTTGGCAAAATATATACTACCTCTGGTAGATACATAGATACCTTTGTTTTTTCCGACCATCACAAAATTTTGAACCTGCGCTTAATTAAAAAACGCCCAATGGACTTGTCGGTACTGGTAGATAAAGACTTAAACCAATTGTGTATAGGTCAGCCACTTGTACTTACCGGCCAAGGTGCAGACGATTATATTTGGTATAAGAAAAGCAGTCCGCTCGACGAAAAATTATTTAGAGGCAATCCATACAACGCGGCAGTATTTGACGATTATAATCACCTAGTAATGCAAGGTATAGATGCCGACGGTTGCGTAGAGTCGCATCCATTTAGCTTGGTTGGGCATAATTGTTGTCAGTATTTTGTGCCCAGTGCATTTTCGCCCAATGGTGATGGCCTGAATGATGTTTTTGAAGTAAAAGGTACTCAACCCCGCACTTACAGAATGGAGATCTACAATAGATGGGGAACCAAAGTGTTTACTACAGAAAATGTAAACTCTGTATGGAATGGTAACAACCTTTTGGGAGAGCCTATGCCGCAAGACGTTTATTTCTATTACATTACCGGACAATGTTATGACGGTACCGATATAGATAGACGTGGCGATATTACGCTTATCAGATAGTTTTTGTAAAAATAATCCTGTGTGTATATTCCGCATTGTAAAGGCAAACTAAAACATTTAGTTTGCCTTTACTTTTTTACATCGAATTACTATTTTAGTATCTTCCATATCGGTACAGAAAAATAGAAAATGCTCGCCTCCATTTTGTATTTTATGTTTCTTTACCAGCTCTGCCACCGTAATTGGAAAATTGCGTGTGCTTGTATTGGCATACACTTTTGCTAGCTTAGCGTAGTGCTGTTTGTTGTAGGGGAATACCTCTTCAATTTCATATACAAATCCCGGAAATTCAGTTCTTAGCTCCTTGCTTGTATACAAATGGGTGTGTGCGTGTAGCTTTTGAAGGCCAAAGCTGTTGCCGATGGCTTGGAAAAGGCCACTTTTAAGTATAGCTGGATTGGGAAGGTACAGGTATTTTTGTGGCAATGCATAATTTGCTTCATCTTGCGTAGCATAGGTATGTACCCAAGTTTGTACTGCATCCTCTAGAACGTTGGCGCATACGATTTCAATATTGCTTGCTTTGGTTTCATAGTCTAGTATCCAAATTAATTCTTTTACTTCGTGTTGCACCGCTACTATGTGTACAGCCGATACCGATGGTAATTGCGCAATAGTGGCACTCAAGTCGAGCAAAGGGGAGGTTTTTAAGATCAGTCTTTTGCAGCATGCCGATAATATATCTTGGTATTGCGTTATATCGGGTGTACAATCCGATAAAAGGAATATTTTCTGTTGGTTGGGGTTTCTACGAGCGGGGTCGAGGTATATGGTATCCCATTTGGTGTTTTGCGCACGCAAATATTCAAAGCCATCACCTGCAAAGCATTCAATATTGTCTGCCTTAAGTATTTTAAAATTATGTTGTGCTATGGTGCTGAGGGCTTCCTGCGCTTCGCAGTGCACAACCTTAGTGGCCTTGCGCGAAAAATAGTAGGAATCTATGCCCAATCCGCCGGTGAGGTCTATAAGCGAGCCAGGAAGAGCCAGCTGTGCTTTGTAGCGTGCGGTAGCTTCAGAAGATGTTTGTTCTATCGACAAGCTTGGGGGCAACACAATGCCCTGCGTATTCGCCCATAGCGGTGCTTTCTTTGCTATTTTTTGTTTGCCTTGTATTTGTTGTAGTATCCAGCTCCAGGGTATTTCGGGGAAAGGGTTGGCGCTTAGTGCTAAGGCTGCAATGTCTGTTTTTGCAGCATGCTTTGCAATAAAGGCTGCCACTTCGGGTATTTGAACTTGCTCTATATTTTTTAAAATACTACACATACGCTGTGCGAAATTACTATTATATCTATTAAAAAAGGTAAGCCAATCATCGTATTATGGCTTACCTTGCTATTTATCCTAGTTAAAGTGAATGTTAAGTGTGTGGGTATTAGAATTTTAAACCAACATTTATGAGTAAGTGAGCGCCCGCTTGAGGGAAGTAGAAATTCATGTGTCTGAGGGTATTCGTTTCGGTGTAGGTATAGGTATATCCTTTTCCTTCAAACAGTTGATTGAAAGCATTTTGAACAGATGCGCCCATTATAATGCTGCGTTTTTTGCCAAGCGGCAATTCGTAATTCAAATGGATGTTGGTAAAATGGTAGGCAGCGAGTTGGCTTTCTATTCTTTGAGAGTTGTCTAAATACTGTTTGCCTACATATTTCCATTGCACCCGTAGTTGGAGGTTTGTCCATTTATCTTTCATATAGGTGTGTACTAGCGGTTTCCATCCTATGCCAAGTGCGGCAATGGTATTGGGCGAAAGTGCAATATCTGTATTGCTGTGTTGTTGAATGCTTTGTTCCCAGGTGTCCCAGTTGTCTATGAATTCGTCGAAGGCCACTATTTTGTTTTGTGAGCGCGTTAGGTTACCGCTAATATCAAGGAAGGGTTTTGGCTGCCATGCGCCGGTAATTTCAATGCCTCGTCTGAAGCTTTTATCAACATTGATGCGGGTACTAGCGCCCACATCGTTGATACGGCCATTTAGCACCAATTGGTTGTTGTAGTGCATATAGTAGGCATTTACTTCCAGTTGCCAATTTTTTCTTTGTATTTTATAGCCTAGCTCTATGTCTTGTAGTTGCTCGGGCTTTGGTTGCTCTTGCGTATTGGCTTCAAAGTCGTCTCTATTAGGTTCTTTGTTTGCCATGGCGTATGAAGCGTATAGGTATTGTTCGTTGTTTTTTTCGTTTTTCAGGTAATAATTAAGGCCAAATTTGGGGTTTATAAAATTGTAGGTAGCATTGGTGTATAGGTCTGGATTTTTTCTGAAGCCATTCATTTCATAATTTACAAATCTATACTGAAGGTCGGCAAATAGCCACAGTTTTGGATTGAATTGATACTGAGCCTTTATGTAATTATTGACTTCTAGTTTGTTGGCAGGCAAGTCGTACCAACGGTATAAAGGAGCAATGCCACCATTTTGAGCCCACATGATTTCTCCAAAATGATCGCCACGATAGTTAGAAATCATTCCTCCAAACGTAAGGTGTAGTTTGTTTTTTTCATAAAGGATATTATAAACGCCGCCATAAAAGTCGTTATCTAGCCATAGTTGACGTATCAAGTCGGTTTTGAAGAGGGTGTCGCCATTCGCGTTTAAAGGAGGGTTGAGGTTATAGTCCTCATAGCTATCTTGGCCTCTAAACTCTTCATAGTATCCGGCGCCTTTTGTCCAGAAAGCACCTATTTGGGTTTGCAGGTAGGGGTTGATTTTCCAGTCATAAAATCCATGCAAGTGGTGTTGTTGATAGTTGTCTGTTTGATTGGGGTAAAAATTGCCGTTGCTCATTTTACCTAAGGTATTTTGGCGTCTATTTTGTGCTAGTTCGTCTGCTGATAAACCATTCCATGCTTGTCCGGTTTTTTCGTGCCCCAGCATATAGTTGATGGTTAGTTTAGATTTTTTATTGATGTTCCACGAGCTAAGAAATTGCAGCGATCTGAGGTTGCTATTGGATCGGTCAACGTATCCGTCCGATGTTATTTGCGAAAGACGGGTATCGAAAGCCCAGCCATTTTTGAGTCGTCCGGTGCTGGCTTGTAGCGTGAGTTTTTGGGTGTTAAAGCTACCAATACTGGCTTGTAAGCTACCATTAGCTTGTTCGCTGTTTACCATATTGTTGATAGAAACCGTACCACCAAAAGCGCCTCCGCCATTTGTGCTGCTACCTACTCCCCGTTGTATTTGAACAGATTGGGTACTGCTGGCTAAGTCGGGAATGTTTACAAGGAAGGAGCCTTGGCTTTCGGGGTTGTTGATGGGTATGCCATTTATTGTGACGTTGATACGGGTACCATCTGTGCCCCTGATGCTCATGTTTGTGTAGCCAATGCCAATTCCTGCGTCTGAAGTAGCTACCAAACCCGTTTGGTGTTGCATGAGGTAAGAGAGGTCGAGTCCTTGATTGTCTTTTTCAATATCGGCTTTTTGCAGGGTAGATTGCGCAAAGGGCGAGACGTTTTTTGCTCTAATAGAGCGGATGATGATGGGCTCTAGTTCGCTTACCTCTTGGGTAGTATCAGGCGTTTGAGAATGTAATAGTTGCGGTAAACAAATGCTAGCCATGGTGGCTATGCGTACGATTTTTTTCATCAGTTGTTTAAAATTTAAAAAAATAAATAATAACCAACTGGGTGGAGATTGTCAACAAAATATACGGTAGCGTCGTGCACTGTTGGGTATTAGGAGCGTGCACGTATTTTGTTTTCGTCCCTAAGCAGCATTACCTGCTCTAGGTTCAATGGGTATAATCTCAGCCTTTTTCAAGCACCCCGTTGTGAATTACGCTGCAAATATAGGGGTATATTTAATTATTCTCCAAAACATTTCTATTTAAAAAATTCTCTGTTACATTTGTAAGTACATTTTTCTTTATCAATTATTTCTTACATGCAATTTACTTTTCAGTATAGTGAGCCCGCTCTTATAGAGCATCAGTTATATATCGCCTCAAAGTCGCCAATGGTGAAAAAGTCAAGAAATAGGAATCGATATTTGCTTGCAATTATTTACGTCGTAATTGGCATTATTGGTTTGCTAATGGGCCATGGAAGTCTGGCTTTTTTGTTTTTACTTATTGGTGCTTCTTGGTATACGTTATATCCTTTATGGGGAGGTAAATTCTACGAAAAACATTTTGTAAAGTTTGTAAAAGCCAATAATAAAAACCGCATTGGTGAGCCGGTGTCTATAAGCTTTAAGGATAACGAAATTACCTTGAGTGAGCAAGGGCAAGAAGTGAGTTTTTCGATGGATGAGTTTAGTGAAATAGCAGAGCTGCCGCAAATTTTTCTTATCAAGTTGCAAACAGATATGGTGATTATTTTACAAAAAAATGCAACAATCGATGCGGAATCAATTGCTGCATTTTTACGTACTATCGCACAAGAGAAGAATATCTCCTTTATTGATGATACTAATTGGAAATGGAAATAGCTTTAAGCTTATTATCTTACTAGCGTAACCTCTCCTTTTAGGTCTATCGTCTCATTCTTGAGTGGGCATCTGTATTTTAGGTAGTAATAGTACACACCTGCGTCTACTGCCGCACCCGATCTTGCGTCTGTACCATCCCATCCTTTATCGTAATTGCCAGATACAAAGACAGACTGCCCATACCTATTGAAAATTGTGATATGGAAGTAAGGAAGTGGCGCACTTGCTACCCCTATAAAGACGTCATTTAAGCCATCACCATTAGGGCTGAAGGCGCTAGGTATAAAGTAAGAACAGCAAGGTATTTCCTTTATTTCAAAAGATGTATTGCCCGCACAGCCATTGACGTCTGTGAAGTTTACATTGTATATTCCTTTGCTTAGGTTTTCGTGTCTGTTGCTATAAGGGCCAATATTATTATCCCAAACAAAACTGAATGGTGGATTACCGTTTTCTATTCTAAGTTTTGCGTAGCCCATGCCACCACCTGCATCACAAAAGGCATCTCTTGTTTCTACGCTTGCTTCTAGTTCTTTAGCAATGCTAGCAATCACGACAGCAGTGTCTTTTGAACAATTATTTCTATCTCTAATTCTTAATTGGTAGGTGCCGGGCCTTATACCATTGAAGGTATTACTGCTTTGATAGTTGACACCATCAATACTGTAAGAAAAAGGCGGCGTACCTCCTGTTGGTAAAACCGTAAAACTGCCTTGTGCAGCATTACAAAGAGCGCCGGTAGTTTGTAAAAATCCTATGCCGATAGCAGACTGAGCACCTTGAATTGTTAGGTTTTCGGAGAAGGAGCATAAGTTGCCACCATGATTGACGGTAACTCGATACGTGCCCGCTGGCACTCCAGTAAGGTTCATCGTATTTTGAGGTGGTGTGCTATTCCACGAAAAACTAATGGGGTCGAGCCCGCCTGTGGGGTTAAGGCTAATGTTGCCCAAACCACCAAAGCAAATGGTATCTGCTACTGCATTGAGGTTCATTTCGGCAGAGCCAAAGGTGAAAAATTGTTCGCCAGAAAATGAATGATTGGCATAAAGCTCTACACCATTATCATCCATGGGTATAAACACGCAATTGGTATTGAAGGTAGGGTCTGTAGAGACGATAAGCGTGTTAGCTCCGGCTGGCAAGTTCGCTTTAGTGGCGGCAATCGTTGCATTGCCATCGCTGCCGGTAGTCACTATTTTCCATACTCTAGCCATCCTTACTGCACGCCCGCCCGATGCACAAACATTCAAAACAAGTGGGCCAGTATTATCTCCAAAAATGATGTAATTCAAACCTGAGGAGAAGGTTTTAGTATTTAGATTGTTGGTTTGAGGAAAAATGCCAGCAGCATAATTACCTTTAAGTATCGTTACAAATGTACCAGCATTGATAGATTTTGATTGTTTTTGATACAATGCAGATGCATCATCTCTGGCAATGCCCGTAATATTATTGTTGTAAAGGTTATTGGTGCCTGCATTCCACACAATGGTATTGTTGGAAGCAGTGTAATTATTGCCAGCTACAGTTTGATCTAAAGTAAACCCATATTTTACCGCCAAGTAACTTTCCACTTTATTGATTTCTGCTGGTGTAAGTTCTCTTTTATAGATGATTAGTTCAGCATGGTCTATTTGGGTTGGGTAGTCGTCGCCATAGGGCTCTGCGCCTACCGTTAAGCGTCCTGTAGTGGTGCCCGGACTAAAGGTTCCTGTTATGGGCGCACTGATGCTTTCCCTGCCATCGAGTCGGATGAATTTTGTGGTAGTCGTGTTACCTTGTGTAACGATGCTGTGTCGGTTCAGCACATTTTCTGGGGTTACTAAGTTAGGTGACCTAAAGTCGAAACGCACCCTACCGAGGTTGCCAGGATTATTTACTTCATTGCCAAGCCTTGGTCCGGAATAAGGGTTGGAGGCCCATTGCCATTTTAGCCATACTCCCGTACCAACACTTTGTTTTAAGTTGAATACTTGAAATATTGTATTGCCAGCAGTAGCGTTAAGTAATGCAGTCCCAGCAACGGCATTGCCACTCGATATGGAGTTGGCGCCTGTGCCCTGATTAAAAACTACATAAGGATTGAAATTGATACCGTTTGGATTCAATATTGGAGCGACGTGACTGGGTTTATTAATAGCAGCACCTTGTGTTGAAAAATTGCCTAATATACCTGCGGTGCTATATTCTGTCCAAAGCGTAACTTGGTTGGTGGCGTTTATGGTAACGCCCTCGTTGGCCTTTAGCCATGTATTAAGGCTGTCGGGCACACCGCCAGGTCTTTGTGCCCATAGGGCGTTTGTGAAAAAGAGTGTGCTAATAAGTAAAATTCTATGCATATACTATCTGTATATATAGGTAATAGGATTAATTAGAATAAAAAATAATGTTTAAAGCTAAATAAATTTTATGGAATATAAATCAAAGTCAAGAAAAAAAATAATTGGAATAGAAAGGAGAGGGTGATTGTGGCGGATTATTTTACGTCGAAGGCATCTCTTAGTCCGTTGCCCAAAAGATGGAAGGCCAAAACGAGTGTGAAAATTGCCATGCCGGGTAAAAGTGCCAGAATAGGAGCGTCTGTCACCAAATAGTTGTAGTGCTCTTTAATCATCAGTCCCCAGGAGGGGGTGGGTGGCTGCACACCATATCCTAAGAAACTCAAGCCAGCCTCCACCAGTATTGCCGTAGCAAAATTCGCTGCTGCTATTACAAAAATAGGGCCAGAAATATTGGGCAAAATATGCTTGATGATAATCCTTGCATCTGAAACCCCTATTAGTTTTTCTGCCGTAATAAAGTCCATATTCTTCAGTTGCATTACCTGCCCACGTATGAGCCTAGCTGCACTTACCCACGAAGTGAGTCCTATAGCGATGAATATTTCCCAAAATCCTTTACCAATGGTGAGAGTAATAGCAAATACCAGTAGCAAGGTAGGGATAGCCCAAAAAAGATTGATGAACCACATTACAATTGCATCAATCCAGCCGCCATACCAACCCGCTAATGCGCCAAACAGAATTCCTAGAGTTAGCGAAAGTATTACAGATATGGTACCCACCGCTATGCTTACCCTAGTGCCTAGCAATAATCTGCTGTACACGTCTCTGCCATAACGGTCGGTGCCTAATAAAAACGTTTGGGTATGTATTATGGGCTTTTTAATGCTCGTCGTTGCTGTTGTTGCGTAGAGCTTACTTAATTGGAAATGTAAAATTTCGGAGACCTCCTCGTCTATGTAATGCGTAACGATTAGGGAGTCGCCTTTTTGAGAATAATCATTTATTGGTAGCCAAATATAAGGGCTTGGTTTTCCTAGCCAAAAAGCTTTCCATGCACTCACGTTGGCAGGTGCTTGTGGCTTTGGCATCATTAAGAATTGTTTTTTAAAACCAATCGGTTTTGCGCCTAGCTCTATGATCAGGTTGTTGGCATCGGGTGTTTTGTCTTTGGCTAGGGGGTATGCAAAAAGGGCAACCAAAATAGTTATACCAATTATAAATATAGCTATAATGTTTGCCCTCTTAGAAAAGAATTTTGATGTAGTTTGCATGCCTTGTTTATATACATGCAAATAAAGCAAAATATTTTTACTTTTTATGCTGCTTCGCCCATGCGTTTCAAAAACTTGACATGTGCCTTAATAGCAGAGCCCATAGTTGGATATTCTATGTAATCGAGATTGTGGTCTTTGCAGGTTTCTATTACAATTTTATTAATAGCCGGATAGTGTACATGCGATATTTTAGGGAATAAATGGTGCTCTACTTGGAAGTTGAGGCCACCTACATACCAGCTGATAAATTTGTTGTTGGTAGCAAAGTTAGCCGTTGTTTTGATTTGGTGCGCAGCAAACTCGTCAGGAAGCTTGTGTGTTTCTACATCTGGAGTAGGAAAAGCAGCGTCCTCTACGGTGTGGGCTAGCTGAAATACAATACTCAAAATGAAACCACTCACTACAGCCATAATGACGAAGCCTATTAAGTAAGCGCCTATACCCCAAACGTATATTGGTAGTATGATGAAAGCGAGCAAATGCCATACTTTTACTGCCCAAAAACGAATATGGTCACCAAATGAAATTTTCTTTATCGGAAAGTTTCCAATTTTTCGGGTAAAATATTTTTTATAATCACTGAAAAATACCCAAAATACATACATCAACATATAAAGCACTACGAAATATACGTGTTGGTATTTATGGATTAAAAATTTCTCTTGCGTAGGAGCCATACGCATCATTACGCCTATTTCGATATCATCATCTACTCCGTCTACATTGGTATAGGTGTGGTGAATCATATTGTGTTTTACATTCCACATAAACTGGCTAACGCCCAGCATGCTGGCAGACCAAGATGCTAATTTGTTGATTATTTTGCTTTCACTAAAACTGCCATGGCCTCCGTCATGCATGACATTAAAGCCTATAGATGCTATTACTACGCCCAAAAGCGCGCACTCTAATGCAGCAACCCACCATACGGGTTTTCCAATCATTAGGTGAAGGTAGGTGGCTACAAAAATGCTCACTAAAATGATCGCTTTGGTCATTATTTGTGAACCGCCAGACTGTTTGATATTGTTTTCGGTAAAATACGCCTGAACTCTGTTTCTTAAATCTTGGTGTAAAGAATTTTTTGCATGGGGAAACTTTGGCGTGATAAATGTGGTAATTGACATTCAGTATTCTTAATAAAATTTGTCGTACGATATTGTATGACACCCAAAGATAAACAATTATTTAAAAAAATAATAAGAATGCGAGGTTTTTAACGATTCGTAATTGTCTATCTGGCAAGGGTATGGACGGTGTTTTTTTTAGGAGCATTTAGTTGTTTATTGTCCTGCCTTTCCATTCGTATTGCTTGAATAAACCCAAAAAGCCCGCTGAGGCGATATAGAATATGTGAATAGGCTGAAGCAACAAGTGGTAAATACATTCTTGTTTTTTGCCAAAAAAACAAGCTATTTGCAGCACAAATAATGCCTCTACTAGGTATTTGATAGCAAAAATGCTCAACAAAAAATAGGCGTATTCGGGGTACAGAAACAGAACGAAGCAAGCCACCAATAGGCCAAGGTTGAACAAGTAAACTAGTGCCAATATTGCATTCAATATATAGTCATTGTACTTCCCGTTTTTGGAAGCCCAACGCACGCGCTGATTGAAGAAGCTTTTCCAGGTGGCTTGCACGGGTGTGTCTACAATAACTTGGGTAGATTTTAAGTAATAGCTGCTTTTGGGGAAATGACGAATAATCTTGTGCAGCAGCATCATGTCGTCTCCAGAGGCCATTTGGTCTATCCCTTCATACCCATTAACTGCCATAAAAGCATTTTTTTCAAACGATAAGTTGGCACCATTGCACATGCTGCCCATGCCCATGGTGTAGCTAGCACCTGTAATGCCTTGCATGGTCATAAAATCTATTGATTGGAAATAATAGAGCCAGTTTTTGGTAGTAGCCGGCTGAAAGTTGACTGGAGCAATAACAATTTTTTTGTCGGGAAAACGCGTGTACACCGATGCTATTGTTGCAAGCCATTGCGGAGGCACTTTGCAGTCTGCATCTGTAGTAATGATGTGGCTACCTTTGCTTTGTTGTATCGCAATCTCCAATGCTTTTTTCTTGTACGATTTGATGTTGTCATTGGTACTTACATGTTCGGCCAGCGACAACACTCGGCCATTATTGAATTTTAAGTTTGTAAAAACTGCTTCGGCAACAGCTTTGGTATTGTCGGTTGAGAAGTCGTCTACTACAATTATCTCTAAATGCGATTTTGGATAATCGTTGGCAAGAATGCTTGTTAGTGTAGTTGCTATTTGGTGGGCTTCGTTGCGAGCCGGAATGACAATCGTAAAGAAAATAGGTTGATTTGTAGAAGCAATTACCGCAGTTGGATTTTTGGGTAGCTGCCTCCAGCCAAGGCTATACAGAATAAACAACAGTGCATAAGCTATAGCAAGTACTAGTAGGATATTAAAGAAATACATAACACAAATGTATAAAAATAATAAAAGGAAAGACGCCATTGTGTGGGTAGGGTCTTTCCTTTTAGTAAGGAGATGTTATACGCAAGCGTATGTTTTACTTAAGATTGTCAAGTTTATCTTTTACGACGGTAAATTCTTTTGTTTTGTTTTTAGTAGCATAGATTTTCTTTAATGCTTCCAAAGCAGTAGCATACAGCTGCTTATCTTCGCCTGTCATGGAAGCTTGAGCCTCATATAGCCTAGTGGTTTTTTCTAAGATAGGTAATGCTTTATCGTAATACTTATCTCTCACCAAAAGCAATTGCGCAGATTTTGCTTTGTCTTTTGCATCACCTTTTTGTAGGTTTTTGGCTTTTGCAACGGCATCAACGGCAGAGTTGTAGTACAATACTCCTAAGCCTTGATTGTAAGCAGCATTATCGCCTGCTAGCTCTAAGGCTCTCAAAAAGGCTTCTTCTGCTTTTTTCTCATATTCGGCAGCATTGGGTGGCAAATAACCGTCTACCGGCGCTCCTTGTATTGAGTACACGATACCTAGGTTGGATGGATGCTCCGGATTTGTTGGGTCGGTTTCCATTGCTTTAATGAGCTTTTCTGTGTATTTGTCGTATTCTTTTGTCTCCATATAGTAATTGAGCTCCATATTGGATATATTGGTATTCTTTGGAAACTTAGTTCTGCCCATACCAATGTATTCCAGTTGTTTGGCTTTATTGCCCGATTTTTCGGCCGTTAATATTAAATCTTCAATTACCTTTTCTTGGTTTACGATAGGGTTGCTTAAGGAAGCGGTTAAGGCATTCATGGCTTCTGCATGTGCACCAGCATTAAGCAAAGATTTGCCATAAAAATATTGCGATTCGGCTCTGATGGTGTCGATAGAAGGATAGGCTTCTGTAAAACGCGCATTGGGCTTCGTATCTACAAAAGTTAGTATGTTCTTGAAGTTTTGCTGAGCACCATCATAATTGGAGTTGTTGTACGCCTCAATACCAGTGGCATAATTATAGAAGGCAGCCATTACCGCAGGTGCTACATATTCGCTATTATTGAAGGTGTTTTTATCTATTGAAAGTGCTTTGTTGAGTGCATCATTAGCGTCTTGTAGTCTTTTTTCGTTGGTTAGTTCCGGAACTGCTAGCGCCTCTAAGTATATTTGAGCTTTGGCCAACCAAGCCTTTGAGTCGTTCATGGTTTTTTCGTGCACTGTTGCTGCGTCTATTAGTGCAATAGCTTTAGTAAGTTCGGCCGCTTTTTTTTCGGGTGCTGCTTGTAATGATGCTGCACTTGCTAATGCTTTTGCTTCTGTAATTTTGCTTTTTTGTCCGTAGCTTAATGTTGCTACAGATAGGCTTGTAATCAATAGTAAGTATTTCATAAAAAATAAATATTTGAGTGTTTAGGCGGGTAAATATAGTCATTCTATTTGAAAACATTTAGTAAAAAGCCTGCTTAGGTGCAGCTAGAATAGAATCGATATTTCTTTATAACGCTTTATTGGTAGGCGATAGCGAAATATTCATCCATCAATGACTTGCAGTTTTTTAAAGAAAGTTTAAGAGCTGGCTATTGTGCCATAGTGGACAAATATATCAGTATTACTTCAAAAGGCTTTTTATTGAGGTGTATTGGTTTTATTTCTTTAGCCTTTTAAATTCTAACAAGGCAAAATAATTCATCATCAGAGAAAGGCATCATAACTGAAGCTATTTTAGTCCCAAAAAAAAATGTGCCGAAACAATGTGTGTTTGCAGCCAAGAAACTAATGAGTCTTGTGGGGTTTAAATAAAAAGTTGGGTAATCGTGTAGATAACAATACCCATAAGGCCACCTACTATCGTACCGTTTATCCGAATAAATTGCAAATCTTTGCCTACCTCTAATTCTAGTTTGTCGCTCAGCTCTTTTGCGTCCCATTTTGCTATAGTATTGCTAATAAGGGTAACTACGTTTTGTGTATTTTTTAATACATAGTAGTAGGCCTTTGCTTGTATCCAATTGTCTATCGTATTTTTTCTTTCTGGGTCATTATCTAGTTTTTGAACAGTATCGTTTATAAAACGGGTTGCTTTTTCTTCAAATAAAGTATGGTCTTCGCGCATCAGCGCTTCTAAATTGCTTTTAACGTGCATCCAAATAGCATTGGCATATTTATTTATTGCAGAGTCCTTGACGATTTGCTCTTTAAACGATTGAAATGCTTCTTTCCACTTTGTGGTATCTTTAATATCTGTAGCTAATTGCAGTATGTAATTTTTTATTTCTAATCGAGTGGGGTGATGCTTGTCGTTTTTTAAGTCTTCCAGAAAGTCTATTATTCCCTGACTTATTTTGGCAGCAATTTTATTGTTTACAAATCCGGGGATAAAAAAGTAGTTGTTTTCTTTTACTTTTTCTTGTACCAGGTTTTCATTGTTGCTAATGAGGTGTATGGCTTTTTGTAAAACTTGTTCAAGTCCTTTGTCGTATTCTTCCTTGGCCACAAAATACTTAATGGCTTGGCTTGCCATGCTATTAATATCGGCAGCAGCAAGTAAGGATGTTCCTTGTTGTTCAATATACCTTACCACTTCTTCGTTGTTGATTTTCCCCAACAATTCTGCGGCTATTTTTTTTACTTCCTTAGCAATGATACTTTGATTGTTGGGCTTTTGCAGCCACGAAACCACCAAGTTTGTTATCATCAGTTTTTGAATGTAGGGTTTTATAGTAGTTGCGTTCAGGAAGTTATTGACAACGAATTTTCCTAAATTGTCGCCGATGGCATTTTTACTATTTTGTATAATATTCGTGTGTGGTATTTTGATGCCTAATGGGTATCTGAAAAGTGCAGTAACTGCAAACCAATCGGCTAATGCACCTACCATCGCTGCTTCGCTAAAGGCTTTTATATAACCTATAAACGGTAGGTCAAACTTTGTGCCGCAATAAACCGCCGTGATGTATAGCAGCAACATGGCTATAAAAAGACCTGTAGCTATGTTTTTATGTTTTTGTAAAACCTTTTCTTTTGTTACTTTTGATTTCATATGCTGTATTAACAATGTAATTTCTAAAATGTTGTTGGGAAGCCTTTGTTTTAGTTTTATTTTGTGAAGTTAAGACGGTTATTTGTATGAAAGATCTTACTTTTTCTTTAGTTCAGTATGATATAATTTGGGAAGATATACCCGGTAACTTAGCCCGGTTAGAAACCTTGCTGCCCGAAGTGCCTGCGCACAGCCATATTGTTGTATTGCCAGAGATGTTTGCTACGGGGTTCTCTATGAATTTAGCCACAATCGCCACAACAATCGATGGTGCTGTAATAGCATGGATGAGACAAACAGCCAAACGACTTAAAAAAATAATCACCGGAAGTGTAGCCATTCTAGAGGACGGAAAATACTATAATAGACTTGTGTGGATGCAACCCGATGGCCGAAGCTTTACTTACGATAAAAGGCACTTATTTAGCTTTGCTGGCGAAAATAATCACTATACTGCGGGCAATAAAAAATTAATGGTACAAGTAAACGGTTGGAAAATTTGTGTGAATATTTGTTACGATTTAAGGTTCCCGGTGTGGTTAAGGCAATCGCCCGACCCTCAGCAGCATTACGATGTACTGTTGTTAGTTGCCAATTGGCCCGAAAGAAGACGTTTTGCTTGGAGTACCCTTCTTAAAGCACGTGCCATCGAGAATATGGCTTATGTGATAGGCGTAAATAGGGTAGGATATGATGGTAATGCTATTTACCATAGTGGCGACTCTGCTATTATAGATCCTTTGGGCGATATTGTGTGGGAGCAAAAAGATGCAACATGCGTATACACTCATACACTTTCGCGCGAAAGTGTTGTGGAATCGAGGCATAAATTTGGCTTTTTAAATGACTTAGACAATTTTTTAATACCTTAGCGACGGAATTTATTTTTATAAAAAAAATGGACATAAATACTCAGATGGTAGTAGGCGTGATAGGCGCGGGAGCAATGGGAAGCGGTATCGCTCAAGTTGCGGCTACCGCAGGACACCCAGTTTTGGTTTACGATACTCAGAAGGAAGCCTTGTCGAAATCGGAACAAACATTAAAAGCAACCTTGTCAAAGCTAGAGGAGAAAGGCAAAATACCCAGTGCTGCTGCTATAAGTGATAGAATAAAGTATATTACTGATTTGGCTGCATTTAAAGATGCCGGACTTATCATTGAGGCGATCGTAGAAAATTTAGAGATAAAGAAAAAAGTGTTTGCAGCATTAGAAGCTATTGTAAACGAAAATACCGTACTTGCCACCAATACATCATCCTTGTCTGTCACATCAATAGCAGCCGCTTGCAAGCTGCCCAATAGGGTTATTGGCATACATTTCTTCAATCCCGCGCCCCTTATGGCATTGGTAGAAGTTATTCCTGCTATACAGACTCGCGAATTGTTGGTGATAGATATGAAAAACCTGATGACGGCTTGGGGAAAGGTACCCGTTATTGCTAAAGATACACCTGGTTTTATCGTCAACCGCGTCGCTCGACCGTTTTACGGCGAGGCTATTAAAATGTACGAAGAAGGTTTGGCAGATAAAGCGACGATAGATTGGGCTATGAAAACGATTGGCGGATTTAAAATGGGTCCGTTTGAGCTGATGGATTATATAGGGCATGATGTAAATTATGTTGTTACCGAAACCGTATTTGCAGCTTTCTTTTACGATAATAGATACAAACCCTCTTTTTCGCAAAAAAGACTGCTAGAAGCGCAATGGCTGGGACGAAAAACCGGTAAGGGCTTTTATGATTACACGCCAGGTGCTTTGCCAGAAGCGCCTAATCAAGATGCTGTATTGGGCGAAGTGATTGTGAATAGAGTGCTATTAATGCTGATTAACGAAGCGGTAGATGCCTACTATTTGAATATAGCAAGCAAAGAAGATATTGATTTGGCGATGACTAAAGGCGTGAATTACCCTAAAGGGCTCTTAAATTGGGCAGAAGAGATAGGTTTATCCAAAGTGTTACAAGGATTGGATGCGCTATATGATGAGTTTCACGATGAAAGATACCGTGCAAGTGCATTGCTGAGAAAATTAGTGAAAAACAATTCTGAAACCTTCCATAGTGAATAAAGCCTCGTTCGTGAAACCAATAGTAAATAAAGAAGATATTAATTTTACAGCTATAGATTTTGAGACAGCCAATGGGCGCTTAAACAGTATATGTCAAGTAGGACTGGTGCGGGTAGAAAAAGGAATTAT
Source organism: uncultured Taibaiella sp. (assembly GCA_964429515.1). Taxonomy (GTDB): domain Bacteria; phylum Bacteroidota; class Bacteroidia; order Chitinophagales; family Chitinophagaceae; genus MKSF01. Next base: position 57,901 of record CAYSCJ010000001.1, read on the forward strand.
TGTAAAAGAATTAGACTTTCTGGTGCGTCCTCCCAATAACGAATACCACTGGGGAAATACGAGAGTGCATGGCATTCGAAAAGACGATACAGAAAATGTTCCCACTTTCGATTGCCTATGGCACGAAATACAGCCCTTTATCAGCTACGAATTACTGGTAGCGCATAATGCACAATTTGATGTTAGTTGCCTTAAAGAGACTTTGAGGTTTTATAATTTAGATATTCCTTTTTTTGATGCCGCTTGTACCGTGAAAATTTACAAGCGAAATTTGAAGTTTTTATCAGATTTGTATCAAATTCCCTTGCAGCACCACAACGCATTGTCTGACGCAAGGGCTTGTGCCAAATTGTATCAAATGTATTTAGAGGGTATCGTCGACCCAAGCGTTCCTCCAAGCATTTAAAAGGCCCTGTAAAGCGAGCTTGTGCGGCTGGGAAGCCGCAATTTGCAATCTGATTAATAAATTTGTAATGCTAGGCTAATTGAGCTTTAGCAGCTAATGTGTTGTTTTTTTAGCCCTTTTTAGATTAATGATATTAAGTGCATTGCGCTGCATGCCCGAAATGTTTTTTTGAGTAAAATGCAATATCTCATCATAAAACAAGGGCACGATAGCGGCTTCGGCCATTACAAGACTATCCATTTTTTGATAGTACGCATTTTTTTCTGCTTCGCTGGTAGCTCCCAAGCTCGCTAAATACCATTTATCGAAGGTGGGATTGTTCATTCTAGTATAGTTTGGAGGAGCAGGATATTTACTATAGAAAAATGACAGGAAGGTTTCAGCATCTGGATAATCGGCTATCCATTGAGCTTTGAAAAATGGTGTTTCGCTTTTACTCATTAATTGTCTTAACAGGCCAGGCTGCATTATTTCCACCTCGGCTTGTAGGCCAATGTCTTGCAGTTGTGTGGCAATAAAGTTGCAAATATCTAATTGAGATTCTGGGCAAAATAATTTGATAAGGCCAAAGCTATTCCGGCTAGTCCAGCCCGCTTGTTTTAGTAGGCTCACCGCTTTGTTGGGGTCGTATGCATAGCCATAGCCTAGCGTATTGGTATCGTCGGGCAGCAGGCCATCGGGTATAAAGCCTTTATTGGCTGGTGTTCCAATGCCATTTCTGAAGTAGGTGACGATTTTTTGTTTATCAATCGCGTAATTAATCGCTTGCCTTACGAGTTGTTTTTTAATTGGATTGTTTTTTAATATTGCCAAATTAGTGTCTAGTAAGAAACCCAAGTATTCGGTATTGAGGTAACGTTGCTTGGTTAGCTCAAATTGGTCTTGATAGGGCGCTTTTAGGGTGCCTTTTTTAGTAAGAATTAAGTCTTTTACACTGCCATCTATGCCATTAATAAAATCTATTTGTTGTTGTCTAAAAAGCAAAAATTCCATCACTCTTGTTTCATTAAAGGAAGCTTGAATGCCATCTAAATAAGGTAGCGACTGTCCATTGCTGTCTTTTTCCCAATAATGCTCGTTTTTTTGAAGCATTAATACATTATTTTCGTCCCAAAGCTGGAAAGAAAACGGCCCCGTGCCAATTGGATGATTTCTGAAATCCTTGCCCCATTTAGCAATACCTTCTTTGGGTACAATAGCACAATAAGGCATACTGAGTACAGACAAGATGGGCGCATAGGGCATCTTTAGCTTGAGTATAAAAGTGGTGTCATTGGGCGCAGTAAAGGCGTTTTCTGATGCTATTTTGTCATTGAATATCCAAGCGCCAGAGGATGCTGTAGCGGGGTCTATGAGCCGTTCGAAACTGTAAACGATGTCGTGTGCCGTAAGTAGGCGGCCCTTGCCCTCCGCAAAAACCTCATTATTGTGAAAAAACACATCGTTTCTAATGGTGAAAATATAGGTAGTGCCATTATCTTGTGTCTCCCACGACTTAGCTAAAGACGGCTGAATCTGCATATTTTCGTCTATTTCCAACAAGGTATTGTATATAAATCCAATACCCCACATGATAGAAAGGTTTTTGGCAAATGCAGGGTCGAGCGTCTCTAAGCCACCTATTTGATTGTATTTGAAGTAATTTTTTAAAGACGTTTTTTTGCTTTGACAACTCACCAAAATAACCATTACAACTATGAAAGAAATTAGTGATGTTATGGCGCGCTGTAGATGTATCATTATGAACCTAGAGTTAAAGTGTGCTTATTGTTGATAAGTTGCTTAATGCTCCACAAAAGAATTCGTATTTTTGTAGATTATTGTCGTAAAATTACTTCAAATTTAGTAAAGATGAAATTACATATATTAGCGGTGGGTGCCCATCCCGATGATGTAGAGTTGGGCGCTGGCGGTATTTTGATCAAGCACATTAAGAAAGGTCAAAAAGTGGGCATCATAGATTTGACACAAGGCGAGTTGGGTAGCAGAGGTACAATTGAATCGCGCTATCAGGAAGCCGCGGCAGCAGCAGAAATAATGGGTTTGTGTGTAAGAGAAAATTTGAAGCTTCCAGATGGACAAGTGCAAAACGATAGAGCTTCTCAATTGAAATTAATACAAAAAATAAGACAATACCAGCCTGAAATTGTAATAGGCAACGCTCCAGAAGACAGACATCCCGATCATGGAAATGGCTATAAGTTGCTGGCAGATGCGTGTTTCTTTAGTGGTTTGGTTAAAATAGAAACCTTTGACGAGAACGGAAACGCGCAAGCGCCGTGGCGCCCCAAGAAAGTGCTTCACTATATTCAAGATAGGCATATCGAGCCTAATGTATTTATAGATATCACCGATGAATTTGAACAGAAAATGAAAGCAGTAAAGTGCTATCATACACAGTTCGAAGCCAATGAAGATAGCCATATAGGTCCACAAACATATATTTCGCAGCCCGGATTCCTACAGTCCATCGAAGCAAAAGCCAAAGCCTTAGGACACCGAATTGGTGCCGGCTATGCAGAAGGCCTCATTTTGGCAGGAGATTATGGTTTGGACGATTTAGATCAAATATATTTACCAAAGCTAACTTAAAGCTCAATAATGAAATTAATCCAATTCGTTTTGAAATTTTTGGGGTGGACTATTGGGGTGCTGTTGTTATTGACGATCATCTTTATTGCCTATGTGTATACGCATGCTAGCTTCGAGGCTCCGCAAGTGAACGCAGCCGAAGTCAACAAGGCAGAGCGCATTGCTGTAAATGATAGTACTTTCTATTATGGCAACAATTGGTTGGCAAAAAACGAATTTGGGCATTTCGTTATGTACACCGAAGGTGATGCCTACGAGCGTGGCCTTGCTAATGGACAATTATCCAAAGAGCTGATAGTGGCGCAGGAAGTGGCTTTTACGCATCAAATCAAAAAGATGATTCCTTCAGAAAAGTATTTGAAGTTTCTGAAGTATATTATTGGGTTTCTAAACAGAGGCTTACCCAAGCACGTATTGCCCGAATATCAAAAGGAAATATACGGCATTTCTCTAGCCTCGTCCGATAGTTTCGATTGGATAGGCGATAAGTTTTCTAGGCAATTAAATTACCATGCAGCGCACGATATCGGACATGCATTGCAAAACATGATGTTAGTGGGTTGTACCTCCTTTGGCGCTTGGGGTAGTAAAGCAGATAGTAATGGTATGATTATCGGAAGGAATTTTGATTTTTGGGTGGGCGATGAGTTTGCAGAAAATAAAATTGTTTCCTTCGTTCGTCCTAAAGAGGGCTATCCTTTTGGTTTTGTTACTTGGGGCGCTTTTATTGGAGTCAGCTCGGGAATGAATAATCAAGGTGTCACGGTTACCATTAATGCAGCAAAGTCTTCTATCCCTTTCGATGCAGCCACGCCCGTGTCTTTAGTAGCTCGAGAAATATTGCAATATGCCAAAAACATAGACGAGGCTACTGCTATTGCTAGTAAACGTAAGATGTTTGTAAGCGAAAGCTTTTTGATTGGCTCTGCTTCCGATAATAAGGCAGTAATTGTAGAAAAAACACCTACGCAAATGGATGTTTACGACCCTAATCAAGAAACCATACTTTGTGCCAATCATTTTCAAAGTAATATCTTGAGTAAAGAAAGTAATAATGTGCAACAAAAAGCCGAAAGCGCATCTGTTTACAGATACCAACGGCTACAGCAGCTCATGCAATTGCAAGCAGTACATACCCCCACTGCCGTGGCCGAAATATTAAGGGACAAACAAGGTTTGAATAACGAGAATATCGGTTTGGGAAATGAAAAAGCAATTAACCAACTCATAGCCCATCATTCGGTCATCTTTCAGCCCGAAAAACTGTTGATGTGGGTGAGCACCAGCCCTTGGCAAATGGGTACCTATGTTTGCTACGACTTGAAAAAAGTATTTTCAAACAGTCATACCTTTGGTGATAGCATCATTCGATATGCCTATAACATCCCAGCCGACTCCACCTTTTTGAAAAGCGAAGCGTATCAGCAGTTTCAAACCTTTAGACAGCAAAAAGAACTGTTTACTTTTGGTAATAAAGCACTGTTTCAACCCGAGGCGACTGTGGCTGCAAACCCACATTTGTACGATGCATATAGGTTAGCAGGCGATTTTTATTTCCTACAAAAAAAATATCCATTAGCCCAAAAGTATTACACCCAAGCGCTAAGCAAAGAAATAGCCACCTTAAATGAGCGAAAAGCTATTGAAAAGAAACTTGCAGAGGTAGCACTGTTAATGAAATAGTGACATGCAGAAATAGTACAATAGCAACGGTTAGCAACTAGTTGTTAGTGGCAGGAAAGGGAGTGTGAACTTCAAGCTTTTTCGTAACGCGAATGTAGGCTTCCCGTTTTTGTATTATGGTGTTGGTAGATAATGCTCTTTGGCAAGGTTGGCCTTGTGCGCTTTGCCAATGTGCCACGATGTGCGTTATTCTGCTGATGTTTTATTTATAAGCTAAATTTTGTCCCTTGTTTGTTTTAGGCTTTCATACAACTATTTGCTCCGGCTAAACAGATACATAACCCTTAATGACAGTACATTATTAAACTGGTTGCGATTGCCTATGCCGTCATTTTTTCTAATAGGAATAAGAGAGTATTGAAATCTCGGATTTAAGTGAATGCCTTTCCATAGGTGTATAGATGGGCTTAATACAAAACTAAAATCGACAAAATTGAATTTATTGCCACGCACCAACTGCGCTCCCAGACCTCTATCTACCAATTCTTCTCTGAAACCTAAAAAGCCCGCAGAGAATCCCATGCCTATAATAGATTTTCTAGAGCCACGATACCAATTTATCATAATAGGTACTTCGCCATACAGCATATCTATATCCTGAGATAGCACTCCATAGGCTGCATTTAAGCCACCTTTTGAGCCTTTTTGGTTAAATAACACCTCCATACTCAAAGCTATAGTGCCCGGAATAGGCAAGTCCATATCGGTGCCAAAAGGCAAATACACAATGCCACCCAAGTTTAAGCCCATTTTGTCGTAACCCTTATAGCTATCACCATCTATCTGTGTAAAATTAACACCACCAACTAGGCCTCCAGTAAATAAATTGTACTCGGGGTTTGAATAATAACGTTGACTAAAAATAGCAGGTATGTAGCATAAAAATAACGCTACAATTAAGGCATATTTCTTAATTTTATACATTTATAAAAAATTGACGATTGAATTATAATTATGAGTTTCAAATATACACCAAATACCTTAAAGAAATTAGAGCAGCTTTTTGAAGAGTGCAGGTATAGCGTAAGGTATGAAAAAGGTACTTTTAATTCTGGATTTTGTATATTGGAGCACAAAAAAGTTGCGGTTATCAATAAATTTTTGAATATTGAAGGCAGAATCAATGCCTTAGTGGAAATATTACCCACTATAGACGTCCCATTTGATGAATTAAGTACCGAAATGCAAAAGTGGTACCATATAGTAAACAATGCAAGTGATAATGAAGCACCCAACCTATTTGATCAATCAAACAAGGATACACATTAATAATACCTAAAAATTAAATTATAGCTCGTGAAAATTACATTTTTAGGTACAGGTACCTCACAAGGAGTACCTATGATAGGTTGCCCTTGCGAAGTGTGTACTTCAACTGATACTAAAGATAAAAGACTAAGGTCTTCTGTTTGGCTAAGGACAGCGCGTACTTCTATCGTTATCGATACCGGACCAGATTTTAGATACCAAGCGCTACGTGTGCCTATAGATAGGATAGATAGTGTAGTGTATACACATTATCACAAAGATCATATAGCCGGGCTCGACGATATCAAAGCTTATAATCATTGGCAACGTTCGGCGATAGATATTTATGCCAATCAAGAAACTCAAGACGCTATTAAAAGAGAGTTTCCGTATGTGTTTACGGCCTTTAAATATCCAGGCGTACCACAATTGGATATGCATCTAATAAACAATGAGGTATTCACGGTAAATGAATTGGCGATACAACCCATACATGTATTGCACTATAAAATGGATGTTTTGGGGTTTAGAATAGGTGACTTTACCTATATTACCGATGCGAATTATATAAGCGACGAGGAAATGGAGAAAATTAGAGATACCAAATACTTGGTATTAAATGCACTCAGAAGGGAGAAGCATATTTCTCATTTTACATTAACAGAAGCATTACAGATTATAAAAAAAATAGGACCAGAAAAAGCTTTCTTGACACATATCAGTCATCAGTTAGGCAGGCATGAGGCCGTTAGTTTAGAGCTTCCACACAATGTGGTTCTAGCCTACGACGGCTTGGAAATAGAAGTCGAATACCCCTAATGCATTTGTATTTAACCGAAGAAACAGACAACAAAAAGGCTGCTTTTTGTACCACCAAAGTTTTGTTTTTTGTAAAATTTAGTGTAATTTACTATCTTCGCAGCGCAAATTTTTGAAAATAATATCTATATGGCAACAGTTGATTTAGTAATGCCTAAAATGGGCGAAAGTATCATGGAAGCTACTGTGTTGAAATGGCACAAAAAAGTAGGCGATAAAGTAAAAATGGACGAAACTGTTCTGGAGATAGCTACCGATAAAGTAGACAGCGAAGTTCCGTCTACCGCTGAAGGTACTATTACTGAGTTATTATATAAAGAAAATGATGTAGTGCCCGTTGGAACTGTAATAGCGCGTATTGCTACAGAAGGTGGCGCCTCAGCATCAGTTTCGGTTGCCGCCTCAGAGGCACCAGCAGTTGCCGCAGCTCCAGTAGCAGCCCCAGCCGCAGCTCCTGCACCAGCCGCAGCACCAACAGCTGGCGTAGTTACCGCTAATAGGTTCTATTCTCCCTTGGTGTTAAATATCGCTTCTAAAGAAGGTATTAGCATGTCTGAGCTTGAGCAAGTACCAGGTACAGGCGCAGAAGGAAGAGTGTCTAAAAAAGATATATTAAATTACATAGCTAATAGAGGCAGCGCTCCAGTAGCTGCTCCAACTCCAACTCCAGCACCAGTAGCTGCACCAGTAGCTGCTCCAGCAGCGGCTCCTGCACCTATCTCTGGAAATGTTGAAGTAATAGAGATGGATAGAATGCGTAAGCTCATAGCCGATCATATGGTTCGTTCTAAAGCTACGTCGCCACACGTTACATCGTTTACAGAAGCCGATGTGACCAATATCGTAAATTGGAGAAATAAAAACAAAGGCGCTTTTGAAAATCAATATGGCGAAAAAATAACGTTTACACCCATATTTATAGAAGCAATAGCCAAATGCATCCGTAAATACCCTATGATAAATGCCAGCGTAGATGGCGACAGAATCATTGTAAAGAAAGATGTAAACATAGGCATGGCGGCTGCATTGCCAAGTGGCAATTTGATTGTTCCAGTTATCAAAAACTCCGATACTAAAAACTTAGTGGGTTTGACTAAAGATGTAAATACTTTAGCAAACGCAGCCAGAACCAACAAGCTAAAGGCAGATGACACGCAAGGTGGTACGTTTACTTTGACCAATGTGGGTACATTTGGTAGCTTGATGGGTACGCCTATTATTAATCAGCCTCAGGTGGCGATATTAGCCGTAGGTGCTATTGTTAAACGCCCTGTGGTGCTTGAAACTCCAGACGGCGATGTTATAGCTGTACGTCATATGATGTATTTATCATTGAGCTACGACCACAGAATAGTAGACGGCTCATTGGGAGCGAGCTTCCTTACCGCAGTAGCTAAAGAATTAGAAGCTTTTGATACTAACAGGTCCGTTTAACAATTATTTTACCTCATAAATTAATCTTAAAAGCCATTTTAAATTTATAAAATGGCTTTTTTTGCTTTCAAATCGAATAACTTATTATGAAGCACATTTTCTTTAGTAGCATGATGCTGCTATTATTTAATGCCACTACGGCTTTTGCACAAAGGAACGCTGTATATTTTGATGGAAGCAGCCTGATAAAATCACCTGAAGCTAGAATAGGTGTGGGCTTACTAGGCGGTAGTAATCGGTCTGATATGGATTTTGGTTTGAATGGTAATGGCTGGCAAGCAGGTGTACAACTAAATGCAGTAGCGCTCAGATTTTTACATATTAATTTAGATGTATCTACCGGAAGGTTAGAAGGTGGGCCTCTACAGATAGGCGATGATGTAGGTAATATGTATGCGATAAGGTTCAATAATCAATTCACGCAGGTAGCAGGTGTTGCCCGAATACTGCCTTTCAGAGTATTTATGTGGGATAGAATGGATCATTGGGCAGAGATGTTTACTTATTTTTATGCGGGAATAGGGTATGGTATGATACAGTCTAAAGTATCAGCTACGCCATTGACTCAGCCCGAATTTGGCCATCAGGAGGGTTTTAGCGGTAGTGCTAGTGTTTTTATTCAAGAGTATGGTGTCGACTTGCCTATCCTTAGATTTGGAGAGAGAAGTAGATTGTTTTTAAATATTCACTATAGGTTTTTGAAATCTAATAGCGACTATTTGGATGGTTTTAAACCGACGGTTGCTAGCAATTTGCATAACGATGTATACAGTACCTATAATGTAGGGCTTACTTATAAATTTTAGTAGACAGTAGATATTTTACTCTAAAATAAAAACAGCGCTTTCTTTGTATAAAGGAAGCGCTGTTGTAGTATGAAACCATGCGTTTTTTGTGCGTTCATCATGAGCCACTTAGCGGTGATAAAAACTAATATTTATCCCTTTCTGTGGCTCCTGAACCATCATTTATGATGCTTTGCTCATTCGTTCGCGGCTATGTTGCATTGTTCCCTCAGCTATAAATTTCAAAAAGCACAATCTCACGTTTTAGGCTCGTTTGTTTTTTTGGGAAAAATTAGCTTATAGGGTGCTTAAAGCTTGATTAAAAGTAGCAGATGGCCTCATAGCCTTTGCTAATAGCTCGTCTGAAGGGTAGTAATAACCACCAATTTCTTGCGGTTTACCTTGTGCATCTATAAGCTCTTTGATAATTGTAGCTTCGTGGCTAGCTAAGGTAGCTGCAAAAGGCTCGAATTTCTTAGCCAATTCGGCATCAGCAGTTTGGGCAGCCATTGCTTGTGCCCAGTAAAGTGCTAAGTAAAAATGTGAACCTCTATTGTCTATTTGTCCTACTTTTCGGGCAGGAGATTTGTCATTAGCTAAGAATTTTGCATTAGCTTCATCCAATGCATCTGCCAATACTTGTGCGCGAGGATTATTGTGGGTTTGTGCTACATGTTCAAACGAGGCTTGAAGTGCTAAAAATTCACCTAAAGAGTCCCATCGTAGGTATCCTTCTTGTACAAACTGCTCTACGTGTTTAGGAGCAGAGCCGCCAGCACCTGTTTCAAACAATCCTCCACCATTCATCAAAGGCACAATTGAAAGCATTTTGGCAGAGGTGCCCAATTCTAGTATCGGGAAGAGGTCGGTAAGATAATCGCGCAATACGTTTCCGGTAACAGAAATGGTATCTTCCCCTTTTCTAATTCTTTCCAAAGAAAAAAGTGTGGCATCTATTGGCGATAAAATGCGAATATCTAAGCCTTCGGTAGGGTATTGTTGTAAATAGGTGTTTACCTTTTTAATAATTTCCTTATCGTGAGCTCTATTGCTATCTAGCCAAAATACTGCTGGAGTACCCGATAGGCGCGCTCTGTTTACGGCAAGTTTCACCCAGTCTTGTATAGCTGCATCTTTCGTTTGGCACATTCTAAAGATATCTCCTTTTTCTACCTGCTGCGACATTAAAACGTTTTCGTTTTGGTCTACAACGCTGATGGTACCTGCTGCGCTAGCTTGGAAGGTTTTGTCATGCGAGCCATACTCTTCTGCCTTTTGAGCCATTAATCCAACGTTGGGTACAGAGCCCATAGTTGTAGGGTCGAAGGCACCATTGGCCTTACAGTCGGCTATTACTGCTGTGTAAATACCAGCGTAGGAGCGGTCGGGAATCATTGCTAGGGTATCTCTTTCTTTACCGTCTTTATCCCACATTTTGCCGCCAATTCTTATCATAGCAGGCATAGAGGCGTCTACAATAACGTCCGACGGCACGTGCAGGTTGGTGATGCCTTTGTCGGAATTAACCATAGCCAAATCGGGACCAGCATTAATGGCTGCTGCAATAGCTTCTTTAATTTCTTGTTCTTGTGGGTGGCCTGCTATTTTAGCGTATATTTCACCTAAACCGTTATTGGTATTAATGTTTAGAGATTTAAAAGTATCGCTGTATTTTGCTATCACATCTGCAAAATATACGTCAACGATTGCACCAAAAATAATGGGGTCTGATACCTTCATCATTGTGGCTTTAAGGTGTGCCGACAATAGGATGCCTTTTGCTTTGGCTTCGGCCATTGCTTTAGCTACATATTGTTTTAAGGTAGTCAAGCTCATAACGGCAGCGTCTATTACTTCGCCTGCTTTTAAATTGGCCCAAGTTTTGAGTTCTTGAGTATTGCCTTGGGCATCTTTAAATACTATTTTATATTTAGTGTCGTTAGCAATAGTTACAGATTGCTCGGTAGCGTAAAAATCTCCTTCTTGCATAGAGCTGACTTCGGTAACGGAATTGGGGCTCCATTCGCCCATTTTATGTGGGCTTGCTTTTGCGTAGTTTTTTACGGCGCGAGGTGCGCGTCTGTCAGAATTTCCTTCCCTTAGTACAGGGTTTACTGCCGAGCCGAGTACTTTGGTATACGCTGCCTTTATATTTTCTTCTTCTGTATTGGAGGGAGTATCGGGGTAGTTAGGTATAGCAAAACCCGCTTTTTGAAGTTCGGCTATAGCGCTTTTTAGTTGGGGTATAGAAGCAGAAATGTTGGGAAGTTTGATGATATTGGCTTCCGGCATGGTAGCTAATTTACCTAGTTCTGCTAAAGCGTCATTTACTTTTTGGTTTTCGGGTAGAAAGTCGTTCATATTTGCCAAAATACGTCCTGCTAAGGAAATATCTCTAAGATCCACGTTTATGTTGGCTGTTTTGGCGAATGCTTGTACTATTGGCAAAAGAGATTGTGTGGCTAATGCTGGAGCCTCGTCTGTTTTTGTCCAAAGTATGGTTGCGTTGTTTGACATGAATTAATTTTATTTTAAAATATTTTAAAAATTAAATAAAAGTGTGGCAATTTTATTGTGCTTTTATGTAGCTACAATGGCAAAGTGCCTTTGTGGTTTGTACAGAGCCGATTGTTAATGCAACAAGGTTCTTTTTACAAAGCATGTAAAATTATAATTCTATTTTATATTCGACAAACTTATGACGCTATATTATCCGAGCTGGCTTATTTGTTTTTGAGGGATATTTTATAATGCGGTGTTGGATATTTTAGATGTTAGGTTTCCAGGTACGTTATTTTTGTTTGTTAGCGCGTTTGTTTTTGAAACGTTCTCTGAGGTTTTCTATTTCCAGAATATCTATAATTCTAGGAATACTACTTTTTTGGTAAAGATATTTTCTAAAGCGCCTGTTTTTTAAGGCAGTAATGCCACGTGATGAGGTGTACATCGTCCAGTTCATTAAAAGAACAGCCGCCAACACGATAACGAGGCCTAGTATTTGCAACGAAGTTATTTGGTGGTCGGTAAAGAAATAGGCAAGTATCATGGCCACAATGGGGTTGATATAAGCATAGGTACTTACCTCCGTGGCGGGTCTTTGCTCTAACAAGTAAAGGTAGGAGCTAAAGGCAATGATGGAACCAAAGATTGCTAAATAGAACAATCTCATCCAGTTTTCGGACGTAACCACTTTTAAGTCGAAGTTGGCATACTCGCCATTAAGAAGGGCTACTATTGTAAAGGCGATACCCGCTGTAGCCATTTGCCATGCGGTTTTTACCATGATATTCATAGGAGTGGGAGGCAAAAGGTCTTTATCGGCATCTTCTGCTAAATGTATGGTATCTTCATCTTGGTTTACTGCATATTTTGAAACAAGTGAGCCGACGGTCCAACCTATAGTTCCGAGTATCATGACGCCCATAGCTATGAGTTTTATTTTTTGATCGTCGGAGTTAGATGGTGCCAATGCTTGTTCGGCAAACAACATGAAGACGCCTGCAAAACCTATGATGAGGCCTATCACGGTAGATTTTGACGAAAAGTTTTCTTTCCACTTTGGCTTGTCGAACACAATAAACCATATGGCACAAGCTGCCGAAATGATGGATACAATTGCACTGGATATATATTGTTCCGACCAGATAATGGCTGCCATATCTATGAAGAGCAGCAAGAAGCCTACGAAAGCAGCTTCTTTTACAGCCTTTATATCCCATAATACAAATCCTTTAATTCCGCAATAAGCAAAAAGAATGATACTGGCAATCAAAAACCGCAAAGAGCCCATTACGAAGGGTGGGAAACTTTCTAGAGCTTTTTCAATGAAAAAGAAGGTGCTGCCCCATACGATGTATACGATCGCGTAGCATAGGATTATAAGTCCCTTATTATTGATGGCTTGAGAGGCAATAGACATTGGGTAAAATTGATTTTTATAATGAGGGATTTTGGGAAATAGCTAAGCAAGAACTTTCTTTAATAGTATCTAATACTATGGTGGTGCGGGTAGAGACGATACCTTTAATTTTACTTAAAGAATTTCTCATGATTTCTACCAAACCAGCGGCGTCTTTAGTTCTTATTTTAATAAGATAACCATCGTCACCTGCAATGTCGTGTACCTCCAAAACTTCTGGTAGGGCTGCAAGCTTTTTGCCTACTGTTTGATCTCCAATGGCATCGTGTGCTTTTATGAAAATAAACGCAAGCATACTTTTTTGCACGTATTCAGGGTTTATACGTGCGGTGTAATGCAGTATTATGCCTTTTTGCTCCAGTTTCCTAATACGCTCAAGAATAGCAGATGGTGCCATGCTTAGTTGTCGGGCAATGTCGGCATTATTAATGCGTGCATGCTGTTGTAACAAATTCAATATGTCGATGTCTGTATCGTCCAAAATAACTGATGATGTACTCATAGATGCGCAAAATTAGCACAAAAATGAATAATGTTTGTTAAAATAGTATAAAAAGCGAATATTATACACAAGAACGGTCTGGGTAAAGAATTTAATACTATTGCGGATGCGCTAGAGCCTTAAGTATTGCGTGCTTTTTAGCACAAGCATAGGCAGCAAGTATAGTAGCTGCTTTTTGCATAAGCAAGGATGGAAAGTAAATAAGTAGTGCGTTATTGCTCGTCGGCAGCCGTAATAAAAAATTTTTTACCATCAATAATAACGAAAGGTGGCTCAAAGCCGGGCATTAGTGTCGCTCGAATTCTTTTTTGAGTTTTTTCTTTACTTTCATTAAAGTCAATTTGCTTTAATGCTTGTATGTCTTTCCTTTTGTGCTCGTTAAGCCCCCTTTGTGCTATTAGCTTGGACTGAGGAGTGAGTGTGTAGTTTTCTGCTACAATATCTGCTAGGGTAGCTTTGAATAATGCTATGCCTTTATTTACTGAGGTATTAAAGAGGTCTTTAACCCAAGTATTGGGTGCTAAAGGAAATCTATCTTCAAATAATATATCACCACTATCTATACCCGAATCAATCTTGTGGATGCTTACGCCAAAGGTGGTAGCACCATGAAAAATGGCAAAGGAAAACTGATTGCAACCTCTGTATTCGGGCAGTGGCGCTAGGTGTAGATTTACAGCTATTTGCTTTGCTTGGTTTATGTGTGTGTTCTTTAGGATTTTATGGTATTGAACGACGTATATAATATCGCATGCAGGTATCTCGTCGGGGTGGTTGATAAGTGGTATATGGTTGTTGTGAGCAAGCACTTCAATAGCATTTTCTGTAGAAAATTCTTTTCGATGTTGGGTACCAATGGCAATTACCTCTATATTTAAAACGCTTTGCTGTTCTAAAAGAAAGGCTAAGCAGTGCGCCCCTATAGGTTTTGTGCCAAGAAATACTATTTTTTTAGGATTAGCCATGATGTCTGCATTAGATAGGATATAAAGGTAAGTAATCCGCTAAAATTAAAGTAATTTTGCAGGCTTAAAATAATACTATTTAAATAATTCAGAGCGGCTATGTTATTGCAGTTAAACAATGTGTCTTTTTCTTTTGGTGCGAGGCAAATGTTGGAAGAGGTTAATATCCAAATAGGAGAAAATGAACGTATAGGTTTGGTAGGACCAAATGGCGCAGGCAAATCAACCCTACTTCGATTGATTATGGGGGAGTATTCTGTAGATTCGGGTAATATTCAGAAAGCCAATGATGTGAGTATTGGTTTCTTTAATCAGGATTTGTTGAGCTTTGCTACTTCAGATTCTATATTGTCTGTGGTGATGACGGCTTATGAGAAAGCAATGGTTTGTCAAAAAGAAATAGATAGACTGACACAGGCCTTGGAAGAGAAACCCAATGATGAGGCAATTTTAGAGGCTTATGCACATGCTTTGCATGATTTTGAAATTGCTGGGGGTTATGAGATGGATTATAAAGCAGCAGAGATATTGGAAGGGCTTGGGTTTACTACGCAAGACTTACAGCGCTCCTACGATACCTTCAGTGGTGGGTGGCGCATGAGGGTGTTATTGGCCAAGATGATGTTGCAGCAGCCCGATATTCTTATGCTGGACGAACCAACCAACCATCTAGATTTACCATCTATTGAGTGGCTTGAAAGATATTTGCAGAGCTATCCAGGTACTGTAATTATTGTATCGCACGATAGGTATTTTTTGGATAGAATGGTGAATAGAATTATTGAATTATTTCAACAAGACCTTATTTCCTATTCGGGCAACTATTCGTTTTATGAGGCCGAAAAGGCAACCCGTATGGAGTTTTTAGAGCGAGAATACGATAACCAACAGAAATACATCAAACAACAAGAACGTTTTATAGAGCGTTTTAAAGCCAAAGCCAGTAAGGCTGCTCAAGCACAGAGTGCACTTAAGAAATTAGATAAACTAGAACGCATAGCATTGCCCGATGCTGATGTGCCGAAAATTAATATCAACTTTGTGGTAGATGTTCAGCCAGGTAAGGTGATTTGTGATGTACAACATGCTACAAAAGCTTATGGCGATAATGTGATACTCGAGGATACCAACTTTGAGATAATGCGTGGCGATAAAATAGCATTAGTGGGGGCTAACGGAAAAGGTAAATCTACACTCATGCGAATAGTAGCTGGCATGGAGCCCTTTGAAGGTACCCGCTCTGGTTGGCATAATGTAAAAGAAAGTTTTTATGCACAGCATCAATTAGAAAGCTTAAATGTAGAGCATACGATTATAGAGGAAATGCTGGTGAGTGGCACGGGCAAGACGGAATTAGAATTGCGTCAACTGTTAGGATGTTTCTTGTTTTCGGGCGATGATGTATTTAAAAAAATCAAAGTACTTTCGGGAGGCGAAAAGGCTCGAGTAGCGCTCGCAAAAGTAATAGCAAGTAAAGCCAACTTCTTGATGCTGGATGAACCTACCAATCACTTAGATATGGCATCGGTAGATTTATTAATTGAGGCACTTAATAAGTACGAGGGTACTTGTATGATTGTTTCGCATGATAGGTATTTTGTAAGTAGAGTTGCCAATAAATTTTGGACTATTGATGATCATAAAGTAAATATGTTTAATGGTCCGTACGATGAATGGCAAGAATGGAATGCCAAAAAGCTAGAGGCGCAGAAGGAAAAAGCCTTAATGGAAAAAGAAACTCAGAAGATGCAAAAAAGCAAAGAAGTAGCTCCTCCACCTATGTCTCAAAAAAGAGAAAGTGAACTAAAGCAATTGCAAAAGGAGATATCGCAATTACAAAAGAAAATGGAGCGGGTAGAAGTGGCACTGGCGCAATTGCAACTTGAAAAAACACAATTGGAACAACAAATGGCCGACCCTGCGCTTTTTGCAGATAATACAAAGTTTAGGAGCGTAGAGGCTAGCTATAAGGAGTGTTTGGCTCAAATAGCCCTTAAAGATGCCGAGCAGGAGCGTTATTTAGAGCAAATTATGAATTTAGAAGAGCGCTTATAACCTATAAATAGGCTGTTAGTGCTACAAGAAAAGTGTAACGCATACCCAAAAGCTACCGCCTAAAGCAAACCAATAGGTATACAAATTTGATTTAATCAAAAAAAAGCAACCACATCATTAGATGTGGTTGCTTTTTACATTTATAAATACAAGTTACCTTGCTATAGCATCTGTGCTTAGTATCCAAATATTTCCTGGAGGGAAAGCACCTTAATGGCACCTAGTTTTTTCACTGCGTCCATGTCCATTTTTTCTTGGTTGGCTATTACTAGGTACGAGTAAGGTTTATTGGCAAATTCTTGAGCATGGAATTTATTCAAGTTGTCGTAGCTCAGTTGGTTGACAGCTTCGAATATATCTTTTCTGATATCATAGCTAAGGCCACGTTTTTGAGCATCAAAATAGTTGAAAATAATCGATTCTTGAGTAATACGCTCGGTTGCCAAAGATTTTTTTAAGTTTTCTTTTGCGGTAAGAATTGCTTTTTCCGATTTTGGAAGTTTGTTAAGTAAGTCATTCATAGCTTGAGTAGCTTCTGTAAACTTATCTGACTGTGTGCCCACATAGGCCATAATAGCGTTGCGCTGTTCTTTTTTGCTAGGCAATCCGTAATAGGCATATGTAGAGTAGGCAAGAGCTTTTGATTCTCTGATGGTTTGAAATACAATTGAGCCCATACCGCCACCAAAGTATTCGTTGAACAATGATACAGTTGGAGTCATTTTACTATCGTATACGCCACTATTTCTATACCATGCTACTTCGGCCTGAATCATGTCATAGTGCGCCAAGAACACCTGGTTTTTAGTTGTGTTGACTTGATTGAAGGTAGTAGTATTTTGAACTGGAGACAGACCGTCTGAAGGCACTGGATGTGCTTTAACTATTTGTTTGGCTACGGTTTCTAGGTCCTTGGGCCCATAATAAATGATTGCATGTTCTTTCTTAAGCAAAGATCGAATGGCATTGATTAAGTCTGCAGCTTTCAAGTTTTCTAATTCGGCATCTGTAAGTACATTATTGAAGGGGTTGCTGGCGCCATATTTAGCGTAATTTTGCAAGCCGCGCATAATTGTACTTTTATTGTTTTTGGCGTTTTCTCTCGATTTTTTGATACGTACTTTAAAAGCATCCATTGCTGTTTCGTCGGCCTGTATGCCGTTGAGCAATTTTTCTATTAAGGTAATCGTTGCATCAAAATTTTCGTACAAACCATCTACGTATATGTTTGTGTTTTCAGCATCTACGCTAAAGCCAAAGCTAGCTGCTAGGGTATACATTTCTTGGCTAAATTGAGAGGCACTCATATCTCTTGTACCAATATAATTGATAAAATCGGATGCCAATGGAAGCAGTTTGTCGTTCCAGCTGCCGGTTTCGAATCTGTAATATAAGCGGAAAAGGTCGTTATCTTTATTGGGTACGCTATAGAAGTTGTAACCGCCAAAATTAAGTTTTTTAATGTCGTTTTGGTAGTCTATCCATTTGGGTGAAACTTTGTTTTCTGGAATTTTATTCACCGATTTTGAGAAGTCTGATTCGGCTTCTGTATTTATCGTTACAGGAGTAATGGTAGGTTTTTCTACTTTGACGATAGATGTATCCACTCCTTGTTTTTTGTATACGGCCACGTAGTTGTTTCCAAAGTACTTATTGGCGAATGCTACGATATCTTTCTTACTTATGTTAGAGAGAATTTGGGTGTAGTCCACAACATCTGCCCAATCTTGCTCGGATGTAAAGTTGCTCACGATTGCAGATGCGGTATTGGAGTAATCTTCAAAAGTTTCTATCATTGATTTCTTTTCATTATTAATGATAGCTTGTAATAATTTTCCAGAGAAATCGCCTTTTTTTAATTTTTCAATTTCACCCAGCATCAATGTTTTTACGTCGTCGAGCGATTGGCCTTCTACGGGTAAGCCGCTTAGTAAAAGCATGCTATAATCTTTTAAAATGTAGGGGAAGGCGTAGGCACCTAATAGTTTTTGTTCTAATACAAGATTCAAGTCCATTAGTCCAGCGGCACCATTTGTAAGTATTTTCCCTACAAGTTCCAGTATTTTAGCATCGGGGTGGCTGGCTCCTGGGAGCCTGTATCCTAGCATGATACGCTCTGCCTCTGGACCGTTTACAGTGAAATATTCGGGTTTATTAATAGGCGCTTCGGGTTTAAAAGTGTAAGGTTTAATGGGTTTAGCTTTCATGTAGCCAAACTCTTTATCTATTTGTTGAATAACAAGGTCTGGGTCGAAGTCGCCCACTAACACGATGCCCATATTGTTTGGTACGTAGTATTCGTGGAAGTATTTGCGTATTTCTACTAATGAAGGATTTTTTAGATGTTCGATAGTACCAATAGTGGTTTGTTGACCGTAATTGTGGTTTTTAAACAAGCCTGCAAACATGGCTTCAAATACTTTTCTGCCATCATTATCAAGGCCTCTATTTTTTTCTTCATACACGGCTTCGAGCTCTGTATGGAAGATACGTAAAATAGGGTTTCTAAGTCTTTCTGATTGTACTGCCAGGTACTTGTTGAGTGCGTTTGCGGGCACATCTTCGGTATAAACGGTTTCTTCAAAAGATGTCCATGCATTAGTACCGCTAGCGCCCATGGATGCCATAATTTTATCGTATTCGTTGGCTATTGCATACTTGGCTGCTTCGCCCGATACGCTATCTATTTTTTTGTAGATGGCTTTTCTTTGAGCTTCATCTTTGGTGCCGTTGTATTGCTCATACAGTGCGTCGATGATGTCGAGTAAAGGTTTTTCTTTATCCCATTGTAGGGTGCCGTATTTGTCGGTGCCTTTAAATAGCATATGCTCTAAGTAGTGAGCCAATCCAGTATTGGTAGCGGGGTCTGTTTTGCTTCCGGCCTTAATAGCAATATACGTTTGGATACGAGGCTTTTTTTCGTTTTTGCTAAGGATAACGGTAAGGCCATTCTTTAAGGTATAAAACCTTGTGTTGGTAGGGTCGTTTTGAATGTACTTGAAGGTATATCCATTCGATTTATGCTCTTTCCAAGTTGCTTTTTGGCTAAAGCTCAGCAAAGGAATTAAGCAGATAATAAATAAAAGTGGGGCGAATTTTCTCATATATTTTTAAATAAAAATTACAATAGGTAGCTAAAGTACAATATTTCGGCTGTTTAGAGGGTGCTTTTGCTAAGATAAATCCGGGTATTGATTAAAATAACTGTAATTTTGCAAAAAAATTAAAGGTTATCTATTATGAAAAAAGTCATTTTTGTTTTAAGTATTTTGGGTATTGTTTTAAGTGCTTGTGGTACATCTTCGGAAGAAAAAGTAGCTCCCAAAACCACTACACCTGCTCCTGCTTCTACAAGTAAAACAATCGTAGCAGCTGAGGAAGATGGTAAGCAGATAGTATTGCTAACAGCAGGTGACGATATGAAGTATAATGCTAAAGAAATACAGGCAAAGGCAGGGGTACCCGTATCGCTTACATTAAAACATACTGGTAAAATGCCTAAAACCACTATGGGTCATAACGTTGTAATTTTACAGCCCGAGACGGATGTTACAGCCTTTGTAAATAGAGCAAATGCCGCCC
Source organism: uncultured Taibaiella sp. (assembly GCA_964429515.1). GTDB lineage: Bacteria > Bacteroidota > Bacteroidia > Chitinophagales > Chitinophagaceae > MKSF01. The sequence goes on from CAYSCJ010000001.1 coordinate 77,891, forward strand.
AAGCTACCGATTATATTCCTCAAGAGTATTTGAACCAAATAGTAGCCCATACCAAGATGTTGTCTGGAGGCGAGTCGGATACAATAACTTTTACATTTGAGAAGCCAGGTACTTATGTATTTCTTTGTTCATTTATTGGACATGCAGGTATTATGAAAGGCAAATTTATTATAGAATAGCCCAAGGGCGCGTTTTCTTTCAATAAAAAGAGGCTGATCCATTATAAGGGTCAGCCTCTTTTTGATAGGCAATACAGTGGTTGCGCTTATTGTAATATTCCAAAGCATTCTTCTATAAGTATTAGAATACTTTCGGGAGTTTCTTCGCCATTTTCTGCGGAGGTATCAAATATTTTTAATTCCTCTGCATTCAGGTTATCAACTATTTTCGTCATTGCACACTCACAATATTTTGTAGCCAATTCTTCGCTTACTTCATCGGTGTCAAATTCGTCTTTACAGCGCTTGATAGAAATTTTCCGATAGCTACTGTTTGGCTTGTGGGCTTCTTTATACAGGACATCTTGAAATGTTGCTTGGCATGGTTGAATAAGTTCCATCAAAACATTATTATCAAGTTCTTCTATTTCTTTCGTTTTGGGATTGTAGGCTTTTGCATAGTATTTTTCGCTAGCGCAGCTACAGTAGGCCTGGGCGGTGGCAGCATCCACCTCTGGAGGGACACCGCTAACGCAGTTTTCAATGAACACTTTAGAGAATTCTTTTTTCGTTATTGCTTGGCCAAAGGCATTGAGGCTAATAAGCATTAGAATGGATATGCCTAAGCACAGGCTGGTAGTTTTTTGTAGCATGGTGTTCATGAAAAGGTGTTTGAATTGTTTTAAATAAAACCTCCTCCAATAATGAGTCTTAATAAGCCTATGGTGATTGCAGCAAACGACATTATTATGCCGTATTTGCACCATTGTTTTTCTTTGGATGGTAGGTATTTTTGGTAGCAAATTACACAAATAATTAAAGAAATGATTGCAAACGGAATATTTATCCAATTAAACCAGCCAAAACAAGGTATAAATCCAAGCGTCATTCCTAAAATACAGAGTACTCCCAATACCAAACTAAAAATATGCATTGTTTAAAATATTTTTTTGAATAAAGAAATAAAAAAGAGAAGGCTATTGCCCAGTAACAGCATCAAAAGTACATTAGAATAAGGATGAAAGGAGGCGGCTTTCGACCAATTGCCCTGAATACTCGATGAAAGGCCACGGGTAAATCCGCAAAAGCTACAGGAGTCGCCTTGTTGTTTAGCCCAGCACAGGGGTACTTTTGAATTCCATTGAGTACTATCCTCAATTAGCAGGTATAGGAGCATTATGATGATAATGGTTGAGATTGTCCACCAAATGTATTTGCTAGCTGTTATAAGGTCGGGATCTATTTTGCAATGTTCCATTCCCTGTAAAAGTAAATAAATAAGTGTTTATATTGCTCTTCAGAACTTGTAGGTTCTAGGATTTGGTTCATAGCTTTTAGCAATAAGTTGTTTTAAAAAAATAAAAAATGCACAACGTATCGTTTTGCATAGCAGCGTAGGTAGTTGCCCTATTCATTTTACAAGGCGCAGCGAATTGAGTAGCATATTTTGTTTGTAAAATATGTTTTTAGTTATTTATTTCTAAAAAAAATATTCAAATAATTTGGTTATTTGATTTGATTTGTATTGCTAAATGAAAATTAACACAAGTAAATCTAAAATGCTAGCTCAAGAATGTGCGGTGACGATTTTTATTTAATAGGACCTACCGCTGCCTGATTTTGAAGTGCACTAGCGGCAGCCGAAGCATTTGCATTACATTCGGGCTGTATCGGTACATCTTTAATACCTGTCTTTGTATGTGATAAGTTGGAAAATGATAATTGTTGGAATACTTATACTGGATGTCTTGGCTAAAACATAAAATTTGTAATTATGGAAAAAGAAATAATAAAGAGTGATTCTACCAAGAATTATAGACGTATTGCGTTGGGATTCTTTATGCTATCTATTATTTTGGGGTATGTTCCAGACATCGTAAGCTCTGATTTTACCTTCTGGCTAAGGGGTGTTATTTTTGGTTTAGGATTGTCTTTTCTATTTAAAATAAACATCAATAATATTAATCAGAAAAGTCTTTGGATTGGTATTGTGGGCCTAGGGATTTCTGTTGTTGTAGCTGCATATTACTATCTTCGCCTCGCTGCTTAAAGTCATCACTTAGGTCGTTGATGATGTTTTCCTTGCGCTTCCGCTCTTCGAAACTTGTAGGTTCTTGGCTTTGTTCTATTGCCTTTAGCTAAACGTTTTTTTAATAAAAAATAAAATGCGAAGTGATACAATGAGCAAAAGCCTATTGTGGTTCTTTTTAAAGCATTGAGTGCTTGTGAGTGTGCATGTCTGCTTGCTCGCAACCGCGCGCTATTAGTTGCTTTGTTTTTTCGCAATTTTCCATTGCCTATAAAAATAACTAAATAAGTGTTTACCTTGTCAAATGCTGATATTTCATTTAACTTTGTAGCTTAATTATTCATATTACTAATGAGTTCTCAAGATCGTTACGCAATGCGCGGAGTTTCTGCTCAAAAAGAGGAAGTTCATGCTGCTGTGTCCAAACTAGATAAAGGTTTATTTCCTAAAGCATTTTGTAAAATATACCCCGATTATTGGGGTGGAGATAAAGATTTTTGCAATATAATGCACGCCGATGGTGCGGGTACAAAGTCGATACTTGCCTACATGTATTGGAAAGAGACGGGCGATATGAGCGTATGGGAGGGTATAGCTATTGATGCTATTGTGATGAATATAGATGATATGTTGTGTGTTGGAGCTGTGGGTCCGTATACGTATTCCTCAACTATTGGTCGCAACAAAATACTGGTTCCAGGCGAGGTGATAGGTGCAATAATCAATGGCTCGCAAGCATTTTTTGATACGATGCAAGATTATGGGATAGCGGTTCATTTCATGGGAGGCGAAACAGCAGATGTGGGTGATGTAGTAAGAACGATATTGGTAGACGGTACAATGGGAGCACGAATGCCCCGAAAAAAGCTAGTTACAACAGACGGGATTAGGCCAGGAGATGTGATAGTTTCGTTTGCGTCCTATGGCAAGGCTGTATATGAATCTGAATACAATTCAGGTATCGGTAGTAATGGGCTGACGAGTGCTAGGCACGAATTGTTGCATCATGACTATGCTGCTAAGTATCCAGAAAGTATAGATCCTAATATACCCAAGGATGTAGTATATAACGGAAAATACCACCTTACAGATGCTACAGAAACGCCTTTAGATGTTGGCAAGCTAATATTGTCTCCTACTAGAACGTATGCACCTTTGGTATTAAAAATGTTGCAAGAGCATTTTGATGCTGTACATGGTATCATCCATTGTAGTGGTGGTGGCCAAACAAAATGTATGCATTATTTGCCCCAAGGCCTCAGGGTAGTGAAGAATAATTTATTAGCAGCGCCGCCTATTTTCAGAATGATTCAAGAAGCAGCGGGAACCGATTGGCGTGAAATGTATCAAGTGTTTAATATGGGACAAAGACTAGAAGTGTTTACAGACAGAAATACTGCTGAATCTTTGATAGCATTAAGTCATTCACTTGGTATAGATGCTCAAATAAGTGGTTTTGTAGAAGCTGCTGCTACTAACGAATTAAGGATTGAGTCAGAGTTTGGTTCGTTTACGTATTAAGTGATTTTTAGTTAAACAAACTAATATAAAAAGTATTGGACGCACATACGGTTGTTATCTCAATAGGAGAAAGCTGTATGTGCTTTTTTTTTGTTTAAAAAAAATGGTGTTGTGCATATAAATGTCGTTGTTGTGGCTGAGTTATTTAGAAAATTGTTTTTTTAATGATATCATATCCAGTTTTACTAACGGGTAGTTTGGTGCCGTTGCGCAATACCGCTACATAGCTACCTTGAGTTTGTTCTAATTCAGTTAGGTATTTAATATTTATGAGGTACGATCGGTGGTTTCTAACAAAATTTACTTTGTTCAGTATCGTTTCGTAATGGCTTATTTTTCCGTGTTTGATGTGAAATTTTTTTTCGGTAAAAATTTTGATGTAGTCACCCGCTGCTTCAATGTGTGTAATATCGCCGATAGGGATAATTTTGATATCACCATTTTCTTTTACTACTATTCGTTCGACACTTTCGGGAGTAGTGAGTAATATTTCTTTGGTGGGTTGATTATATAGCGCCCGTTCTTTGGCTTTTTCAATGGTTTTACCAACTCTTTGTTCGTCATAGGGTTTTAAAAGGTAATCAACAGCGTTCATTTCAAACGCTTTTATGGCATATTGGTCGTAGGCAGTAGAGAACACAATCATTGGTTTTTCTTCTAGAAGCTCTATCATTTCTACTCCGGTTATTTTAGGCATTTGTATATCAACGAAGATCAGGTCAGGCATAAGTTTCGATATTTGTTCAAGTCCTTCAAATCCGTTTTGGCATACGGCAATTACCTCTACTTCGTCGAAGGCGCTCAGCATATCTTGTAAAAGCATGCATGCTAGTGGTTCGTCATCTATAATAATGGTTCTAAGTTTCATTTTTGTTGGGGTTAGGTATGCTTATATATGCTATAAATTTGCTAAGATTATCGTTTATTTTCTCGGTGTAAGTTTGAAAGAGTTTAGGAGTGGCAAACAGCAAATAAATTCTTTTTTTAATATTTTCAAGTCCGAAGCCAGTGCCCGATGGTTTAGTAGCAACGGTATGGTCAAATGGGTTGGATATTTCAAAAGTAATAAAAGAGGAGCCCGCTTCGCTATTGGTTTCGTAAATTTTGATTGTAATTGTAATATTTTCTGTTATGCCATATAGTCCGTGCTTGATAGCGTTTTCTACGAGTGGTTGGTAAAGTAGAGGAGGCACTTTTTTTTCTTTTTGGTGCTCTTCGCATTCTATAATTATTTCTAGTCGGTTACCAAATCTTATTTTTTCTATTTGGCAATAAAGTGAAATATTTTCCAGCTCTTTTTCTACGGTATGCCATTCTTGTTCGTTGGTGTTGATAGTGCTTCTGTAGTAATGAGATAGCTTAACTATCATGTCTCTTGCTTTTTCTTTATCGAACTGCATGAGTGCATTGATAGAGTTTAGGGAATTAAATAGGAAGTGAGGGTTTATTTGTTGTCTGAGTTTATAAAGTTCAGCATCTTTATTTTTATTTTCATACAGGGTCGTGGGTTCGGTTTGGTGTTTTTTTGTGTTTACTTCAACGGCCAAATAATGGGTCATAGCCGTTAATTGCAGCATGATAAAAAAGTATCCGGAGCGCAACCATTGGTGGTCTTGAAACCATAGGTAGTAGTTGCTCGATTGTGCCCAATTATGTATCATGTAATTATAACAACTCAAGTATATTGTAGCAAGTAGGCTTGTGAAAATAAAATGCGGTATGATACTTTTAAAGCTGGGTAATCTTTTTTGTATCATATTGCCCTTAAATAATACGAGCAGGTACATCAAGGTGGCACTAAAGGTGTCTAGTATTGTCCAACCTTCGGTAGTGCCTGTAGCGGTTTTAAGCTGTGCCTGCATAATGACCGCCCCCAATAAGAGTAGTATGGCTATGGCTGTTTTAAACGGGTTAGATGACATCTTTTGGGGTTTAAAAGTTTTTAATATTGATACTTCCCATAATCACTTGACCCTGCAAATATAAATTCTTCGAATTCTGAGCTTCGTTCCAATAGTTTCTGTTGTCATCTACCGAGCCTAATACGCTTGTAACGTTATTGACAACCGTAAAGTCTGAGGGTACTATAATGTTTATTTCACCACACAAACAAAAACACTCCAACTTGGCAGAGCTTAGAATATCTGCGTGTGATAGTATGATATCCGTACTGCCAAACATACTGCTTACGCCTCCTCCTTTGAAATTCTTGGAGATTACAATTTTTTTGTTTGAGCCAAATACGGTATCCAACGAAATGGTATCTTGGTTGTTGGGGGAAGTGGCATTTTCTATAGCCAGATTGTTAGGGGAAGTGTTATTGTTGTCTTGACCGTAAGGTTTTGGAGCATCGTCGGAGGCTTGCATCAATTGGGTTATAGGCAGCTGAGGCAAATCACTCTTTAGTGCGGTGTTGTCCTCTGTTGTTGGTTGCGTGTTTTTCGAATTATTTTTACCTAGTACTAATTTAATACCTAGCACAACCATAGCTATTGGAAGTATGATGTTTTTAAAGCTATAACTTATTATTTGTAACTGGGCTAGCCAAAGGAAGAGTCCTATGCTTGTAATTATCCACCAGTCGTTTCCTTTGAATTTGGTATTGATACCGCGTATGGTGCCGAGTATAATTATCAGTAATTGCCAATTGATGATATTTTGAAAAAAATATTTAAAATCTGGAAAGAGTTTGTACAATAATAGTCCCATTCCAAATAGAATTAAGCCTATACCTAATTCTGAAATATAGTTTTGATGTGTGGTTTTATTTTTTCTAGACATACCGATTGAGTTAATACGGCTAAGGTACAATATGGTAAAGAGCTAAGTTACTTATATTCGCTAAATGCGTTGTTTTATTCGTTGAAATGTGCAGATGTCTCAGCTTGTTTTACGCACCTTTATGGTTATCATAATACTTATGATGGGGATATTGTTGCAAATTTATTTTATGAAAAATATCTATCGCTACCATGTGTAGTTTTGGCGTGTTTCGCGAGGCTTTTTTTTCAACAATATTGTTTGCAGCTAGAGTGTAACTGTATTTTTGCCTAAGAGAGTCTGTGTGTGGCAAAATAAAAGAGAGGCCAGAATATAAATATTTAGGCCTCTCTTTTAGGTATATATTTTTAGGGTTTCTTAGCTCCTTAAGTAGGAGTTTTTCCTTGAGGTATTTTGAAATGGTATTCTAATCCTCAATTATGCCCTTTTTAATATGTTTATGCGAGTTTACGTTTTACCTCAACTTCTTCATAACCTTCAATGATATCGTTCACTTGAATATCGTTGTAGTTTTTGATTGTCAAACCACACTCATAACCAAAGTTTACTTCTTTCACGTCGTCTTTGAAGCGTTTTAAAGAGCTCAATTCGCCGGTATGTACTACAATGCCGTCTCTGATGACATTTATTTTTGTATTTCTGGTAAATTTACCATCCAATACATAACAACCAGCAATGGTGCCTACACCAGATATTTTGAAGGTATCTCTTACTTCGATATTGCCCACAATTTTCTTTTCAATAGTAGGTTCTAATAAGCCTTCCATGGCTGCTTTGATTTCACCAATTGCATCATAGATAACAGAGTAATAACGGATTTCGATATTTTCTTGGTCTGCTAATCTGGCTGCTTGAGCAGAAGGACGTACTTGGAAGCCCAAAATGATTGCATCTGATGCGCTCGCTAGGTTTACGTCACCTTCAGATATTTGACCAACGCCTTTGTGAACGACATTGACAACCACTTCATCGGTAGACAGTTTTTGTAGGGAATCAGATAGTGCTTCGGCCGATCCATCCACGTCTGCACGTATGATAACATTTAGCTCTTTAAAGTTACCCAATGCCAAGCGGCGTCCTATTTCGTCTAGAGTAATGTGTTTTCTAGAGCGTAGGCCTTGTTCTCTTAATATTTGTGAGCGGTGGATAGCAACGTTTTTAGCTTCTGTTTCATCGGCATATACTTTTACTTTCTCACCAGCTTGAGGGGCACCGTTTAAGCCCAGTACCTGTACGGGTGTTGACGGACCTGCTTTGGCAACTTTCTGTCCACGTTCGTTGAACATCGCTTTTACTTTACCATAAAACTGTCCACTCACTAGCATATCGCCTTGGTGAAGTGTACCACCCTGAACGAGTATGGTAGATACATATCCTCTACCTTTATCTAAAGAAGCTTCAATTACAGAGCCATCTGCTTCACGGTTAGGATTGGCTTTAAGATCTAATAACTCTGCTTCTAAAATTATTTTTTCCAACAATAGGTCGATATTCAATCCTTTTTTAGCAGAGATTTCTTGGCTTTGGAATTTCCCGCCCCAATCTTCTACAAGGATGTTCATGCTCGCTAATTGTTCTTTAATTTTTTCTGGATTAGCTGCTTCCTTATCTATTTTATTTATAGCAAATATCATAGGTAATCCGGCTGCTTGGGCGTGTGATATAGCTTCTTTGGTTTGCGGCATGATAGCATCATCTGCTGCTACCACGATCACTGCTACGTCGGCGGCTTTGGCACCACGTGCACGCATGGCAGTAAATGCTTCGTGACCAGGAGTATCTAAGAAGGCTATTTCTTTGCCCGAGGCGGTAGCTACTTTGTAAGCACCAATATGCTGAGTGATACCACCTGCTTCGCCTGCTACTACGCTAGCGCTTCGAATGTAATCTAGTAGAGATGTTTTACCATGGTCAACGTGGCCCATGATTGTTACTACGGGTGCTCTTTCTACTAAGTCGTCTGGGTTATCGAAGATTGTTTCTTCCTCGCCCGATTCGGAGTCGAGGTTGATGAATTCCACTTCTCTGTCAAATTCGCTTGCTACGAGTTCTATTACCTCCGCATCTAGACGCTGATTGATAGACACCATGATACCAAGGCTCATACATTTACTGATAACGTCAGTGAATGGCACGTCAAGTAGGTTTGCAAATTCACTTACAGAAATGAATTCTGTAACCTGCAATACGCTACCGTCGTTTTCCAATTCAGAAGCGGCGCGTTTTTCGGCCATTTCTTCACGTTTGTTTCTTCTGTATTTTGCTTTTAGGTTTTTGGTTTTTGCACCGCCTCCAGCTAATTTAGCTTGAGTTTCTCTAATTTTTTCTTGTATTTCTTTTGCATCAATCTCTTGTTGAACAGGCGTTCCTTTTGGTGCAAATTTATTATTTCTGTTGGTATTGTTATTGTTGGGTCTATTACCGTAACCAGGTTTGTTGCCATAACCTGCTGCGTTATTGTTACCAGTACCGGGTTTTTGGTTTCTATTATTTTGGTAGGGTGCTTTACCTGTGGTATTTCCAGTATTGGTATTGCCACCTGCTTTTGGTTCAGGTTTTTTCTCTACGGGTATGCGTTTACGTTTGCGTTTTTCTTTACGTTCTTGTCGTCCGCTTTGTGTGCCTACGGGTAGTTCTATTTTTCCTAATATTTTAGGGCCTTCTAGCTTAGGTGCGTTAAGGTCTATGTGTTCTCTATCTTCTTCGGGCTTTTGAGGTTCGAAGGTTACTTCAGTAATAAGTTCTTTATGTTCAAGTCTTATTTCTTCTTTTGGCGGTTTGTTAGCAGGCTTCTTAGGAGCATCTGCATGCTCTTTTCTGGCATCAGAAGCAGTCGTAGGTGCCTTGTAGGGCTCTTTACTTGCTGGTTTTGGAGCTTCCGAAGTCTTTTTCTTGTCTTTATTGTTGTTATCTTTAGATTTCTTCGGACGAGTTTGCATATTAATCTCGCTCAAGTCTATCTTATTGATAATTTTAGGGCCTTGTAGTTTAGGAGAGCTAGTTTCAATGTGTTCTGCCTCTTCGTTTGTGCCTTCGGTTGGTGAAGCATTTGAAGCGTCGTCGGCAGGTGTAGTTGATACCGGTACATCGGCTTTTGGCGCTGGTGTAGTGGTATTATCTGCTTCCGTATCTAAAGGTTTAGTAGTTTCTTTCTTTACAGGCTCGTTGACAGTTACTTCCTCTTTGATTTCTTCGGGAGCTGAAGGGGCAGGGGTTTCAGCAACTAGAGGTTTTTTGTCTACTTCTGGTTCAGACATTGTTTCTTTTTCAGGTGCTACCGCCTCTGGCGCCACTTCTGGTTTCGAAACTTTAGGCACTTCATCTGTTTTTTCTTCAGTTGCTTTGGCTTTAGTTGTTTTTTCTTTTAGCTTTTTTTCTTTAGCATTATCTAATGGAGCTTCGTCTTTATGGAGGCTTTCGATAATGTTTGAAGCGCCTTTAGGTAAGGCAATTTCGTCACTTTTTTGTTTCGCAGCTTTGTCTTTTGCAAATTCTTTGTGCAATGAGTCGTACATCTCCTCCGAAATTTTCGAAGCAGGGTTGTCTTTTACATCAAAGCCTTTACTTTTGAGAAAGTCTAAAAGAGTTTCTTTCCCAATATTGAATTCTTTAGCCGCAGCTAATAAACGTGGTGTTTTTAAATTTCCTGCCGTCATTCTATAAAAATCAAGGCAACCTATAGTTATGCTTTTTTAGCTTTTTGATATCTCCTAATTATTTAAGGTTGCAATTTCATAAATAAGAGTTGTTTTTAAAGTTTCCAAAGGTAGGAAAATAAGCGCACATAGTAGAATTAAATTAATAATAATTGTGTTTTCGTTGTGGTATCTTCCTGCCTTTGGTTGCTTTTGTTGTTTTGTTATTGGTTGGTTTCGTCTTCCTCCTTTGCAGGTGCTGTAGTTTCTTCTGTATTTTCGTTGTCTTCTGCGTCGTCTGTTTTTGTGTCTATATTTTCATCTTCTTTGTCTTCTTCTTCTTCTTCTGCTTCGTTCTCAAATTCGTCTTCGAGTATTTTTCTTACATCTTTTACGGTTTCTACTTCCAAGTCTGTTCTTCTTACCAACTCGTCGATAGATAAATTCAGGATACTTAGCGCGGTATCGCAGCCGATTTTCTTAAATTCATCTATTACCCATTGGTCTATTTCATCTGTAAATTCATCTAAATCAATATCATAGTCTGCATAGTCGTTTACATCTCTGTATACGTCTATGGTATAACCTGTAAGCATTTGTGCAAGCTTGATATTGACACCTTTTTTGCCGATGGCTAAAGACACCTGGTCGGTATCCATAAATACATCTGCATGTTTGGTTTCTTCGTTGATGTCTATTCTGTTTACTTTAGCGGGTGTTAGTGCTCTTTGAATATACAGTTGTGTATTGTTGGTGAAATTAATAACGTCGATATTTTCGTTTCTTAATTCCCTAACGATTCCATGTATTCTGCTACCTTTCATGCCCACACAAGCGCCTACGGGGTCTATGCGTTCATCGAAGCTTTCTACAGCTACTTTAGCGCGTTCGCCGGGTTGGCGTACTATTTTGCGAATAGTAATAATGCCTTCAGCTATTTCGGGTACTTCAAGCTCTAAAAGTTTGTGTAAGAAAGAGGTATGTGTACGGCTGAGCATAATAATAGGATTGTTATTACGCATTTCTACTTTTTTAATTACGGCTCTACATGTTTCGCCTTTCTTAAAGAAGTCGCCGGGTATTTGATCGCCTTTTTGGAGCAATAGTTCATTGTTTTCGTCATCTACAAGCATAAGTTCTTTTCTCCATACTTGGTACACTTCTGCTGTTTGTAGTTCGCCTACTTTATCGGCATATTTATTAACAATACTATTCTTTTTAAGGTCGCTTATTCTTGCTGCTAGTGTTTGTTTGGCCGCTAAAATAGCTCTTCTGCCAAAATTAAGTACATCTACTTCTTCATAGAGTTCTTCTCCAACGGCGTAGTCGGGTTCTATTTTTATGGCTTCTGAATAATCTACTTGAGCCAATTCGTCTTCTACAAATCCATCTTCTACAATTTCTCTTCGTCTGAATATCTCTAAGTCTCCTGTTTTATCATTAACGATGACATCAAAATTATCGTCAGAACCATATTTTTTGCGTAATAAAGTTTTGAAAACATCTTCCAAAACTTTCATTAAGGTGGGGCGGTCTATATTTTCTGCTTCCTTAAAGTCTTGAAAAGATTCTATTAAATTGATACGATTTGTCATTTCTAAAAATTAATTATAATGATTGGTATGATTATTTATTTAAAACTCACTTTTACAATAGCCGTTTTAATGGCATCAAATAGCAAAGTGTGTATAGTGTCAGGTGTTTTTTTGTCGCCTTTTTGCTCAAGAGTGATGCCTGTTGGACTCACTTCTAGAAGCTTACCTTCTATTGGGTTTTCGGCTTGGTCTGTTAATACTACTTCTAAAGTGCGACCCACATGTTTGTAATACTGTCTGTTTATTTTTAGAGGGGTATCTACACCTGGGCTGCTGATTTCTAAAGAGTAGTCTCCTTCAGGAAACCAATTTTCTTCGTCTATTTGGTTGCGCAGCGTTCTGTTTATTTTAGCAATAGCACTTATAGTTAATGGGCTGTCGCCATCTAAATATATTTTATAGTTATGAGTAGGCTTTACGGCCATGTCTACTATAAAGTATTCAGAATCTGCAAGCAAGGTTTCTAGTTTTTCGGCGATTTTGCCTATAAATCCGTCCATATTTTTGGGTTATCTCAATAGATGGAAAATAAGAAAGGGAGCTTAGTCTAAGCGCCCTTTCTTCCGTTTCGTTTCGCAAAGGTATAAATTTTTTATATTTTTACCTAATTTTAAGACTAAATGTTTGTTACTTAATGAAAATCAAAGTTTTGGTGTGATGCCAACTTGTTGTAAAATTTTGTTCTGCACTATGAGGTATAGATTGTTTGTTTTTTTATTGTGCTTTATTGCTCATTATGTTGGGGGCTACGCTCAGCAGTACAATCGTCATTTAGAAGCCGCTAGGGTGCATGCAGATAATAAAAACCACAAGAAGGCTTCGCAAGCTTATTGGAAAGCGGTGTTGTTACAGCCCGACAATCCCATGGTTATTTCATCAGCTGCTAGTTATTATACTGCTCAAAATGAGTTTGATATGCTTGCGGCTACTTACGAGAAGGGACAAAATTATAGCGGTAAAAATGCCGATTATTCGCTTCAGTTGGCGCAAAGTTACTTATTAAATAATGAATTGTCTAAAGCTAAGGCGGTGTTGAACCGCAAGCAAGGCGTTTACGACCGCAATCATGCGCTGTATCCTGTGTATGCAAAACTGCAACGCGATATAGATTTTCAGTTAAGACTTACACCTAGTGCAGATAGTATTTCGGTTGTAAATTTGGGAAATACAATCAATACAAAATTTGACGAATACTATCCTTCCATACATGGAAATGATGAGGAGCTGCAATTTACCAGAAAAACAAATGGTGTAGATGAAGACTTTTATGTTGCTTATAGGGATTCATTGTGCGAGTGGACAAAAGTGGTAGATAAAGGCATACCCTTCAATACTTCAAAGGACGAAGGCGCGCATTTTATTTCGATGGATAGGAATTATATGTTTTATATGCGTTGTGGCAATCAGCGTACAAATACGGCTACAATGGGAGGCTGCGATTTGTACATGGCCTATAGGCAAGGGGACGGTTGGACCGAGGCGGAGCCTTTTGGTGCTACGATCAATACGGCATATTACGAAGGGATGCCTTGCTTGTCGGGCGATAATAAAAAGCTATACTTTGCCAGTGATAAGCCAGGTGGCTATGGGGGCATGGATATTTGGGTGACTACTTTTGAAAATGGCTTATGGCAAATACCTCAAAATTTAGGCCCCGAAGTAAATACACCGTTTGATGAAATTGCTCCTTTTTTGGCTATTGATGGTAAAACCTTTTATTTCAGTTCTAACGGTCATCCGGGTTTTGGTGGTTTTGATGTTTTTACTACCTATAAAAAGTCGGACAGCTCTTGGGCGCCGGTAGTAAATATGGGCAGCACCATTAATACCCGATCCAATGAAGTGAGTTTTGTGGTGCACGCTGGCGGTACTAAAGCCTATTTTGCTTCCGATAGAAATGGCGGATTTGGGGGCTACGACTTGTACGAAACTCTTATTCCCAATACACTTCAGCCTCAGCCGATGACCATCGTTTATGGGAGAATTACCGATACTTTTAGTGTAGATTTGCTACCCAATGCGGTAGTGGAATTTTTTGATATGCATAGTAATGCTTTAATAACACAAGTGTATGCCAATAAAGGCGATGCTTCCTATGTGGTGCCTTTGCCTATTCAAAAGCCCATTGTTAGAAAAATATTTAGATTCGGATATCAAGAGAAGATAGATACATTAGTGCTAGAGCGTCAGTCTTTAACTGTTTTTGAATTGGGCGATGTTGCTTTATTGCCAGAGGGTTATGAAGAGCCTACTATTACTTTGGAATTGACAAAAGTGAATTTTGAGAAAAACCAATTGGAAGTAGCTCCTGAAATTTTGGCCAACCTAGCAGCACAAATAAAAACGTATGCAGATACTGGTTTTACCATACAAGTATACGGCTATACCGACGATACAGGTACGCCCTTTATCAATCAAGAGTTGTCGTACCGAAGGGCACAACTTATTGCAGATGCTATTGTAGCTGCTGGCATTTCTATCGATAAAGTAGACGTGCGAGGTTGGGGTAATGCACAGCCACTACACGATAATGATTCAGAAATAAATCGTTATTTAAATAGACGTGTTGAAATTACCATTATTGGTACAGAAAGACTTTTTAATGAGTTGGAGATGTGGGAATAACTTTGGCAAATGCTATCCACTGAAGGAGGCACGCTATTATTATTACCAATAAGGCGCCAATCACATTTAGCCATAAAAAACCAACAATATCCATTAAGTAAATACTTAATACCAGCACTTCGCTGAGTATTCCAGCCCAGAAAACAGCTTTCCCTTTTATGAATTTAAAAAAGAATGCCACAAGAAATATACCTAAAATCGGTCCGTAAAACAAACTGCCTAGCTCATTGACAGCCTCAATTAATGACTTCATTTTGGTGGCAAAGAATGCGATTGCCATGCTGAATATACCCCAAAAAAGTGTGTATTTTCTGCTCCAGGATAGTTGTGCTTTGTCCGACATTTCTGAGGGTTTTATCTTCAAATGGAAATCTAGCAAAGTGGCCGTGGCTAAGGAATTAAGCGCTGCCGAAATCGAGCTCCAGCTTGCTAAGAAAATGATACAAAAAATAATACCTATAGTACCAATTGGCAAGTAATTTTTTACAAAATGTAGGAAAATGTAATTAGTATCGTCTGAAGAGGCGCCTATTTCTCTATTGTTCTGCTGGATGATGGCCTTTAAGTTGTTTTTGTTGGCAGCTTGTGCCGCAGTGAATGTTCTGATTTCGTGATAAATGCTACTATCCTTCGGCTGGTATTGTTGCTCTTTGAGTGTTTGATAACGTTGTTGAATCTCTGTTTCGTAATAGTGATGTATGTCTTCGAGTTTTTGGTAGGTATGAGGGTAAGTGTTGCTCACTTTTGTAGATGCTTGTTCGTTGAAAAACAAAGGCGTTTTAGTAAGTCCGTAAAACGAAAACAAGAGAATACCTATCAAGAGAATTAAAAACTGCATGGGTACTTTTACTAAGCCATTCATCAATAAGCCGAGCCTACTTTCTCTAACGTTTTTTCCCGATATATACCTTGCTACTTGGCTATTGTCGGTACCAAAATACGATAGTGCTAAAAAGAAGCCACCTATGATTCCCGACCAAATATTGTATTTTTCCTTCCAGTCGAAGTCGGTAGTGATGATATTGAGCTTATTGTTGGCACCAGCTATATGCAGTGCATCGCTTACGCCCGTGCCATTTGGAAGTAATTTTATAATAAAAAAAGCAGCCAAAACCATAGCACCAATGATAATGGTAAATTGTATTTTTTGCGTATGCGCAATAGCACTAGCTCCACCTAGGTAAGTATAGAGCAGCATAAATAGCGTAATGATAATGATTGTAACGTAAATATTCCAGTGGAAAAGCGTAGAAAGTACAATAGCGGGAGCGTACACAGACATGCCCGTACTAATGCCTCTTGAAAGCAGAAATAAAATACCGGTGTAAAGACGAGTGGGTACATCAAATCTGTTTTCTAAAAACTCATAAGCAGTTTTTACTTGAAGCTTTTGGTACAGCGGCACAAAAACGGCAGCAATCACAATCATTGCAAGTGGTAAGCCAAAATAATATTGTACAAAGCGCATCCCATCCGAGAAAGCCTGTCCGGGTCCTGAAATAAAGGTAATAGCACTTGCCTGCGTAGCCATGATGCCCAATAAGACGATGTGCCAAGGCATTTGTCTGCTAGCCAGCATAAAAGAGGCGGCGTCTTGATTTTTACTTTTGTAGATGCCGTAAGTAACAATACCCAACAAGGTGAGCGCCATAATGACCCAGTCTATAATACTCATAAGCTGACATTCCAATTATACGTAATCCAATAAAAAAATAGTATCAATAGCAGTAATACCACTATCAAAGATAGGTACCAAATATTCCATTTTTTTTGCTGCATGGCTAGGTAATTAATTTGATGCTTTTCGTTTTTGATGTTCAAATATACGCTTATGAAAAATAAACAACTTAGCTTATAGGCAATAATACGTATTAAAATTTAGTATGAAGGAATAATAAATTACCTTTGCATTATTAATTAATGAAAATAGTAAGAAGAAATGGCTGGATTTACAGTTGCTATAGTAGGAAGACCAAATGTTGGGAAATCAACATTGTTTAATAGATTGCTTGAGGAAAAAAAAGCAATTGTGGATGATTTTAGTGGCGTTACAAGAGATAGGCAATACGGCATTGCAGATTGGAATGGTATTCACTTTAACGTGATTGATACAGGCGGTTTTGTCTCTCAATCGGATGATGTTTTTGAAAAGGAAATTAACAAACAAGTACATATCGCCATCGAAGAGGCCGACGTATTGTTATTTATTGTAGATGTTACAGCAGGGGTTACCGACCTCGACGACGCCATGGCGCAAGTGCTTAGACGAAGCAAAAAGCCCGTAATCGTAGTGGTAAATAAAGTAGATAATAGCGAAAGATTGCTCGATGCTACGGAATTTTATGTCTTTGGTTTTGAGCACTATGCATTTGTTTCCTCTGTTTCGGGCTCAGGTACAGGCGATATGCTCGATTTAATAACAAGTATGGTGCCAGAGGGTCAAAGCTTAGATGTAGGAGAAACGGAAATAATTACAATAGAAGATGAAGACGGTAATGAAATTGAAATGGAGCGGGAGAAAAATCCGATACCCAAAATTGCCATTATTGGACAGCCCAATGCAGGTAAATCGACTTTGCTTAATGCCTTGATAGGGCAAGACAGAAGCATTGTATCTGATATTGCCGGCACCACCCGCGATAGCGTACACACGCATTATAAACAGTTTGGCAAAGAGTTTATACTCATTGACACGGCAGGCTTAAGAAAGAAAAAAAACGTATCTGAAGATTTAGAGTTTTATTCAGTTATCAGAGCTATTAAGGCAATGGACGAAGCCGATGTTTGTATGCTTTTGGTAGACGCTTCCAAAGGCCTTACTGCTCAAGATATTAACATATTTTCTTTGGCTGCCCGTAAAGGGAAAGGTTTGGTAGTATTGGTAAATAAATGGGATTTGGTTGAAAATAAAGAAACCAACACAGCTCGTGACTATGAGAACGTACTACGGGACAAATTAAAGCCCTTTTCTGATGTACCTATTCTATTTACATCGGCAACGGAGAAAAAGCGTATTTTCCAGGCTATGGAAAAAGCTTTGGATGTTTATGAAAGCAGACGCAAACGCATTTCTACTTCGCAGCTCAACGAGATCATGCTTAAAGAGATTGAGCGATACACACCGCCTATTGTCCGTGGGTATTCTGTGAAAATTAAATTTGTAATGCAACTGCCTACACATACGCCCGCATTTGCATTTTATTCCAATCATCCCGATGATATCAAGCAACCTTATAAAAATTTCTTAGAAAATAAGTTAAGGCAACACTTTGATTTTACGGGCGTGCCTATTCGTATATACTTCAGAAAGAAATAATATCGATACGACGCATTAACAACAATGACTACTTATATTTGAGTAGTCATTGTTATTATGTTAAAGTCTGTCCCCAAAAATCGTAGCAATTTTGTATGGCTCTTGTCTGGTTTCGTGCTGCTATTTCTCGTAGAGAAGTTATTAAAGCATTTCGAAGTATTCAGAAGTGCTTACAGGGCTGCTGTGTACCTTCCCGTGCAGCGCGCTAGGGTCTTGTTGTTTAAGGATGTGAACTTTAGCATAGGCGATGCCCTCTATCTTATGCTGCTACTTACTACTACGGTAGCACTTGTAAGGCTGTTGGTTGAAATATATAAAACCCTAAAGCACAAAGCATCTACCCAACTATTTCACGAGACATTTAGGCTTGGCCGTTGGGCACTCATTATTTATGCCGTCTTTGTATTAGGCTGGGGTGTAAATTATACCCGACCGCCATTGCTGTATAGTTACTATAAAGATGAAATAGTAAAAAAGCCAGACCAGCATTCTAGCCCAATAGCATATAATTGGAGCGAAGCAGCGTTAATAAACGTATTAGACACCTTGCAGCAGGCATTGCTTAAGGATGTTGCATTGCTACAAGCAACTGCCGCTTATGCGGTGCCCGTTGTGAATAAACAAGCAGAAGCGCTTGTAGGGGCATTATCGCGCACTAGCGGACTAACCAGCCAATTGAAGGTTTCCTCACTGAAGCAATACCTTCAGAAATTTGGTATTCAAGGATATTTTACGCCATTTTCGGGCGAGGCACATTACACCGGCGATTTGTTTTATTTGCATCGGCCCTTCGTGTTTGTACACGAAATGGCACATCAATACGGCATTGCATCTGAGACGGATGCCAATTTTTGGGCTTATGTATTATGTATAAACAGCCAAAATTTAGTATTTAAACGCTCCGCACAGTTCAATCTGTTTTTGTATGTTTTGTCCGATTTAAAGCGCATGAATCCCGAAGCCTATAAGAATTATACCACTACTCAAATAGCACCAGCAATAGCTCAAGTGCTTGCAGCATTAGAGGCTCATCGGGCAATGTACAAGAGCCCCTTGCGAAGGTATTCTATGGGGTTTTACGATTATTTTTTGAAGTTTTTCGGGCAGAATGCTGGTTTGAAAAGTTATAATATGATGACGTATAAAGTAATGATTTATCATAAAAACAAGCTCAGTTTAGAGAGCGTCTTGCAAAACGATTAATAACGATGCTTGCCAGCATTTTTTTCCTTTTTTATTTTCGGTTTTTCTTCCAGATAAATGCTTAATTTTGCCGTTTATATTTGTTTTTGAAGTAAGCTACATTATATGTTAAGAGAAGAGTCATTGCAGTCTGAATCTGTAGGAGTTAGCTCCAATAAGATGAAAGACTACTTACAATTGGTAAAGCCCAACCTTAGTTTTTTGGTGGTTTTTTCAAGTGTAATCGGTTACTTGTTAGCACCCGGTACGCAGTTTGAGTGGGATGCAGTATTGTTTTTGTTTTTAGGAGGTGCATTAGTTACGAGTGGTGCAAATATTATCAATCAGATAATCGAACGGAATTCTGATAAATTAATGAAACGCACGATGGTAAGGCCCTTACCAGACGGAAGAATGCAGGTGCCCGAAGCCGTAGTATTAAGTGTGCTTACTTCTGTAGCGGGTTTTTTGATTATGTATTTTTATTTCAATCCCGTTGCCGCATTTTTAAGTTTAAGTTCCTCGCTCATTTATGGTTTTATGTATACCCCCATGAAGCGTATACACAGCATTTGTATTTTAATAGGTGCTATACCAGGCGCATTACCACCACTAATTGGTTGGGCTGCTGCCACGGGCTCCATAACGGCTGTTACCGATATGGGAGGATGGGCATTATTTTTACTACAGTTCTTTTGGCAATTTCCACATTTATGGGCAATAGCTTGGGTAGGTTATGAAGATTATTTGAAAGCAGGCATTCGAATGTTGCCATCTGGTGCAGGCAAAACATCGTTTACGGGTTTACAATGCATGTTTTACAGTGCTACCCTCATACCCATTGGGATCTTACCTTATCAATTAGGCATTATTGGTAATTTGGGTTTATGGCTTACCATTATATTAGGAGTATTGTACATTTTGGCTTCTTTTAATTTTTATTTAAAAAATGATAGAGTATCTGCCAAAAAGCTCATGTATGCTTCCTTTATTTATTTGCCAGTAGTGCTTATAGCCATGTTGGTAGATAAAATTTAATTTTTTTTCTGTTTATATTAATTTCAATAGAATGACAAACAAGACGGTTGCGGCAAAAAAATCAGGTAGAATACACCCTCAGAAGTTTGCCATGTGGTTGGGTATCGCCTCTATCATTATGATGTTTGGGGGCTTTACAAGCGGATACATTGTAAGACGCTCACAGGGAATGTGGGAAATAATTGATTTGCCCGTCATATTTACGGCCTCCACAGCGGCTATAATGCTAAGTAGCGTTGCCTTGATATTATCGGTGCGTCAGTATAAAAAACAAAATTTTAAAGCATTTAGATGGCTTTTGTTACTTACATTAATGTTGGGTGTAGCCTTTTCAGCCATGCAGCTCTATGGGTTTTGGCAAATGCATTTAAGCAATATCCGAGTTGACGGCAATCCATCGGGCTCCTTTTTATATATCATAGCTGGCATACACCTTTTGCATATACTGGGGGGTATCATTGCCATTACCTACCAATTGATTAAAACAAGAAAGAACGAGGTGGCAGACTCCAACCTTGCAGGCTTGGAAATAATGAGCACTTATTGGCATTTTGTGGATATTTTGTGGTTGTATTTATACATATTTTTTATCTTTTTTAGGTAAGATACTGCTCAAAATATTGCGACTAAATATGAAAAAATAAAAATTGTAATAGAAATGTAAAATTTTTTTGTGCTAATTCTTTCTATAATAAATCGTTTGATGTAATTTGCACCACTGAAAATAGCATTTCAATAACATAGTTGAAATTTTTTAAACAATTCTAGATTATGCAGCAAGCAGCTACCATTAGCACCAATAGATGGGATGGAGGCAAATCTCCGTACAATTTGAGTTATGGAAAAATTATGATGTGGTTTTTCCTATTCACAGATGCTCTAACATTTGGCGCATTGCTTATTTCCAATGGTACCAAAAGATTTTTCTCTGAAGTTTGGCCCAATGCCAACTATGTATTTAAGTCCTTTCCGTTTGGTGGCGACACCAATGCACCCTTGGTGTTTGTAAGCTTCATGACGTTTATCCTTATCATTTCATCGGTTACCATGGTTTTGGCAGTACATTCGGGCCACTATATGGATAAGAAAGGTGTTGTGAAATGGTTGTTACTTACCATTATTGGTGGTATTATATTCTTGGCATCTCAGTGTTGGGAGTGGGTTCACTTATATCATGAAGGTGCATGGTGGGGTGCGTTTGTAGATCCAACTGTTACTTCTGTAAAAGATATCGAGCACTTTTTCAAGCCCGAGGATAGAGCCAATTTACAGCTCGAGCCCGCCTTGGCAGCTACGACCAACTATTTCAACTTTTTCTTTACCATCACAGGATTCCATGGTGTCCACGTATTATCAGGTGTTGTTTTTAACATCATGATATTAATCAATACCGTTAACGGCGTGTATGAAAGAAGAGGCCATTATGAAATGGTAGAAAAAATAGGTTTGTATTGGCACTTTGTAGATTTGGTTTGGGTATTCGTATTCACTGTATTCTATCTTATCTAAGTACCGGCCATTAGCCATTATTTCGTTTTTTTATTCAAAAATTGTTTTAAAGAAAAAAATACTTCCAATGGGAAATCATCATAACAATACGCAACACGACGAGCTTTTTTATTACGAAGGCGACCAGTCAAAATTGTACTCAGGATTGCTCAATCACCACGCTCATGATAGCGTAGATTCAGCCGAAAGTAAGGCACAGATAAAAAAGATTTGGAGAATTACGCTTTACCTTACCATCATTACTTTAGTAGAGTTAGCGGGTGGTTTTTATGAGTACTTTAATCATGGTACCAATAGAGCCCTAATGATTACGTTCTTCTTCTTCTTTACTCTTTGGAAAGCATATTTAATTGTAAAAGTATTTATGCACTTAGGCGATGAAGTGAAAGTATTTACCAACACCATCATCATTCCACTATTGATATTTGTGTGGTTTATCATAGCCTTTTTGGCCGATGCTGATTTCTCCTTATCTATGAATACCACATTCTGGCAAGAGATGAAACAACCAGTAGAAGCAGTCACGAAGTAAATAAATTAAAATCAGTACAATTTTACCTTTATTATGAGTTTTTCAAAAAGAAAAGGTGCAATTATAGGACTATTGATAGCGGCTGTAGTGCCGCTATCTTTGTATTTTGTGATGCGCTCTTTGCACGACGGGCACATCAAACTACCAGGATACTATAGAATAGACGGAATAGCAGCCTACGAAAAAGATGGCAAACAATATAGAGATACTACCTTCCATCAGGTGAAAGACCTTGTGCTTACCAATCAGCTTGGCGAAGAAATATCGCTTAATAATGATTTGAAAGGTAAGGTATTGGCGGTCAACTTTATTTTTACTACTTGCCAAAGCATTTGTCCCTCTATTACTAAGGCCATGTATGCCATACAAAAAGCCTACGAAAAAAAGAATCCTAATTGGGTGCAGTTTATTTCTATCACTATCGACCCTGCTAGAGACTCTGTGGCCGCATTACGCACCTATGCAGATAATTTCAAAGTAAACCACGATAGATGGTATTTCTTAACAGGCAGTAAAGAGGCTATTTACAACTATGCAAAAGAGGAATTAGGCGTAGTTTTGCAAGATAATGCCGGCGCCGAAGGCTTTGTGCATTCTGAAAACGTAATACTAATAGATAAAGATAGATATATAAGAGGGTATTACAACGCTTTGAATATTGATGAGATGGCCAATTGTGTAGATGATATTGCCGTCTTGCATCTCGAGAAAAAGAGACGCCAACCAAGGCCTTAAACCTAACGATCCCCTCTAAAAACCACTAAGCATTCAAAACATACTTATGTCTTTAAAACCGCTCATTAAACCCAACGATAAGAAAGCAAAATGGATAATTGGAATACTATCCTTTGTTGTCTTTGCAGTAGTAGTAGCATTAGATAGAATACCACCACCACCGTTTCCATTTGATTTCGATGTGCACGTATTGGCATTGGTAAATGCAATTATAAATTCGAGTGTATCGGTGCTGCTGATAGCGGGTTTAGTAGCTGCCAAAAAAAGAGCCTTAGTAGCGCATAAGAAAATTATGTTTGCAGCTATCATCATGTCGGTGCTGTTTTTAGTTTTTTACATTGGCCATCATTTATTTGCAGGTAGTACCAAATTTGGCGGAGAAGGATTTGAAAAAGCACTGTATTATTTCTTCTTAATAACGCATATCTTTTTGGCTGCTGGTATATTGCCATTTATTTTATTTACGGCCTATAGAGCGCTTACAGGCGAGTTTCAAAAGCATCAGAAATTGGCTAGGATAACTTGGCCCTTGTGGTTTTATGTTGCTGTTACTGGAGTAATTGTGTATGTAATGATTCAACCTTACTATTAATATTAGTTTCAAAAAAATGAAAAAAAGTCAAATAATTGTTGTTGCCGTAGCTTTAGTATTAGTAGTAGTACTTTATAATTTTGGAAGTATAGTTAAGCCCAAAAAAGAAGCGGCTCCAGAAGCAGCTACTACTCAAACAGACGATCATGAGCACACACCCATGGTGTCGCCAATGGCCAAGATAGCACCCGCAGAAATAGGCCCCTTGGTTGCCTCGTTTAAAAAGAAATTAAATCCTTCTTTAGTAAATAAAGTTGAAGATTTGGAGAAAGGATTGGAAGCAGCATCGGGTGATGCGGCTAAAGCAGTGGCATTAGACAATATTGGTCGTTTTTGGTACGAACAAAAAAACAGGTTATTAGCAGCTTATTATGTAGGTCAATCAGGTTTTTTAGATAATTCGGAAAAAAAGCTTACCTTTGCCTCCCATTTAATGAGCGAGGATATAGAAACGCAAGAAGATCCGGCGGTGAGGAAGTTAATGTTTGAAGTTGCAAACAAATGTTATGATAAATTATTAACTTTGCAACCCCAAAACGAAGATGTTAGGATAGACCAGGCCTTAATGATTATAAATGGCTCGGGAGAGGTGATGACAGGCATAGGAACCTTACTGGATATTGTAGACAAAAATCCGAAGAACCTAAGAGCCCAATCTGTACTAGTCAATATGGCGATACAATCGGGGCAGTATGATAAGGCGATAGAACGAGCCAATGTGATACTGGAACAAGACCCTGAAAGACTTGAAGCCTATTTGATGAAGTCGGATGCCTATGCTAGAGCAGGCAAAAAAGACGAAGCTATAGCTACACTACAAACTGCAAAAAAAGTGATGAATAATCCTGATTTTGATAAAGATGTAGATAAATTTATTGAAGAAAATCTAAGGTAGAAGCCTACTTATTTTATAACTAAAAACTAAATTGTAAATTATGCCAAGTGGTAAAAAAAGAAAACGTCATAAGATTGCTACCCACAAACGTAAAAAACGTTTAAGAAAGAATCGTCATAAAAAGAAAAAATAAAGACATTTACGTTCTGAAGATTTCTTTTAATAGTTTATAGATACAAAACTTGCTAGTATTGCGTTACAAAACGGATACTAGTGAGTTTTATATTTACACCCACAATGGGTAAATAACTGTAAACAACTTTTCTTTAGAAGCAGTATTACAATCAAGCGAAACAACGATTATCTATGAGTAAAGAAATGATAATCAATTCGTTTGGAGGTGGAGTAGAGATTGCTTTATTAGAAAATAAAAAACTAGTAGAGCTGCATTACGAGCAAAGTAACGCAGAATTCGAAGTCGGTGATGTATATCTGGGTAAGGTAAAAAGACTAATGCCCGATTTAAATGCCGCATTTGTGGACGTCGGTTTTGAGAAAGACGCCTTTCTTCATTACACCGATTTGAGTCCGTATATAAGATCTTTATTAAAATTTACTAAAACAGCAGTAAATACTTCAGCTGAAGAACGTTTTGATTTTGCAAAAATCCGAATTGAGCCAGAGATACTGAAGACAGGAAAAATTACCGACGTTTTACAACACAAACCCGAAGTTTTGGTTCAAATACTCAAAGAGCCTATATCTTCAAAAGGACCCCGCCTCAGCTGCGAATTATCCTTGCCGGGAAGGTTTGTTGTTATAACGCCGTTCAATAATTTTGTGTCGGTATCCAGAAAAATTCATTCTGGCGAAGAAAGAAAAAGATTACTCAAAATAGTAGAGAGTATTAAGCCTAAGAATTTTGGCGTCATAGTACGTACAGCAGCAGAAGGTAAAAGTAGCCAAGAATTGCATGCTGATTTGATGGAGCTCACCGAAACCTGGACTACCATTCAAAATAATCTAAAAGGCGCTCGTGCTCCTCAACGAATATTGAGTGAACAAACCAAAACTACTTCAATACTCCGAGATCTTTTGAACGAAAGTTTTCAAAGTATTGTAGTAAATGATAGAAAGCTTGAAACGATTACTAGAGATTATATCTCAAAAATTGCGCCCGAAAAGCAAAATATAGTACAGTTTTATGAGGCTAACCAATCTATCTTCGATCACTTTGGCATTACCAAACAAGTGAAAGCCGCCTTTGGTAAAACAGTTAATATGGGTAGTGGTGCTTACCTTATTATCGAACACACTGAAGCCATGCACGTGATTGACGTCAATAGTGGTACAAGAGTAGCCACCGGCGAACAAGAACAAGTAGCACTAAAAACCAACTTAGAAGCAGCCGAAGAAATTGCTCGGCAGTTACGTCTAAGAGATTTAGGTGGTATAATATTGATAGATTTTATCGATATGAAACTCCCAGATCATAAAAAAGTTCTTTTTGAAGCAATGAATAACCTGATGTCTAGCGATAGAGCTAGGCATACAATTTTGCCTATAACCAAATTTGGTTTGATGCAAATAACACGTCAAAGGTTACGACCCGAAATTAATATCACTACTACAGAGGTTTGTCCTTCTTGTAAAGGTAGCGGTAAGGTCGGCCCTACACTGTTAATAGGCGAAGAGGTAGAAAAAGATTTTGTGTACCTATTGCATCAAGGGCACAGGAAATTGGTTCTGAAATGCCACCCTATGCTTAAAGCACTGCTGAAAGAAAAAGGTTTTTGGCGCTCTATGCAATGGAAATGGTTTAGACAACATGGTAGTTGGCTAGATATCGAAACCGACAACAATTACCATCTAATTCAATATCATTTTTATGATAAAAAAACGGATGAGCTTATTAAATTGAACTAAGGTAGCGATACCTTAAGCAATATAGCCAGTATCCAAAAAAAGTAAAGACATTATTTTGCAAAAGCTGTCCATTGAGGGCAGCTTTTGTAATTTTAAGCCCTTAAGTACGCATTGTCTTGATAGCTAAATATTTCAAAATACAATTGCTGACATTTACTCCCAAACGCTTGGTTTGACAAGACGAAGATGAATGAGGCTAGTGAAATTGCAAAAAAATAACTACTGCTACCAATTTGAACCAATAAGCGCAATGCTTGATAGCATTAATGATATTTCGCCTTGGGAACACAAAATCGAAAAAAAATCGGTTGAAATGACAAATGAAAACCATAATGGAGCGATTGTTGATGAAATGAACATTGATACAACAGGCGGATTGTTTGGTGCGTCAAGTATTTTCCGCTTGTTTGCCTGTCAATAATTTTAAAGCTATTTTGCAAAAATGGTAGTATTTTTGAACCCACATGCCCCTAAATGCAGGGTTTGCAACTTTATAAAAATCTATCCGCTATGGAATGGAGTGAAATGACCTCATTTTTTAAGAATAAAAGCGTAGTACTTACTGGACATACAGGCTTTAAAGGAGCTTGGATGCTGCAAGTATTGCACGCGCTTGGTGCACAGGTGAAGGGTATTGCCTTGGCGCCCGAGCACGACCACGATTTGTATTATCAAATAGATGGCGATAAACTATGTTACAATAGCATAATAGGGGATATTAGAGATGCAAAATTGGTAAACGGAGAAATATCTAGGTTTCAGCCCGACGTCGTTATCCATTTTGCTGCGCAAGCATTGGTTAGAAAAAGCTACGATACACCCATTCAAACATTCGATACCAATGTGATGGGCACCATACACGTTTTGGATGCCATACGTCATTTAAAAAAGCCCTGCTTGGGTTTGATGATTACTACAGATAAAGTATATGAGAATTTAGAGACCGGAAAACCATTTTTAGAAACCGATGCCTTAGGTGGCTACGACCCCTATTCGGCCAGTAAAGCCGCTGCCGAAATAGCTATTAGTAGTTACCGAAATGCCTATATGCATCCGCAAATGTACGCCCAACATCAAAAGGTAATTACATCGGTGCGTGCAGGCAATGTAATAGGTGGTGGCGACTACTCTGAAGATAGAATCATACCGGATATTGTGCGTGCAATAGCCAAGAACGAACCCGTGCAGCTTCGTAATCCCAAAGCAGTAAGACCGTGGCAACATGTGCTGGAGCCCATATTTGCTTATTTAGAAATGATTGTAACCATGCAGGAACGCCCTCAGGATATGGCTACGTCCTTTAATATCGGTCCTGAAATAGCCGATACGCTAACGGTAGAAACCGTAGCACAAATGTTTATAGCGGCTTTTGGAAAAGGAAGCTACAACATCAATACCAGTGCTGCGCAAGTGCACGAGGCCGCATTGCTTACCTTAGATAATGCAAAACTAAAGCAGGCGATTAGCTGGAAACCCAAATGGGATGCCAAGCAAGCTATAGCTGCCACTGCCGCATGGTATACAGCTATTGCCGACACCCCTGCCAGCGTTTTGTGTGCAGAACAAATTGCTGCATATTCGCAAGCACATTAGCATTAATAATTAATACCACTTCTATGTCTTCTTCAGAAAATACAATTTTAGGACTAAAGATGGCTACCGACCCTCGCTGGGCCGACATTGCCTCTTTGAGCCTCGAACATATATTGACAGACCATGCTTTTTGCGAACAAAAGGCTGCTACGCAATGCATATCTATTATACAAACGTACTCCGATTTCCCGGAAATCGTAGAGGCCTTAGCGCCTATTGTGACAGAAGAGTGGGGGCACTTCAGGATGGTATTGGCCGAAATGAAAAAGCGAGGATTTGAATTGGGCTTACAGCGTAAAGACGAGTATGTAAATAAACTACTCACTTTCGCACCCAAAGGTGGTAGTAGGGAGCACAGGCTGCTGCACAAGTTATTGATTTGCGCCCTGATAGAAGCCCGCAGTTGCGAAAGATTTAGGCTGCTTCATGAAAATTTGAAAGAGCCCGAATTGGCCAATTTTTACTATAAATTTATGATCAGTGAAGCGGGACATTATAGGTTGTTTTTGGATTTGGCAAAGCGCTATTTCCCCGAAGATGTAGTGCGCAAAGAATGGTTGAATTGGTTGCAATTAGAAAAACAAATATTAGCAGACTTGCCAGCTAGAGCAGACAGAATGCATTAAACTGTTTGAATGTACACCTTTTTTATATGAATTGGTAGCGTCCCTCCAATGTTGAGTATGGAATTTTTTATTTGCCTTAAACTTCTAAGCTGCACTTGGCTTTCACTTTGTGAGTAGGGTAGACACAAAAAGTATAAAAGGTAATTGTTTTTTAAAATTATTTGTTGGGTTCTTGGTACTAGCACGCAAGCTTTATTAAGTCCTCCCGTTACGGCCTGTCTATTTAATATCTTCTAGCACATCTCTTATAACCATGTTTGTGAAAGAATCGGCACCTTTAGCATTTAGGTGATTGTAATTGTAAAAATATGCTTGATGCATATTGATGGGATGTGTGGAATAATTGTAATGCATGATGCCCATTTCTTTGAATGCATTTGTGTAGTATTGCATCACCGAGTCGTAGTTGTTCAGCGCAGCAATTAATTCACTTTTAAAAGGCGGTGTTACTACCATTATTTTAATGCCTGATGCCTGCAAAGCCGTGAGGTATTTAAAAAAGCCATCAACATCGATGTCTGGTGGCGATATTTTGGTAGCGGCAGGTATGCCAGTAGTACTCCACGGAATATTTTCTCCTTTAAAGCCCATAACTTTGTCGCTTGCTATGGGAGGGTTTTTTAGAGTGTGTACGAATGTTTTAAATAGCAAGTAATTGTGGCCAGCATATCTTATGCCTGGTATATAGGTATCTGCAAAATGTACATTAAATTGATTTTTGATTGCTTGATTAGCATAAGCATAGGGTAATAATTCGTCCCTCAAAATATAAGATGCTAGACGATTAAGATTGTTATAGTCAAAATTAACAATCAAATATTTGGGACGCTTGTTTTTGGCTAGGTATTGTTCTAAACGGAATTGTATTAAATTCCAATCCACACCTCCAATGCCTAAATTGTAGGTAGCTAGCTTTGTTTTGTTTTGAATAATAGCAGCATTGTAATGCACCTCGGCTCTAGACGATCCAATTATGAGCAAATCTGCGTTAATCGCACCTTCTTGAAGCAATCGCATTTCTGGTACATCGCCAAAGGTTCTGCCTGTTTTATACAAATTTTTGGATATAAAAACATCTAGTCCAATTAAGCCCATTAATGGAATTAAGCTAAACAATAGAATATTAATCAATAACTTTTTCATGTTTAAAATTGGAAATATATAAAGGTTTCACCTTGTGTTTTAAAGATAAACATACTAGCGAGGATCATGTAATAGCATAGATATCGGAACATTTTATTCGTTTTTTGTTCAATTTTTTCAATTGCAAAATTTTGCTCTCTGCCTAGCCATTCAACAACTACAAAGCATACGATGATACCTAGTAAAGGAAGAGGAGGGTTATGGGGTAATTGAAAACTGAAATTTGTAAAAATGGACTTGATATAAGAAAGCGCGTGGGTGATGCTTTCGGCTCTAAAAAATATCCAACAAAGTACGGTAAGTCCGAAAGTGATTATCATTTGAAATAGCTCGCGCAAAGTAGGAAGTAGTTTGCCTTTTGCTACAATGTCCAAATTGTTTCTATTGGTATTGCTAATGACTGACGGCATCATGAATAATGCATTTAGTCCGCCCCAAACAATAAAAGTCCAGTTGGCACCATGCCAAAATCCGCTAACTAAAAAGATGATAAAAGTATTTCTTATCTTCATCCATAAACCACCCTTACTGCCACCAAGCGGAATATATAAATAATCTTTAAACCAAGACGATAAAGAGATATGCCATCTTCGCCAGAATTCAGAAATACTTCTGGAAAAATAAGGGTAATTGAAGTTTTTTAATAAATTGAAACCCATCAATCTTGCAGAGCCTAGAGCGATATCGGAGTAGCCCGAAAAATCGCCATAAATTTGGAAAGCAAATAAAACAGCGCCCAAAGTTAATGTTGCAGCGTTTTGCCCTTCTGGATGATCGAAGATTTCATTCACATATATAGCACAGTTGTCTGCTATCACCACTTTTTTGAATAAGCCCCAAAGTATTTGCCGTAGGCCCAAATACAATTCTCGTAGCTAAACGCTCTTTGTTTTTTTATTTGTGGCAATAAATGCGTTGCTCGCTCAATTGGCCCTGCCACAAGCAAAGGGAAAAAAGATACGAACAAGGAGTAATCAATAAAATCTCTTTCACTTGTAATTCTTTTCTTATAAATATCAATCACGTATGATAAGCCATGAAAAGTGTAAAAAGAGATGCCGACAGGCAAGATGATTTGAAGTAATACTGGGTTGACGCCAAATCCCATCGATTGCAACATTAATGCAAAATTCTCGGTAAAGAAGTTGTAGTACTTAAACACACCTAAAAAGCCAAGATTAACAATAATACTTAACCAAAGCCAAAATTTACGTCTCGATGGCCTTTGTGCGTCTTCTATTTTATAACCGGTGTAGTAATCTAGTACGGTAGAAAAAACGAGCAGAAATAAGAATCTCCAATCCCAGCAAGCATAAAAAAAATAACTAGCAACTAGTAGCAGTATGTTTTGGTGTTTTCGTTTGTCTTTCCAAGCCCAGTAAAGCAAAAAAACAATAAGAAAGAAAAATAGATAGTTGAACGAATTGAAAAACATTTAACGTTTTGGCGGTGAAATTACAAAACATTTTTTTAAATATAAAAATAGAGTTATTATCACTACGCACGAGCTTTTGTGGGCATATTTGCACACGTTTTTATACACAGTGTCGCCCCTAAAACGAAACAAAAACATTAAAATAAGGATAATGCTAGGGGCAAAATGGTTATGCTAAATAAATGAATTAACTTCGCATCCGAATTCGTTAATAATAAAATTATATAAAATAAATAGTTATGAGTAAAGGTCCTATTTCCCAGTTTATAGAGCATCAATACCGTCATTTCAATGCGGCAGCTTTGGTAGATGCTGCAAAGGGATATGAAACACATTTATTGGAAGGCGGCAAAATGCTTATTTCCTTGGGCGGTGCCATGTCTACAGCCGAGTTGGGTGTATCGCTTGCAGAAATGATACGACAAGATAAAGTGCATATTATATCTTGTACCGGAGCCAATCTTGAGGAAGATGTAATGAACCTAGTAGCGCATTCTCACTATAAACGCATACCCAATTGGAGAGATTTGACCCCCGAACAAGAACGCGAATTGCTAGATGCACATTATAATAGAGTAACGGATACATGTATACCAGAAGAAGAAGCATTTCGTCGTTTACAAAAGCACTTAGAAGACGTTTGGCATGCAGCCGAGGCTAAGGGCGAGCGTTATTTGCCTCATGAATTTTTATATCAAGTTGTAAATAGTGGCGTTTTGGAGCAGTATTACGAGATCGATCCCAAAGACTCATGGATAGTGGCCGCAGCTGAGAGAAATTTGCCAATAGTTTGTCCGGGTTGGGAAGATTCTACAACGGGTAATATATTTGCTTCTAATGTCATAAAAGGCAATTTAAAAGCATCAACTGTTAAGTCGGGTATTGAGTATATGATTTACTTGACAGAATGGTATCGTGCTAATTCGGAGGGCAAAGGAGTTGGTTTCTTCCAAATAGCAGGAGGTATCTCTGGCGATTTTCCTATTTGTGTGGTGCCGATGATGTATCAAGATTTAGAATGGACGGATGTGCCTTTCTGGGCCTATTTCTGCCAAATTTCTGATTCTACTACCTCTTACGGTTCGTACTCAGGCGCGGTTCCGAATGAGAAAATTACTTGGGGAAAATTAGACGTAGATACGCCTAAATTTATGATTGAATCGGATGCTACTATTGTTGCACCTTTGATTTTTGCATACGTTTTAGGTAAGTAAGGTTTTGGCTTAATACAGACGCAAATGTATTGGCCAAAATACTGTAAGGAGCCGGTGAGCATGCAAAGTTTTAAAACAAACAGCATAGATAAAATATTTTATAAAAATGTTTGAAAAAATATTTTTCTAAAAAAAATAAACACCATACCTTTGCACTTCCTTTATATTCTAGGTGGATTGTAGTGTGTAAGGGAAAATATTTTTAGAATTTAGCATTAAATTATTAATATTCTTTAATTAGTCAGCCAAGAGCGCGCCATGCATCCATTTTAAAGGCGATATTTTGGTTTAAAGAAAGTGATAATCTCCAACTATTTTCTAAGGATATACCCGGAATAAGAGACTGGAGCTAGTGCTATATGGAACGTATGGACGCGATACAAGTACAGGGTGAGCGCGGCGAGGTAGGCTGTTTCGATGACAAGTAATTGTCTAAATAAATTTTATTTTTTCATTTTCGAGCAAAATTTGAATCATGTTTGCAATTGTAACAATAGCAGGTCAACAATTTAGAGTTCAAGCGAACGATGAAGTATTTGTACACCGTTTGGCAGGTCAAGTAGGGGAAACTGTAGAGTTTTCTCAAGTTTCTATGTTGTCTAATGACGGAAAAATTACTTTAGGCGATGCTGTAAAATCTGTAGTAAAAGCAGAGATATTAGAGCATTTAAAAGGCGATAAAGTAATTGTTTTCAAAAAGAAACGCCGTAAAGGGTATCAAAAATTGAACGGTCATCGTCAAGCATTGACTAAAATCAAAATTAGCAGCATCGCTTAATTAAGCGCTTAGCTGATATTTATTAAAGTAATATTTTTATTTAACTTTGTAGCTACTACAAAATAATTATATAAAAACATGGCACACAAAAAAGGTGAAGGTAGTGTAAAAAACGGCCGCGATTCTAGAAGCAAACGCTTAGGCGTGAAAATCTTTGGTGGTCAGGCTGCTATATCTGGAAATATCATCGTACGTCAAAGAGGTACGCAATACCACCCTGGTACTAACGTTGGGATTGGTAGAGATTTTACTATTTATGCATTGAAAGATGGCGTAGTAGAATTCAGAAAAACTAAATTGAAAACTATCATCTCTGTAGTAGAAAGCGCTACTGAAGCATAAGATAGTTGTGGTATTCCAGCATTAATGGAACATATAAGAAAAGAGACTCACTTTAAATAGTAGTCTCTTTTTTTTGTTGGCAGTATGCCAATGCTAGATTATTTGAATCGATTTTCTAGTAATATACTTAGCCTGGGCAGCGGAAATCGAAGCATGGAAACTGAATTTTGCACTTCACCCAGCATTGATGCAAGCCCTAAGCACATTGCCCTTTTTTCTGTTTGTTAGGTGTTAGGTAGGAGGCAGTGTAGGGCTAGGTTGAACTTTTGAAAACTGATGTTGCAGCGTGGCTTTGAGCGTTTTGCAAGTTTGTATTTTTGTAAGGTAGCATTTATACTTTTTCAGTTACTAAAATCATGTTCAAAAATGATGTCGGTTGAAGGAAGTAGTTTGGGTTTTCTTCTAGTTTTTCCTTTATCAGAATTAGTCCTCCGTTGGTGTAAGATTCCATTGTTTTAATCAACAATTTTACCGCATCATCTTCATCCAAATTTCCTTTTTCAAGGGCTACTAAGTCAATGTCCGTTTTTGCTAAAAGTGCAATAAACATATTTTCTTGTAAGTTGGTAAAGTCCTTACGTGTTGATACTGTTGTCTTACTACCCCAGTGTTGAATATGATGGCTAAAATCTTTTAATTACATAGGATGTTTTTTAAAAACCAATTCTGGCAAGATTATTTTCGTTTCTTGTTCGCTATCTTCTTTTTTCCAATACACGATAAAATTCACTTTCGCACTTTTTAATACATAGTTATTTACTTTCATGTTTTCAATTTGGATAACGAACTGCCTTGAAAACTTTAAAACTGAATTTCCTTTTTCGTCCAAACATTCATCGTATTTTACAGTTAATGTATCGCCGCTTTTTAGTGGAGAAACCAAGTGTTGTCGGGTTATGAAGTAGTCAAGCCAAACGTCTTTTAATGACAAGTGAATTGCTAATTCGTTCGGTTGCAAATGCATTTCATTGTTTTCAATTCTTTCTAAATTATCTACTATGATGTTGTCAAATATGTTTGAGTTTAGATGAATAGTCAAGTTTGTTTTTGCTCTTGTCATGGCAACATACAAAAGGCGTTTTGCTTCGTCTGTTGATTGATTAAAGTTTTCAAGCATAAGAAAGACATTATCAAATTCTTTTCCCTTTGCTTTATGAATGGTTGAAACAAAAATTGTCTCGCCATTTTCGCTATAAAAATCTTCAAGTTTTGATTCACGAATGAAAACTTCTAAATCTGACTTATATTTCTTTTTTGGATTCGATGCTTCAAATTCTTTGATAATGTTTCCTAAAATTTCTAATTTGGTGCTGTGTCGATATTTTTTTACCACTTCGCGTTTTGCGTTTAACCAAATTTCATCAGTTATTGTATATACATCATCAGCTAGATTTAGATGATTTAAAAAATAGCGGACTTCATTAAGGTTGTATAAACTGAAGCCGTCATTTGATTGAATGAGTTTAGCCTGTAAATTATTTTTCAATAGTAACGCTGTGATTTGTAAAGCTTCTTTATTTGCAGTTGTCAAAATACAAGTTGTACCCTTGAGCCCAGTGGCAAGAATGTCTTGAACAAGCGGATTGACGAGGTTTCCACTTTGGTATTTTACAATTTTTATATGTCCGTTGTTGTTTAGATGTGCAATAATTGGCGTCTGTTTTAGTCGGTGTGAAATTCGTTTCACAATTTGATTTGAAAAGTCGACAAGGTTGCTTTTGCTACGATAATTCTCAACTAATTCATGTTTAACTGCATTGTTTTCTTTAATAAATTGTTCAAGATGTTTTGCGCTTGCTCCTCTAAATTCATAAATATTTTGATCATCATCACCAACAGCAATCACTCGCATTTCTTCGTTTTGCTCCATTAACGCAGCTATAAGACTGAATTCATCCTTATCCATATCTTGTGCCTCGTCAATTACCAATACGGTTTTTGTAATTCGGCTTGCCTCAACTTCATTGTCCTTTATTTTCTGAATTGTCTTTCTTAGAATATCTTCCGATTTTTCCAAACTGCCAACTTTGCCCAACAAATCAAAACAGTAGGAATGGAATGTTTTTATTTCAATAAAGTTTGCTGCATTTCCAATAAGTTTAAGTAGACGCTTTTTAAATTCGGTTGCTGCTGCTCTTGAAAACGTAATCATAAGTAACTGTTCGTGTTTCACATCTTCCATTAAAAGCAATGAAGCCAATTTGTGAACCAAAACCCTTGTTTTTCCGCTTCCCGGACCCGCAGCAACAACAATGTGCTTTGTTTCGTTATCGTTTATGATTTTTAATTGCGTTGGCGAAAGTTCTCCAAAAAGTTGTCTGAATTTGGCAGGTGTAATGTTTCGTTTGATTTCATTTTGACGACTGCCCGGAAAATATCTGTGTAGAAACGAAGAATAGTTTAAGTGAAAATAATCTTCTACAAACTGCAAAGCACTTTTGTAGTCCTCAATCATTTTCTTTGCGTATTCGCCAACGATGTGAATTTGCTGAACTTTGTTTTCGTAAAACTGATTGAGTTTTTGATAATCGTCTTTTGTGTAGCGTTTTTTGTTGTCTTGTTCTGTTCGTTCAATGGTCAAACGATTATACACAACCAAAAATCCGCCTTCAATTTTTATCGCTTCAATTCTTGACAAGTAAAAAAGCGTGTCTTCAATATCGTCAATATTGATGTTTACTTTAAACAAACTTGAACTTTCCTCGTAAGCGATTTTTAATTCTTGAACGGAAAATTCAACTAATACTTCTTCTTTTGTAGATTCTTTTTCCGAAGCGTTTACATTACTTTTTTCATAGAGAAACTCAACAATGAATTTTGCCAAAGCGTGTCGTTTCTCTAATTTCTCTTTCAACAATTCTTTCGGGTGTAATGAAAGAACAGCAACGTGATTTTTTGATTCTAAACCTTTTCGCTTAATCCAATTTTTAATTGCCCAAAAATTGAAAATGGCTTTCATCTTATTGGTGCTTATATCGTCAAGTCCTTTTTCTTCGGCTTGTTCGTTCAGTTCTTTGATGTGAAACACTTTTTCTTGTTCTTCAATAATTGGAAGTAAAAAGTTTTCAATTTTACTGAATGTGTCAACGATGTTGAACGAACGATTTTTGTTTTCTCCTTTTTTGATAAAAGCGGTCAAATCTTTTGCATCGGCTAAAATCTTTTCTTCTCGCAAAAGATTAACAATGTTTATCACTTCTTCTTTTACAATTCCTAAATGGTCGCTGATGTAATCTATTCTTGATTCTGCTGCCTCATCGCTTGCTTGTTTTCTGCTTTTGCTTGAGAAAAGTTTCTTGATAATTCTTACACCTTTTTCTTTTTGATTTCCAACAAATCTTTCCGAAGCATTAATTTTGTCAATGGCTTCCTGTGCGTTTTTTGCAAGAATACTGTTTGCAAAAACTCGTGGCATATTTTGTCCACGTTTCAAATATCCTGCATCTTCCAACGCTGCAATGGCAGTTGTTACCCGTGTTTCAATTTCAACAACATTGTCGTCCCAACCTGCCTTTCGCGCGATTTCCAAAGCAGAATTTGAAACCGTTGAACGAAATCTTGTGATTTCTTTTATTGCTTTCCAAACTTGCTGAATTTCCTTAATCGAAAGTTTCGTTTGATTGAGAAGAATAAAGTGCTTGCTCAAATCTTCTTCGTTAAACAAGACAAAACAATCTGCCGTAATGTTTTCGTCTCGGCCAGCTCTTCCTGCTTCCTGAATATAGTTTTCTAGTGAATCGGAAATTTCATAATGAATGACCATTCCAACGTCTTTTTTGTCAACACCCATTCCAAAGGCAGAAGTAGCCACCATTATTTGAGTTGCTCCATTGATAAACGAATCTTGGTTTTCAGATTTTTCTTGTTTATCCATTTTACCGTGGTAAGGTCTTGCTGTAAAACCATCCTCTTTCAAGCGTTCTGCAAGCGTGTAGGCTTTTCGAGTTCGTGAAACATAGATGATAGTCGGACATTTTTTTTCTTCAATTAAATTTCTCGCTGCTTGGTATTTTTCTTCTTCGTCTGTTTTTTCAATTACTTTGTATTGAAGGTTTGTACGTGATGCTATTGAGGTAAACAATTCAAGATTTAGTGAAAGTTTTTCTCTGAAATAATCTCTTATATCTTCAATTACTTTTTGTTTTGCTGTTGCAGTGAAGCACGAAACTGGAATACCGTCTTCTAAATTTTTCTTTTCCTGAATGGATTTGATAAAATCTCCGATGTATAAATAATCAACTCTGAAATCTTGTCCCCACGAAGAAAAACAGTGGGCCTCATCAATTACAAAGCGTGCAATTTTTCTGCCTAAAACTAATTTTTCAATCGTTTTTGAGCGTAGCGATTCGGGCGATATGTAAAGAATGGAAGCCGAACCGTCTTCCACTCGTTCAAAAGATTTGGCTCTTTCAATCGGGTCAAGCAAACCGTTTATTGTAACCGCATCTGTAATTCCGAGTTTTTCAAGGTTGTCTACTTGGTCTTTCATTAGCGATTGTAAAGGCGAAATCACAATTGTCAATGCTCTAGAATTTTCTCCGCTCATCAAAGCAGGAACCTGAAACGTAATTGACTTACCACCACCTGTCGGGAAAACGGCAAGTATAGATTTGTTGTCAATTGCGGCTTTAACCGCTTTTTCCTGTAAGGGTTCGCCTCCATAACTTCTATAAGAATCAAAGCCGAAAAACTTTTTTAGTCCTTTATTTGCGTCTAAAACGCTGTTGCAATATTCGCAACCGCTCACACAAGGTTTGTTTCTCAAACGAAACATTATTCGTTCAACTTCGGGGTAGTTTTTCAAAACCCAAGGTGGCGTTATAGAATGTATTTTCTTGAATTGAACGAAAGAATTTATCAGCGATAAACAGTAAGCGAGTTCAATTGGTTTTTCTGAAATTATTTTTTCTAATTCAACTTGTTCGCAAATTTCGTTTTTAAATATTTCACGAATTAGTTTTTCTATATCTGTGCTTGTGCTGTTGTATGAGATGTAACGAAAAAAAGAGTGGAACTCTTTTTTGTCATTTAATAGCAAATAATAAATTTGTTTGAGTGTGTCCTCTGTCTGTTTGAAAGTAGCTATTTCGTCATTCAACAAATCTTTCGCCTTGATTGAATCGTTCAACGGATTGTTTGTGTCTTCCGATTGCAATTTGTCGTCTTTGAGTAACGAATGATAAGGCTTGGTCGGGAATAGCAAAGGTGATAGGAAAAGCGTATCAATGATGTTTTCCGAACTTATTCCTGCATCATTGAGTGCTTTCCCAATATAATTGATGTCGTGATTTAAGATATTATGCCCACATACGAATTGCGTGCCATTGAGAAACTTTATGAAATCCGCTAACGAGGTTTTATGAAAAGAACTTCCATTATCCTTGATGCTTCCAATGTCGAGAATTTTTCCGCTCTTAGGCTCAACCTCTGTATCAATAAATGCAATTGAATTCATTATATCAATATTTCTGTTTGTTAGAAATTACACCTCTAACGCCTCCTCTTGGTTCTTCAACATCACCACTGTATCTAGGAATTAAGTGAATATGAACGTGGTTAACTGTTTGTCCTGCTTTTTCGCCCACATTAATTCCCACATTGAAGCCGTCAGGCTTAAACCTATCTAAAATTATTTCTTTGACCTTGTTCAACATAAACATACAAGCAGCTTGTTCTTTGAAAGTTAAGTCGAAATAATTTTCAATATGCCTTTTTGGAATTATTAATGCGTGTCCATCATTGACAGGAAATTTATCATAAATGGCGTAAGCGGTTGCGGACTCAACAATAAGTTCCCTTTCTGAATCGGGATTACAAAAAGGGCAATCGCTGTTTTTAGTTATATTTAATTGATTGTAATGTTGATATTCGTAAATCTCACAATTTTCATTTCTGAAAAATGATTTTGAATTTAGAATCACATTGCATTGATAAGTTTTTTTTTGATGAATTTTATGGGTTCTAAATCCCTCAGATTGCAAATCTCTTCTTACTGCTATATAAACTTTTCCAGTTGGTTTGACGAGTTGTGACAATTCCATCAAAACGGTTGCTTGTTCTTCAGGTAAAAGAACATTCAAAACGTAAAAGCAAATAATTGTGTCAAACTTTTTACTCGGATAATCTGGAAAATGAAATTTGTCGTAGCCTTCAATATTTATTCCTTTTGCTTTTAGCAATTTAACATCACTCCCATAACCGCAACCAAAGTCCAAAACATCACCAACTATTAAATTTTTATTAAGCAATATTTTAGCAGG
>CAYSCJ010000002.1:0-115346 GCA_964429515.1 uncultured Taibaiella sp.
AAATAATACGCGCTTCGAAGCTACAAGTATCGAAGCGCGTGGTTTTGGCAGGTTTATTTTATTAAATAGGATAACCAACAATCCTTAAACCATGGTTTTCGGATCTAAGTATTTTTCTACATCTTCTTTAGAAAGTAAGTTTTGTTCTAAAACTATTGTCTCTACACTTTTATGCGTCTGTAAGGCTTCTTTAGCAATTTTAGAGCTAGCTTTATAACCTATATATGGATTAAGCGCAGTTACTATCCCTATACTATTTTTTACCAAATGCAATGCATTTTCTTCATTAGCAATAATACCATCTATACACTGGGTATATAATGTTTGTACTCCATTATGTAGCAGCGTAATGCTCTCAAACAAACTTAGCGCTATCACGGGCTCCATAACATTTAATTGCAATTGTGCATTTTCTGCTGCTAAAGTAATGGTAAGGTCGTTGCCTATCACCTTATAACATATCTGATTCACGACTTCGGGTATCACGGGGTTTACCTTACCTGGCATAATAGAAGAACCCGGCTGGCGTTGTGGCAATTGTATTTCAAACAAGCCGGCACGTGGCCCAGATGCTAATAAACGTAAGTCATTACAGATTTTAGTAAGCTTTAAACTCAATTTTTTCAAAGCTGCAGAATAACCCACAAAGGCCGAAGTATCTGAAGTGGCGGCTATTAAGTTTTCGGCAGGCCGTATAGGGGCACCTACTATGGCAGATAAATGCTGTGCGCATAAAATATCAAACTTTTCGGGTGCATTGATACCCGTACCAATAGCCGTTGCGCCCATGTTTACCTCTAGCAAATCTTGAGTTGCCGTATGCAAATCCTTTATTGCTGTACTTATAAGATGCGCAAAGCCTCCAAACTCCTGACCTAGTGTCATGGGTACTGCATCTTGCAATTGTGTCCTGCCCATTTTTATCACTGTATCAAATTCTGTGGCTTTCTTTTTTAATGATTGTACTAATGCCTCCAATTCAGCTACCAATTTTTGATGCAATGTATACACCGCAATTTTTATAGCTGTGGGATAGGCATCGTTGGTAGATTGACTCAAATTAACATGATCATTAGGCGATACATTGCTGTAGTCTCCTTTTTCCATGCCTAAAGATGTAAGTGCTAAGTTGGCTATCACTTCATTCGCATTCATATTGGTAGAAGTGCCTGCTCCTCCCTGAAACATATCTATTGGAAACTCTTGATGATATTCGCCTGCTATCAGGGCATCGCAAGCTTGATCTATGGCACTAAAAATAGGACTAGCTAATAAGCCTAATTCATGATTTGCAAGTGCTGCTGCTTTTTTTACTTTGGCCAATGCTTTTACAAAATCGCTATGCTCAGCAAGCTGCTGCTTGGATATCTTAAAATTATTCACAGCTCTTTGTGTCTGCACGCCATAATATGCATCTACAGGTACTTGAAGCTCCCCTAACAAATCTGATTCTACTCTAAATGAAGACATTTGCAATTTAGTTTATTGAATTGGCAATTTACTGATTTTTTCACAGAGGACATTTTTATTTGCTTTTATTTCAATCTGTTTTTTTATAAAAACAAAACGAATTTTACAATCTAGATATCTAATTTCGCCATAGTAAAAAAGAAAGCGTAACCACTATGATAGTATGTATTGCCGAAAAGCCAAGTGTAGCCAGAGACATTGCCAAAATATTAGGTGCCAACACCCGACACGACGGATTTTTGGAGGGTAATGGCTATAGAGTTACTTGGACCTTTGGGCATTTATGTACCCTCAAAGAACCCCACGATTATGCCCCGTTTTTAAAGTACTGGCGATTAGAAGACCTCCCTATTATTCCGCCAACTTATGGTATTAAAGTAATAGACAATCCCGGGGTACAAAAGCAATTTCAAATAATTAAAAACATTATACACGACGACTGTGAGTATATTGTAAATTGCGGCGATGCCGGACAAGAGGGTGAATTGATACAAAGATGGGTGTTGCTTAAAGCACAATGCAAAGTACCCGTAAAACGCCTTTGGATTTCATCCTTAACTGCCGAAGCCATTTCCGAAGGTTTCAACAATCTTAAAGACAGCGCTTCTTACGACAACCTTTATGCAGCAGGTACCGCTAGGGCTATCGGCGATTGGTTATTAGGCATTAATGCTACAAGATTGTTTACAAAACAATACGGCGTCAATAATACGGTTTTGTCTATAGGCAGGGTGCAGACACCAACCTTAGCAATGATAGTAGCCAGACAATTAGAAATAGAATCTTTTACATCTGCTGTTTATTGGGAACTAAAAACAAATTATAAAGAAGTTATTTTTACTGCTACTATAGATAGGCTCCAGTCTGAAGAAAGGGCTCAAAAAGGACTCGCCTACTTACAGCAACATCTTTTTGAAATTACTAATTATGAGATTAAGGAGGGTAAAGAAAAATGTCCAAAATTATTTGACCTAACATCTCTTCAGGTAGAGGCTAATAAAAAATATGGCTATTCAGCCGATCAAACGCTTAAACTCATTCAAACATTATATGAGAAAAAACTGGTCACTTATCCGCGTGTAGATACTCAGTACCTACCCGACGATTTATACCCGAAAATACCTGCTATCCTGCAAAGTATGAAATCATATAATGAATTTATTGCGCCGCTATTACAAGCTGCCATTCCTAAATCAAAGAATGTATTTGACAACGCTAAGGTAACAGACCACCATGCTATTATACCTACATCTATTACCGCAAGCCAACTTCCCGAAGAAGAAGACCACATCTATAACCTAGTAGCAAAACGATTTATAGCTGTATTTTACCCAGATGCTAAAGTTTCAAATACCGTAGTGGAAGGTAAAGTAGGTAGTATCCCTTTTAAAGCGCAGGGTAAACAAATACTGGAAGAGGGTTGGAAAGTTTTGTATCCTAAAGAAGCGAATAAAGACGCAGACGCTAAAGAAGAAAACGAACAACTATTACCACATTTCACTCAAGGCGAACAAGGTCCGCATACGCCATTTATTCATCAAGGTAAAACGACACCACCCAAATACTTTACCGAAGCTACTTTATTGAGGGCAATGGAAACTGCAGGCAAGCAAATAGATGATGAAGATGCTCGGGAAGCCATGAAGGAAAATGGTATTGGCAGGCCTTCTACTCGTGCTGGCATTATTGAAACATTGTTTAAACGTAAGTATATTGACAGAAAAAAGAAAAATATCGTAGCAACGCCTATGGGTATAGAACTCATTGGTGTGATTGAAAATGAACTTTTGAAAAGCGTAGAATTAACGGGCTCTTGGGAGAAAAAAATAAGGCAAATAGAAAAAGGAACGCTTACGCTTAATGAGTTTAAATCTGCACTAACGGAAATGGTAAGTGGCATTTGTTTTGAGGTAAAATACCAATCGAGAAGAGATGTTAGCCTCGACAAAGAGAAGGTACTCATAAAAGGTACTACGAATAAAGTGGAAGAAAGCCCAAAGGCGAAAAAAGCTTCTAACGACTCCAATCCATTACGCTGTCCTAAATGCAAAAACCAAAACTTAATAAAGGGCAAGGCTGCTTATGGCTGTGAAAATTATAGCATTTGTGGATTTAAAATACCGTTTATGTTCATGAACAAAACATTAAGCCAAAAACAAGTTTCAGACTTGGCACAAAAGGGGATAACATCGACAATTAAAGATATAGTAGACCCCAATAATGGCAAGTTAAGCTCAGGAAAATTTGGTCTAAATGAACAATTTGAAATCTATTTTATAAACAAATAGAAGTAATCACAATCACTAAGTTTAGAAAATGATGCTTCTTTTGTAATCGAATCTAGGTAATAAAAATTTTAAATTTTGGTTGTAGGGTTAAAAAGAGGACTACATTTCCGTATTAATAAAAACGGTTCAGAGAATTTTTCTCTGAACCGTTTTATCTTAAGCTAACATTTAGGTCTTATTGCCCCATGTTAGGATTATTATCTCTTTCTTCTTGTGGAATAGGGAAGATAAATTTAGGATCGTTTGCTGGCAATGAAATAACTACTGCTGCGGAAGGAGAGTGGTCATATACAAAGTTTCTAGGACGATTCAGACCCATTTGATATCGTCTGATATCGTCATAGGAAAATCCTTCACCCCAAAGCTCCACTTTTCTTTGAATTTTGATTTCATCCAAAACAGTCCATTCCATATCATCTGTTTTACCCAACAGTCTTTTGTATGGTCTGTTATCTCTTACGTTTGGCGATATTCTAGCAATGTTAGCATCTACAGAGTAGTTTTCATCTCTTGTTCTAACAAATGTTTCAAGCATATCTTTAGCTTCTTGAGTTCTTCCTTGTCTAGCTAAAGCTTCGATTCTGATAAGGTGCATTTCGGCACCTCTCATATATAAATCTTTGTATTCAAAGCCACTTGGATCTATTGCATAGAATTTAGCTTGTTTGAAGAAAGATGTTGCTAAGAATTGGCGTTTACGTACATCACTATCTGGTATCATTTTAAATAGTGTTTCTGCCATATTTCTGTACACACCAGCGTTAGCATAACCAGCAGTCTTGTCGTCCATCCAACCGATGAAGCAGTTCAAGCTTCTGCCGTTATATTGCTCTGATGTTAGGTTAGAAGACCACAACCACTCTTCGTTCGATACTCCAAAACCACCTAATAATTGGTTTGTATTCATCAAAGTTACAGAGTTAGCAGCAGCGTCAGCAGCGGCATAAGCCTCAGCGTATCTACCACTTGTAAGTGCTATTCTAGCGTAAATACCGTTAGCTACAGCTTGGTCGATATGAGAGAGGTTAGTACGTCTGTTCACACCACCTAACAAAGTGATAGATTCTTGTATATCTTCAAAAGCGCGGTCGTATACATCTTGTACAGTACCTCTAGGTTTGCCTTGTGTATCACCTTTAGTGCTTACCAAG
This sequence comes from uncultured Taibaiella sp., assembly GCA_964429515.1. Taxonomy (GTDB): domain Bacteria; phylum Bacteroidota; class Bacteroidia; order Chitinophagales; family Chitinophagaceae; genus MKSF01. The sequence goes on from CAYSCJ010000002.1 coordinate 4,910, forward strand.
TAAATTGGAACACCTGGAGACGAAGGGCCACCTGGCTCTAAATAGTGTTTAGAAAAACCGTTCACCAATTTAAAGTAGCTATACGCTCTGTATGCTAAAGCTTGTCCTTTAATGTTGTTTTTCTCGGTTTGATCGCCTTTTGCTGCATCAATATTCTCAAGAATTAGATTAGCATTGTTGATCATGCGGTAGTAGAATCTCCAGTAATGCGCAGGCATCCAATAGTTCGCAGCTTCGGTAGATACGTATTGGTAGTGGTAAGTAAACCAATCGTAACCACTTTGGGCACATACGATATCTTCACCCATTACATCCAAACCTTGATCGATACTTTTCTGACCCCAGTCGAAAGCACGACCAGACATTGATGCACCTGGTGCGCAGAATAAAGTGTGCATACCTTCCAGCATAGTCATCAAGCCTGTAGTTGACGACGTCATATCGTCCACGCTTATCCTATCAGAAGGTCTTGTTTCTAGAAAGTCCTTTTTACAGCTCGCCGTGAAGAGCGAAGCTGCCGCCAAGGATACAAAGGCTATTTTTTTATAACTTAGTTTCATGACTAAATGATTTTAAATTAGGTTAAAAAATTAAAGTCCTACATTAACACCAAAGATAAACGCTCTAGCACTTGGGAAGCCGTTAGAGGCGCCTCCTGTCATGTCTCCACTGAATGTCGACTGAGGGTCCATACCTTGTCTAGCTGTGAATATCCAAGCATTATCACATGATAAGTACATTCTTAAGCTTCTGAATGTATTTCCTAAAACATTTTTAGGGAATGTATAAGCTAATGATACGTTGGTAATGTTCAAGTAGTTTCTGCTAAATAAGAATCTTGTAGATAAACCACCGATGTCTACGTTAGAGTATTCAGCTTTTGGAAGCGTACCAGATTTGTTATCTAAAGTCCATCTGTCTGTCAACCAATCTTCGTGGATGTTACTACCGATGCTTAATCCATTACCCATTAGGTTGGCGTAGTCACCATCTAGATATTTACCACCAAAACCACCTGTTAATAAGAAGGAGAATTCAAAGTTTTTATAGGCCAATGTATTGGTGAAACCGAAGTTTACTCTGTCATAACCTACCGCTCTGATTTTTCTACCTGTTGCATTTGCTACAGAGTAAGAAGAAGTATCTATCGTATTTCCTTCCGAATCTTGGTATCTGTACATTTCATCACCAGTCTCGGGGTTAACACCTAAACTTTCTACTAAGTAGAAGTTGTACATAGATTCTCCAACTTTTAGCATTCTGTTACCAGCAATGATAGAATCTACGCCATCTGGCATTTTTGTAATTTTATTGTTCGTAGTATATCCATTTACAGACACATTCCAATACAATGAATTAGGTGCTTCTCTAGTAGGTCTTAAGATGTCGTAGCTAAGTTGACCTTCCACACCAGAGTTTACAGATGTCATTACGTTCTCTAAACGGCTACCCACACCTGTTGATGTTGGGAATGGTCTAGAATATAATTGATCTGCATTCACTTTATTGTAATATCCTATTTCCCCTCTCAATCTATTATTGATAGAAAACTCAAGGCCTAAGTTCAACATGTTTTGGCTTTCCCAAGTAAGATTAGGGTTAGCTACCTGTGCTACCACAGCACCCGGACTTGTACCATTAGCAAAATCTAAGTTTACCAAACCATGGTAACCATAGTAGTTAGTACCATTATTACCTTGCGTACCATACGAACCTTTTACTTTCAATAAATTGATAGCAGAGAATTGCTGCATGAACTTCTCATTGCTGATAATCCATCCACCACCAACAGACCAGAAGTTACCCCATCTTTTCGAAGGCGCAAATCTAGAAGAACCATCTCTTCTGAAGTTGGCATTGAAGAAGTATCTAGAATCAAAATTGTAGTTGAATGCAGCTAAGTAAGATTCCATTCTATCTTCGTTTGAATACGAGCCAGAGTTTACTGCTACCGCCGAACCATTCAAATCATAGATATTATCAGCAGGCAAACCTCTTCTGGTTACGTCTACTACATTTTGAGCCAAGTTGTAAACCTCATGACCAGCAACGATGTTAATGTTGTGTGCTTTTGGATTCAACTCATCTTTAGTCAATATCGAATGATCGAAACTTAATAATTTTTTCCAAGTATAGGTACTATAATTATTGGTGAATCTTCTAATTTGACCACCATTTTCATAGTATTGTCCATAATATCTATTGTTATAGTTGATACCTGTTTGGTTTGCATAGTTATAAGCAACGTCTGTACGGAAGGTAAAGTATTTTAAGAACTGCGCTTCCAAATAAGGCACTGCTATAAGGCTGAAGTTATGATTTCTGTTTCTATCCAAAGCCATAGAACCTAACACGTTTGCACCACGCAAATTACCTCTTGTACCAATAGAAGATAATGACATAGGAGAGTTAGCATTCGTAGGATTCACCAAACCCCAGTCGTATTTATAATCACCCGTCAATGGATCTATCTCTCTACTACCATTTTGATTGTAGTAATATACTGGATAAATAGGCGCAAAGCTACGACTTACAAAGAATGGGTTATAACCACCAGCTGTATTGTTGGCAGTAATGGTATTTTGGGTAGAAAAGGTACCAGAAAGATTCAAACCAGTTTTCAACCAATCGTTAATCTTAGAGTTTACGTTTACCCTAGAAGTGATACGTTCATAATCTGAATGTTTCACATATCCCTTTTCGTTCAAATAGCCTAAAGACAAGAAGTAATCGCCACCATCTGTAGCACCAGAAGCAGATACGTTATAATCTTGACGCAATCCATTTCTTTGTATTTCTCTATCCCAATCATCTACATATTGTAGTTTGGCATTAGGATTCAACCTGCCTTGCTGATCGAATAAATACTCTGCACTGATGTCGTAAGGATTGTAACCTCCAAGACTTCTCATCACTTCGTTATTGAATGAACGCCAATCTGTATCAGTAACAGGTAGGTCGTTTGCACCATTTCTTTGATTGCGGAAACCATCCCAAGCAAACTCCAAAAACTTACCTGGATCTTTAACTACTTTATAGTTACGTACTGCACGTGAAGTCATACCCACTTTAGCATCTACGTTGATTTGTGGTTTTTTATTACCTCTACCCGATTTGGTGGTGATGATGATAACACCATTAGCACCTCTCGAACCATAAAGCGATGTAGCCGTAGCGTCTTTCATGATGTCCATAGTAGCGATGTCTGCCTGATTTAAAGTAGAGATATCTCCCATAAATACAGAACCATCAACTACATATAATGGGCTACTATTACCACTTATAGACGAGTAACCTCTAATACGTATTGCAGGAGCCTCACCCGGCTGACCAGAAGTTTTAGCTACTTGCACACCTGCCACGTTACCTTCTATAGCTGAAGCGATATTGGTTACTGGGCGTTTTTCAAACTTTTTTTGATCTACCCTTTCGGCAGAACCCACATAGTTTGTTTTGGCCATTGTACCTGTTTTACCTCCATAAACAGAAGTAAATTCAATTTCGGTCATTTGCTCTACAACAGACGAAAGTGATGTTGTGATTTCTTGATCTGAAATTCTAACCGTCTTTTCGCCGTAAGTATCGTAGCTAATCTTAATATCCCTAGCATCTGCTGGTACTGTAAGTTCATAATTACCATTCTCGTCAGTGAACGCAGTGTAGGAATCATTCCCTACTACGGTTATAACAGCATACTCTAATGGCTTACCATCCTGATCTGTAACCGTTCCTCTTACCGTCCGTTCTTGCGCAAACAAACCCTGCACAGATGCAAGACAAATTGTAGCAAGCGTGAGTAATGTTTTTTTCATACGCTTTAGTTTTGTTAATATTATTGCTTATTTTGTTATTGTAATGGTTATTTTCAAAACACCTTATCTTAGCAAATTTAATAAAAAATTAAATTGAAAAAAATAAATCTTACTCTTAAATGTTAAAATTTCAGTTTAAAGCACATTCCTGCCAATTTTATACACAAGAGTTTAGTTTTTAACAGATAAGCTGCGGTGTTTTTTAGCCAGTTTGTACGCTAGCATTTCAAACCAGATAAATGATGCATGACAAGAATATCAAGCGGTACATCATCCTAGCAAAGAAGCTAATGTGTAAACTGAATATAACAAAACAATTGCGCTGCTCACACTTTTCTACATAACGTTGTAACATTACATTTTATTGCATCTAACTTCATTTTATTAAAACATCTAGAAAAATTAGTAACTATAAACACTAAAAATGATACCCGCTCATGCAGGCATCATTTTTAGTGTATTATCTTGGCAAAAAAACTACCAATAGGTGAATGTTGGGGGAATCGAATTAGCTGTGTAAGATTTTATTTGCTAGTAACGCCACCGCTTACAGCAAATTTCATGGCTTCAGCTGGCGTCATATCTACAATGGGGCTTACAGCTGCCTTATCTACTACTACCACCCATCCCGAAATAGCATATGCATGCGGTAAATAGACGGCAACTTTCTCCTTATTGGGCAAGCCGTTGATGGTTTCTTGCGTAAGAAAACCTATTCTATGTACTTCAGGTTGATCGTTTACCCTAACCCAAACGGGCTTGTTAAATTTCTTCTTATCTCCTACAAAAGACATTAATATATCTTTGACAGAAGTATACAAAAACTTGATACCTGGTGTATGCTCTAATACATAATCGAAAGATTGTACTAGCAACCTTCCTATCAAAAATTTAGTACCAATATAGCCTGCCAATACAATAATAACTACTGTTGCCAATGCGCTTAAGCCAGGACCGAATTTGGATAAAAAAGGTATAAGTCCATCAAGGGTACTAAATACGGTAATAACTACATATATAGTGACACCGATAGGTCCCAGTATTACCAATCCTTGAAGAAAGGAGGTAAGCAAAAAACTTAATATGCGTCTCATACTTCTTGATTAGCGCTATCTAGGGTTTCCCAAAGTAAATCTTTTAATGTATTAAGGCCCGCATTGGTAGCAGCAGAAATAAATACATGAGGTATTTCTTTTGGCAGCTCTGCCTCTATGGCGCTCTTTAATTCATCGTCTAGTAAATCTGATTTGCTGATAGCTAATACTTGTTTTTTATGCAGCAATTCAGGATTGTATTGCATTAATTCATTCTTGAGTATTTCAAATTCCTTTTGAATATCGTCTGCATCGGCAGGAATGACGAATAGCAATACTGGATTTCTTTCTATATGCCTCAAAAATCTATGTCCCAAACCCTTGCCTTCTGCTGCGCCTTCTATGATACCTGGCAAGTCTGCCATACAAAACGATAAATTATCTTTATACGCTACTATACCGAGCTGAGGCGTTAATGTAGTAAATGCATAATTGGCTATTTTGGGCTTAGCCGCAGTGATGGCAGACAATAGCGTAGATTTACCGGCATTTGGAAAACCAACCAATCCTACATCTGCTAGAACTTTTAGTTCTAAAAACTTGTATCCTTCTAAACCCATTTCTCCGGGCTGAGCATACTCGGGAGCTTGATTGGTAGCGGTTTTGAAATGGTTATTTCCCAGTCCGCCACGTCCTCCTTTTAGCCATATTACTTCTTGTCCATGTTCTAGAATTTCTGCTTCAATTTCTCCGGTTTCGGCGTCTTTTGCCACGGTACCTAAGGGCACTTCAATGATGATATCTTTGCCGCTTTTGCCCGTCATGTTGCTACCCATTCCATTCTGTCCATTTTCTGCCAAAACATTCTTGTGATAGCGCAAATGCAATAATGTCCATAACTGACTGTTGCCTTTCAAGATGATATGTCCACCTCTTCCGCCGTCGCCACCGTCTGGGCCTGCAAATGGGTTGTATTTATCTCTAGCAAAGTGCATAGAGCCGGCTCCGCCCTTACCCGATTTACAAAATATTTTTATATAATCTACAAAATTCTCCATAAAGTGCTTTTATAATGTGCTGCTGTGTGCATACACCTTATTTTCTTTTATATACCGGCACGGTAGAGCAAGGCTCGCCGTACATCAGTGATTTTACTACGGGTTTTAAACGTGCTGTGATAGCCAAAAAGCCAGCTTCACCGATATTGGTGTCGCCACATCCTTTAATAACTACCCTTGCGTCTTCAAAAGGTGCTGTTGCAGCCTCTTGAATATTTTTCAATAACAACTCTTGCCTGTAACCTGCTGCTGTAGTAAACTTATAGGCTCGTGCTATTCCATCCAGATAGCTTCCTATGAGCATATATGCCCACATAGGCACTATGGCATCGGAGGAGCATGTTACGGCTACATAATAACCTTCATACTGACTCCAGTCCCACGTTTTCAAAGCTGCTCTAAAGTCTTTTTCTCTCAACAATAGTTCTTGAAACAGGAAAGGTTTAATATCAAAAGTTTTAATAAGGTTTGCATCGGGCAGATACTGTGCTAAATCTACCACAAGCAGCCCGCTTTGGGCTACTTTGTTTTCTATCTCTTCCATACTTTTTTAGATGATATTGTGGCAAAGTTACGAAAGGGCAGTGGAATACTACGATTTAATACTTTTTAATTAACGATTTTAGTGGGTACTTTAGGTTGGCATATTGCATCATATCTACTTTCACACTACCTACCAATATGGGGCTTTCTACCCTTAGTGGGATATGATTAGCATCATCACTTACATAAACGATCATTTTTTCGCCTCCTTTAAAGATGGTGCCTTCTATCAATAATGGTTGAATTTTGAGCGCATTAAATTCGCCATACTTTGTTTTTATTTTCACTTTACCCATATAGCGGATGTACAAGTCGAATACTTCATCGTCCAAAAACATACTGAAGGGTATTTTGTCGCCTATTTTGTATTTGCTATAGTCTATATTTCTGGCAAAGTATATGCTAGACAAAACGTCTTGCACGCAAGCGGGTGTGGTAAAGGTTTTGCCTTTGGATACTGCTTTTTTTATATCTGGATAAAAGGTAACGTCGTTCGTAAACTTATAGCCTCCTTCGTTGACATCTCTTTTAAATCGCAGCGGGTGTAGCTTTTGGGTATCGATGTAGGTTTCGTACACATCTCTGACTTTAAAAATCCAGTCGTAAGAGGTATAGGTTTGTCCAATACCTTTTATATGATACACGGGTTTGTTGTAGAGGGTGGTAAGTTGGGTGGTAAATTTGGCTTCGCCTGCGCCTACCCATACTGCACTAAGATTGTAGTACACCTTATAGGTAAGTTGTTCGCCTTTTTGTATGGTTTTGTTTGTTGTTTTGCAAAAGTCATTGTCGGCATATGCTACTTGTACAAGCACCAAAGAGAGCAAAAGCATTATGGTAATTTGTTTCATACAGAATTTTTAATATGCTTAATTATTCTTGTTAGACTTTTAAAATACACCATAGTTTATTGCTAGTGCTACTGGGTATTAAGCAATTGGTACTTTTGCCTCGCAGTGGGTATATAGCTGCTTCCTGGATACGCTTCTATTAATAACTCTAAATACTTAAGAGCCTTCTTGGCATCGTTGAGTTGGTGTTGAAACAAAAGGGCTAATTGATAAAGGGCATCATCTGCCAGCACGTCGTCTTTATGGTTTTGATATAGGGTTTCTAAAAGGCTGGCGGCATCTTCATTTCTGCCTTCTTCTATGGCTATTTTTGCCTTTGCCATTAGAATGTCGTCTGCCAATGGTGTAGTGGGATTTTCGTTTAAGATGGTATCTAAAAGCCTTGCAGCTTCTTTTGTTTTGTATTGAAATAACAGCAAATCTGCCTGTGCAAATTGTTTTAGGGGCGTAAAGTTGCTATCCATTGGTGTGTTTTCGGTAATCAGAATGGACAAGTGTAAGGCATCATTGGCTATCATATCTGAGGAGGCTGCTTTTAAAATTTTGAGTTGTTGCTGTGCCCAGTCAAATTCTCCGAAATAGTAAGACAATTGTGCGTTTTTAAACTTGGCCAATTCTCCCAAAGCATCTTCCTTATGGTCTTTATCTACTTGTGCATAAAGCAAGGTACTCTCCCATTGTTCGCCTTTAATCAAATAATAATCTGCTGCATCTAGCTTAGCAAGGCTTTTTACATCTTTGCGCACTTTGGGTTGGGCAATGAAGTTTTGGAGCAACTGAATAGCGGTATCAAGTTCGCCTAAATATATTGCTCTGACCTTGGCATAATCTAAGTAGGTGGTAGTAGTGCTATACTGCGGATATTTAGTAAAAATATTTTCATAATGCGCTTGTAGTGCAGCCGCCTCTTTCTTGTTGATGGGTTTGGTTTTTGGCAACGTAGTCTTTAGGATATTGGCTTTATACAAAAATATTTCGCTTTCGTGTTGACGGTGATTATCTAGATTGTGGGCCTGTTCAAGTGCTTGCAATGCTGCTTCATACTTTTCGTTTTGAAAAAGCATAACTGCCAACTGCAAAACATAATAACCATTTGCTTGATTTTTTCTATCCAACGCTTCTACAGATTGTAAGGTTTTAGCAACATCTCCGGTATTGATAGTATGCCATACCCATAATTCTAGAATACTTTGGCTAGGTTGGTCATCCATATATTTTTCAAGTGCCTTGGTTAATTCTTTTTCTAGCTTTAGGTCTTTATTGACAATTAGTGCTATATTATTTTTTAGTTCCTCTGTTTTTAGTTGTTGCGTGGTGGCCAAATCTAAAGTAGCCATAAGTGCTTTTTGTTTATCGCCTTTGGCATTGTACAATAATATTAGCTCAGGTGCATAGAGCAAGTTATTTACATTTTTTTCGCGTGCTAGTTCGTACAAAGCAATAGCTCTATCTATTTGTTCTCGTTTTTGCATTTGTTCGGCAAGCAATTTTATTTGGTAGGCGTCGAGGGCTCCGGCGTTTATGATTTCTCTCCACATAGCTTCCGCTTCTTTTCTCTTGCCACTTTTTTCTAGCACATAGGCTATATCTGCTTTCACGGTGAGGTCGCCTACACGTATTTGTTCCATTTTTTGTGCTATGCTGAGTGCTTTCGTGTTGTTGTTAGCGGCTAGGAGGTCTGCCATAAATTCATTGTACAGCGATTTGTCGAAAGGAGCTCGAGCAAACAATTGTTCAAAAAGTGGTATAGATTTATCGTAATCTTTGGCTAAGGAAAATTGTCTTGCCAACGCAAGTTGGGTGCTGGCGTCTGAAGCTCCTTGAGCATAGCTGATTGCGGGTAAGCTTAAATGTATAAAAATGCAATAGAATAGTAAGAAGTGCCTCATACGGTATTTGTAGCTCTTTTATGGATAAAACGTAGCTACTCAAAGATAGTAAAAACTGTCTTTAAAATAGAGGACGCGTCAGAAATGGTAATTGTGAAAACACTTTTTTTCCTTTAGCATAGTAATGCATGAGGATGCTTTTATGGTAGATACCTTCTTTATTTCGGTAGGTAACTTTTGCTTGGCATTCTTTACGTTTTTTATACCATTTGGGGAAGGATGCATAAAAAGAGAAATGTGCTTTTATAATAGCCACAACGTTTTTAAATTCTCCTTTAAAAAGAAACTGTATGCCTGCTACGCCATCAAGGACTAATCGCCAAGGCAGCAACCACAATAGTTTGTTGCTTTCTTCATTTTTTAGCAAAAGCACTAAGTTATTCCTGAAGTTGTAAAAGGTTTTTTGCGGACTGCCATAGCTTATCACGCTACCCCCTACATGGTATACGGTAGATGCGGGCACTACGCCAATGGCATAGCCTACATTCTTGAGCCTCCAACAAAGGTCTATTTCTTCCATATGGGCAAAGAAATCAGGGTCTAGTCCGCCCACTTTATGATAAGCCTCTGCCCTTACAAAAAAGCAACCGCCCGAAGCCCAAAACACCTCAATGGGTTTTTCGTATTGCAATTGGTCCTTCTCGAGGGTACCAAAAATTCTGCCCCTACAAAACATATACCCCCAAGTATCCATAAACCCGCCACTAGCGCCTGCGTATTCAAAGTATTCTCGGTCTTTATAATAGCGCACTTTGGGCTGTACCGCACCAATTCTAGGGTGTTCTTCCATTACGTCGTGCAGTGGCTTGAACCATTCGGTAGTGACTTCAAAGTCGGCACTTAAGAGTACGTAATATTTAGCATTTATTTGCTTAAGTGCTTCGGCATATCCCCAAGCAAATCCATGATTTTCGTGTAGCCTTAACAGAGTTGCGCTTGGAAAATGTTGGGTGACATAATCGGCAGTATTATCGGTAGATGCATGATCTACTACCACAACGGTGTACATACCCCTTGCTTCTTCAATTACCTTGGGTAAAAAAAGCTGTAGCCACTTTAAGCTATTATAACTTAAAATGACTACAGCGGTATCGTGAGGTATAGTAATCATTACTATATTGCCTAAGCGTTATTTGTATTTAGGGTCGTAGGTAGAAGATTCATTTACAGGCACATCTTTACCCGACTGAAACTTGTGTTGATACAAATTATAGCATCCAGACCAAGCAAATACAAATATTCCCAAGAAGCCCAATACGAAGTAAAATCTTGAAGTCTTTGCTTTGTTGGTTTTTACATCCAACTCGTTTTCTAAAATTGGTTGATTCTGTTCCATCTATTTGTTAATTTGAAAATAATTAGGGCAAAAGTAAGATAAAACATCAAATTTTTTAGCTTTTGATTTAAAATCTTATTATATTATTTTTTTTATTAAATGATTTGATAGTTGGTACCTGCAATGGCTTGTATATTTTTAGCGGTTTTCTAGTATTGTCCTGTTGCTAGCATCACCAATGTGCAGGCTTGTAATGTTTCTATTTTGTTGTATTGCAATAATCGCTCAAAAGCTTCGTTTTCTGTACCTGGGTTAAAAATAACTCTTTGGGGTTTTAACGATAAGATATAGTCGTAATACTGTTCTTGAATCGTTGGATTGATGTATAAGGTAATGGTATGAATATCTTCAAAAATTGTTTTTTCTTTTCCAAAATCCAAGCCATTTACGGCTCCTTCACGCAAGCCAATAGCCACTACGGGGTGTGCATGTTGCTGCAACTTAATGATAGCTTTGTAGCTATATCTAGCAGGGTTCTCCGAGGCTCCAATTACGAGTGTTTTTTTCATAAGTAAAGGTTTTTTTGTTGAGTAAAACCGAATATTTTCGTTGCATACCTCAAAGTGCTTAGTGACATTTGTAACAGAACCCATATGTAGCTTGCCGCTATTTTTTGGCATGCAACATTCGGTAGGCTACATTTACTTTCCCTTTAGCGATATCATCAAGTTTTTTCTTAATGAGTTTCTTTTTTAAGGGAGAAAGGTGGTCTATAAACAATTTGCCTTCTATATGATCGTACTCATGTAAAATTACACGAGCGGTAATGCCATTAAATGTGCGCGTGTGCTCTTGGAAGTTTTCATCTAAATATTGTAGCGTAACTTCTTCTTCTCTGGCTACATCTTCTCTTACTTTCGGAATAGACAAACAACCCTCGTTATATTTCCAGGGATCGCCATTGAGGGCTACTACATTTGCATTAATGAATACTTGTTTGATAGGCTGCTCGTTTGGAAAATCTATCTTATCTTGCTCGTCAAAGCCTTCTACTATTTGTATCGTATCTACCAAAAACAATCTAATGGGTACATTTACTTGCGGGGCCGCTATACCTACACCATTGGTGCCGTACATGGTATCCCACATATTTTTTATCAATTCGGCTAAATTTGGATAATTTGCATCAATATTGGTACAAACTTTTCTCAAAGTTGGGTGCCCATAGGCCACAACTGGTAATATCATAAAAACTTTATTTCTAATTTTGAATAAACAAGTATACAAAGTTACGCATTAAATATTTTATAGCAATTGTAAGTGCTAATTCAACACAGATTTTGATTATGACGAGAGCAACTTATACTGCGTTTATACCCTGGCTGGAGCAGCGAATTCATGAAGGAGACTTGCCCGGAAAAATAGCGCATCGAAGCATGATGCATCACAATAGGCAGTTACCCGAAACCGCTCCTGACCATAGCAAGATTGCGGCTGTATTACTGCTTCTTTACAAAGAAGGAGATATGCTTAAAATAGTTTTGATAGAGCGAAGCCAAAACGGTGGGCATCATAGTGGACAAATTGCGTTTCCGGGTGGCAAAGTAGAGCCAGAAGACCCATCTTTATGGCACACGGCTTTAAGAGAATCGAGAGAAGAGGTATCGCTCTGCTCCAACGTAAAATGGGTAGGCGGCCTTAGCCCTTTGTATGTGCCTGTTAGCAACTACTTAATACATCCTTTTGTGGGCTATTTAGACCAAAAACCCGAACTATTAGCAGCCGATGCCGAAGTTGCCTCCATCTTGACGTATGACATTCAAACGATTTTTGCAGAAAAAACATACAAGGAAATTGCCATTAATTATCCCAATATGCCCTCTGTGTGGGCACACTTGTATCAGTTGCCGAATGACTTGTACATATGGGGCGCTACTGCCATGATACTGGCCGAATTGGAGCATTTGTGGTGGGCTTACCTCAAAGAGTGCTAGTGCTGCCTTTTGCAAATGTTCTAATCGCAAACAATTATCACTGTTTTAATTTGTTTGTTTTTAAAACAAGCCATTCATTTCTATGTCAATTTTTTTAATCACCTCTGCAAAGTCTTCGGGATTCTCCGCAAAATTGCATTCATCTACATTGATGATTAATAACTTACCTTCTTTATAGTCTTCAATCCAATTGTTATAGTATTCGTTGAGTCGTTTCAAATAATCTAGTCGTATGCTATCTTCATACTCCCTGCCTCTTTTTTGAATTTGATCTACCAATGCCGGCAATGATGCTTTCAAATAGATGAGCAGTTCGGGGGGCTTTATCATCTTTTTGATGGTATTAAAAATGCTCAGGTAGTTTTCGAAATCTCTTCTGGGCATTAGTCCCATATCAAAAAGGTTGGGCGCAAAGATGTAGGCGTCCTCATAAATGGTTCTATCTTGTATGACCGTTTTATCGCTATTTTGTATTTCCAACAATTGCCTGAGTCTTGCATTCAAAAAATAAATTTGAAGGTTGAAAGACCACCTTTGCATATCGTTATAAAAATCTACGATATAGGGATTGTCATCAACTTTTTCAAATTGGGGAAACCAATGGTAATGATTGGCTAGCAACTGGGTAAGTGTTGTTTTTCCAGCACCGATATTTCCTACTACAGCTACATGTCGAAATGAATTCATTGGAGGGGGGTGAGTTGTATAGATTTTGAATGAGTTATTTGAGTATGGTTTGAAATTTCTTTTCCTCTATAACGCTTAAGGCCTCAGAGATAGCTAAGTCGTCTTTGACAATGCTATTTTCTATTGCACCAACACTGAAGTAGTAGCGCGTCACTATTTCTTTATTAAGCAAAGATATTATTTCTCTTTTATTGGCTTCTACTTCTTTCATTTTGTATTGTTCCATTTGTTGTTCTAGTGTTTTCATCGTGGCGTCAATTGCGCTATCTTTAAGCTCTTGGGCTATTAGCAATTGCATGTCTTTAAGTTTCTTATCCGCGTCTGTTTGAAAGCCTACTTTTTGTTTGGGCAGCCATTTTTTAAATTCATTAAAGTCTTCATTGGAAAAATAGTATTCATGCGGCGCGCCAATGGTTTTATTTTGATGGCAATATAGCGTGGCGTAGTCAAACAATAATTTATTGATCAACAAAGAGGTCATGAGTGTTGTATTTTTGCCATAGCCGATATTGATGTCGGGGTCAATTCCTCCACCGTCGTAAACATCTCTACCTTTCTTAGTTTTGAAATGTTGTTTTAAAGAGTCTGGAACACTGTGTACGCTGCCATCGGGGTTTTTATGAGTATAATCTAAAGACTGAATACACCTGCCTGCAGCGGTGTAATACTTGGCGGTAGTTATTTTTAGTTTGGCATTATAGCCGATATTTTTTATCACTTGTACCAATCCTTTTCCATAGCTTCTTTGGCCTATCACTACGGCTCTATCCAAATCTTGCAGAGAGCCTGCTACGATTTCTGAGGCGCTAGCCGACTGGCTATTGATAAGAATCGTCAATGGAATTTCTTTGTCCCAAGGGCTATTCATAGTAGCAAAGGTTTTGTCCCATTCCTCTGTATTGCCTTTAGTAGTGACGATGATTTGACCTTTTTCGACAAATAAATTGCACATATTAACAGCTTCGTCCAAAAGCCCTCCGGGGTTGTTTCTGAGGTCGAGCACAAGGCCCGAAAGCGAACCATTATTGGCGGCTTTTAGGCTATCTAATTTTGTGCGTACCATCTTAGTGCAGTCTGGTGTAAATTGGCCTAAATTCACATATGCAATATCTTTTTTTGCGCCTATTAGTTGTGCATACTGTACTGTTGGAATTTGAATATTATCTCTGATTATTTTTTTAATACTGCTTTGTTGCGTAATGGGGTGTACTACTTCTATAGCAATAGCGGTATTAGGCGCACCTCTAAAAAGCAGACCTATTTGCTCTAACGATAGTTGAGTAATGTCTTTATTATCTATTTTTCTTAAAATATCGCCGCTGCGTATACCTGCTTTATTGGCCGGACCATTTTGCAAGGGTTGTTCAAAAACAAAGGCACCATTTGGATGCTTGAACAGCGATACACCTATACCGCCATACTGCCCGGCAGATAGCAGCTGCATGTCTTCTATTTCTGATTCGGAAATAAACACGGTATAGGGGTCGAGCTCTTTAAGCATGGCATCGAGGCTTGTTTTAAGCATCTTGCCGGGCTCTATTGGGTTTACGTAATAATCGTTAAGCTCTTTGTAAACATTGGTGATTATTTCTAAATTTTTAGAAATCTCAAAATAATTATCTGCCGCAGATTTACGCTCTTGAGCTTTTACTACCGTGGCGCTCCACATCATTGGAAGCAAACAAAATAATTGGAAAATAGACTTCATTGTTTATGGGGAATACGAATCAACCTTTAAAGATAATAAAAATCTTAGAGACCATTTTATCCTAGTTTGCCTGTTTGCTTCTTTATTAGGATAAAACAGAACGCTATACCCCCTTTCAAGGGCTCATGTTTCTGCTGCCTATATGGATTTGCAGTAAAGAGCAAGGAGTAAATACAAATTTTCCAATATAAACACCACATAAAACAAAGCAATAGCTCCAAAGCATAGCAAATAAAGCCTCCAAACAAAAACATTAGGAGGCCTCATGCTTTATTACCAATGTAAAAAAGTTTATTTCAGCAACAATTATCCACTACAACGGGATGTTGCCGTGTTTACGTTTTGGAGTGTTCACTACTTTGGTAGCTAGCATTTGGTATGCTTTTATAAGCTTTATACGGGTGGTTGCCGGAACAATTATTTCGTCTACAAAACCTCTAGCTGCGGCACCATAGGGATTAGCAAACTTCTCCGTATATTCTAATTCTTTTTCTTTCCATTTAGCCTCTGGATTTTCTGCAGCGGCTATCTCTCTTTTAAAAATTATCTCGGCAGCACCTTTAGCACCCATTACCGCTATTTCGGCGGTAGGCCAAGCATAGTTCATATCTGCACCAATGTGCTTAGAGTTCATAACATCGTAGGCGCCGCCATAGGCTTTACGCGTGATAACCGTAATTTTGGGCACGGTAGCTTCGCTAAGGGCGTACAACAACTTAGCGCCATTCGTTATAATGCCGTTCCACTCTTGGTCGGTACCCGGCAAGAAGCCAGGCACATCTACTAACACCAATAAGGGTATATTGAATGCGTCGCAGAAACGCACAAAACGCGCGGCCTTTTTTGATGCATCTATATCGAGTACACCTGCCATGCTCGCCGGCTGATTGGCTACAACGCCAATACTTCTGCCTGCTAATCGGGCAAATCCTACCACGATATTTTCTGCATAATCTTTATGGACTTCCAAAAAGCTGTCTGTATCTGCAATATTTTCTATTACTTCTTTGATGTCATAAGGCTGATTAGGATTATCGGGTATAATGCTATTAAGCGCCTCTCTTGTTTCGTTGCCTAATTCGTAGGGGTATATTGGAGCCTCTTCTTCGCAGTTTTGAGGCATATAGCTCAATAGTTGCTTAAGGTGATCGATAGCTGCCAACTCGTTGGCGCAAGAGAAGTGGGTCACACCCGATTTTGTGGCGTGGGTAGCAGCGCCGCCTAATTCTTCGGAGGTAACGGTCTCATGGGTTACTGTTTTTACCACATTGGGACCTGTAACAAACATGTAGGAGGTATTTTCTACCATTAAAATAAAATCGGTGATAGCTGGTGAATACACCGCGCCACCTGCGCAGGGACCCATAATGGCGCTTAATTGCGGGATTACCCCGCTCGATTTGACATTTCTATGAAAGATATCTGCATAGCCACCAAGCGATACAACGCCCTCTTGAATTCTAGCACCACCGCTATCATTTAGGCCTATTACGGGGGCACCATTTTGTAGTGCCAAATCCATTATTTTACATATTTTTTCGGCATGGGTTTCGGAAAGGCTACCGCCAAAAACCGTAAAATCTTGAGAAAATACATATACCAATCTCCCGTGTATGGTGCCATATCCTGTCACTACACCATCTCCTAAATATACTTCATTTTCCATTCCAAAATCGGCGCAGCGGTGTGTCACCATCATGCCAATTTCTTCAAAACTGCCTTCATCTAACAGCAATAACAGGCGCTCTCTGGCTGTAAGTTTTCCTTTACTATGCTGGCTATCGATTCGTTTCTGGCCGCCACCTAATAGCGCTTGCGCCATTTTATCTTGAAGGATATCTAGTTTGCTCATATACAATAAATATTTATAAAAATGTCATCAAAGATAAGCATTCAAATAAATATTTTTCCTACAAAAAACTTGAATTTTCAGATGCCGCTATTTGATTCTAGAATTGATGGGTTGGTGCTTAAAATAATTGCCGGCTTCTATTTCTTTGACAATCATTTCTATGTCTTTATCGACACCAAAGGGGTCGTATTGGGTCTTTAGGTCGTTGTCTATAAAGCTAAATGCTGTTTGGTAAAAACGAGCATTCACGCCGCCTTTGAGTTCTTTAATGATATCGTATACCTTTCTGCCAGTTTGCCTGTTCACTAGTTTCACGAGTATTTTACCTTGTGTTTCGGAAAGGTTTTTGAGTTCGTCTTTAAATTTGGAATTCAGTTCAATATCAAGGGTATTAATGTATTTCCTTCTATCGCGCTTACTGGGGTTGGTGCCTAAATCATGATCCATTTTCTTAAGCACATTGGAGGCTAAAATGGCATAAGGGAATACTTTAAAAATATTGTATCTAAGCCTGTCTAAATATGCTTTTCTATCGGTACCTATCGGTTCATTGAAGTAAATAGTTTCTAGGTAATCTACATAAAGTGTATCTCCGTCTATAACGACTGCGGGCATTAGAAAGCCCTTGGAGGCATCGTTTGATTGTGCTACCACCGTAGTCATCCATTTTAATTGCATGGAGAAACAGACAAGGAATATAATAACAACTTTTTTCATTTTGTACAATTCTATAAAGTTAGAATAATATTTTTTAGCAATGTTTAATGGTCTAAAAAAAATTCTAATGCTTTGTATTATTGGGAAAACAAATAGATAAGCTTCACACCAAAACGCGTATTCGTTATTGGGAAGGTGTTCATCACATATGGAATGGTTTGTCTTCTTTCGTAGTACCCTATCAATTGTATATTGTCATTTACCATGTACTCTACCCTTGGCATTATGGTGATAACTCTTTGTCCACGAGTAGGTATTTCGTTATTGCCTACAAAGAAGGTATTGGTTGTTATGTCGTTTCTATAGGCAAGGTCTACCTTGATATTCAAATCATTTTCTAGCTTAGTAACTCCAAAGAATGAGAATGGCAGTTCGAGTCCTTTTAATCTGTGGCCAAATCCGAAAACGATATCTTCCGATTTGGTTTCACTGATTTGATAATCTATAAGATTCAAACTAGTAAGTCTGCTTCTGTTGTATGCCAATGAAATGGACATGCCGCTTTCCATCAATACATCTATTTTACCCAATGGGCCAAAAGTTTCCTGTATAGTAACGTTAGGCACTTGGAAGAATGGTATAAAGTTGTTGGTATTGGAATCTATAAATGAAGGGAACCCTACACCAAAAAGATCGTCGTAAAAAAGGTTTGAAGTGAAGCTATTCATATTCATGGTACCTCTGTAAGAATGAGAGATGGTAATATTTTTAACGATACCCACTAAAGAAGGAATTTTGCCTAAGCCATTATACGTCATTCTCCAATTGGGTAATGGCAAGTAGCCTCTGAAAGGATTGGCTCTAACTGAGTTTTGGCTTTCGTTCATTAAGGGTATATCCTGTGCATTTCTGCCGCCATATGCAGCAAGGAAAGCAGGTATCAACACATCTTGTGAAAACCCAGTATAGCCTTTCGAAAAATTAGGGTTATTAGGGTCTCTGGCACCGTTGATATAGGGATTGGTTTCTCCTAGGCGCTGTGACACTACGGCTCTATTACCCATAAATCTTTCGTAATTGGCTCTGCTGTTTCCGAAGAAGGAACCCAATCCTATGAAGGATGAAGAGTACGACCCGGTGTTATAAGGGCTGAGATGTTCAAACTCTTCGTTGGCATGATTAAACTTAAATGTTTCTATATATTCTTTGTTAAAATTTCTACTGATTTCGAGGTCAATTCTCATGTACGCGAGCGGTTCTAGTACGGCCTTTATATCGACATTTTGGGTAAATGTTTGGCGAAACTGGTTATTAAAGATGCTATCTCTAGTCATTTTGCCGTTTACGGCTTTTTGTTCCAACCAATACAATGTAGGTTGGTAACCGAATGTAAAATCAAACCAATTATTGGCGTTCCCTAAGCGGGAGCCCATATACTTGGAGGTATCCATAAAGCCTGGCAAAACGGTGCCTGCGTTTTCTGTTAAATTTATAGACACTTGTTTAAGCATAGTAACAGCACGCAAAGCTGCTTTTGTACCACTACTCATTTCGGGTATAACTCTTCGTTTCTTGGCTCTCCAATCTTTCAATGCCAGTTTAAATCGTTTTCGCTCGGCCTTTTTGAGGGCTTTCCAGGCTGTTTTTATCTCCTCTTTAGAGAGTGTATCTTTGCCTTCTACCGCCGATTCGAGGATTTGTTTTTTCTCTGGTCTAGGTGGTATTACGCTTGTTGGTTTTTTCTTGGGTGTAGCGCTTCCAGCAGCAGTAGAGTCTCTATCTGCTTTTTTAACGCCATAGGCTTTTGACAAATCCTGCCCCATTTTGGCTTTTGCTTCGGCACTCAAATCGTTGAAGGAGTTGGCTGCTTTGAGGTGCCTGGATCGGTTATACAATTGCGAAAACATTAGCCTACCGTCTATTTGTTTAGACTGATTATTGGCTATGGTATTTCCTAAACTTTGTGCTAAGATGGAGGCTGCCGTCCAGTTATACGTAGTGTTGTAAGTGGCCGAAAAGTTGGTCCAGCTAATTGCCTTAAACTTATTAGTCGGCACTTTATAGGTTACGTTGATAGTATGATTGTAATAGGTATTTCTTCCAAATCTAGAGATGTTGGTCCATAGTGTATCACGTTGTTCATTATTTTGTATTCTGCCATAGGGCTCGTCAATTCTAGCTTGGTTTAGTCCTTGATAATTTATCCCAAGCGATTTGGTAAGATCCCATCTAATATTGTATGTTCTATCCCACAGGAAATTTTGAATAAACAATGGCTCCATTTCATAGGGGTCGTTATTAATATTTCTTATGATGGTTTCGCCAAAAATCTTATACAGATTATTGGTAAATCCAATTGTAGACGGGAAGGGTTTAAAGTTAAAGTCTTTAATAAAAGTAAGCCAAGGCGACTTGGATTTTATGAGTTTTTTAAATGGCTCAAAAGACTTAATACCCGTCTCGTAGTTATAGCCCAAAATAAGACGTTGGGTGCTATAAATATCGCTTTCTAATATAGGGGTTCTATTGAAAGTTTTATTAAAATTATAACTCAAATCGAAGTTCTTGCTGCTCCAAGGCTTTGGTTTGGTCGTAGCGCCAGGATTCCCGAGTACTCTAATATTATTAAGACTAAGGCTGGTGATTGAGGTATATGTTTGTGCTGCCTTTCTAACAGAATCTCTGTCGGATGCGTCATAACTTCTAAGTTTATCTGAAAGTTTTACGTCCAAGTCGTAAGGATCATATTCAGGATTACTTACATTTTCAATATATCCAAGATAAACGGGTAGTTGTACCCCCCAATTAGCTGGCAGCAGTTTACCTAAGTTCAAATTGGTATTTACATCAAAATTATAGTAGTTATCACGAAATCTTCCATTGAGTTTTTGGTCGATATTACCATAACCTATGGTGTGCATGGTGCCACCAAGGTGCAAAGAGCCCAAATCGGCCAATTGAATATTACTTTGAACAGAGGCTGCGTATCCGGGCTGTTCGTTAAGGCCTGCCACCCTTAGTTCGTTCAGCCACACTTCCACACATTTTGGCAATCCGTCATCTGCCGGGTTATTACCATCTCTTTTAGGATTAAGTACGCCTACCATTACGCTACGCACTTCTCCAAGGTTAGGATTTCCTAATACAATCATAGGGTTGCCAAGCTCATCGAATTGTTGATAAGGCACAAATGAGGTAGCGCCAGCGGCGTTACGTGTATTTTTGAGTGCTACGAGTTTTTCTAGTTCTAGGTTTATTCTGTTAGCTTCGGGCCACACGAAGTCGGCGTTTTGCTCTCCAGGATTCGTTATTTTAAGAGGTAGTCGGTACTCGTAATAGTTATTTACAAAGTCGCTACCCAATCTTACAAATATTTGCACATCGTCGTCTCTAACTATTGGCTGTCCGGGCACTGCCTCACCGTGAATAAACATTCTTAGGTAGTCGTATTGACGGAGATCCATAGATATTTCTTTGAATGCCGCCCTTGCATCCCCATCTTTCAAATTACAGATTTGGTAAGCAAGTGAGCGTTCGTCGTCTTGTAGCAATACGCCAGTAGCTCCAGCGTTATAACGCTGTCTAATCACGCCTGGAGGTGTTTTATAGCCTACGGGGTCTTTGCTACTATTTTGCTCAACACTTACGCTCGTTACGGCAAATGCGGTGTTTAGGGTATCATTTAGAGGTATTTGTTCGCCGGGTCTATCTAGCGAATATAAATACGTTCTCCATTGGCTTCTATCAAATTGTAGTTGTGCAAATCGTAGCGTTACACTATCTTGGAAATCGGACAAAAACATTCTAAAGAATCTTATAGATCTGAAATCGCTGATATTGCCTACTGCCTGATCGTAAGCACGAATGGGTATTTTGAATTGGTACCAGGTGTGTACTTCTTGGTTGCCGTTTCTTAATTGTACGTTTGCATCTCTTCTATTAACAATATTATTTTGCCCTACTTGCATAGATGGATGCGATTTAGGCATCATTCTTATTCTGTATTGGAAATAGTTTTCCGACTCGTTTAGGGAATTATCTTTGTTTAAATCTTCTGATTCGGGAATAGAAGTAACCGTTCCTAGGGTAGTAGCATTATCAGAAACTACAGGAGAGTTACCTTGTGGATTATTAACGTTCTCGTATCTCGTAATGATGCTATTTCTGGCGGCGTCATGTTCGGCGCTGCGGTAGGGTTTAAAGTTATCACTCGCGGGGTCCGACTCAAGTGCTGCATATACTTCTGGCGCCACGATACCTTGCATTCTGTTTAAGAAGCTTCTAAATTTATCGCGTTCTTCATCATCACTTAGTGCATCAAAACCTACATCTTGAATGGCTCTATTTCCTGGTTCGGCATCAAATACACGGGTAAGTTGTTGGGAGAAAGACGGTACATATCCCCAAACGGTTTCTTGGAGTTTGCTTAAATCTTTTTGGGGTGCGGGCGTTCCATTTTCAAATGCAATTCTACCATCTTTTAAAATATCTTCAGATACGTTACCGATATTCAGGTAAAGGTCGCCACCTGTGCTATTGGGGTTATATATAAATGGGTCGAGTGCCCAAAAGGTGATGTACTCTACGTTTGCCTGTTCAAAATCACTACTATTATTATCGAGGGCACGCATAATGCCTCCAAATTTGCTTCGAGGATTTAGGAAATTTCCAGTAGAAGGGTCGATGTCTTCTGTTGAAAAGTTATAGGGCCCTCTTTTGTTGGGGAAGTAACTCAAATCGAAGGTAGCAGTAATGTTGTTTTGCGCAATAACTTGTCTGTCGGGGAAAATCTCTTGAGGTTTGATAATTCTCCAGTATGCTTCATTTCTATCATCTTCCAAAAGATGGGCAGGGGCATTATTACGCTCAAGTAATCCTTGATCGACGGTGTACCATGCTATTTTGGCCCTACTTGTACCATAACTCAAATCATTGATTGCTGTAGACTCCGGAAACAGCGTAGCTCCGGCAGCATTTTTTGCACCTTGTGGCACGCTCGAAATTAACCATTGAGACAATGGGAATCTGATATCGATACTACTATTTGCACCTTCAAAATTATCTATTGCAACGGACCCTTCTGGGTCGATTACATCGATAAATTTATGATGGCCGGGAAAAATACCAGCTACTTCGGCGCGGGTTTCTATCATGGATGGGGCGGCTGTGCTATAAAACGGCAGTTTATCCAGTAGTCGGGTCAAACCCATAAACTCCGACTGGTACGCAAAATCCAATCCTGCAACGGTATTTTTAATAGGGTCGTAGCCGTATTGTACGGTTGTAGACAATGGTCTTTCGCTTAAGCGCATTAAGGTACCACCGAAATTAATTTTTTTGTTTAAGAAATAATCTGCCCTTACGCCCCAGAATGTTTGAGGTACCACACCAAAGTTGGCATTATCTTCGTAAGAAATATTGATGGGCACACCCGAATTGAGGATACCTGCATTAAGGATTCTCAATCTACCTGCACTATAGTCTACTTGATAGTCGGAGCCTTCGGAAAGCATTTGGCCACCTGCTGTAACGGTAACAGAGCCTTGGGGAATATTCATTCCTAATATGATATCTGAACCGCCTTGTCCTTTGTAGCTACCTTCTATTGCAAATCGGTTGTTTTGTTGGAATTGTTTGGCAATAGTTTTTGTAGAGTCATAGAGCATATCAAATAGATAGCGTCTTTCTAATTGAGGATTACCACCAAGGTAAGGCCTTAGTGCGTCTCCGAAGGGTTTTAATACCGGGAAGATGATTTTTCCGTTTTGCGGTATTATTGTCAGGCTATCTACATAATCGAATAATCCGTCTGGTATTGGGTCGTTTTGTTGATTTAGATTATCTAAATTTAGCAATCTTATGATGGGTTCTCCAGCGCTTGGGCCATCGGGGAGGTACCTTTTTTTACCGCCACCGGGGTCTAGGTATACTACATTAAGCCTAAAGTCTTCTTTTGTCATTCGCCCGTACCCTAAAGAATACACGTTTTTCATCATGAGGTTCCAGATGGGCAATTTGGGTCGTGCTGCGGTACCCTTCATCATTTTCATGAATAGCACTTTCGAGGAGGCGGAATCTGGCGAAATATCTGCAGAAAATTCACCTACTTGGTAGGTATTACCGTTATAAGTGTATCTGTATGATACGGCTATAACGTCGTCTGGATTTACGGAAGTATTTAAGGAAATAAATCCTAAACGAGGGTGGAAGGTAAATTCAGATTCGTTAAGTTTCCTCATGGTGACTCTGTGGAAGTCTTGACTTTCCTGGAGGCCTAAGGACAAAGCGGCCTGCGAGGCGGTGCTTTGGGTTCGGGATGCTGGGTTTCTTTGGATGAGTTCGTACAGTCTGTTAGAGCTATTATCTGGCAAATCGGGACCAGGGCCTGTAAGGAAGGATTGATAGGGTTGTTTTTCGCCCAAATCCATAAATGCCAAAATATCTCTCACATTTTGGGTTGCTCCTTGCCTGTTGGTTACCCACACTTCTACTCTATTAAGTAGTACTTGTGAATTGACAATAGGTATGCGTTCTAATGCGCGCTCGTAGTTGTTATAGAAGTATTGTGACAGTAGGAAGTTTTTATTTTCGTCGTAGTCATCAATTTTTATATCAAATTCTGTTTTTTGTCCGCCACCTTGAATCGCGATGCTTTTCCTTTGTGAGTTTTGTCTAGACACTACCCCAGTCAGCCACAATCTACCAAATTGCAGTTGAGTTTTTGCGCCATACAATGATTGAACGCCACTTATTAATCCGCTATTAAGGGGGAAGGATACATTTCCTAATTCTATTTTTTTAAGGATATCATCTTCCTTGCCTGTGAATTCAATTTTTTGACGGTTTTGTTCGCCAAAGCTAGGGCGGGTATTTTGGTTGATATTTAGTTTTAGTTTATCGCCTACCTCTGCTAGGAGGTTCATATTCATATCCATATCAAAATCAAAGTTGCCGTAACGTCTGCTGCGTTCTGGCATATTTGGGTTTTGGATATTGGTGTGTTTGTAGCCGAATGTCAACTCCAGGCGCCCTTGAGGCGTTACAGACATTTTATCGCTACCAAAAAGCCTGTTAAAGAGGCCTTCTCTGTACATCACGGGCATATCTGGGCGTTTATCAAACATACCCAAAGCGCTGAGGCGTTGTTGGAAATAGCTTTTTTCGTCTGCCGCAGCTTTATACTTATAGTATTCTTCGGGCGTGAGGTAGGGGCCAGTTCTTATTGTTTGGTCGCCTACTTTTTCGGTCAGATAGTATCGATTTTCCGCAGGGTCGTACTCAATATCAGTAGTAAGGTTGGCCGGGTCTTTTAAGTGTATGGGGTGATCGGGTACTAAAGCTTGTGGTTCTAATTGGTTGTCTTGAGGTAATGGAAATTTGAGGCTATCTTTTTTAGAGCCTACTGTATCTTCGTCTGCATATTCTGTAGCGCTTGTTGAGGTTTGGTGCTCTGCTTCATAGTAGTAGTCCAAGTCTAAGGTTGATTCTTTGCCACTACCGTAGGCTAGAAACAACTTAGCTGAAACCACTATGGATGCAAAAATTGCAAAAACCTTAAATCCAAAATAATTACCTTGCTGAGACAAAATTTAATCTTAATTATTGAACGGGTACAAGCGCCTTCTTCTTTTAAAAAAGACGCAAAATTACCAAAAAAAGTAAAGTGTTAGAGGAGAAATATTTTCAATAATCAACAATTTTAAATTTAAATATAGCTTAAAATCAAGAATTTTTAGCAACTTGATTTAATATTTGGAAAAGTTTATAGATTTTTTAAAGCCAGCTTTATCAATTGCTCTACTTTCAGTGCATCTATATTTTGTTCTTGTTCTATTTTCGCAATTGCATTTTCTGCTACTTGTTTAGAAATACCCAAATTAACTAAAGCAATTAACGAATCTTCCTTGATAGTATTGTGCAAAGGTGTGCTAATTTTATCATTTTCTGGCAGAGGCATGGTTAATTTTCCTCTTAATTCTAATATTATCCTTTGAGCTGTTTTGGCTCCAATGCCTTTTACCTTCTCAAAGCTTTTGCTATCGCCGTTGGCTACTATTTTAGCTATATCTGTATGAGATAAAGATGAAATAATGACTCTTGCGGTAGCGGCGCCTACACCCGAAACGGACACTAATTGCAAAAATACTTCTTTTTCGGCTTCTTGTGCAAATCCAAATAACACCCGGGCGTCTTCTCTAATTTGTAAGTGGGTATAGAGTCTTACAAATTCTAGGTCTTTTACTGCCTCGTAGGTATAAAGAGAGATGTGCAATTCGTATCCTACTCCGTTTACGTTCAAATATGTCTTAGACGGACTGGCGCCTACAAGGGTACCTTCTAAAAAGCCTATCATTTATGTGTTCTTTTTTGATATAATATGATATCGATGCTGTATAAAAAAACGCCGAACCTAAAAAGCCGGCGTATTATACTCTCAATATAATAGTTGTAGTAATATCTATTTTGGTCTGCTATTCCACCATCCTATTTCACGCCATTTTATTTTCCAATTGAGGTTTAGAGATATGGAGGAGAACATGTCGTTATCATCCGGGTTACCTCTTAACTCTGAGTTACTGTGCACATGCCCTGGAATTATTTCACCCGACCTGTCGGACATTCTGCGACTTAAAGTAGCTTGGTTGCCTCTATTAAGGAAGGCTATATCTCTATGGTTAATGTCTGCATAGTTGCCACTAACGTCATCTAGGTAATCTGTAAAGGTATAACGCAGTATATACTCAACGCCTAGCGACAAGCCTGTTCCAATATCCCATTTAAAACCAATACCACCTGTTACGGCATAGGAAAACACGCTATATGTGGCGGGATAAGTAGTACCTTCTACATTAAAGCCTTGTCCTTCTGTTCTTAGTTCTCTAAGATCTACCCATTTTTTATTATCTGGATTTCTGTCGTCCAAATCTCTTAAAGAGCCTCTTGGATTGAAGTAGAATCCACTACCTCCAAGAAGTAAATAGGGTTGGAATCTCATTTTAGCCATTCTACCAAATTCCCAGTTAGAGAACGTACGCAGCGGTGCTAATTCCACTAAGAAGTTGGCTTCCCAAATATTGGTATTAGCGTCTAGGTTTCTAAAGTATCTTTGATAAGGATCTTCATTTACGGTTTTGGCTTCCATAGCTTTATCGTAGTTCCAAGCATCGGTAGCATATACTTTACCGTGATTAATGCCTATTCTAAATCCTAGGCCAGGTATGTGCGTATATTTTGCATACATGCCGCCCATTCCTCTAAGATTTGCAAATATATCGCCCGTAAAGTTGCTGTTAGTATACTTGTCTAATACGTTAAAAGTACCTATGTCGCCCCACATTTCTGCCATTCCAATATTCCAGCCTAACGACCAGCTTCTATGTTCCAAATAAGGATGATCCCAATGTCCCCAGTATTTATCACGGACTTGAGAGTAGGCATCTTCGGTACAAACTGTATTCATTCCAAATGCCATCAAACCGGCACAGAAGAGCTGTTGTAATGTTTTCCTCATAACGGAAGTTGTATTTTGAGGGTTGAAAGTAATAAAAATCTGAATAGCTTGTATAAACAAAAGCTATATTTTTTTAAAAAAAATTCTAGTTTTTATAAAATTGATAGCAAGATAGAAATATAAATTAGAATAACAAAATTTTAATAACTATATTAGTATAGTAATTTTTTAATATCGGTATTTCCTTGTAGGCCTCCTGTGTGTATCACAAGAATATTATCTGATGGTGCAAAATAGCCTTCTTGCAACATTTCTGATAATCCCCAAAAAAGCTTGCTTGTGTATACAATATCTAATGGTAATTGAAATTCTTTATAAATGTCATTCATAAATTGAATAAGCTCGGGATGATACTTTCCAAATCCGCCTAGATGATATTTATCGATTACTTGCCAATTAGCTTGTTTTGTATTTATGGTATGTTCCAGATATTTACCATTTTTCATAGGCGCAAAACCAATTATTTGCTGTTGAGGCGCTAAGATGCTGCTCAAACCTTCCAAGGTGGTTCCGCTGCCAACAGCCAAAAGAATGTGCGTAAAACGAGGCGCTATAAACTCCTGAAGTGCGGCCACTCCCTTGGCTCCAAGCACACCCGACCCTCCCTCGGGGATGATGATGCGTTTGGGATATTTTGCTTCAATTTGTTTTAAGAAAGCCTCATTTGTTTTTTGTGCGTATTGTGCTCTGGTTAGGAAATGTAGTTCCATGCCCAATCTGTGGCATTCGTGCAAAGTACTGTTCCATTGGCTTAGGGGCACCTCACCTCTTATATAGGCTGCTGCTTTATAGCCCATTGCGTGTGCCGTATATGCTGCTGCGTGCAAATGATTGGAGTAGGCGCCACCAAAAGTCACAAATCCCTCTAATTTAGAGGCGACTATAGCGTCTAAATAGCCTTGCAATTTGTACTTTTTGTTGCCCGAAACAATAGGATGTACTTTGTCGAGCCTCAGAATTGTTATTTCCCTTCCGTGCCAATGAATGGTTTGTAAAGGCGGCTTGGCAAAATCAATAGCCATATTCCTTCAAAAATAATTCGTTATCGCGCCATTTGGGACGTACTTTTACGAAAAGCTCCAAAAAAACTTTTTTATCTAGAAACTGCTCTATGCTTTGCCTGGCCTCGGTGCCCAATTTTTTGATTAGCGCTCCTTTGGTACCTAAAAGAATCATTTTTTGGGTTTCTCTTGTAACGATGATGTCTGCCCTTATTTTTACCACATGAGGCAAATCTTCAAATGATTGTATCACCACGGCCGTGTGATAAGGTATTTCTTTATCGTAAATAAAATATATCTTTTCTCTTATCATTTCGCTGACAAAAAAGCGAACTGGCCTATCGCTTATATCATCTTGAGGATAAAACGGTGGGTTTTCCGGGAGGTATTCAAGTATTGCAGGTAAGATTTGAGCTGTATTTATTTTATTAAGCGCAGATATAGGTATTGTTTTATCGACTTTTATTTTGGCAGTAATGGCTTCTTGAGCTTGTGCTATAAGAGCAGCGTCCTTTATAACATCGATTTTGTTTAATAAGAGTATTTTGGGTGCTTTAATTTTTAGCGTACCCACAGCATCTATAAACTGTTGTAAGTCGTCTGTAAGGTCGTACATTAATATTGCGACGTCGGTATCTTCTAATGCAGCACTTACTTGGCGCATCATTTTATTATGCAGTTTGTATTTGGGTGTTATAATCCCTGGCGTATCTGAGAATACGATTTGGTAATTATCTTCGGTAAGGAAGCCCAATATACGATGCCTAGTAGTTTGCACCTTCGGCGATACGATAGCAATTTTTTCGCCCAAAATAGCATTCATCAAGGTAGACTTGCCGGCATTAGGCGGTCCAAATATGTTTACAAAGCCTGCTTTAAAATTTTCGGTCATAGCTTACAAAGGTATAAGAATATTTATTTTAAAAATAAATTTGGCTGTTATAGAAAAGAGTACTACTTTTGCACCCACAGCGCGAGGTAGAGCAGCGGTAGCTCGTCGGGCTCATAACCCGAAGGTCACAGGTTCGATCCCTGTCCTCGCTACTCCGCAAAAGCACAGTTGAATATCAACTGTGCTTTTTTTATTTGCAAAAACATACAACAATTAAGACCGTTATTTTAGTTGCTTAAGCCAGTTATACCAAGCACCAAGAAGGTCTTTGCCAAAGGGTGTACCTATAGACTCGGGATGGAATTGTATGCCAAAAAAAGCGTATTTGGGACTACAAAACATCATGAGCGTACCATCATCTTGAGCATAGGCTAATGGCTGAAAGTCTTTTAAATCGCGAGGAGCATCTAGCACTAAGGAGTGGTAACGCATTACTTTCAAATCTTCAGGAAACTGCTTTGCAAAATGGATAGCAGCATTATCCCATATCAACTTGCTAATTTTTCCATGCATTGGATAGGGTGCGTGAATGAGTTTTGCACCCAAAAAGCATCCTAGAGCTTGGTGTCCGAGGCAGATACCTAAGATTGGCACCTTGCCAGCAAAATGAGCAATCATATCTATTATAATACCTGCATCTTCGGGGCGTTTAGGGCCAGGAGATATAATGATACAAGTTGGTGCTAAAGCTTTAATTTGGGCAATAGTTATTTCATCGTTTTTTTTAACGAGTACATGCGGATGCAATGCCATTAAATAATGGCTTAAGATATAGGTATAAGAGTCGTAATTATCTACCAACAGCCACATACGCTACGATTGATTGTTGTAACTCTTCGAAATACATTTGCATTTCTAAAAAACTAGCTTTAATAAAAGGGAAAATCCACTGTATAAAATCAATAATATCTGTAGAAAGGGGCTCTAATGTGGCATATACGATGCTTGAACTAGACGCAGCCTCACTTAAAATACCCAACTGCCCTAATGCCCACAAAGCCAAAGATACGATAGCACTGAGGGTCAATAAAGCCAGGGCAGCGCCCAACAGCCGATCGACGACACCCAGCCCAAGCGTTCTAGCAGAGCGTTTTAATACATTACCTCCTAAGCGCACCAGCATTCTTGTGGCAAAAAAAACGATCAGGTAACTTAAAATAGGGATAAATTTCATCATGAAAATATTATCCGAGTTTTCGTCAAACAATAGTTTATTAACCATTGAAGAGAACGTAATGGCAGCCACAATACCCAATACGGAGGCCAAAGAAACTATAAGGCTATATAACAAGCCTTTGGTGTATCCTTTGTATCCATAATAGGCTGCTGCCACTAAAAACAAGACATCAATTATCATGAAAATATTAATCCAACAAGGACTTTACGGTATCTGCAATAGCTTTTCCTTCTGCTTTTCCCATAAGTTGTTTGGATGCTACTCCCATCACCTTGCCTAAATCTGCTTTGCTACTAGCACCTACTTGCGTAATGATTTGCTTAATAGCTGCTGTGAGCTCTTCTGTAGTCATCTGTTGTGGTAAAAATGTTTTTAGTATGTTCAATTCGGCTATTTCCTTATCGGCCAAATCTTGTCTGTTTTGCTCCATATAAATGGCCAATGAATCATTTCTTTGTTTCACCATTTTTTGTAGGAGTTGCATTTCTTCTACTTCTGTCAAACTATCTTTTCCGGCCACTGCTGTTTTCTCGATCAAGATGGCAGACTTAATAGCTCTTAGGGTTACTAATGCTATCTCGTTTTTATCTTTCATAGCTTGTTTTAGCTGTTCCATTACTTGTTGCTCAAGTGCCATAGTTGTTATGTTTATATTTTTATAAATGACAAAAATAACGAAAAAAAGAGTGAGTTTTTTATACCCACTCTTTCAAAGCTTGGCTGCATAGCCGTGTGGTTTTACAAAGTAGTTTTAGTCCAAACGGTCGTACGGCCTAGCAGGCTGATACCCACATAACCTCTTACAGATATTTGAGTAGCGCTGTTCACAGTAATGACGCAACTATACGTTTTTCCGTTTTTGGGGTCATAAAT
This sequence comes from uncultured Taibaiella sp., assembly GCA_964429515.1. Taxonomy (GTDB): domain Bacteria; phylum Bacteroidota; class Bacteroidia; order Chitinophagales; family Chitinophagaceae; genus MKSF01. The sequence continues at coordinate 35,725 of CAYSCJ010000002.1, forward strand.
AGTACCGTCGTCGTAGGTTTTGTCTCCGTCTTTTTTAAAATCTTTAAGAATGAGCAAGCCTTTTAACGCTGATTCTCTTAAGCTCTTATTGGGGTTGTGAACATCTTTTCGAGGCTGTCCGTTATCGTCAGTTGGGCGTTTGAGCCATACAATTTTGCCATAGTACTTAGCGTTTTTGGCTTTGTATATTTCAATTTTAGCATCTTTCTCCTCATTAAACCACACTCCTGTGATTTCTTGTGCAATACTGGCATGCGCCGAACCCAACAAACTGAAGAGTAACAGAAGTATTCTAAGTCTACAAAACAGTGTTTTCATAAATTGATAATTGTTAGGGTTATTATAGGGCAAAATTATTTTGTGTAAATAGTACATTCGGGCGCACGGTACATTTTCTCCAGGAAGATGGTGGCAAATTCACTGGGAGGTATTGTAAGCCTTCTAGTATTTAAGTCGAGCCATGCCCCAACGGTTGTTACTACTGCGGCCAAAGCGCCATTTTCATTAAATATTTCTTGCTTAAAACTCCAGCGTGCCACATCTGTTCGGCAACTTAACAAGCTACATGATACAGCTACCGTTGTATTGGGTTTTACTTCTTTTTTATAAACAGTTTTTTCTTCAAACAAAATAGGGCCTATGCCAAGTGCTGCCATTCTCTCGCTGGTAACGCCCATTTGCTCTAGCAATTCTACTCGTCCTTGGCAGGCCAAATCGGCATAAGCACTATGGCGCATGTGGTTGTTAGCATCAATTTGGCTCCATATAACCTTTGTTTTAAAAACGATGTTTTCCATGCTTCTATTGTTTCGTGCGTATTTGCGCGTTTTTTTAAATATACGAACGGCATTTACTGAGGAAATTTGATGCCGGGGTATGCGTTTATATTATGATAGGGTAATGTAGCGTTGTAATACTGGTTGATAACAGTAATCAATTGGTTGGTCACTAATCCGTAGCCCCTAGGTGTCAAGTGCACACCATCTAAAGAGAAGGCTCCGCCTGTAACGAAAGCTGGGGTATAAGTAACGGCATCCCAGGTAAAGCCACTGCTTAATGTTTGCAAGAAGCTATAAGCGTTCATAAGCGCCAGGTTATATCGCTCGGCCGTGTTGGCAATTGTATTATTAAATGCCTCGGTAGCAACATTAATATTTTCTATTTCATCTGCATCCAAAACATATTGTTTAGGAATTGGCCTTGTAGTACCCCATCCGCCACATTTCAGCGAGTCGCCTGGGGTGGTAAGCAGGAGTAATTCTCCAGGATTCATTTGCCTAGCGCCTAATGCGTCATCTTGAATCACAAAGCTATTTATACCTTCTTGGAAATTAATATGTGTCATTCCCATACTATGATATGCTGTTGTGAGTGCGCTTGCTTGAGCACTGGTAAGGCTTGTTTGTGTAGGAATGGTATTAAAGAAAGGAATAGAAGTGATATTGGGAATATTGATTAATACGCCTTTAGCACCATTTTTAGTAAGGTTGCTTACAAGGCTATCATACAATATTGCAAATAATGCTGGGTCTGTTATATCATTTTGCTGAAAGCCACCTACTGTGCCGCTTCCGCCACTAGTAGCGTAGCCGAGTACGTCGTTACTCCCCAACCAAAGTGTAAAAAAGGTAGGCGACGAATTTAGAAACACCTCCATTGGTGATTGTGTGTTGGGGTTTCTAAAAATTCTATTAGCGTAGGGATTGAGCGCGCCATAACCGTTCAGGGCTATATGAGCTAGTTTGATGCCGGGAATACCTAGGTTGTTGTAGTTATCGTTGCCGATATTATTTCCACTACCAGAAGTGTCGGCTGCTGCTCTAGTAAGGGATGGCCCCAAGGAGGTAGCACCAGTACAATCTTGCACGTAAGAGAGTACCAGTTTGCCGCTAGGCCAGCCATAGTTCCCAGGCAATAATGGCTGTACAAAATCGCCACCACCTGCATACTTAAATTGTTGCGCTAACATATTGGGGTAAGAAGCTATTTGCCCTTCGCGCGTCAAGCTGTTATCTGCATAACCTGCCGTAAGCGAGTTGCCTATTGCCACATATTTTGAGAAGTCTGCATCGCCAGAGGATGCTTTATCTAAACTTTTAAAATCGGATTTACAGGCAGACAGCATACTTAAAGAAATGATTGTTGCTGCTATATGTTGAAGTTTCATTGTTATATATTTTTTGTAATACAAAAGATTAGAATTTATATGCTATACCCAAGGATGGTGTTAGGCTTCTTACTTGATAAGCTCCTCTAAAGTTGGATGGAGAATGCATAGCATCTCTAGTGGGTATTGTAGTGTATTGGCAGGCCGCCATGATGCTTAAACGCTCTGCTACTGTATATGCTATACCTGCCGAAAACACGAACCTATTTCCATCTACGGCATCGGGGCTCAAGTAATTTTTGCTTGTAGGTGTGGGGTCATATGCAAAGCCGGCCATAAGTTCTAGTTCCTCAATTACTTTATAGTTGGCACCCACTCTTACTGCAAAAGTGTTGGTATTGTATTTATAATCTACTGTATTTTTTACTGATGCTGTATTTTCATCAAAGTTGAATGCTAGCCTATCGTAGCGTTTCCAAAATGCAAAAACGAGGTCTGACTGCAAAGTAAGCTTGGCATTTGCTTGGTATGCAAAACCTAGCGTAAGTATATGTGGCAGCTTCAGCTCTGTATTGAAGCCAGTGGTGCCGTTTGCAGGGAAGGCAGCTGACACTGCATTGGGCACCCTAAATGTGGCGGTACCTTCGTTTACCTTCATAGCATTACCATGCCTGTAGTTTAAGCCTATAGAGAAATTGTTGGTAGGCTTGTATTGTAAACCGGCATTAAAACCCCAACCTTGGGCGTTCCCTTCAAGATTGACTGCACCTTCCGACCCGTCTGCGTAGGTAAGCGGCAAGGCTCTATTGATATTGACATTTCCAATACCATAAACAACACCTACGCCGGCAGAAAATGTTTCAGAGAATTTGTAGCTTACTGTGGGCTGGAAGTAGATGGTTTGTAAGGAAATATCTTGAACTAAGTATCTGCCCATCCAATCTGATCCCCAATCGAGGCTAGAGCCAAAAGGTGTGTACACACCAAGACCGAGCCCTAGTTTTTTGTTTTTTGATACTGTGCCACCAACAAATGCCGAAAAGGGCGTGCTGTATTGTCGCTTAGCGTTAACTTGATAGCCCGCGGTAGGATATTGCGAAAAGCCTACACTAGGCGACACCAAATAACCCGAAGCATAGGCCTGCAAGCCATTGAGGCTAGATAAGCCAGCGGGATTAAAAAACAAAGTAGAAACATCCCAGGCATATGCAGTGCCACTGCTAGCCATTGCCGTCTGACGTGTGCCTTGCAGGTTGAGCTGAAAGCTACCAGCCCATGTACTTCCAGCCATAGCCATGGCCAGCGAAGTGACGAGTAAATTTTTTTTCATAGAACAATTTTCTGTTTTTTACCTGATAAATGTTAAATAAAATATCCTTAAAAATTGCCAAAAACAGGAAGCATTTGCTTCCTATTTTTTTGGATTTAATTAAGTTTGATGTTGTTATAGTCTAATAACAGTATTTTCCCTCAGTTATCATTTTTGCTGCTATACTTCTTCTTGCTGCTACGGTATTATAGTCTTCGGTTTTGGTAAATCTGCGAAGCCCCATCATCATCATTCTTTTTTCATCACCTTCTGCAAAAGCATTTAAGGCATTTCTTCCTGCTTGTTGTATTCTTGCGGCGGCATCAAAAATATAGGTTTTAACAATGGCTATTTTTTCCACATGAGCATCTTCACCTTTATTGTTGACTAATTGATGTACACGCAACAATACCGACTCTGCTGCATATAATTCAATAAGCATGTCTGAAATATACAAAATGATTTCTTGTTCTTTCGCTAATTGCATCATTAATTTTTGCACAGCGGCTCCGGCTACCATGAGTATAGCCTTTTTAAACCCCTTAATATATTTATATTCTTTTGTGAACAGCGCGTCGTCGTCGGTGGCACCAAAATCGGGAATAGATGTTAATTCCTTAATAACTTGCTGCGCTGGTGTCATTAAATCGAGTTGGCCTTTCATAGCTTTTTTCAAAAGCATATCCACCGTCAACATTCTATTTATTTCATTAGTGCCTTCAAATATTCTATTGATACGCGAATCGCGGTAGGCTCTATCCATTGGTGCTTCGGCGCTATAGCCCATTCCGCCATATATTTGCACGCCCTCGTCTACTACATAATCCAGAGCCTCACTAGCATGTACCTTCACGATGGCTGCTTCTACTGCAAACAATTCTGTTGCTTTTAGTTTGGCTTTGGCTTCGTCCATACCATCTGCAATTAGCTGCTGAATGGCATCATCTACGCTTTGCGATGCACGGTATGTCAAAGATTCCGTCACATAGGTACGAATAGCTTGCTCGGCCAATTTTTGCTTAATAGCTCCATATTTTGAGATAGACCTACCAAATTGCTCTCTCTCTAGGGAGTAGTTTATCGAGTGGTTGATTACGGCCTTAGCTGCTCCTAATGCCGCTCCACCCAATTTAATTCGTCCGATATTTAGAATATTCAATGCTATTTTAAAGCCATCTCCTCTACTCGCTAAGAGATTCTCGACCGGTACTTTACAATCGTTGAAAAACACTTGAGTGGTAGAGCTTCCTTTGATACCCATTTTGCGTTCTTCTGCATTGATGGTAATGCCACCAAAATTCTTTTCTACAATAAATGCCGACAAATTTTCGTCATCATCAATCTTAGCAAAAACGGTAAACACATCTGCAAAGCCACCATTGGTAATCCACATCTTCTGTCCATTCAACACATAATGCTTGCCATCTTCAGACAAAGTTGCTTTTGTTTTTCCAGAATTAGCATCCGACCCCGCACTAGGCTCTGTTAAGCAGTAACAGGCCTTCCATGCGCCGCTCGCCAAATTAGGAATGTATTTTTTCTTTTGCTCATCATTTCCATAATACAAAATTGGCAAAGTGCCAATGCCCGTATGCGCAGCAATAGCCACAGCGAACGAGTGACCTGCCCCCAAACACTCCGTAGTAAGCATAGACGTGACAAAATCCTTACCAATACCTCCCAAATCCTCAGGAATACTAATACCCAATAAACCTAGCTCGCCTGCTTTATCTAAAATAGAAGACATAAGTCCGGGTGTTTGTTTGTCTATATCTTCCAAATGAGGGGTAACTTCTGTTTTCAAAAAATCTCTACACATTTGCGCTATCATCAGCTGCTCTTCTGTCCAGTTTTCTGGAATAAAGATATCTTCAGGACGCACATCTTTTATTAAAAATTCGCCGCCCATAATGGTTTGCTTATTATTCATACTTGAAGTGTTTTTACTTATAAAATATATCAGTACCTGTGCCAGGTGCTTCATTGCAAGTTAAAAAAAATAAATGAACATTCATTCATTATCTAGAAAAAAGTATTTTAATTATTTATGAAAAAACCAATACTTTCTTATTTCATAATAATCTTTTTTTGTGAAATAATTTATCAAACATTCCGAGTATCACTGAGAATACCCTTGCTTCTTTACGCCCCCTTTTGTTGTTGCTTGGTAGTTTTTAAATATTTCCTTTTCTATCTACTCAGGTAATTTCAAACATTCCAGATTATTGCCTTATGCGTTTAGCAAAGCATTAGAGCAAAAAAGTATAAGGATTGGGATGGTAGTGATGAGAAATTGCTAGCTCGGTACATTTATACAGATAATGACTGTTTGAAAACGTATTGTTTTTTGCTTTGCAACAATGATAGGCTCCATTATTACTTTAGCAAATACACAGCACTTACCATAGGTTTTACTTTTCAATTTGGAGTTAATAATAAAATTGAAAAATATGGGCTTACCCTTAAGGATATAGCCACACATAAAAAACATACATACACTTAGAGCATATATCGTTTTTATAACCCTTTAGATATGCAACTTGGATTCAGTGTAAGGATATAACACAATCCACCAAATCCAAAATGCATCACTAATTTATAATAATTCTATAATGCCCGCAGCACCTTGGCCCGTACCTACACACATAGAAATAAGGCCATACTTCTTGCCTCTACGTTTGAGTTCGTTCATCATCTGCACGGTCAACTTAGCGCCGGTACAACCTAATGGATGCCCTAATGCTATGGCACCACCATTGACATTCACGATGTCTGCATTGATACCTAGCTCACGTACCACTGCTAAAGATTGCGACGCAAAGGCTTCATTCAACTCTATCAAATCTTTGACAGTATTGAATATATAAATATTCTTCAAACTATTTTCAGTAAAATACCTAAAATATTATTACAATTCCAATAAAACAAATCTATTAGTTATTCCATGGGTAGCCACAGCTTTCGCAGCAATCATCACCAGAGGGAATCCAATCGCCACAACGAGGGCATTTTTTACCATTAAATTGACAAACAATCTTTTTGATGCATAAAGTAATCTTTTTCATAAGTAGTAAATATTTTATTTTAATTTAATTTAATTTATTTTTATTTTCTCAATATTGTATTTATTCCTTATTTCGTCATAAGTTGTCGTAATAAGAATTTTTCCATTTACAATTTGATCTAATGTAATATTCTTCTTTTTTAGTACAAATTCCGGAATAGCACATTTATGACCATGTTCCGTTACGAAATTATACCATTTGTTTTTTTCGTATTCATAGATAGCATTTACCCAAATATCTGAATTTTGATACCACATTGATTCATTTTTAGATAAATCTTTGTTTTGTTCTATAAAGTTTCCAAAATATTCAATTAATTCTAATGTGCCATACATACAACTTAATGTTAGATATCTAGCGTTTCCTTTATTTTGTAAATAATTATCTACTTTCAATTTTAATTCACCTTCATTATGTGATGCATCTTGTGTTATAAACAATATTTTTTGTAGTAATTCTAATATTAAAGGTTCAATTGGTGATGTAGTTTTCCAACGGTAATCAGTGTGTTTTCCTGCCAAGAATTTGGATGAACCATTGAGCCATCCTTTATCATTAATAATAGCATTTGGTATTAATTTGAGTTCAGCCAATCGGTGAAAGATACTTTCAATTATTTTTCTGAATTTTAAAAAATCTTCTTTTTCTGATTTTTTATTTTTTAATAATTGAAGTAAATTATTAAAATGTTTATTACCTAATAAATTTGGAAGAAGTTGTTTAAAAACGTTTTTATACTCATTTATAATTTGCCTATCATCTTGTTTATCTGCAGATTCCTTTAACTTTGCAGCAAGCTCTGTGATAGGATTTCCTTTATAATATGTATTTGGAAACATAACTATAAATTCTTCATTAGCTTTCAAGTTTGGTTGGCCAGTGAATATAAAGATTTCAAATTTTTTTTCTAAAGATCTAATTTCTTCAACCGCTTTATATAAATTTTTGGTTTGTTCAGTTCCATTAATATCATCTTCATTTTCAAAAAACATACCATCAAGTAAAACACCATCATATTTATGACAATTTATTTTTAGTTCGGTAATGCCTGCATTCAATGATTTATAAGGAAATAGCTTAATATCTTCATCACTGAAGGTACCGATTAAATCTCTTAAATCTTCATATTGATCGTCTATCCAAAGTATATTATACATTTAATATTATTTAAGTTGTTGATTATAATTCTATTTCCTGCACTATGACTGGAGAAAAATTAATTGAAAAAACAAAAGAAACAGGATATTCATTGTGTTCATCTAGAATCAATTGCCAATTTGATTTAATATTCTTTTTGGTATCCCTTATTATTTCACCGGTTTCAAAATATTCATCATATGCGCAGTAATTATATTCCCATAACTCATATTCTTTTTCAGCAAACCAATTTAGTATTCTATCAATATCATATCCCCCAATACCAAATCCTTTGGATTTATCAGTGGTTGAAAACTTTGTTATGAAGTTATTTTTCGTGAAATTTTTAGGAAAAGGCTTACCATTGTTTTTTATGACAATCTTTAATTCTCTCCTATCGCTTATTTCATCTACCTCAATAACAACCTTATTACCTGGCATGAAATTATCGAATGCGTATTTATTTGCATTATTTAATATGTTATTTAATACAATTTTAAGCAATGTTATATTTGTTCCAACAAAAACATTGGATTCATTTTCAATCTTAATATTCGTCACAATATTCAAATCAAAATTAGTATATTGATATTTAAATGAATTTAAAAAATCAATAAATTCATTCTGTTCTATGCGTTCTATTTCGTATTTAGACAAATCTAATCCATTGAGGCTAATGTTAATTAATTCTGTAATATGATTAATATCATTTTTGATATTTGTTACCGATTCATTAATGGTTCTACCATAACGAACTTTATAATCTTGATTAATATCTTTAAATAAGATTTCATTGCAGGAAATAAATTTTTCTAAATTTGTAGTAATAGCCATTATACGTGCCCTAGGCGTACCTAAAGAGTGATTTAGCGATGCTAATTCAATAAAATCAGATCTTTTATGATCATATATTAAATCTCTTTTCTTTTGTGTTGCAGATTGTATTTGCTCTTCAATTAATCCAATTTCTCTTACAATAGATTTTTGAATATCTATTTCAGGCATACAAATTTTTATAGATAATAACTCCTTCATAGTTACTACCTGAGTTTCCTTACTTTGAATCATTAATTTAATTTGTTGCTTCACATATCCTTTATTTAATTCCTCAATTAAGTACACTATATCTGCTTTTATTGTGTCAATCGATAATAATTGTAATTTTTCATCAACAAAAATATTACTGTCAGAATTGAAATTAGAAAATTTATCATTTGGGTTTTTAAAATATTTGGGGCTTAAAGTGATATCCTCCATAAATAAATTAACTACTAAACAATCATCAGGAATTGTTTTTAAGTCATATTTTTTAGCAGATGTAGTGTCAAAATGATTACTAATAGTTTTTATTTTTTTGAAAACGCTATCCTTTTCTTTTGTAGTTAAAAATGACAAATAGCTTAAAAACTTAGCAGATGCTTCTTCCAATAGATTCGATTCAGGAATTACAGAACAAAATTCTGCTAATGTTGCTAATTCACCTTCAGGATAAGCAACAAATAAATAATCCATAAAGTTAATACTATAATCATTCTTCTTTATCGTGTTAGTATGTACATGTTCTAAAAAATAATCTTCCTCAATACCTGAATTGATTTTGTCAATAATTGAAGTATCTATGATTTTTGTCTCATTATCAACTCGAATTTTAGAGATATTTCTTCTAATATCTATAAATGTTACTATATCTTTATTAGTCTTCTTTTTTGAGAAAACCAATATTTCAGTTTGCATTGGAGCTAATGGACTATCAGTTACGATGAATTTTTCAAGTAAATCTTCATCAATAAATTTTTGTATTACTGGTAAACTACTAGGAGATTCATATAAGTATCTACATGTAGTAACTATTAATTTACCATTTTCATTTAATGATTTTAACCCTTTTAAAATAATTAAATCAAACTGATTTTCTATATGGAAATTGTCCATTTTAGTTGGTTTAAATCCTGCTAATGGTAATGAATTATAAATGATATAATCATATTTAGTATTTTCATCCCAAAATTGATTTGGATTGACTTTTATATATGTATTATTTATTAATAATCCGCTTGCCATCATTTGCAAAAATGCACTTATAGTAACGCCATGAGTTATTAAGCCTTTGTAATTTTCCAATTGGTGAATCAAATTACCATTGATAGAATGAGGTAAGAGGATAGAGGCTTTTTCTTCTATTTCAAACAAACCTGCTATTAATTGATATAAGTTAATTGTATTGACTTGTTCTAACTCAATAATAAATTGTGTTGCAATTTGATTGAACAATTGACTAAATTTAGTTGAAGAATTTAATTCCAATATTTCTTGAAATGATATAAAAATATGTTTATAATCTTTTATATCGATACATGTCATATCAATATTATTGAACACAAAATCTACCCATGATTCAGGTAAAATTTCTTTAGGAATTTCAATTGAATTCATCAATTCCGTGATGTTAGCATAATTTTCTAAATCATCAAATTTCACCAATCCCTTACCTTGCAGTATAAAGAAATATAATAAAGAACTTGTAAAGTGTATATTTTCTTTAATGTTTAATGTATTAAAAATTTGATTTATCACTGAACTTGTGTTGTCATTCATAATTGTAAGATTATTTTTCATAAATTATTTTTTTTATATTGATTAAGTTTTATTTTAACATGTAAGTGTATTAGAAATTATTTTGCATAATATGCTTTAGCTTCATATTGTACTTTGCTTGTTGAAGAATCATTGCTCTTCTCTTATGGAGTAGCTGTTCTTGTGCCTCTAAGTCTAATTCATACGCACTTTTTCTATGGAAAGTTTTTATTAATATTGGTAATATTTCTAAAATCATGATGAATATCATAATTATTAATGAAGTAAATAATACATATGAATCTTTTTTTATTAGTTCGTGATAAATATGAATATTCCCGAGTAACGTACTTAATCCAATTTCTTCTAAATATTTTCTATGTAATTTATGTTGAGGATCTGCAAGTATTTTTAATGCATCTTGGTATGTAGAATCAAATTTTGTCAAATTTTCTTTTATATGGACTATTTGATCTTCTTTTTTTTGAGCTATAACACCATGTCCTCTACTATTGGATCCACCAATCCCATCTATCTCATCAAAATAGACTTTTGTAGCTTCTGATAAATCTATTTTTAATTCATCAAGCATTTCGTGTTGTTTCGATTTGAACTTTTCAATGGCGAATGATTTAATATCACGGTTAAATATGGCTGTTTCACCAAATATTGCACCTATATACGCTATTAGCAATGCTAATAAAAATCTTATTACTGTAATAATTCTGTTTTTTGGTACACGCATAATTATTATTTCAATAAGCAAAATAAAAAGACCTAATAATATGCTACAACTAATTGATTGTGTAATTGGCAAACCAAATGTTATAGAGGAAATTAAATAGCCTTGAAGTGTCCAAATTATCGCAGGTATTATTACGATCATAGACAATAGATATGCCTTGTTTCTACTGTTTACATCATATTCTGCAAGTGTTGTTGTATTTTGTCCTGTAACTAATGTTACCCAATTCTTTAATAATGATTTCATATTCCAGATTATAAGTTTAAGAAATTTAATTCAATACAGTAATCTTCTACACCTTGTGTAAATCCTAGTGAGTAAGCAATGATGCATTGGCTTATTTTGCCTTCATTGTTTATAGAGTTATTCTGTTCCCACAATAAATCTGCTACTTTATCTTCTAGGTAAGAAATTTTTAATTCTATAGATTTCTTTAGACTTGAATCTAAATTACTTAGAAGTGTTATTCGTATTTTGTCATTTAGAATTTCTTTTTCTATCTCTTCAATATCTTTAGCTACAGCTTCTTTAAACTTTCCTTTAATAAAGTTAATATAATTAGACAATCGATCTCCTGATTGAGCTTCATATCCATTTTTTCGCCCCATTAAAGTAAAATCTTGTCGTAAAAAAACAGATAATGAATCATCTTTACAATTTTGTTTCCTATTCATGGGTTCAAATAGATTTTGATTAATGCTATTGTCTTCTTGTGCAACAAAAAGATCCTTTTCTATACTTGAGTAAGTTTTTTCTTCTTCAATAACTGATTCTGTTTTGACGTTATGAACAACTGGTTTGCGAGTGAATAATTTGAATATTTTCATATGGATGTATTTGGAACAATTATTTAATAATTTTAGGAATAATAAATTTTTGGTGTCCTTTAATATGGCAGTACTTACAAAGTGTTATTAAATATTCTGTTTTGTAATTCCAAGGAAGTATGAATTCTTTAGATATTTGTGAATATATGTATACCCGATGATGTATTTCTAGTTTTTCCATCAATCCACAATTTCTGCATTTATACCGATCTCTTTTTAATACTACAGCTCTTTTGGATTTCCATTGAGGCATATTTAGGAAATCTCTATATGTTTTATCCATCCTATTAGATAATTTATCGTTATTATATTTCACTAGATTATATTGAACTCTTCTATTTATTATTTAATTTGATATTGCAAAATTGCAAGAGCGTTGCGAAGTTTTATTTCGTTTGTTGAATTTAACTTTTTATTGTTAATACTTTTATCAAAACTCCATTGATTGCGAATATGAATTATATCTTTAGGCAATTTTTTCATCTTTGATGATGATAGAGCAAAGATGAATTAGTGATGCGAAATTTTATTTCGCATTTTTTAACTACCTTGTATTGATAAATAATTTACTGAATATGCCTAAACAAAAAAAAGTAAACAATCGATTAGAACTCCTTAATAGATGCTTGAGGAGTCGTTGGTATAGTTACGATGAGTTAATATTATTAGTCCGAGAAGAATTGTTAGAGAATATTACAATTAGGACATTACAAAATGACTTTAATGAATTACGTTCTGCTTCAGTAGAAGAGAATTATGATCCATTAGAGACAAGGATAATGAACAGAATAAAGGAGTTTAGGTATAAGGATAAAAATTATAGTTACTTTGATCCATTGGTTGATGAACGTCAAATGTTAATACTTCAGGAAGTTGTAGCTATTTTAAATAAACATAAAGGTATTGAGTTAGCTGACGAAGTGATAGAAATTATTACTCATCTGCAAAAAAAGAATTTTGAAAAATTAGAAGTTAATTCAGCTTATTTTCAACCTGCATATTTTGACGGTTATACTGGTCATGAATTTCTATTAGATATGCTAGAATCGTGTAGACATCAAACTGTCTTAAAAATGAATTATAAAGGATTTGGGAAAAAAGAACAAGAAATTATATTTCACCCTGCAATATTAAAAGAATGGAAAGGGAGGTGGTTTGTTATAGGAAAAGTGGAATTATATGATACGATTTCTATTTATGCTTTAGATAGAATAATTTCTATAAAACCACAAAGAGGAGTTTCTTTTTTGCAACAAGATATAAACATTTTGAATCAATCATTGGAAGAAATTATTGGCATTTCTTTATCAGACGCACCAATTGAGAATATCCAATTTTTCATGAATCATAACCGATCACCTTATTTGCAAACTAAACCTATTCATAAATCGCAAAAAGTTGTGTCTATTAATGATGATGGTTGTATTTTTCAACTTGAAATTCGACCAAATAAAGAACTTTTTACTTTCTTTCTTGAATGTGGTCCTGATTTAGTTGTATTATCTCCTGCAAATGTAGTTGATGAAATGAAAAATTTAGTAACAAAATTATTTAACAATTATGTAATTTGATTATTAAATTTCCCTACCTAAAATTAGATTATTCATTTCGAAAATGTTATAATAGTTTATCAAAAAATAAAGTAGGAATATACACAAAACAAAAAAGAGCAAACGAAACCACGTTTGCTCTTTCTGTTTATGATAACTATAAAAATTACATCATCTCTATGATGCCTGCAGCGCCTTGGCCCGTACCTACACACATAGAAATAAGGCCATACTTCTTGCCTCTACGTTTGAGTTCGTTCATTATCTGTACGGTCAACTTAGCGCCGGTACAACCTAGTGGATGTCCTAATGCAATAGCACCACCATTGACGTTTACTTTATGTTCATCTATACCTAACTCACGTATACAAGCAATAGATTGAGAAGCAAAAGCTTCATTTAATTCTATTAAATCTATATCAGACAAATTCAAATTTGCCAATTTCAACGCCTTAGGAATAGCCTCAACAGGCCCAATACCCATAATGCGTGGTTCAACACCAGCAGCAGCATAGCTAATGAAACGCGCTATAGGTTTTAAATTATTTTCTTTTACAAACTCCTCACTACAAACCATAACGAAAGCTGCGCCATCGCTAGTCTGTGAGCTATTGCCAGCCGTAACTACGCCTCCTGCAGCAAACACAGGTTTTAATTTAGATAATCCATCGAGCGTACTTTCTCTTGGGCCTTCATCTGTATCCACTACATAGCTGCGTGTTTTTTTCTTGCCACAATTGTTACCAATATAGGTTTCTGTTACGGTAATAGGAACAATTTCATCTTTAAATCGGCCTTCTGCAATAGCCTTTAAGGCTTTCACATGAGAGTTGAGGGCAAATGCGTCTTGGTCTGCACGGCTTACATGATATTCATTAGCTACTGCTTCTGCCGTAAGGCCCATACTCCAATAATAATCTGCATGCTCTTTCGCCAAGTCTACTTGTGGTACAATCTTCCAGCCACCCATTGGTATTAAGCTCATGCTTTCTGAGCCACCTGCTATGATACAGTTGGCAATTCCCGAATGAATTTTGGATGCGGCTATAGCAATTGTTTCTAGTCCGGAGGCGCAGTATCTATTAACGGTAACAGCAGGTACTTTAACGCTATCGAAGCTCATTAAAGATATGAAGCGAGCAAAGTTCATACCTTGTTCGGCTTCGGGCATTGCGTTTCCTACAATGAGGTCGTCTATCTGCTCGGCCCGAACTTGTGGCACTTGCGTCATCAAGTGTTTTATTACTTGCACTGCTAATTCATCGGGGCGCATAAAGCGGAAGCCACCTTTATTGGCCTTGCCTACAGCACTTCTATAACCGGCTACTATATATGCATTCATCGTTTTGTGTTTTTGTTTAACAAGCTACAGAGCAGATAACTTACTTTGTAGTAAAATAATGTTGAAATTAATTGCGCAATACTTTTCCTCCGTTCAAAATAGACTGTATTCGTTCTAAAGTTTTACGTTCGGCACACAGCTCCATAAAAGCAAGGCGCTCGAGGTCTAACAAATACTGCTCACTTACTTTCGTGGGCGTAGACAAGTCGCCTCCTGCCAATACGTAACCAAGCTTCTGCGATATTTTCACGTCATGATCGGAGATATACTTACCTGCCCTCATGCTATCTGCGCCTAAATATGCCAAGCCCAATGCTTGCTTACCTAATACAGTGATGTCTTTGCGAGGAATAGGCTTAGTATACCCTGCTTGAGCCAATTGCAAACATGCATTTTTTGCTTCAGAAAGTAGGCGCTTGTAGGATACTACTATTTTGTCTCTGCCATACACCAGGTATCCCAACTCGAAAGCCTCTTGTGCCGAGGTAGACACCTTAGCTTGACCAATGGCAAGAAAGCGCTGACGAAAACGATTCAATGCTACATCGCCCTCTTTGAGCTCATCGGAAATACGAACTGCAAATTCTTTGCTACCGCCTCCACCAGGAATAAGGCCCACACCAAACTCCACCAAACCGATATAGGACTCTGCGTGTGCTACTACCATATCTGCATGCAAGCACATCTCGCAGCCGCCACCCAGCGCCATATTATGCGGCGCCACTACCACGGGTATAGCAGAATATCGTATGCGCATCATTGTGTTTTGAAACTGCCTAATGGCAAAGTCCAATTCGTCCCATTCTTCTTCTACTGCCATCATGAATATAAGTCCCACATTGGCACCTGCACTAAAATTGGCTCCAGTATTACTAATGACAAGACCCTTATAGTTTTTCTCTGCAATATCTATTGCCTTATTGACACCTTCCAGAATTTCGGAACCAATGGTGTTCATTTTGGTAGCAAACTCTAAATTCAAAATACCATCACCTATGTCTTTCAATAGGGTGCCCGAATTTCTCCAAATAACTTTATCATCACCAATTAAATCTATGTCTATAAATGCTTCCGTTCCGGGAACAAGCTTGTAATCTTTTGAAGGTATATCATAGAAGTAGCGCTTTCCTGCTTTGGTAACATAAAAAGAAGTATGCCCAGCAGCAATCATATCTTTTACCCAAGTAGCAATAGTATATCCCATGCCCTCAATAGCCGCAATAGATTGCTCTAGTCCTATAGCATCCCAAATCTTATAGGGTCCCATCTCCCATCCAAAGCCGGCCTCTATGGCATCATCAATTTTATATAGTTCATCTGCAATCTCGGGTATACGATTCGATACATAGGCAAACAAGCTATAAAAGCTTGTGCGATAAAAATCGCCGGCTCTGTCCTTATCTGCAAGAAGTACTTTAAATCTATCACTGAGTTTATCTATTGTTTTGGTTATATCCAGAACAGCAAATTTGGGTTTTGAAGCACTTTCGTATTCAAGTGTATTTAGGTTAAGTGAAAGTATTTCGCTTTTACCATCCTCACCTTTAACTTTTTTAAAGAATCCTTGTGAGGTTTTGCTACCCAGCCATTGGTTTGCCAACATCTTATCAATAAAGTCTGGCAGCTTAAAAGTATCTTTAGCTTCATCATCCGCCAGACCGCTATAAAGTCCTTGTGTGACTAAGGCTAAGGTATCTAAGCCCACTACGTCTGCTGTGCGAAAAGTAGCCGATTTTGGTCGGCCTATAACAGGACCAGTAAGCTTGTCTACTTCGTCGATAGTCATTCCAGATTGTGCTACATACTTTAGAATACTCGCGATGCTAAATACGCCAATTCTATTTGCAATAAACGCAGGAGTATCCTTGCACAGAACGGTTGTTTTGCCTAAATATTTCTCGCCATACGACATGAGGAAATTTGTAACTTCGGGTAGCGTATCTGCTGTAGGGATTATCTCTAGCAGCCTTAAGTATCGGGGAGGATTGAAGAAGTGTGTACCACAAAAATGAGCTTTAAAATCATCACTTCTGTCTTTTGTCATAAAGTGTATAGGTATACCCGAGGTATTGGAAGAAACAAGTGCTCCGGGCTTACGATAGCGCTCTACACGTTCAAATAGTGCTTGCTTGATATCTAAGCGTTCGATGACTACCTCTATTATCCAATCTGCATCCTTTATTTTCTCTAGGTCATCATCAAAGTTGCCCGTTTGGATACGGGAAACAAAGGACTGACTATAAATGGGTGAGGGATTAGACTTAAGTGCGTTTTGCAGTGCGTCATTTACGATCTTGTTGCGCGCTTGCTTGTTGCCTTCGGGGGCATCTTTAGGTACAATATCTAGCAACAAAACCTGCACACCTATATTAGCAAAATGACAAGCTATTCTACTTCCCATTACGCCAGAGCCCAACACTGCCACTTGTTTAATTAATCTTTCCATATTTATATCACTATTTCTTTTTATTAACAATCGTAATAGAATCCCACACAGCAAGGCAGAATTCTTGTCTTGTTTTTTCTTTTCTTAAATCGGTTTTTTTTGCCAAATGCAATTTTATAATTGTATTCAAACTACCATGTATTATCGCAAGCAAAATAGCATCATCTATAGGCTTGATTATTTGTTGTTTTTTGCCAATAGCCATCATTTTATAAATGGGTAGTAGTAAAGAAAAATTTTGATCTTGATTTTCTTTAAATAAGAATGGCGCATACGTGTATTGCTCGACAAAACTAAACTGATCTGTATTTTTTAAATAAAACTCCATAGCAGCTTCCAGCATCGCATAGAAATTCTCTTGCACCTTCCTTCCTTCCTTATATGCCGTCAATACTACAGCATTGAAATCGTTTGTAATCATTGCATACAATGCATTGATAAGCTCTTCTTTGCCTTTAAAATACAAGTAAATAGTTCCTGCAGCTATGTTGGCCTCCTTAGCAATGGCTTTCATATTCAAATGATAAAATCCTTGCCTATTCACCAACTTTAAAACACTTTTTAATATAATACTTCGCTTATCGGTTGCCATTAATCTATTCTACCTTTTTTTTGCAAAATAGTGAAATAAAATGAACATTCATTCATTTTTTATGTTAATTTATCAATTACTACGCCACATAAAAAACAAACTAAAACATAAAAAGCACAGTAGCCTCGAACGTGTTTATATTGCCAAGGTGAATAGTGCTTATAAAGGAAATGACTACCAAATTTGAGCAGTAAAAAAAGGAATCAAGCACTTACTTATGGTGCTTAATTCCTTTTAAAAAATTATCAACTCGTTTGCGTTTAGTAGCTACTGCCTATATCGTGGCTATACATTTCAGTTCGATAGCTATTGGAGTCGGAAGGCTATTTATTTCTACAGTAGTACGGCAAGGCTGATTGTCTTTAAAGTACTCGGCATAAAGCTTATTGAATGTATGAAAATCACGTTTCATATTTACCAAAAAAACGGTTACATCTACTAGTTTATCCCAAGAGCTATTACTTTCTTCAAGTACAATTCTAACGTTCTCAAATACGCTTCTACATTGCGCTTCGAAATCGAATGCTAAGAAGTTTCCATTTTTATCGAGCTCCAATCCGGGTATGGTGTTCTCTACTGTACGAGGCCCTATGCCCGACAAAAAAAGAAGATTGCCTACTTGCTTTGCATGAGGGTACAAGCCTACTGGCTGAGGAGCTTTATGGGTTGAAAAAGATTGTTTCATTTGTTGACGAATATTAAATTATTTTAAAAAAGGAACATCTGTAAGTTTTTCAATAAACATGCTTCTAAATGCAGGGTCGGCAAAAATAGTCATATAAACGAAGCCATAAATAGCGCCCCACAAATGTGCTTCATGACCAATTCGAGATGCTTCATCATTCTTCATTCTATAACTATACCACACATAAAAAATAGCAAAAATAATAGAGGGCAAAGGAAGTATGTAGAACAAGTATATCATTTGCCAAGGATCTAAATAGATAGTAGCAAAAACAATAGCCGCTACACCACCCGATGCGCCAAGAGCTGTCCTTTCGGGCATGTCTTTTTGCTTGAACACCGATGGCAAATTGGCAACTATTATTCCCGATAGATACAGTAGCACAAAACTATTTGGACCAATAACCTGAATAAGTGGACGGGAAAAAAAATAGAAGGTCAACATGTTCACCATTAGGTGCATTACATCTACATGCACGAAGCCCGACGTGATGATGCGGTAATACTCTTCTGGATACCGTTTCATTCTGTAGGGCCACAACATCAATTTATACAACAAACTTTGATTGTTAAAACTGATGTAGGATACCACTACCGTAATTATCATCAATGCTAGGCTTACTGGATTCATATTAATACTCTAGTTTTATAATCTTTTCAAATGCCTTGCCTTTAGCGTCTGTACCACTCAATTTTATAGCAGTACTTGTTGTCGTTACAGAGAATGGCGCAGAAGTAATTTGGGTACGCTTGTTTATTTTATTTACCGCTGCTTTTATTGCAGTTGACTTATAGTTTCTTTGTCTTAAGCTTTCTTGCACCGCCTCTTTAAGCTCGGCTTCTTTTACTTTTTTAAATGAAATTCCTTTCAATGTAGGTATGTTCACTGCTGTTTGAGTAGCTGTAGTTTTGGCCCAAGCAGAGGTGTAAGTTCCGAGTTTATTAAGCGGTACTATTTTGTTATTTATAGTCATATTAGCAGTGCTAGAATATCTATATTGCGCAGCACCTATCTTTCCATTATGTACTTTTATTTGTGCTTGTTGAGGCTTACCTGATTTTATGCTGTAGCTTAATTCGTTTTTGTTTTGACCGTCAGTACCGCTTCCGCTATTGAGTTGCACGCCTTCTATAAGCAAATAGGTTCCGTTACCTATATTAATGGCCATACCATCTGTCTTAGGCGCATTGGTAGCCGCTGGTGGTGCTGCTGTTGTTACAGCTGGTGGTGTCGTTGTCTCTGCTGTTGAAGTAGCTATTGGTGGAGTTGTTTCACTTGGGGCTGGCGCAGTAGCAGATGCATCTACGTTACTATTCATTGTATTTCCAAATGTAACATCAGCAACATTATTGGATAAATAATTAGAGTCTAACTCTGTTACTATAGTACTTGAATCGCCCATTACTATTGGCTTAAACTGTCTATTTTCAGGAGCACTATCACAAGAACTCACTACGATTGAAAGCATACATAGAGCACTACATAATAAAGAATACGGGCGCATGAACATGAATATTGAAATAGAAAATGAATAATTGCAAAGTTTACAAATTAATTTCAAATAACACACAATTGTCTGAATCAATTGCAAGCTAAGCCTTACAACAAAAAGCGAACTATAAAAACATTATTCACATATTTCAAAACATTGTGGAAAATTTAAATTGCAAATAATTTTATTTACACAAAAATACTTGGTAATATTGTAGCATTAAAGCGCACACTTACTAACCCATTAATATAAAGTCTCGATATTTATCGAGACTTTATTTTTGCTACAATGCCTCACCCACAATAGTTACAGCTTATATGAACGCTTCCAAATTAGTCTACTATTGGTTTTACAAACCCTTTCAAGTGATGTGTCAATTTTCGAAAGAACGCGATAAAACAACCTTAGCAAATTGCTTAGCAAACATAGAAAAAGATGTCTATCCTGTTGGTAGATTAGACTATGACAGCGAAGGCTTATTATTGCTTACCAATGATAAAAGTATCACTACTGCTTTATTGCATCCAAGCAGAAAGCATGAGCGCACTTATTATGTGCAAGTAGAAGGCAATATTACAGAAGCTGCTATTCAACAATTATCACAAGGTGTAACCATAAATATACAAGGCAAAAGCTACACCACACTACCCGCAAAAGCTAGCATAATTGCAGCACCGCAGCTACCCGAAAGAGTACCACCCATACGCTACCGAAAAGAAATTCCTACTTCGTGGATAAGCCTTACGCTCACCGAGGGTAAAAACAGACAAGTAAGACGTATGACAGCTGCTGTGGGATTTCCTACGCTTAGGCTCGTGCGTTACAGTATTGGACAATATACCATAGATGGCTTAGATGCAGGTGCTTATATAAAAACATTCGAGATAGACCAACATCGCCTTGCCATAAAAAGTGCATTAAAGAAAAATCCATTTTAGAAAGCAACAAGTGTTTCGTTACTTTGCTATAAATTTCTTCTTATGCCCAAAAATACACTTATCAAGCAAGCCACCCTCATCAATGAAGGTCAGCAATACACAGCAGATGTGTGGATACAAGATGAACGCATTCACAAGATAGCACCTTTTATAAACATCGAAGGGGCCTCTTACCAAGAAATAAATGCAGAAGGCCAATGGCTGCTACCGGGCGTTATAGACGACCAAGTGCATTTTAGAGAGCCGGGACTTACCCACAAGGCCAATATTTATACAGAAAGCAGAGCGGCTGTAGCTGGAGGCACCACATCCTTTATGGAAATGCCCAACACAAACCCAACTACTACTACCCAAGCCAGACTAGAAGAAAAATTTCAAATAGCAGCACAAAACTCCTTAGCCAATCACTCCTTCTTTATGGGAGTAGCCAACAATAACATAGATGAAGTATTAGCCACTAACAACAAAATACATGACGTTTGTGGCATAAAAATATTTATGGGTAGCTCTACGGGCGATATGCTAGTTGATAACGAACATACCTTGAACACAATATTTGGAAATACAGAACTTTTAATTGCTACCCATTGTGAAGATGAAAACATCATTAAAGCTAATAAGTTAAAATATGCCGAAGCAAACAACACGTCATTTCATCCCTTAATTAGAGATACTGCCGCATGCTACGCTTCTTCTTCTTTTGCTATTGATCTTGCAAGAAAACACAATACACGTTTACACATTTTACACATTTCCACTGCCGAAGAGCTTGCGCTATTTGACAACACAAAGCCGCTCAGCGAAAAAAGAATCACCAATGAAGTATGTGTACACCACTTGCACTTTACTGCCGATGATTATGCAGTCTATGGAAATAAAATTCAATGCAATCCTGCAATTAAAGCTAAAGAAAATAAAACGGCTCTTTGGCAAGCATTGCTAAACGACACCTTAGATATCATTGCTACAGATCACGCACCTCATACTTTAGAAGAAAAACAACTTCCATACGGACAGGCTCCATCTGGATTGCCTCTAGTACAACACTCGCTCATGATGATGCTTTCCTATGTGCATAAAGGCGATATTTCTATTGAAAAAGTTGTAGAAAAAATGTGCCACGCGCCAGCTATCTGTTTTCAAATTCAAGAAAGAGGATTCATAAGAGAAGGCTATTATGCAGACCTCGTACTCATAGACCGCAAAAACAGTACACTTGTAAACAAAAATAACCTATTGTATAAATGTGGATGGTCGCCATTAGAAGGTACGCTCCTCCCAATGTCTGTTAGTAAAACATTTGTGAGCGGACACCTCGCGTATGCTGATGGAATGATACACGACCAAGTAATGGGGAAACGACTAAAATTTAGATAGAACTACCTTATATCAAGCCTACACATTTATTACACAATAACTGCAAAAACACCAATATGGATACAAATTTCAACCTCTATAAAGACTTACTTACCAATTTTCACAATCACGACAAAAGTACACAGGAGCAATTAGCATTAATAGAGCCACTCGCTGCATCTATGAAAAGTGGCGCTATTCAAAGACTTTTACAAAACTGGTACCTCATTCTTATTGAAATAATCCTTTGGGTAGGTGTTGCATTAGCAGTATTGACCGTTATATTCACCGACAAAATATACCCTTTTAGTTTTTTGAATAAAATTAGCTTCAACCAACTCACCCTCGAAACCTATGGTGAAAAAGACTTTGAAATGCTGTACATCGGCACCAAAACACTGTTCGTCATTATTGCGGTACTTTTGAGTATCATCGCCAGAATGATAGCTTCTATTAGAAAGAAAAATCAAATACTTGGTTTGGCTGCAAAAAATATGAAAAAAATCGGCGAGCAACTACTTAAAGAAAAATCACATATCCAAACCTTATACAACAAATACCCCTACGACTTGCCTAAGAATCAAGATAGCATTATTATTCAATCAGAAATACCCCAAACCAACAATCACGACGACACCATTCTATAATTCAAAAAATACTTCTTATGCTTTTTGATAAAATACAAGAAACTACCTCCTACATCAAAACCAAAATAAGCTTTACACCCACAGTAGGCATTATTCTTGGCAGTGGACTAGGCAGCCTTGCCGACATCATCGAAAACCCTATTGCGCTACCTTACAACGAAATACCTCACTTCCCAGAAAGCACCGTAAAGGGCCATGCTGGCAAACTCATCTTTGGTCAGCTTAACGGCAAAAACGTAGTATTATTAGCAGGCAGATTTCACTACTACGAAGGATACGACATGCAAGAAGTTACCTTCCCCGTAAGAGTAATGAAGGCACTTGGCATAGATACATTAATAGTTTCGAATGCAGCTGGCGGCATGAATAAAGACTTTAAAGTAGGTGACATCATGTTTATCAAAGACCATATCAATTTATTTCCCGAACACCCTCTTAGAGGCCGAAATGACGAACGTTTAGGAACTAGATTCCCCGATATGAGCGAGCCCTATAGCTATGAATTGCTCGAAAAAGCACACCAAATAGCTAAGAACGAACAAATTCCGGTAAAAGAAGGCGTTTATATTGGATTGCAGGGCCCCACTTTCGAAACCCGGGCAGAATATTATTGGCTTCACGTAATAGGTGGCGATGCCGTAGGTATGAGCACCGTACCCGAAGTAATTGTAGCCATGCATGCGGGCGGTATCAAAGTGTTTGCAGCCAGCATTATTACAGACCTAGGTATCAGAGACGAACTTAACACCATCACCCACGAAGAAGTATTAGAAGCCGCTAATATTGCCGCTCCAAAACTCGCTAAAATTGTAGCTTCCTTAGTAGCTCAACTATAATGTTGCCGTATAGGTAATATGGCTTATTAATGGGTTAGCTGCTCCGGACGGCTAACCTTTTTTATCTAACCCTAAGAGCATTAAATCCGTTCTTCTACTAGCAATATTTCGTTCGCCAATCATACTACTTATTACAATTCTAATACAATTGCGAAACGTATACACTGGGCTTTGTTTTAGACAGTTTTCGCTATATAAGTTTTATTACGAAAAGAAAACACAAAATAGCGCCAAAAGCGCAAGAGTAGTATATTGAATGATGTGTATTGAGCCACTAATGTACATTTGCAAAAGAATTTACGCAGTAAAGAAACTAATGCCTAACCCGGATTTAAATAGGCTTCCGTTATTTTATAACAACAAATTCCTAATTTTAACTCCAAACATTTTTTGCATATGCGTAGAAAAGATTTTCTAAAATCTGCTTCCATTCTCTCTATTGGAAGTGCACTTTTCCCCTCAATTGGAGAAGCAAACTCACAAAAGAAAACAGCGCCTAAGAATGGTAAATACAAAAATGTAATTTTTATGGTAAGTGATGGCATGAGTAAGGGTACCCTTACAATGGCCAATCACCTACACCAGCATATACATAACAAAGACTCCGAGTGGATAAATGCTTACATAAACGGAGAGGCGAGCGCTCATGGCATGGATACTAGTGCTGCCAATGCCTTAGTAACCGATAGCGCTGCGGGTAGCTCGGCTTGGGGAGGTGGCCGTAAAGTGCATAACGGCGCTCTCAACTATAACGTAGAAGAAAAAACTTTCAACACACCTATACTCAAAAAAATGAAAGAGGCCGGTAAAAGCATCGGCTGCGTCACTACGGTGGCTGTAACGCATGCCACGCCTGCTGGCTTTTGCGTAGCTACAACTTCTAGAAACGACCAAGACGCTATTGCTGAAATGTATTTACAACTCGAACCCGATGTCTTACTCGGTGGTGGTGCTAAATTCTTTGAAGCATCTGCGCGAAAAGACAAACAAGACCTTGCAGCCGAATTTCTAAAGAAAAATTACAAAATATGCAAAAACAAACAAGACCTTTCAAAAATAAATGCGCAAAACACCCACAAGCTTCTGGGATACTTTGCACAAGACGAACTACCCTACCAACTAGACACCTTGCATAACCTTGCTCTTAACGCTGCAATTCCCACACTTGCCGAAATGACAAAAACGGCTCTAGAGATATTGGCAAAAAACAATAATGGCTTTATGCTCCAAATTGAAGCTGGCAAGGTAGACTGGGCTGCACACGCTAATGATATTGGTGCGCTGCTATTTGACCAGCTTGCGTTTGATAAGACAATTGCTGTAGTAAAATCATTCGTTACGCAACACCCCGATACGCTTGTTATCATTACTACAGATCATGGAAATGCCAACCCTGGCCTGTTTTACGGAAAAAACAGCAATGATAATTTTAAAAAAATAATGGACTTTAAACAAACAACGACTTCGCTACTACATAGTATTAGCAATAAAAATTCAGCCAATGATATCATCCAAAAATTCAAATATGCGTTTGGTTTAGACATAGGCATAGAGGAGGCCTCAAACATACTTTCCTACTACGACTCGCTGAGCACCGATAAGGAATACGATTACAAAAAGCTCCCTTTCAAATATGCTGCCGAATTATTAAGCAAACATACTAGCGTCAAATTTGCAGATACAGACCATTCTAGCGATTATGCCGAGCTGGCTGTCATTGGCAAGTACTTATACGACTTGCCAACATTTGTACAAAATACAGATTTGCATCATTTTATTTTAAAACAAACAGGAATATGAACCTTAGAATATACGCAACAATATTAGTCAGCTTTGGGCTATTATGCACACTTAGTTGCAGCAACAACAATACAAGCACAAGCACCGAACAAAGCCCACAAAGACTAAATGACAAAGCGATGGAGACACTTTATAATGCAAAGGATACACATGAGGTGTTGAGCGCGCTATACTTTCTAGATCAAGCTATTGCATTAGACAGCAATTTTGCTCCTGCACACATCAACAAAATACATACGCTCCTCCAATTAGGCGAAGTAGACAAAGCTCTTGCTAGCGTTAAGAAACTCAACACTTTGGGCAATTTTCCAGAATACATCATGTTTGAAGGCTTTATATACGATAGGCATCTAAGCGATAGCGCAAAGGCAAATCAACAATACACTGATGCTATGAAGGCCTTTGATGCCCAATATGCCGAAACAAAAGATAGCACATTGCTTTTCAACAAAGGATTTACCGTTCTGATGTTGAATGGTAAAGAAGCTGGAATTAATTATTACAATTCATTGGCAAAACAATTTCCCAACAACGATCTTTTAAAAAGCATGCTGCAACAAGCTCAGGATTTTGATAAAAGACAATTTTTACTAAATCTTTGGTAGGCATTTGGTAAAGCAGCAAGTAACATAGACTAGCATTAGCAAGCAAAAACCTCCTTACTACCGTTTCACCACTGCCTTGAAATAGGAAATGAGATAATATCCACATCAATAAAAAACAATAAAGGCTAACCCTTCTAA
Organism: uncultured Taibaiella sp.; assembly: GCA_964429515.1. GTDB lineage: Bacteria > Bacteroidota > Bacteroidia > Chitinophagales > Chitinophagaceae > MKSF01. The sequence continues at coordinate 61,916 of CAYSCJ010000002.1, forward strand.
GAGTTAGCCTTTCTGTTATATATGCAGTGTGCTTTTATTTATTAAATAATAGCTTATTGAAACTGAGGAATCAAACCTTTTGCTAAATCAACCATAGCATCTATACCATCTTGTGGCAAATTACCTTTCTTGAACTCTGCTAAAACATTTGGTAACTTACTTTCCATTTCTAGCATAAATTGTTCTTCAAAAGCTTTGATATTTTTCACGGGTACATCTCTTAATAAGTTATTAGTACCCAAGTGAATTATGGCTACCTGCTTTTCTACTGGGAAAGGATTGAACTGAGTTTGTTTCAATATTTCCACATTACGCGCACCCTTATCAATAACCGTTTTAGTAGCTGCATCTAAGTCGCCACCAAATTTCGAGAAGGCTTCCATCTCACGGTAAAGCGCTTGGTCTAACTTAAGTGTACCTGACACTTTTTTCATAGATTTGATTTGCGCAGAACCACCCACACGGCTTACAGAGATACCAACGTTAATAGCAGGACGAATACCAGCATTAAACAAGTTAGTTTCTAAGAAAATCTGACCATCTGTAATAGAGATAACATTTGTAGGAATATAAGCAGATACGTCACCTGCTTGCGTTTCGATAATAGGTAAAGCTGTTAGAGAACCACCACCTTTCACCAAATGTTTGATAGAATCTGGTAGGTCATTCATGGTAGCAGCAATAGCGTCGTTATTGATTACTTTAGCGGCACGCTCTAGTAAACGACTGTGAAGATAGAATACGTCACCAGGGTATGCTTCACGACCTGGAGGACGACGCAACAACAATGACACCTCACGATAAGCTACCGCTTGTTTAGACAAATCGTCATAAACAACTAATGCAGGACGACCTGTATCACGGAAAAACTCACCAATAGCTGCGCCAGCAAATGGTGCATAGAACTGTAAAGGAGCTGGCTCTGAAGCAGAGGCCGCTACAACGGTAGTGTAGGCCATTGCACCATTTTCTTCCAGCACTTTCATTACTTGTGCTACTGTAGACGATTTCTGACCGATAGCTACGTAAATACAATAAACGGGCTTACCGGCTTCGTAAAACTCTTTTTGATTAATGATTGTATCCAAGCAGATAGCTGTTTTACCAGTACCACGGTCGCCAATTACCAACTCACGTTGGCCACGACCGATTGGAATCATTGCATCGACTGCTTTCAATCCTGTTTGTAGGGGCTCTTTTACAGGCTCACGAAACAAAACACCAGGAGCTTTACGCTCTATAGGCATTTCATAAAGTTCACCAGTAATGGGTCCTTTGCCATCAATCGGTTCACCTAAAGTATTTACAACTCTACCAACCATACCTTCACCTACTTTGATAGATGCGATACGGCCCGTACGACGTACTTTAGAACCCTCTTTAATATTTTTAGCATCACCCATCAATACAACACCTACGTTATCTTCTTCAAGGTTTAATGCTATAGCTTTGGTTTGGTCTTCAAACTCCACTAACTCACCCTGACGTACACCACCAAGGCCATAAACGCGAGCGATACCATCACCTATAGTAAGTACAGTACCTACTTCTTCTAATTCTGCAGAAGCATTAAAGTTGCTCAACTGTTGGCGTAATATCGCCGATATTTCATCCGGTTTGATTTCAACCATGACTTTATGAATTATGAATGATTAAAATAATATTGTTTCTTCTTTTATAATTAAATATCTGCTACGTAGATATTTTGAGTAAATTGGTGTCTTACGTCGTTCAAGTCTCTTTTTACGGAGGCGTCAAAAAACTTATCGCCTACTTGCAATACAAAACCACCAATTAAATCGGGCTGAACGGCTGTTTCTACAACAACTTTACCACCGCTTAGCTGACTAGCAACTTTTTGCTCTATGATGCTTTGCAACGAATCGTCCAAAGATGTAGCAGTAGTAAGTTTTACAACGTGAATCTGATTAAATTGATTGTATTGCTCAATATATGCAGTTGAAATCTCAGCTAGGTTTGCCTCGCGTCCTTTTCTGACAAGTAAGTCTACAAACAATTTAGTAACATTCTGTATCTTGTTTCCAAAAACAGCTTCGAATATTTCTATTTTTTTATCGCCTTTAATGATTGGGCTTTGGATGGTAAGGTTCAAATCTTTGCTCGCTTTCATCGTAGCTTGGATGAGTTCCATATCAGCTAGTACCGTGTCCAAAGCATTTTGTTCTTTAGCGATATCTATTAAGGCTTTGGCATAACGCGCTGCTAAACGAGGGTTTTGCATAGTAGTACTTTATAAAAACTGTTTATTTCGGCAATGCAGCAGAGACAAACAAGGTTGTTGTAATAAAAAATTAATTTAACGAAATCTCGTTAGCTAAAGATTTTGCGTAGTTGCTTTGTGCAGAACCTTCTGCAAATTCTTTTCTCAAAACTTTTTCGGCTACTTCGATTGCTAAATTGCCTATCTCGTTTTTTACTTCTATTAAAGCAGCATTTCGTTGTTGCTCTATTTGAAGGTGCGCATTGGCTAAAATTTTATCAGCTTCAGTTTTTGCCTGCTCTTTGGCCTCACTAATCATTTTTTCTTTGGCTTCCTTAGCTTCTTTTAGCAATTGCGTGCGTTCTTCTCTAGCTTTTGCTAATAGCTTTTCATTTTCTGCTTGCATAGAAGCCATTTCGGCGCGTACTTTTTCTGCTGCCGCAATATTGTTTGCTATGTTGGTCTCGCGCTCCGAAAGCATTCCTAAAATAGGCTTCCACGCAAACTTCTTTAATAAGAAAAATACGATAAGGAAGGCTACGAGGGTCCAGGCAAACAATCCAAAGGCTGGAGTTAACAATTCCATATTTTAAGATTTAAAAAACTTAAATAATTTATAAGTGGAGTAAAAAAAAATTAAGGTCTATTTCTATTTTTTAATAATTCTGGCAATACATATTGCCCTGTGCTCAGCATTGCCAGAATATAATGATTCTAAACTGGTAATGATTACATTACTACAGCCAACAAACCAGCGATTACACCGAAAAGAGATACACCCTCGATGAATGCAGCTGTTAAGATCATTGAAGAACGGATATCTCCAGCAGCTTCAGGTTGACGAGCGATAGATTCTACCGCACCTTTACCGATTTGGCCAATACCAATACCAGCAGCTAAAGCAGCGATACCAGCGCCAATAGCACCTAAACCTTGAGAAACTGAGCCTCCGATTTCTAACATTACAGTGTTCAATAAAGACATTGTACTAAAATTTAAAAAATGAATGAAAAAGTTTATGAATTAATGTTATATTTATTTTTAATGCGCAGCAGCGTGTTCCGCATGTGCCTCATCATGGTGGTGACCTTCTTCTACCGACTGCCCAATAAATACCGCTGTAAGGTTGGTAAAAATAAAGGCTTGAATAGCTGCTACTAACAATTCTAAGGCGTACATGAATAAGGTAAACGCTAATGATACTGGTGCAAAACCCCAACCGGCTGCCTCGTTCATCAATCCAAAGATAAATATCATTGAGATGATGCTAAGTATAATGATATGCCCAGCAAGTATATTTGCAAACAAACGTATCATTAATGCTATTGGCTTGATAAAGAAGGAGATAATTTCAATGATAGTCAAAAGTACATTGATACCCATTGGCACACCTGGAGGGTTGAATAAATGACTCCAAAAATGCTTATTGGCGCTAAATGCCATTACGATTAAGGTTACTAATGCCAAGGCCGCAGTTACTGCAATATTTCCGGTAAAGTTGGCTGCTCCTGGTAATAATCCTAACATATTATTGATCCAAATAAAGAAGAAGAATGTCAACAATAGTGGCATAAACTTCATATACTTAGGCCCAATATTAGGCTTTGCTACTTCATCTCTAACAAATACAATACACATTTCTACAAAATTTTGTAGTCCTGATGGAGCTTTTAAAGCGCCGTTCTTTTTGTATTTTTTAGCAACACTCAGGAAAATGATAAACAGCAATGCTATTCCAATAAACATAGACATTACGTTTTTTGTAATAGACAAGTCGTAAAATGCTGTTCCGTCTTCGCGGGCGATTGTGTGAAGGTGATGATCGGTAGTGTAGCCTTTATAGCTCATATTCCCATGATCAAATTTTGAAGAAGAAAAGATGTCTAATCCTTGCTCGCTATGGTACACTATTACAGGTAAGGGTATAGATACCGCTTTACCATTCCAATCAAAAAAATGCCAATCGTGTGCATCTTTAATGTGTCCAAGTATGGTTTTATTGGCATCAAAGCCTTTTTCTTCATGCTCGGCATGTGCCTCTGGGCCGCTGGCCAATACTGCATTAGGTAAAAATATACCTAAAGACAACATGAATAAAAGTGTAAATTTTTTAATTAAGTGTAACACCGTTTTCAAAATTTTACGCAAAGGTACTATTCATATACTTCATAACAAAGCAATAAATTATAAATTTACAACTCCTGAACAATAGAACAGCCCTAGCTTGCATTGTAGTTTAGAAAAAATACTAAGGGTTAATTCCAGTAAGATTATTATACAACTAAGACCGACTAAATTTCCTAGAAAATCTAGCGGTCTTAGTGTTTTATTTAATTAGTAACGATTATTCGAAATCATTTGATTATACAAATGTTTACAGATTAAATGGTATAATAATTATGCTTACTTTTATTTTTTGGCACCAGTTGATGGCTTACGAGAGCGCGAACCAGCGGCTTTTTTTGCTGGTGCTTTTTTGCTTCCACCATCTTCTTCTTCTAAGTCTAATCCTCTCATTCTTTCTGTAACTACTTCTTCTGTCTCTTCTACTTCTGCTTCTTTATTGGCAGCTCTTTCTTCGATACCCTCTAGGATAGCAGCTGTCAAATAATTAGTGATGATAGCAATAGATTTTGTAGCATCATCATTAGATGGGATAGCGAAATCTACTTTAGTAGGGTCGGAGTTTGTATCAACCATAGCGAAGGTAGCAATACCTAAACGCTTTGCTTCTGCTAATGCAATATGCTCGTGGCTGATATCTACGATGAATAAAGCTGCTGGTGTACGGTTCATTTGAGCTATACCACCCAACACTTTCTCCATTTTTTCTTTCGAACGTGTTAAAGTCAAGCGCTCTTTCTTTGTAACGCTATCCAAAGTACCGTCATTCAACATTTTTTCAATGCCCTGCATTTTCTTTACAGATTTACGGATAGTTTGGAAGTTGGTCAACATACCACCTAACCATCTTTCAGTTACATAAGGCATGTTTACTTTACTAGCAGCTTCAGCTACTATTTCTTTAGCTTGCTTTTTTGTGGCAACAAACATAATTTTTTTACCACTTTTTGCTATTTGCTTTAATGCTGCAGCAGCATCTTCCAATCCTGAAATTGTTTTATTAAGATCGATGATGTGGATACCATTCTTCTCGGTGAAGATAAATGGCAACATTTTTGGATTCCACTTTTTGCGTTGGTGACCAAAGTGTACGCCAGCTTCAAGCAATTGTTGATGTAATGATTTATTTTCTTCCATCTTTTTGGAATATTGAATGAGTTTAAAAAGATTTTTTTTGCTATTTGATGCAATACAGCTAAAACATTGGTTAAGCTGCCAGTTGCAAATTAACGCTTAGAAAACTGGAAGCTACGACGTGCGCCTGCTTTACCAAATTTCTTACGCTCTACCACACGTGGATCACGCTTCATCAATCCTGCTTTCTTCAATGCTGGACGATATTCTTCATTGAATTCACATAAAGAACGAGCAATACCTAATTTAATAGCTTCGGCTTGTCCTTTTGGTCCACCCCCTGCTACATTTACAGTAACGTCAAACTGACCTTCCACTTCAATAGTTTTGAAAGGCAATTCTACTTGATTTTGTAAATATATAAGTGGAAAGTAATTTTTGTATTCTTTGCCGTTTACAGTGATGTTACCGCTACCCTTAGTCAAGTATACACGCGCAACAGCTTCCTTACGACGACCTACATTATTAATTTGTTTTTCCATTTTGATTAAATATCTATAAACCTATTTAGGCGATGAATTAAAATTTGAATTCTTTTGGTTTTTGAGCCGCATGCGGATGCTCTGCTGTCTCATATACAAATAGTTTTTTGTACATAGCACGACCTAAACGATTCTTAGGTAACATCCCTTTAACTGCACGCTCTATTACATTGTTCGGACGACGATTCAACAAGTCTTTCGCCTTCTCGATTCTTTGCCCGCCTTGGTAACCAGAGTAGTTTTGATACTCTTTTTGATTTAACTTGTTACCAGAAAAAGATATTTTTGCAGAGTTGATTACGATTACATAATCACCACAATCAAAATGTGGCGTGTAATAAGCTTTGTTCTTACCGCGTAATACAGCTGCAACTTTTGATGCAAAACGACCTAATGGTTGATTAGTAGCGTCTGCAACATACCAATCACGCACAACGATCTTTTCGTTAGCGGATATTGTCCTGTAGCTTAATTGTTTAAGTGACATTTTATTTTTCTTTTGTCTTTTATTGAATAATCTTACTCTGTTCTAATCCCCCGTTATTATTACAACAATGGAATCTGAATTTTTAAGACTGCGAAATTACATGTACTATTATTACTAGCCAAATATTTTGAACACTTTTTTTATTACACTTTCACAACAGCTTGATATTCAATAACTATTTGGCACAAAAGTTTTCAACATCAACCCTTAGCTGCGGGTATCGATATGGTTTAGCTGCCTTTTCTAAGCCGAAATTGACAATTTTTTTCAAAAAATATTACTAATATTATTAGAAAGTCAATATCTTTGAAGTTATACCCTAAATCAACAGATTTATATGAAAAAAATACTACACCTCCTATGTTTATCATCAATTTTTGCTTTAATGAGTGCTGCCACCCTTAATGCACAAACAAACGTTAGACTGGCAATAGCTCATAAAATGGGAGACTCCTACTTGCACTACAACCAAACTGTGGCAAACAATTTGGGACATTTTTTTATGTTCGATAGGGTTGAGTATTATCTTTCTGGTATAAAAATCATTCACGACGGTGGACAAGAAATTGCACTGCCAGATAAATACATTTTGGTAAGAGGCAACGAACACCTCGTTGAAGACTTGGGCAGCTTTAACGTCACCACCGTGGAAGGAATAAAATTCTGCGTTGGTGTAGATTCTCCCATCAACAATGCCGACCCAGCCTTACAGCCACCCACAAGTCCGCTTTACTTCCAATCACCCTCAATGCATTGGGGATGGAGCTCGGGATATAGATTTTCTGCAATCGAAGGCTTAAATGGCACCAACAATATTTTTCAAATCCACTCTCTTTGGAATGGCAACTATTATGAACAAACACAAATGCTTGCCGGAGTAATAAGTGGCGATACCGTTACGCTCAACCTAGATGGCGACTATATTGAGGCGCTTAGAGATGTTGACCTAAATTCCGCTCCTTTAGATCACGGTCTTGAAGACACTGCTTCTGTGGTATTACTGAACTTTAAAAATCATGTTTTCAAGCCTGGCAATGGCGTTCCAGACGTTACGTCGATTAAAAACACCCAACAAGACTGGGGCGTGTCTATCTATCCCAATCCCAGCAATGGAGCATTTACTATCCAACTTAAGAATAGCAATATCAAACTTCACAGCTATGAAGTATTGGGCTTAAATGGCAGCAGTTTATCTAAAGGTACCATAACAAACAACCAATTACATTTGTCGACTCTAGCAGCGGGCGCATACCTGCTTGTGTTAACCGACCAAAACAATCAGCGATTTACCGAGAAAATAATTATCAAATAAATGCAATGAATAGGCCTTTGGGAATAGCTTTAATAATAGCTTTATTGCCATTAAGCATAGCGGCATCTAGCAAAATTGGCTCGCTACAAGCTACCGATTCAAAAAAAGACTATAACACACCTCAAGGCTTTCCTGAGATGCCTGTGCCCAAAGACAACGCTTATACTGAGGCCAGATGGCTGTTGGGTAAAAAACTGTTTTTTGACAATAGACTTTCTAAAAACAATACCATAAGCTGCGCTTCGTGCCATCAGCCTCAAAGAGCTTTTGCAGATTCAACAACCTTAAGCAAAGGCGACAGCGGCCTGCTATTTGCCTCTACCAATACGCCCAGCCTTACCAATATTGGGTATCACCCCTATTTTTTAAGAGGTGGCAGTGTACCCACGCTCGAAATGCAAGTATTAGTGCCTATTCAAGAACATAATGAATTCAATACCTCAATATTAGACATTCTAGAAAAACTAAAAACAGATACAGCCTATCAACTTTTGGCACAAAACGCCTACCAAAGACCCTTAGATGCCTTTGTACTGACACGTGCCTTGGCAAACTTTCAACGCTCCTTCATTAGCGGTAATAGCAGATACGACAAATACCTTTATCAAGGCGATAAAAAAGCACTCAATAAATTAGAACTAAAAGGGAAGCAACTCTTTTTCTCTAAAAAAACAGGATGTAGCGATTGCCATGCAGGATTTAACTTTACAAATTATAGTTTCGAAAACAATGGTCTGCTGCAAGAATACACCGATAAAGGACGCATGCGCTTTACACATAAAACTGCTGACCTTGGAAAATTCAAAGTACCAAGCCTCCGAAATGTAGCACTCACCGCGCCCTATATGCACGATGGAAGCCTGGCAACTCTTGAAGCCGTAGTAGCACACTATAACAAGGGTGGACAACAACATCCCAACAAAAGCAATGCTATAAGGCCGCTACATCTAAATAAAAAAGAACAAACAGCGCTAGTAGCTTTTTTAAACACACTAACAGATAACAGCTTTGTAAACAATAAAAAATTCTACCATGAATAGCTGGAAAACATTAGGCTTAGGAACAATATTCTTTACATGCCTTTTCATAAACGCATGTGTAAAAGACAAAGAAGAAAAAAACACCAACAGTCCTTATACTCTAGATATTGGCACTTTTCCGCAACCCAATCTGCCAGCAGACAACCCTTTGACACAAGAAGGTGTAAAGCTAGGCAGAATGCTTTTTTATGAAAAAATGCTCTCTAAAACCAATACAATATCTTGTGGATCGTGCCATATACAGCAGTTTGCTTTTACAGATACTGCACAGTTTTCTATCGGAAGCAGGCAACTCCCTGGTACGCGTCAGTCTATGAGCATCTTTAATATGGCCTGGAACTCCAACGGTTTCTTTTGGGACGGGCGCGCCCAACAACTCAGAGACCAAATACATTTTCCCATAACAGATACGCTAGAAATGGATGAAAGTATGGATAATGTAGTGGCCAAACTTCAAGCCTCTGCTTTGTATAACGAACAATTCAATAAAGCTTTTGGCAGCCCTGGAATAGACGCCGATAGACTTACTAAAGCGCTCGAACAATTTATGCTCTCTATCGTCTCCAACCAATCAAAATACGACGACTATTTAGAAGGGAAATATACCCTTACAGAACAAGAAGAACGTGGCCGGTTTTTATTTATGACGGAATTTAACCCAGGATTTCCTATGAATTCTGGAGCAGATTGTCAGCATTGTCATGGTGGTAGCAACTTCGAAAACGACCAGTTTATGAACAACGGATTAGACATCACGGCCAACTTCTCTGATCTCGGTAGAGCATTAGCCACTGGAAATACTAACGACAATGCAAAGTTTAAAGTGCCATCGCTAAGAAACATAGCACTTACACCACCCTACATGCATGATGGCCGATTTAAAACACTTGAAGAGGTAGTCGATCATTATAATTTAGTAACAGAATCGAGCACCCTAGACCCAAGCTTCAGGCAACAACTCCCTGCTGGCCTACAACTTACCCAAGCCGATAAAGCAGCTTTAGTGGCTTTCTTGAAAACACTTACAGATAATAACCTTATTACGAATCCTGCATTTTCAGATCCATTCTAATATAAAAAACAGTAGATCTTTAATTCTTGTAATTATGCACCTATAGTGCGTTTGCCAAAACCAAAGTATCTTGTCGAGCGTCATTAGCTCATTAAAAAATGAGCATTCAGCATCGGCGATCAGAGCGGTTGTTTTTTATTATAATTAAGCTTTTTGATCAAAGTGTTTTTTTAAGCTTAGGCTTTTTATCAAAAATTCTAATAAAAAATTTTGATACAAAAGCACCGTTTTAAAAGCTGCACAGTTGCAAATGCACATGCGACATCTTGCCAGAAAAGCCGATACAAAACGCGATACTTGGTGTTGCCTTTAGGCTTTTCATAGTAGTTAAAAATGCCCTGATAGCCATTAGAAAAACAATTAGAGGAATAATTTTTAACCAAATGGACTTTAAATCGTATTTATTTTTACCAATCTAGTTGCAAAAAGATTAAATTTGCATGCTTATACAATATTCAATATAATTTTAAAACAATATGAATTTTCAATTATCTGAAGAACAAATCGCGGTAAGAGACGCTGCGCGCCACTTTGCACAAACAGAATTGCTACCAGGTGTGATAGAACGTGATGACAAACAGATTTTCCCAGCAGAACAAATTAAAAAACTTGGCGAGCTAGGTTTTTTAGGTATGATGGTAGACCCTAAATACGGTGGGTCGGGCATGGATGCTGTTTCTTATGTGTTGGCAATGGAAGAAATCTCTAAAGTAGACGCTTCTGCTTCAGTGGTAATGTCTGTAAACAACTCTCTAGTTTGTTGGGGATTGGAAACCTATGGTAACGAAGAGCAAAAGCAAAAATACTTAGTGCCCTTAGCTTCTGGCGAGTGCATAGGCGCATTCTTGTTGTCTGAGCCAGAAGCAGGCTCTGATGCCACCTCTCAACGCACTACTGCAGAAGACAAAGGCGATCATTATGTATTGAATGGCATCAAGAATTGGATAACAAATGGTAGCAGTGCTACTTACTACTTAGTAATAGCCCAAACGGATATAGATAAAAAACATAAAGGCATTAACGCATTCATTGTACACAAAGACTGGCCTGGTGTAACGGTGGGAGCTAAGGAAAACAAAATGGGCATTCGCGGTAGCGATACGCATTCTATTTCGTTCCAAGATGTGATTGTACCTAAAGAAAACAGAATTGGAGAAGATGGTTTTGGTTTCACTTTTGCAATGAAAACTTTATCTGGTGGCAGAATTGGTATTGCTGCTCAGGCATTAGGTATTGCTAGTGGTGCATTAGAGCTTGCTACAAAATACTCTAAAGAGCGTAAAGCGTTTGGAAAAGAAATCATGCATCACCAAGCTATTGCATTCAAACTAGCAGAAATGGCTACTGCTGTAGAAGCTGCTCGTTTATTGTGCTTAAAATCTGCTTGGGAAAAAGACAATCATATCAATTATGATGTTTCGGGTGCTACTGCTAAGTTGTATGCTTCTGAAATAGCGCAATGGGTTACAAATGAAGCCGTACAAATACATGGTGGCTATGGCTACGTAAAAGAGTTCCACGTAGAGCGCTTGATGCGTGACGCCAAAATAACGCAGATATATGAAGGTACTTCAGAAGTACAAAAAATCGTTATCAGCCGTTCTTTATTAAAATAATCTAAGAGATTAAGCTTTAGAAATTTTTTAAAAAAAATAAAACAAAGTGGCCTCGAAAGGCTTAAAAAAGTATAATGAATAATGGTTTTCGAGCCATTAGAATGAACAAAAAAGCCGGGTTTTATCGTAATTTTCATATTTGGGATAAAACTTGGCAGACTTAATACAAAAGAATAGCGATGCTCTGTATTAGAGCATCGCTATTCTTTTGTATTTTGTTATGGTTGATTATTTGTAAAAAAAATTATTCTGCGCCCTTGTTGTCTACTGCCAAAACTGTTTTTACTTTAAGTGCACGTGCTGTGCGCATTACTGTAACTATCTGATCTGCTGTAGCCATTTTATCTGCATTAATAACAACGCTTGGTTCTTTATCGCTAGGTGCAGCCATCAAAATAGTCTTTATGGCTTCTTGTAGGGCTAGCGTATCTGTAGGTTGACCATTGACAAACAATTGCTGCTGCGCATCTATAGACACAACGACCGTTTGGTTCACTTTGGTATCACTGCTGGCCTTTGGATTCATTAGCTTAATGACATTCGGGTTGGCAAGCGTAGCCACTATCAGGAAAAAGAAAAGTAGAATAAACAGTACGTCATTCAATGCATCTGTATGCACCCTAACATTGTGTTCCGCTTTTGGACGAATATTCATAGAGAAAATAGATTACAAGATGGGAAATTATTAGCTTAAACGTTTTGACAAATATAGCTTATAAAAAGTAATTGTAGACATAAAAATAGGCACTATACCGGCTCAGCCTGCTTATTAAAACGATGTATAGCGTCAGAAATTTCTAAGATCAGTTGTGGATTTTTTTCAATTGCATTACCTACCACTATTACCTGCGCTCCTGCTTCTAAATTAGCCTTTGCCTGTTGAGCGGTTTTTATACCTCCTCCTATTATTAAGGGTATCTCCACGTTATTTGCCACGCGTTGTATCATCTCGGTACTGATAGGCGTCTGAGCTCCACTGCCTGCATCCATGTAAAGTGTTCTTAAGCCCAATAACTCGCCCGCCCAAGCTGTGCAAAGTGCAATATCTGGCTTGTCGGCAGGTATAGGCATACTGTTACTGATGTACGAAACGGTAGTAGGCTTCCCTCCCTCTATTACCATGTATCCAGTAGGAATGACTTCGAGTTGGGATTGTTTTATTTTGGGAGCAGCTATCACATGTTGGCCAATTAGCAAGTCTGGATTTCTACCCGAAATAAGACTTAGAAAAAATAAGCCATCTGCCTGCACTTCTACTTGCGAAGGGTGGCCAGGAAACAGCACAATAGGAATATTGCTGATGTTTTTAAAGATGCTTATGATTTTTTGAATATGATTGGAAAGCATGAGGCTACCACCCAAAAACAAAAACGTCACTTTTGCTGCATTACAAAGTCTTGCTATTTCTGGCATAGATTCTTCGGTAATACCATCTGGGTCAATCAATACGGCAAAACCACCTTTCCTCTCTTTTTTAAGTAATTGTAGCTGCTGAAGTATAGTGTTTGTATGCATGTATTGCTAAAAAATAATAAACAACTGCTTACGGGCGACTATTTTGCCTACCCATAAGCAGCATAAAAATATATTAAAGAAAAGGGAAATTAAGCTTTCTTTTTAAGTTCGTCTCTTATTTCCATCAAAAGCTGCTCCGTAGGAGTAGGCCCCGGATCTACTGCTGCTGGCGCCTCTTGAGGCTTCTTCATTCTATTGATGCCCTTTATCATAATAAATAGCGCAAAAGCCACGATGATAAACGATATGGTAGCAGACAAGAAACTTCCATATTTTATGCCTGTAGTGCCCAATTCTAGTTGTGCTAGATTTTCTGCATTAACGGCTTTTAATGCTGGGTTCAATATCGCAGGTGTTATTACGTCCTCTACCAAAGAATTAACTATTTTGGTAAACGCCCCTCCAATTACCACACCCACAGCCATATCTAACACATTGCCCTTAACGGCAAAATCTTTAAACTCTTTTAAAAAACCCATACTACCTAAATTTAATGGTTGTTGAAATATCATTATATTTAAGCAAATATAATAGTTTATCTGGTATTCATAAGCAAAATCCAAACAGATAGTTTAATTTTAGGAATTCTAAAACATAGAGAATATGACACGGCTTTCTGTAAACATCAATAAGATAGCAACACTCAGAAACAGTAGAGGCGGCAATAATCCAGATGTGGTAAAAACCGCTTTAGACATAGAAAGGTTTGGTGCAGACGGCATTACCGTGCACCCTAGACCCGACGAGCGTCACATTCGGTATGCCGATGTGATAGCCTTATCGAAAGTGTTGCGTACAGAATTCAATATAGAGGGCAATCCTAAAGAAGATAAATTTGTACAACTGGTACTCGACGTACTGCCTGCGCAAGTAACCCTTGTACCCGACAACGCTGACCAATTAACCTCCAATCATGGCTGGGACACCATTCGTGAAGCTGCTTTCCTGAAAGAAATCATTTCCGTTTTTCAAGCAAAAGGCATAAGGGTTTCGGTTTTTGTAGATCCAGTAACTGCAATGGTGCACAATGCCAAAAATTGTGGTGCCAATAATGTAGAGCTTTACACAGAAGCTTATGCTAAAAACTACATCGTCGATAGCAAGGCTGCCATAGCCGATTACGTAGCTGCTGCCGAGGCTGCCGCAAGCTGTGGTTTGGGCTTAAATGCTGGCCACGATTTGGACTTAAATAACTTAGGTTTTTTTTGTCAAAATATTCCAAATTTGGAGGAAGTGTCTATTGGGCACGCTTTGGTATGTGATGCCCTTTATTATGGCCTTCACAATACGGTGCAATTATACAAACGCCAAACAACACAATGATGACCTTCTTTTTTTTGAGCTATTGCATTTTTATGGATAATGCGCCTACACTGATTTTCATGTCTGGATAGGCTTCCAAAATGGCATTTGCACAAAGGTCGATAGTGGCGCCAGTAGTAATGACGTCGTCAATCAATAATATATGTTTAGCGTTTCTGGAATAGGGCGTGGTGGCGAATGCTCCATCGATATTAAGTACGCGCTGCATACGGTTTTTACTTGTTTGGCTTTCTGTATGTTTTACTCTTTTTACCAATTGGGTGTGTAGTGGTATTTCCAGCACCTCGCTTAATCCTTCGCCCAATAAAACAGATTGATTGTATCCACGGTGGTGTAATTTTTTTTGCGATAAGGGCATTGGTACAATAAAGTCTATTTGAGCATTTTTTAGATGCGGTTGCAGCGTACGCCCCCATATTTTCCCTAAATATACGCCTAGTTGCTTCTTGTCTTTATACTTAACATTGTGCAACAACTTTTGTACAATATTGTCTTTCTCTAAGTAAAAAAGTGAATGCCCATTAACAATAGGAAACCTTCCTAGTAATCTATCTGTTACAAGGTTATTGTGAATGGGCATTTTTGTAAATGGAAGCTGAAGATAGCATTTGGTACACAAAAACTGTTCTTGAGCCAACAACATATCGTCGCAGGCGCCACAATTTTTGGGATACACCAAATGAAGTAATGCACTCAAATCCATCACTTTGTTGTATTTAATAATCGTGTATTAATTGGAGCAATACGCTAGGTATTACATTTCTGTAGCAAAAGCGAATTAAAAACGGTATCCAAATTGGAACTTAAACTGTCCGATTACATCTACAACATTGCTATTATTATTACCAAAACCCTGTACTGTATAATTGTACGAATTGATATATCTTAAGCCCATACCGAAATTCAACGAAAGAGAAAGATTGTGCTTGATGTTCATCAATAAATAATTATTAACCATCATGCCCATTCTGAAGTTGGTAAATTCAGTAAGCATCTGATTGTTCCATTGATTGTCGAATACCCATTCACTGCCGCTACCGTAGCCCAGCATCAAGTTGGTACCGATACCATAGTTTATTTTTCTTAATCCTGCTGGATAAAAAATAACTCCCGGGCTCAAGTAGGTGTAAAATACTTTAGAATCATCTGAACTTAGGTTAGGGTCTACAAAAACCAAATCCAAAGGCAATACGAAAGATACTTTTTGTTCTTGATCGAGCATACGCTCATAAGTTAAACCTATACCCATTCCTCTATCGATAACAGATATTGGTGCAAAAGATAGTAGATTGCTGCCGTAGCTAACACTTTTATTATTATTGTTGTTGTTTTCTTTAGCAAAGGATACAAATGTTACAGCCAAAGTGAGTAAAGTTAAAATAGCTTTTTTCATTTTAATATAGATTTTAGAATTTGGGTATTAAGTATTATTATTTTTTTAAAAAATTAACTACAATATCGGAAACCATAGGGCATTGGTATCATTCCAGTCGCCATTATAATTGATGGTCAATTCCTCTCCTGCATGCACCGCTCTTACAGTTTTGATACTGATTGTCTGGGCTTCATAATCCATAAAATATTCACAGTTAGCTTCATAACTATGATTATACATAGATACATACCCCCAGGCTACACAGCAATGCTGTTTGTCTTCTCCCCACTCAAAAATATAATTGTACAATGGTGTTGCTTCCACTAATTTTCGGGCTTCGGGATTTAATACTAATACAGACGAAACTTCTATAGTAGAACTTGGGTCTAAGTCTAAATTTGTAAAAACCCCCCTTCCCTTTTGTTCGGTATCTGCTAGGTATAGCGCTGCATGAATTTTGAGATTGCTCATTTTTAATAGACAATTAAATTGTAATATTTGTCCATATTTAGGTACTTATTGGCCATTTCTTGTATTGTTTTTGCGTCTACCGACTTATAAATAGCAATATTATTATCAAAATGCTCTGTGGTGAGGCCATTCAATATAAGGCTTTTGCATCTAGACATGATACTAAACGCTCCATTTAGGTCGCCAAGGATATTTCCAAGAATATAATTTTTAACCAACAATAATTCCTCATCACTTACTGGCCTATCTCTTAGCATAGCTGCTTCGTTGATGACCTCTGCTACCGTAGCTTCACAAACATCTTTGCCTGCTTCTGTAGCAATCAGCAATGCGCTGGCATTTTTATAGGCAAAAAACTGCGAATAGATACCATAGGTATATCCTTTTTCTTCTCTAATATTAGACATTAATCTTGATCCAAAATAGCCACCAAATATAGTATTCATCACTAATGTTGGAGCAAAATCGGGATGCTGGCGTCCTATAAATGGGCTAGCTATTCTAATAGCACCTTGCACGCTACTTTCGTCGTTTGTGCGCCTTTGATACAAATTATTAGATGGTGTGATGATATGATTGCGTGTAGCCACTTCGCCTTGATGGTGCCACGCTTGCACACCAAAAAAATGTTGGATTTGGGCCAAATCGGTTAAGCTAAATTTGCCTGCCAAAAACATTCTGCAATTTTCGGGCGTATAGCCTTGTGTGTGAAAATTTACAAGGTCGTTTCTAGAAAGGTCTAAGATATGCTGTTCTTCTGTAAAACTACCATAAGGGTGCTGTTGGCCAAACACATTTGCATCTATTAGCCTATTAGATACAAAATCGCTACGCAGCAAATTCACTTTGAGTCTTTGCAGTGCATTTTGCTTGTATATTGCGAGTTCTTCATCGGAAAAAGCAGGCGTGTTGATTACTTCCCACACCAATGGCAATAAATGCCCCAAATGCTTGGTGAGTGTTGTGAGTGTAATAATGGTAAAATCATTGTTTGCCGAAACCTTTAAGGACGCTCCAAATTTTTCTATAGCCTCATTTACGGCTGCAGCACTTTTAGTGGTTGTTCCGTTTTTCAACAAGCTAGCGGTTGCTTGCGCAACGCCCGTTTTGGGCTCATGCCATAAGCCAGCGTCAAACACCCACTCTAGCTGCACAACTTCCTGTGAGCCCATATTGATATAATACAAGGGTATTCCGTTTACGAGCAATAGCTCTGTGCAAGCAGGCAAGTGGTAATCAAATGCTATTGGATTCTTGATAGCAGGTGCAATAGTTCTATCTAGGTGTTGCATAAATTGCCTTTATTCTTTTTTTGAAATTATTTTTTGTTCTGTACTCTGTTGGGATTGGCTGCAATAAAAGCGTCCCACCCTTTTAATGCTTTTTTTCCTATTTGTAGCTCTTGATCGAGTGCACCTTTGGTTTCGTAATAATGACAAAGTGCTGCAGCAACAGCATCGGTAGCATCGGCGTACTCTGGTTTTTCTTTAAACTTTAAAATAGTTTGAAGCATGCGCCACACTTGCTCCTTGGAGGCGTTCCCATTGCCTGTAACAGACTGTTTTATTTTTCTGGGCGCATACTCCACTGTCGCACTTCCATGAGCCATAGCCGCTGCAATAGCTACACCCTGAGCCCTGCCTAATTTAAGCATACTTTGAACATTCTTTCCAAAAAACGGAGCTTCTAGGGCTACCGCATCCGGACGGTGTATTTGTACCAATGCACTTACCTTCTCAAAAATGTAATGTAAACGCTTTGAGTGATCTTTATGTTTGGAGAGATGCAAAACTCCCATTTCAACAAGGGAAACCTTATTTTTGTCTATGGAAATAATACCATAACCCATAAGAAGTGTACCCGGATCTATCCCTAGTATAATGGACATACGTTGCTAGCTTAAGATATTGGAGGGTAAAAATTTGATTAATGGATGTATTCTACTATTTAAATTAGCTACAATTTTGACCAAAACTACCAAAAAAATATTACTTAGCTACCTCTTTGCTCCGCTTTTGATGCTATTATTTTTATATATCATCTACAGGCAAATACTTTCCAAGGGCGATATAGCCTACCAATGGACTCAATTAAAAGCGCATTGGAGCACAGCCCCTTCTTTACTATTGCTATTGGTAGTTGCCCTAGCTCCTCTAAATTGGTTTTGGGAAGCCCTCAAATGGCGCCGAGTTATTTCTAGAATCTATCCCATAAGTCTACCTACTGCCTACAAGGCGGTGCTTACGGGTATTGCATTTGCAATGGTAACGCCCGGAAAAGTGGGTGATTTTGCAGGCCGAATTATTTATTTACCCAACCGAAAAAAAGTACACGCCGCTATAGCCACACTTTCTAGCAACCTTATTCAGGTAATAGCTACGTCGTGCTTGGGCATTTTAGGACTGATTTACTTTTTGATATTTCACACCAATACATTATTCTGGTATATAGCTTGGGCATTAGTAGCTTTGGTAGTGATAGCGTTAATCACCTGGCGGTCAAAAAGTTTTTGGTTGTCCTATTTCATGCGTAAAAATTGGGTTCAAAAAGGTTTGCGCTATCTTAGTTTTCTGAAACGTTATAAGAAAACCGATTTGCTGTTCGTGTGGCTTTGTTCCCTATTGCGTTTTTTAACATACAACATTCAATTTCTAGTATTAGCCAATGCTTTAGGCTGCGAAATTCCTTGGATAGACGGTTTTTTTGCTAGTTTGTTTATGTTTTGGATGATCACAATGATACCTTCTTTAATTTTATCAGACATTGGTGTAAGGGGTTTGTTAGCCACATTGATTTTTGTAGATACGGATTTGGTGCAGCTACCGCTATCCTTACTGACTGCTAGCTATATCATTTGGTTGCTCAACTTAATACTACCTTCTATTATTGGCAGTGTGCTACTACTCACCCTTAGACGAGCCGAAAAAATAAATAAAAAAAATTATGGTTTACAAAGAAATTAAAGGGTATATCATTGATATTCTTGAAAAAAGAATTTACCCAGGTTGCCTTACGATTGAAAATAACTACATAAAATATATTACGGAATTGGCCAAGGATGCCGTTCCTGAACAATACATTCTACCGGGCTTTATAGATGCACACATACACATTGAGAGCTCCATGTTGGTGCCGTCTGAATTTGCGTATGT
This sequence comes from uncultured Taibaiella sp., assembly GCA_964429515.1. Taxonomy (GTDB): domain Bacteria; phylum Bacteroidota; class Bacteroidia; order Chitinophagales; family Chitinophagaceae; genus MKSF01. The sequence goes on from CAYSCJ010000002.1 coordinate 81,240, forward strand.
AGCCGTACAACACGGCACCGTAGCCACCGTTAGCGACCCTCATGAAATAGCTAATGTGTGTGGTATGGATGGTGTGCGTTATATGATAAACAATGCCAAACAAGTGCCTCTAAAGTTCCACTTTGGTGCACCTTCGTGTGTACCCGCTACTGCTTTTGAAACCGCTGGCGCAACGATAAATGCCGATGATATTAAAGAATTGCTGGCAGATGAAGATATTTTTTACCTAGCAGAAATGATGAATTTTCCGGGCGTATTGTATGACGACCCCGATGTGATGCAAAAAATAGCACATGCAAAAGCAGCAGGCAAACCAGTAGATGGGCACGCTCCCGGCCTTCGTGGGGTGAACGCAAAAAAATACATTCGTGCTGGCATCGATACCGACCACGAATGTACCACCCTATCAGAAGCACTTGAAAAACTGGACTTGGGAATGAAAATATTGATAAGAGAAGGGAGTGCTGCAAAAAACTTTGAGGCACTTCACCCTTTATTCAAAACCCACCCTCAACAACTCATGTTATGCAGCGACGATAAGCATCCCGACGATTTGTTACAAAGCCATATAAATAAGTTGGTCATTGAAGCCATACGATTGGGGTACCCAATTTTTGATGTATTATATGCTGCTTGCATACACCCCATACTTCACTACAAAATGAAGGTAGGATACTTGCAACAAGGACATTTTGCAGATTTTATTATAGTGGACAATCTCACTCGATGGAACGTCACAAATACTTTCATTAATGGTGAAGAGGTTTTTGCCAACGGAAAAGTTTTTTTTGAACGGGTACCTATACCTAAAATCAACAAATTCGGACGACATCAAATCTCCGTTGCGGATATTGCCTTGCCCTTTGAACACAAAGGATTTAAAGAAATAAAAGCAAATGTAATTGAAGCCATAGATGGAGCATTGGTAACAAATACTACAACAGCAAGACTAAAGGTTCATAATGGCAATATTTTGTGCAATCCCTTTGAGGATATCTTAAAAATAGTGGTGATAAATAGATACTCAAATACTCCAATAGCTAAAGGCTTTATCAAAAACTTTCAATTAAAAAAAGGAGCGCTTGCCTCCTCCGTTGCACACGACAGCCACAATATTGTAGCAGTTGGCGTAGATGACGAATCATTAGCCACGGTAATCAACGAGGTAATTCGAGAGGAAGGTGGCATTGCCGTTTTTGATGGCAAAGAAAGCATGGTGTTGCCATTACCCATCGCTGGGTTGATGAGCGATAAGGATGCTATAGAGGTAGGCTACGCCTACGAGCGTTTAAATGAAAGAGCTAAAGCACTTGGCACTACCTTAAGTGCTCCATTTATGACACTTTCTTTCATGGCATTGCCTGTAATACCTTTTCTAAAAATGACCGATAAGGGCCTGTTTGATGTTTCCGCATTTCAGTACAAACCCATTATGAGTAATCTTTAAATCTGAAAACAAAAAATTTAGTAATAATTTTTAGTTTTATTTGGTAACTTTAACTAGCTGTTAAAAAAACTAGGTTATGAAATCATATTTATCTACAATTATTTCGGGCTTAATTATAGCTATACTAACTACTAGCTCATTATGGGGACAAACCCCTACCCATTCTTATATCCCGCCATCTGCAATTGGTAATGTATTCCCATTTGGAAGCACGACATCCAATCGGTCTCAATACTTATATTTACCCTCAGATTTTACGGTAGTACCCAACACTCCAGGACTTATTAACAAAGTTTACTTTAGGTCTGCTTCCACAATAGCGAGTACTGTTTTTACAAATTTTACCGTAAAAATTGCACATTCTGCCCTTACCTCAATGACAACTGGCCCTTGGATAAGCCCTATGACTACGGTTTACTCGGGCAACATCACTTTCACAAATGTTACAAACGGTGGATGGGTAGAAGTACCTTTACAAACAACATTTTTGTATGATGGCTCATCTAATTTGATCGTTGAATTTTCACAAACGGGATATACTTCGGGAATTACAGGTGCGCATGGCGATGTGCCCAATCGAAGACTTTATGGGAATGTTACAGCTACTACTGGTACCGTGCAACAACGCTTATTAGGTTTTGGATTCGACATGGCTCCCGCCAGTTGTTCGGGTGCACCCACTGCAGGCACCGTGTCTACTTCGGCCAATCTGGTAGACTGTAAAGATTCTGTAGCATTAGAGGTAACAGGACACTCAACGCTTCAAGGTGTAACACTTCAGTGGCAATATAACAATAGCGGCAGCTGGGTAAACTTTGGCAATGGCACGGCGCAAACAATGTCGCCCGCCGTATCAATACCCACTTCGTTTAGGGTACTAGCTACTTGTACTTCGCCAGGGGGCACTACATCATCTTCTAATGCTGTAATGGTGGTTCCCAACCCCATCCCTATCTCTTTAGGCAACGATACATTTGTTTGCCTTAATACCCAACTTACATTATCACCCAATCTTAGCACTGGAACATTTTTATGGGACAATAATACTACAGGTGGGACAAGAAATGTAAGCGCAGCAGGAACCTATTTTGTAACATATACAGACACCGAGGGCTGTATTGGTTCGGACACTATAGTCGTTACCAATATCAGTGCACCGTCGGCCAATATGCGTACTGTTCATTTGATAGACAGAAGGTGGTTGTTTGAAGCCACATCACCCAATGCAGCAACAGAATTGGTAGAATGGGATTTTGGCGATGGATCTCCTTTAGCCTCAGGCTTTTCTGTCAATCATACTTATCAAAGCAACGGTACTTTCTTTGTTACCATGTATGCACAAAATAAATGTGATGAAAGTGACATTTCTAAAAAGGCCATCGTTGTAAATGGCTTTGGAGAAAGCATAAGTATTAAAGAACTAATAGAAAATAGCAATATCAAAATATATCCTAATCCGGCATCCGAACAAATAAAAATAGACAACCCCGACCACCATCATATAATGAATGTAACCATTGTAGACAATACGGGCCGAACACTAATTTCTTCAAACATTGAGCAAAAGCTTAATAGCATACCCTTAGATATTAGCAAATTACCAAAGGGGCAGTTTATAGCCATAATTAGCACGCAGCAAGGCAGCGTAACCCTTCCGTTTATAAAACAATAACATTAACACTCAAGCGAGTACTATACGAAATGGGCTTACTTTAATAAAATATGCCCATTTCGTATTTTTGGCAAATTTTAACCTATCCTTATGGTTATTTAAACTTTTATTATTAACTTGTGATTAAATTTATTGTTCAAATTTTACCAAAGCATCGTATATGAATAAATATGTATTTAGAATTCTTTTCTTAATTGGTCTCGTATATAGTGCGCAAGGATTCTCGCAAAATATTGCGCCACTAGCAACCGTCACTGCGAGTAACTGCTCTACCGGGCCTTGCTCCGCTTTTAATAATTTAAACTTTGGTACTTGTGGTGCTCAAGAAGTTTGGATTTCCACTTCTGGGCCACCGAGTGCTACGCCGGGCGTAAATTGGGTAGAATGGACTTGGACATCTACACAAAATATAAGCGAAATGGTAATTCATCATGCGCAAACAACTGCTCGTTTTTTGACAGGAGCATTAATTCAAACCTGGAATGGAAGTGCTTGGGTAAATCATCATACTTTTTCAAATTTGCCGATGCAATGCATTAATACCGTAACTTTTCCTTTGGCCACTACCACTAGGATGAGGATTACTTCATTTCAAATGACGGGCATAGGCCAGAATTCCAACCCTAATTTTAGAGAAATTGAGATTTTTGGGCCTTCTATATGCTCGGGTACACCCGATGGTGGCATTGCAAATGCTAGTAGCACTGTGATTGATTGTAGAGACTCTGTACTTTTATACCTTGATGGACATAGCGTACTTCAAGGCATCAATTACCAATGGCAATATAATGCTGGAGGCGCAGGCTGGGTAAACTTTGGTGGAAACCAAGACAGTATTTGGTCGCCATCTGTGAGCGTGCCCACCGTGTTTAGATGCAACGTTACCTGTACGGCTCCAGGAGGAGGCACAACGAGCTCTTCAGGCGTAGTGGTAAGCACCCTTCCTATTGAAGTAAGCTTAGGCAATGATACTTTTATTTGCCAAGGAGCTTCGGTGACGCTGAGCAGCGACGTACTTAATGGCACCTATCTTTGGGATAACAATACTACAGCAGCTACCCGTACTGTAAGCAATCCGGGTACGTATCATATAACAATAACGGACGAATTTGGATGTAAGGGTTCGGACACGGTAGAGGTGACAGGAGTCGGGCAACCTTCTGCTGGCATGCGCTCTATTCACCTTATAGACCGAAGATGGCTTTTTGAGGCTACTTCAGTAAGTGCTGCAACAGAGGAAGTAGAATGGGACTTTGGTGATGGTTCTCCCTTGGCTACAGGATTCTCTGTCAACCATACTTACCAAAGCAATGGCACTTTCTTAGTAACAATGACTGCAAAAAATCGTTGTGACGACACCGACATATCTAAAAAAGCGGTGGTAGTATCAGGGTTTGGCGAAAGCATTGATATTGCAGATTTAAGTAAAAAAATGAACATCAATTTATATCCTAACCCAGCTAGTACGCGTTTAGTGATAGAAAATCCAGATAAACACAAGGTATCACAGATGGTTGTTGTAGACAACCTGGGTAGAGTATTGACAACAGAAGACATACATCAAAAGGTAGAAGCCATACAACTAGACGTTTCCGCCTATGCTCCTGGGAAATACATTGTTCAATTGAAATTAGAAAATAGCGTAGTATCCTTACCTTTCACTAAGCTATAGGTATATTACCAACAAATAAAAACGGTTGCCAGTTTATTAACTGGCAACCGTTTTTATTATTTTTTCAAACACAAAATAATGCTGCGGAAACACTAGATTGTCATAATTTCTTTTTCTTTATCCTTACAATGCTCGTCTACTTTCAAAATGTATTTATCTGTAGCTGCTTGTATATTGCCTTCTGCGCCCTTTGCCACATCTTCACTAAGGCCATCTTTTTGGAGTTTCTTAATGCTTTCTAAAGCGTCTCTTCTGGCACTACGCACCACTACTTTTGCTTGTTCGCCTTCACCGCTTACGCGTTTTACCATTTCTTTTCTTCTTTCTTCTGTAAGAGGAGGTAAAAACAATCGGATATTTTGCCCGTCATTTGAAGGTGTCAAACCAATATTCGCCATCAATATTCCCCTTTCAATAGCTGATATTAAGGATTTCTCCCATGGTTGTATAGATATAGTGCGAGCATCTGGTGTGGTAACGTTTGCTACTTGACTAAGGGGTGTAGGTGCTCCATAATATTCAACCATTATACCATCCAACATTTGTGGCGAAGCCTTACCGGCTCTTATTTTCAACAATTCGGCATCTAAGTGTGAAATTGCTTTTTCCATTTGTTGTTCTGCCGTCTTAAAAATGGGCTCTAACTGTTCCGTCATAGTTCAAAATTTAGGTATAGTATTCTGCAAAAGTAATAAAGGACTAGGCTTATTCAAAATAATTTTAATTAAGCCAACAAGGCGATTAAGGCGTCGAATGATACAAGTTGTTGTTCTCCGCTGCTCATGTTTTTAAGTTTAATAAGGTTTGCTTTCATTTCTTCTTCACCCACTATAGCTACCCATTCTAAGTTACGTTTATTAGCGTACTTAAGTTGCTTTTCTATTTTGGTCACTTCTGTATACATTTCTGAAGCAATATTTGCGTCTCTAAGGCGTGTTACATAGCTCAAAATATTGAGTGTATAAGCAGGGTCGATATTTAAAAACAGCAATTTCGTAGCATGTTCTAGCTTATCTGGAAACAACATTAATTGTTCGAGCACATCGTACATTCTATCTATACCAAAAGATATGCCCACGCCAGAAATATTTTTCAATCCAAACAAACCTGTGAGATCATCATACCTGCCACCACCACCTATGCTTCCCATAGCTACTGCCGATGTTACTACCTCTACGATGATACCGGTGTAATAATTGAGCCCTCGTGCCAAGGTAAAATCCACTACAACTTCGCTATCCCAGTTGGCTTTCTTTTGTACCGAAAAGTAAGTAAGGGTGGTTTCTATTTCAGAAATCCCCTCAAGTGCCAGTTCGTTGCCACTCAATAAATCCTTGAGGGCTGCAATCATAGCTTCGGGGGTAGTTTTTGGGATGCTAATATAATTGTGAATAAGTGCTATTTGATGAGATTGAAATGCTCTGTTTTCCAATTCCCTAGCTACGCCTTCCCAACCTATCTTATCCAACTTATCTATGGCAACGGTCATATCGGCGAGTTTATCGCTAGCGTCGCAAGCCGCTGCCAAACCGGCCAATATTTTTCTGCTATTAATTCTAATTTGCACTTTTGGCAATTTCAAATTGCTGAACACGGTGCTATAAATAGCCAACAATTCAGCTTCATTAATAAGCGATGTACTGCCCACTACATCGGCATCACATTGCCAAAACTCTCTATATCTCCCTTTCTGCGGGCGGTCGGCACGCCACACCGGCTGCATTTGGTAGCGTTTAAAAGGAAGTGCTAAATCGTTATAATTCATGGCCACATATCTCGCAAATGGTATCGTCAAATCGTAACGTAAAGCTCTTTCTGTGATGGCATAATCTATCTTTCCACTTAATACATTTTCAAAACCAGCAAGCGCCTTGCTGCGTTTTTCTGGCTGGTTCAATCCATTATTCATGATTTTAAACATCAACTGGTCGCCTTCTTCGCCATATTTACCGGTTAAGGTACTTAGGTTTTCCATTGCAGGAGTTTCTAAGGGCTGAAAACCATATAAGGCCAAGACCTTTTGGATGGTTTGAAGGATATACTGACGCTTTCTGAGTGTAAGTGGTCCAAAGTCGCGGGTGCCTTGTGGAATTGTAGGTTTCATTTCACTAGTAATTATTTTTCAAAAGTACTTTATTTATAGTTTTCTAAATTTTTTTTGCCATCAATCTTTAGAATTTCAACTTTTCATGCCTAAAAGCCAATTAGCTAATGGAATTCGACATAAGTTCGTAAGGCCTTAAAGAGGTACACTTTTACCTGCTCCAGTTGCTGCTTTTTTACAACTTAAAGAACCTAAATAGAAAGATTGGAAAAGCGATTGCTTTTTATAATGCTACCACGCAATCGCATAAACGACATCATGCAAATTTAAAAATAGACGTAAAATGCATATAACACAAACAAAGACGTGCTGACTATTCTAGATTATTCCAAATAGGATGTTATTGTAGTCACAAATAACAAAGGCTGAGCACCCAACTACCCAATTTCGGCATATTTTTTGTAATTAGAGAACATGTAGTCATACTAACAACTCATTTTTGAGGCGCAGTGCGGCAATTGTTGGATGATTACAAACGCTCATAACTGTTATATGAGCACTGTATTTTTAACCGCTAGCTCGCACATATCAATACAGCATTGCGGAGATGCATCGAAGAAACACATAAAACTCACATTAATATTGCAGAACTAGTTAAAATTAATTTAAATATAACACTGTTCTTGAAATATTAATAATTACTTTTGTAACGCTGATACTTTTATTAAAATGAAAAGGAAAGGAATACTATCAAAAACCAAAATGCAATTTACCCCTAAATGGCTCATATTCATTTTGGATGTTTTGTGCTGCATTGCTGCTTTAGGTATTGCTTATTTGCTCCGTTTCAATTTTGATGGAATCCATATTTTAGAGGAGTTTCCTTTGTTCACTATCTTTGTGTTTACTACGCTTGTAAACATGGGCTTGATGCTTACTTTTAGAATTTTTGCGGGCATAGTGCGCTATACTTCTATTGAAGATGCTTCAAGGATATTTACGTTCAATTCTGTCGCTACTGGTATATTTATTATTGCAGATATTATCTACAATAATTTTTATCCTCAGTCTTCTTTTTTCCCGCTTTCGGTTGGTATTATTTATTTTATCTGTTCCAATTTTGTACTTATATTTTACAGATTGGTAGTCAAAAACATCTTCAAACAGATGTTTGCTGTACGCAAAAAAAGTGTTAAAATAGCTATTTACTCTGCTGGATACGATGGTTTGTTGGCCATGAAAATGATTGGAGAGAACCAAAGATTTGACATGAAGATATCTGGTATTTTGGAAGACAAGCTTAATATGATAGGCAAATACATAGAAAACACGCCTGTACTAAAAGCCTCAAGAGCCAATATTGAAAAACTACATAAAGATGGTGTAGACCGCCTTATTATAGCCGATCCATACATTAAAAAACAACGCTTGAACGAACTTGTAGACATTTGCCTAGATTTGGGCATTCGTGTACAAGAGGTGCCCTCTAGCGATAAGTGGATAAATAACAGTTTAGATGTAGACCAACTAAAAGACATTAAAATTGAGCAACTTCTTGAACGAGAGGTCATTCACATAGACAAAGAGAATATTGTAAAGGAAGTACGGAATAAAATAGTACTTGTAACGGGTGCCGCAGGTTCAATAGGCAGTGAAATTGTGAGGCAACTATTAATTTATCAGCCAACACTCGTAATAGCTTGCGACAATGCAGAAACGGCTTTACATGAATTAAAACTCTCTTTACCAGAAAACTGTCAAGTAAAAACCTTTATTGGCGATATTACAGATAGGGTAAGGATGGAGCAGATATTTGAAATATACGGCCCCAACTTAGTATACCACGCCGCTGCCTACAAACACGTGCCACTTATGGAGGACCATCCATCGGTAGCCGTTAGAAATAATGTATTAGGCACTAAGGTATTGGCCGAACTGTCTATACAATATGATGTAAGAAAATTTGTAATGGTAAGTACAGACAAAGCCGTGAATCCTACCAATGTCATGGGTGCATCTAAACGCATTGCAGAAATCTTTACGCAGTCATTACATAAGCATATTGCCCATTCCAACACGGGAATCACTAAATTTATTACCACTCGTTTTGGCAATGTGCTAGGCTCTAACGGTTCGGTAATTCCACACTTCAAAAAACAATTAGAAGCTGGCGGCCCCATCACGGTTACACACCCCGAGATAACCCGTTACTTTATGACTATCCCCGAAGCTTGCCAGCTAGTGTTGGAAGCTGGAGCCATGGGTAGCGGCGGAGAAATCTTTGTGTTTGATATGGGCAAGCCCGTAAAAATTGTGGATTTGGCCCAAAAAATGATTCGTCTTTCGGGAAAAATACCCGATGTGGATATCAAAATCGTGTTTTCTGGATTGCGACAAGGCGAAAAACTATTCGAAGAACTCCTTACGAATGAGGAAAATACCATACCTACATACAATACCAAAATACTAATTGCCAAAGTAAAAGAATATGACTTTGCAATGGTATCAAAAAACGTAACGCAATTACTCAATCTTTCAAGCAAACATTTTATAGAAGAAACAGTAAAAATGATGAAAATCATCGTACCAGAATTTGTAAGCAACAACTCTGTGTATGAAAAACTGGACAAAAAAGCCTAGGGCTTATAAAAAATTAGGATATTTGCTGCTTTTTACAATAATGATAGAAAACAATCCGAGCTTAGAGCAAATAAAAGAAGGCGTAGCCATACTCATCGACAAACCTCTTACATGGTCATCTTTCGACGCCATTAATAAAATAAAATGGAATATTAAAAAGGTAAAAATTGGACATTGCGGCACTTTAGACCCCCTGGCCACAGGACTACTTATTTGCTGCACGAGCAAAATGACCAAACAGATAAGCACTTTCCAAAAACAAGATAAAGAATACACAGGCACCTTTACGTTAGGAGCCATTACGCCCACCTACGATTTAGAATCTGAGCCCGAACAACATAAAGACATAAGTAACATATCGGCTGCTCAAATAACGGCTAACACCGCTACATTTATAGGCGAGATAGCTCAAGTGCCACCCATACACTCTGCCATAAAAAAAGATGGAAAACCAGTGTACAAACTAGCCAGAGCAGGCAAAGAGGTCGTGCTAGAACCCCGAAATGTAACGATTTCTGAATTTGAAATTACACATATTGAAGGCGCTATAGTGCACTTTAGGGTAGTATGTAGCACCGGCACCTATATCCGTAGTTTAGCCAACGATTTTGGTGCAGCTTTGGGTTGCGGAGCCTACTTGTCATCTTTACGCAGAACCAAAATAGGCAACTTCAGTGTCGACGATGCTAAGTCGGTCGAAGATTGGGTAAGCTTTATTCAAAATCAAAAACAAATAGCGGGCCTACACATACTTTAGCGCATTACAGCCACATAAATGCACACCCAAAAGAGCGGCACCACTTATTTTCGTGATGCCGCTCTTTTTCAATATGTAAAACTTTGGCGTGTAGCCATAATGCATTGCAAATGCATAGTTTATTCTGCCTCCGCTACCACTTCTTTTACTTCGGGTATCATGCGCTTCATCATGCCCTCTATGCCCGACTTTAATGTCACCATAGAAGACGGACAACCCGAACAACTGCCCTGCAACATCAACTTAACCACGCCGTCGTCATAACCCCTAAAACTAATCGCGCCACCATCCATTTCTACAGCTGGCTTTACATAATTCTCAAGCATCTCTTTGATGCGCACTACCACGTCTTTATCGCTATCGCTAAACGTAACCTCATCTTCTTGTTTCTCAGGAATCAAATCTTCAATAATTACTTCCTTCCCCTCTTCTAAATACGCCTTCAAAAACTGACGAACGGTAGGGATAATCTCTTCCCACAAAGCATCAGGACTTTTGGTTAAAGTGACAAAATTGCTCGCAATGAATACACCTTTTACAAACGGAAAGCCAAACAACTCTTGAGCCAATGGAGATGGTGCCGCCTGATTTTCTTCAGGAAAATCTATACTTTTACCTGGAAACAAAAGTTTATTGGCTACAAACTTCATCGTCTCCGGATTCGGTGTCATCTCTGTATAAATACTAATAATCATGTTAGACATAATAGCTATTCTATTTTTTATTTTTGATATCCTAAGTACAAATTTACTAAAAATTGAAGTGAAAAAACAGTATCGATAGCCGCCAGCCTAAAAAATAACGTATTTGTGACAAATATAACTATAAGAAAAATCTATTACTTTGGTTTTCTACTTGAAAAAGGCTTTGAAACTCGAACTATTTTTCTTCTAGCCACTTACCGAGTATAGCAGCGTATATAAAAATCTGGAGGGCTTATCGAGCCTGAACTTTTGGCTTTTTTTAAGCTTAGCATTTATAGCATAAACTTTATGTGCCCAGCTAATGTTTAACAATGTGCAATTGGCTGTTGAGGTTTTGTCAAAAACCGACTTGTAGTAATCACAATGGCTACTTACGTGCGCCTGATTCCTATTCACAGAATAATATAAGCTGTTCGTCGAAAAAATAGCACAACTTATTGAATAAGAATAGTATTTTTGCATAACAAAAACATTTAATAAAAAACTAAATTATTGAATATGAAAAAAGGCGTATTAGTACTGTTGGTAATAGTAGCAATACTGGGCATTGGCGGCTGCATGGGCTGTGACAAACAAAAAACGATGGTAGCTCAAGATGAAGCGGTAAAAGCGGCATGGGCAGAGGTAGAAAACCAGTACCAAAGCAGGCTCAATAAAGTAGATAACCTAGTGGCTACAGTAAAAGGCTATGCAGAACATGAAAAATCTACACTTACTGCAGTAATAGATGCAAGATCGAAAGCTACGCAAATGACTATAAATGCGGAAGATTTGTCGCCAGAGAAAATAGAGCAATTTCAAGCAGCACAAGGTCAGCTATCACAAGCACTTGGCAGATTGATGATGATTCAAGAACAATATCCAAACCTAAAAGCCGACCAACAATTCTTGAAGCTTCAAGACGAATTGATAGGTATTGAAAACCGCATTGCAACTGCTGTGGGCAGATACAATAAAGACGTACAAGCGTACAACACCTATGTGCGCCAAGTACCCAACAACTTTTTTGCCAACATGTTTGGCTTTGAAGTAAGAGGCACCTTTAAAGCAGAAGAGGGCGCGAACAAAGCACCCAAAGTGAGTTTTTAATAAATAGGCAAAAAACATAGGCGGTTTAGGATTAAACCGCCTTTTTAATACACAATCACAGTAAAGCCAATACCAATGGGATTTTTTTCAAGACAAGAAAAAAAAGAATGGCTATCTAAAAACGAACAGCAAGAAGTAGTAGAAGCTATTAAAGCTGCTGAAAAAGACACCTCGGGCGAAATTCGAGTGTTTATAGAAGCCACTTGTAATAAAGACGTAACAGCGCGGGCTCAAGAAATATTCTTAAAACTAAAGATGGATGCAACAGCGCTGCGTAATGGCGTATTGGTATACTTATCTTACGATGACCACCATTTTTGTCTATTAGGCGATGAAGGTATTTATACTAAAACCGGAGGAAGCGCCTATTGGGAAAAAGAAGTAAAAGTGGCATTAGCACACTTTAAAAATGGCGATTATGTAAAGGGCCTCACAACGGTCATTACCGACATAGGTAAAAGCCTCACTGAATTTTACCCATTAGAGCCCAATACTGATAAAAATGAGCTACCAGATGAAATAGTATTTGGATAAATTATAGAAAATCAATAATGAGAGTAAACAATAAATGGTGGACTTACCTTGGACTATTCCTAATGTTTTTAGGGAGTCAGAAAATAATGCAAGCACAGTTGATTCCGCTATCAGACTTGCCCCCGATGGATGGCAAATTCTTGGTAGTTGATAGTGCTCATGTATTTTCAGAAGCTGGACGAAATGCCTTAGAAACGCGCCTAAGTAATTACGCCAACACCCAATCTACACAAATAGCGGTAGTGACCATACAAAGCTTAGGCACCTACGAAATATCACAATACGCTACCGAATTGGGGCACCAAATGGGTATTGGTAAAAAAGGCAAGGATAATGGCGTAGTGATACTATTTTCACTAAACGACCGCAAGGTAAATATAGCCACGGGATATGGCACAGAGGGCAATATCACAGACGGTATAGCGGGTACAATCATTAGAAATGATATGATACCGCTATTCAAACAAAATAAATATGAAGAAGGACTAACTAAGGGCGCAGAGAGTGTTATGCGATACTTGGACGGCGCTTATACGGCCGACCCTTCAAAAAAAGAAGAAGCACAACCCTTATCGACATTAGCAATTCTTATATTCATTGGCGCCATTTTGCTTATTATATTTTTAATAAGCAAAGGTGGTGGCAAAGGTGGCGGTGGCCAATATATGAGCAGACGAGGTAGCGACTTCGTAACGGGCATGATACTTGCAGAACTGCTAGGAGCTGGTAGGTCTGGCTCGTCGAGAGGAGGCGGATTTGGAGGTGGATTTGGTGGTAGCGGCGGCGGCGGCGGTGGTTTTGGCGGTTTTGGCGGCGGCGGCTTTGGTGGCGGTGGCGCAAGTGGAAGCTGGTAATTCAACAGATAACTTAAAAAAAACAGAAGCGGCGCAAATTTACGATTGCGCCGCTTCTATTTTTTATCTAGTGGTATTCGCATTCGATACATTAAAAACAAATGCAAAGAAAATCACTATAAATTAAAGCATTATCAACTTTAAGTTATGGTTGTGCGATCCTATCTGTAATAACCTTCAATAGAATTATTTTTTTAATAGACTGCTCAATCTGTTTAGATAAAGCGTCTCCTTGTTTTAATGCCGCGACAATCTGTCCGTGCAGCTTAGCGGGGTTATTGGGCATCAATACCAAATCTATACCGGCTTTAACGGCTTCAAAATCTGCATTTGGTACATTTTTAATAGCACCCATATTCATAGCATCTGTAACAGCTATGCCTTTAAAGGCAATCTTATCTTTAAGCAATCCGGTAACGATATTTCTGGATATTGTGGCAGGATTTCCATTGGGGGTATTATATCCTTCTGCATTGTTTCGAATAGCAATATGCCCCACCATCACAAAAATAGGTGATGCACTCTTGATGATACTGGTAAAGTTGGGTACCTCTGTCATCTTGCCGTCTATCCAAACCTTACCTTTATGGGTATCGCCTACCACAGCACCGTGCCCAGGAAAATGCTTAACAGTAGTAGCAATGCCATTGTTTTGAGCATAATCTATGAAGTTCTTTGCTAAGCGCAACATGGTATCTTTTTGGGTACTAAAGGCTCGGTTGTTTATAATGGCTTTGTTATTGCCAAGATCAACAACGGGAGCAAAATTTATATCTATATTTAATTTATTCATCAATCGATGAATGGAATCTAGCGACGCCATTACCATCATGCTATCTTTTAGCTTATTGGTGGTAGTCATTCTTGGCTGGTCTGTAAATTTATAATGCAACAAAGAAGGCTCACAGTCGCAGGCATACAAGGGCAATAATGGATTCTGGGCTCCCCTGCTCAGGTATTGCTCTTGGCTTTGAAAACTTTTTAAAGTGCCTTTTAAAAATATAACATTTTGAGCAAAACCATTGTTAAAGTTATCCTTAACATGGGTAGCAAACGGGAAACCCAAAGCATCACTAGAGGCTATCATCAGCATTTGTGCAGCTTTTTGCTCCATAGTAAGGCTGTCATATAAACGATTAACAGATTCCAGGTCTTGGGCCAAAGGGCTAAAAAATCGTTGTGCCAACTTATTTGAATAAGATGCTTGTTTAGAGGCAGTCGTAGCCGACTTATGGCTTGATTTTTCGGCCTGCCCATGGGAGGTGCATGAGAAGAAACTTAAGATACTCAATAAGAAAAATATTTTCATAAATCAATATTAGGAAAATTTAAAGTAGAGAACAAGCTTAAAAGTAAACTTATATACGTAAGATTTATATAAGTTGTTATAGTTTAATTTATTGTTTATTATTTATTTATTAATAAGACGTAAAAAACGTTGTAATTTTGCTAATATTAAATCAAAAATAAGTGATGCAAAATTTTTTGTACATAAGACTATTTTTACTTACTACTTTTTTAGCTGCACTCTGTAGCTTTTCCCAAACAGCATTCGCTCAACCTGCAAATGACAATTGTAGCAATGCAGATGTGATCGTTATACCAAACAACAATCTTGGCTTTGGAACATTTGTTTCACCTAGCGCCGACCTTTCTTCGGCGACTACACAGGTAGGTGAGTCTTTTGCACCATCTATTTTTGTGGCTGGCCAAAACCAGAAATCCGTTTGGTTTAAGTTTACTATTGGTTCGAATAGAAAGTTAAAAGTAAGTTTAAGACAAACTCAAAACAATATAGCTGCCGGCGATGTGGGCTTTGCAGTGTATGCCTTCAATAGCTGTTTGCCTAATAATATGGACTTAAGTACAAAGCTAAGTCCCATTGAAACCTTTGGCAATACAGCACATCCATGTGTAGACTCTGGTACGTATTTAATTCAGGTATCGTCAAAAACAAGTGCATTTGGAAGTGTATTTATAGAGCTTGAAGTGGAGCCTACAGGAGGGCAGTATGACAATGCTGTGGAGGCTTATCAATTTGGTGTATTAAATACGCCTAGAAGTGCTGTTAGTTATGATGTAGCTTGTCACTCCAAGGAAGATAATGAAAACTTATGTGCAAGCACTATGGTGATGACCGAGGGCCTTAAAACATCTTGGCACACATTTACTACCCCCAATTATTTTGATTTCATAAATTTTGCTCTAAGTGGCAGTACATTTTTCACCACGCCTAGCGAACAGCATATTATTGGCTATAGAATATACCAAGGCGACGTGAGAACCTCAGGTATCAATGGACTTGTACCTTTATTGCCTTGCGACACCTTTAGTACCAATGGTGCTAATGTCAGCAATAAAAGGTTTGTATGCGGTACATTGTTTCAGCCTAACACCACCTATTCTCTGCAACTCATCTTCAAAAAAACGTTTAATGGCAATATAAAATTAGGTATATTAAAGGGTGGTACGCAAGCATCTGCAGGGCCTATTGCTACTACCGCTATAGGTGCTAACAATCAATTGGGCATACTACCCAATGGCGTTACCACAAGGACAGATTATTTTTCATGCAATACTAGGCATAGTACTAACAGCTGTGGCCCTACTAAACCCTCGACAGGTGTAGTATTTAACGGCAAAACCTACAACGTAAGCACCTACTTTACACTAAATTTACCCAGTGCGAGTACTTTAAATATCGACGCCTCGCTTGCTAGCCCAAGTACGCCTGTTTGCGATAGTTTACTAGTTAGGGTATTCAAGGACTCTGTTACAGGAAGTTGTGGCAGCCTAAGTATGTCTACTCTTTACGATGCTTTTATAAATAATAAACTATTGGCTTGTATACCCCCGGGCAATTATGTTATTCAGGTATTGGGTGTAGCAGAAGACAGGCCCTTGACCAATGCCGAGATAATAACAAGTGGCGAACCTACATGTATGCAAGCGAGCTTAGGTAGAGCTTTTAATTTGAGTGTTCAAAGAACGATTACAGTAGCCACTCAGTTTGATTTAGACCAAGCAGGGGCTTTCAATAATATTAATGGAGGAAGCCCATTAACGCTCAATACCCTTAACAACAGCATTATTGATACCTTTGGTTGTACTTCTTCTGTATTGCCTGGTAACGCCAGTTGTAATATCGATTCTATATACGACAGAGCTATTTATAGACAGTTCAATCTGGCAGACAGCGGTATTCTAACGGTAACGGGTTTAGGAACTTCATTCACTGCCAATAACCAGAACAATTTGAATGCATATGAGTTGTTTTCGGGCAATGCCAATACCTTGGCTACGGCACAAAACACCTTTGCTTTTCCTCAAAGGTTTACGGGCCTCACAAGCATTAGTGCTTGCATCACCCAAACAACAACTTATACTAAATGTATGACTCCTGGAAGCTATACTTTTGTAGAATATAGCAATCAGAATTTTGCTGGAAGAACTTCACAGCCTATTTTTTCATTGAAGCAACCTGCATCTGCATATAGTAATTGGGCCAATGCTCAAAATATGGGCGACTTAGTTGCAAGTGTTAGTCCGAATGGAGGTGTTGTAAATGGAATTGCTGACACTTTCACTTGCGATAACAATGCCATTTCTGTAGGAGGCATGCCCCCTTGTTTGTCCTATACGAAAGCGATTTATAGAGAGTTTTTTTTGAGCGACAGTGCATTATTGCGTATAAGAGTCTTGGATAATTCGCAAAACTTTCAGGTTTTTGAAGGGAGAATTTCTACAAGTGGACCTGCAAGTTTGACGCAAAAATGGGAGTGCTCCGTTGATAAAACCTCAGCGAATTGTGAGTTTTTTGTACCAGGCTGGTACACGGTTGTAAGCTATGGTATTGGCTCTACATATGGCGTCAACACCTCTTCTCTGCCCAATCATACTGGTCGCCCCAACAATATAGAAATTACTGTAAACTTTAACTGTAGAGGGCCTAGATATAACAAACCCCATAGCGCTGCTATTGATACAACAACCAATGCTCCTTTCCAAATAGGATGGAATCAAGCTGCAGATACGGGAGCATATCCTACTACAAGCGTTTTGTATACGCTAAATAGAGAATACTTCAACTGTACAGTAGATACACCCTTTACATACACAGGCAGCTGTGGCGACACTTCATACACACGCATAGCCTATTATGTTATAGATATCACTAACGAAAGTTATGTCAACCTCATAATACCTACTAGCATCTTTACCAAATTGTATCGTGGAGATATACGTACAGATTCTTTAGCATTTGCTACACGCACGCCCATTTCTACCTGCAACAACTCGGCAGGCAAACTAGAAATCTGCAACCTTATGCCTGGACGCTACACGCTTGTAATATATGTAAACACCAGATGTAGTAACTTTAGCCCTCAGATATTGGTAGATAAGCCAGGAAGATCGAGATTCGACTTTGCTCGCAACGCATATGACTTTGATGTAATAACCCCCAATAACACATTCCAATGGGGCAAAACTGGAGATATAAACCCCATACACCCAGGCAGAGCACCAAGCAGCGATATCTTCTTCTGCAATACCGGTGCTTATACCTCTGACCCAGTAAATGCGGCTTGTTATACAGCCGTAAACCCAAACATCTATGCCATACCTGACTCCAACAAGGTAATAGCAATGCCAAACAATATAACGTATGCAAGAAGAAACTTGTGGTATACTGTTGCTATCGACCTGCCCGGCAAATACACCTTTAGGGTAAATAGTAAAACGCCTGGCAAACCTCAGCAAATGCCTTTTGCCATCTACAAATCGGATGTAACGGGCCCGTTAACCTTTGATCAAGTGGTAGCTGCTGGACAAGTAGACTCGACGCTAGCACAGGGTCTTACGCTAAAAGCCACCAACCTTAATCCTAATTGCGGTGGCTACACAAACGAAGTAACTTTCAATATTTCTCCGTGTGACATAAATGGCAGAGCTAGATACTATATTCTTGTTGAGAATTTTAACAATAGTGGGCCTTTTTTGAACACAAGGCTCAATTACCAAATAGAAGTGGGCATAAAGCTAGACACTACTAACACTAGTGCATCTGCGTCTTACAATTATTACGCTAATGCAGCCAATATGGGCACGCTAAATGTTGGAACACAACAAGGCCAATTAGGTTCCTATATCTGCGCTACAGCAAACACCAGCTATCCTTCAACTTTACCTGCTTGTGCTCAAAGGACACTTTGGTATAAATTTTCTATACCCGCGAGTGTATCGGGACAAGCAAGCATACGCCTACTTATAGACTCTGTTTACCATAGTCAATCAAATGATTTTGTTTTATATAGACAAACAATAGCCAACGACTCTACAGCTGCAGGCTTGGTGCCTGTTACCACTCACGCGTCTGCCGGTTATCAAAAAACATGCGTAACTGAAGGAAATTATGTTTTGGTACTTACAGGATGTAACCGCACCAATGAGCTGGTAAGACCAGAAATTCTTTTTGATACCTTAACCGGTGACTTCTGCTATAATGCCGCTACTGTAACAGTAACAGGAGCAGGTAGCTTCAGTAATACATTAACCGTAGATTGCCATACTATAGGCACAGATTATGGAGAGTTCAATACCACCTTGTCTTGTCCGTCTAATGGCATAACGCAAGAATACCGTTCAAGTTGGTTTAAAATTTATACACAGACTACAGATACATTGGACATCAATATATCTGTAACAGAAAACCTCAACGCCAATTCCAATCAAGTATTTTATAGGATGATGACAGGCAATTGCAATGCAATGGTGGAACAAGGGTGCATACAAGGTGTACTAACCCAAAACACCTATTTGTGTATTTTACCTAATCATGAATATTATATACAAGTATTCACACCAGTAAATGCAACGCCAAGCACTTTGACGCAAGGCACTGTTAGCCTAAATGTACAATCGATTATTCACGAAGACACTTGTGCTCCCGTTAATGCCTGTGTTGTAACAGCAAACTTTTCGGCTACCGTAAACTGCGATAGCGTAACCTTCCAAAACTTTAGTTCGTTTGGTACATCCATTATCTATTCTTGGGATTTTGGAGACAACTTTGGCACATCCACTGCAATGAATCCAAGCTATAGTTATCCTACTTCTACCACTACACAAACCTATATTGCCAAACTAACTGTGTACAATACAGATTGTAACGATTCATCAATTGCTACTTTTAATGTAGTTGTGCCGGCAAGGCCAGATGCTTACTTAGGGCCCGACACAGTAATATGTAACCATTCCGATTCTCTAACATTGGATGTAACGTTCCCTGGTGCCACTTACTCCTGGAGTACTGCTGCCACTACGCCGTCTATTACGGTGGGTAACCCAGGATACAATACCTACCACGTTACAATCAACCACGCTGGATGTACTTATAGCGACACCATTACCGTCTATAAAACATCCTTGGCAACCAGACCAACAATCGATTCCAATCTGTGTATTCCACAAGATACAATTCTGCTTAACGCACTACGTACTGGTCCTGGCACGTTTACCTATTTATGGAATACTACAGCAACCACTGCCAGTATTAATGTTACAACACCAGGCTCCTACTATGCTATTATTAGTGATAGCTTGTGCTCTGTTACAGATTCATTCCGCGTAATAGAACGAAATGACACTATAGCTGTTTCTGATACGATTTGCTTTAATGAGCTACCCTATATATGGAACGGACTAACAGTAAGCACCTTTGGTGCTAATGTAGCAACTTATACTACTGCCAATAACTTTGGATGTGACAGCATGGTAAACCTTAGTTTATTCCTACACCCATCGGATACTACATTTTTAATAGATACCATATGCGCTAGCGCACTCCCGTATAGCTTCTTTGGTGCCAACTTGACGGCAAGCGGCAACTACACTCATTATTTAACGAATGCTATAGGCTGCGACTCTGTGCTGCGTTTGTCATTAACCGTAAACCCAACTTTCCTTGATACTGTTAGCGCATCCATTTGTGTCAACGACTCCTTCAACTTCAATGGCACCTACTATAGAACACAGGGCTATCATACACAAAACTATACGTCTATCTATAATTGCGATTCGATTAAAGTGTTGAATTTAACAGTAGACCCTTATTTAAGCAGAACACAATTTGACACCATTTGCTTTAATACTACTTACACTTTGCCATCCAACGTGATAGTAAGTACGGCGGGCATCTACTCAGATACACTAAGCAATACCAATAGCTGTGATTCAATTATCACCACGCATCTATTTATCAGAAGTGCTAATAACGGTGTAGCTAATATTGTTATTTGTGAAAATGATTTGCCTTTTAGCTGGAATGGCCTTACCCTTAATGCTGGTGGCAACAATGTCGCATCCTTCACTACCTCGGATAGATTTAACTGTGATAGTACTACAACGCTTAATCTAACAGTCAATTCGGTAGATACAACTTTACTAACAGCTACCATCTGTAGCAATAATTCGCCATACAGCTTCTATGGCAGCAACCTGACTGTTAGTGGTACGTACTTTCATACACTTAATAGCACCAACAATTGCGATTCGATTATTAGATTGGAATTACAAATAAACCCTAGCTATATAGACACGTTTAACGTCACTATTTGTTCCAACGATTCTTTTGCATACAACAACAATACTTACCGCAATGCTGGGTTTTACACGCATAGCTTTACCACTACGCTTAACTGTGATTCTATTAGAGTACTCAATCTAGCCGTTACCAATATTGCTGTAACAATTGTAAATGATACCATTTGCTACAACGACACTTACACACTTCCTTCCAATACGGCAGTAAGTAGTGCGGGCACGTATTACGATACCTTAAGCGTTATTAACCAATGTGACTCTGTGGTCGTAACCCAACTTTTTGTGCATGATTCCATCGGTGTTCAGGAGTACCTTGTAATATGTGAGAATGAGCTGCCTTATATTTGGAATGGTATCACAGTAAATAATGGTGGTGCAAACGTTGCAACATACCTTACCAATAGTAGCGTTGGCTGTGACAGCTTCACTTTCCTAAACCTTACTGTAAATCCAACATACAATATTGTTACCTATGACACTACTTGCTCTAACAATTTACCGTATAATTTCTATGGAGCTAACCTAACTGCATCGGGATTATACAGCCACACATTCACGAGTACGCAAAGTTGCGACTCTGTTATACAATTAAATTTGCAAGTAAACCCAGCATACTCCGACACTACAGATGCTACCATCTGCCAAGGTTCGCTTTACCTATTCCACGGATTGAATTACTTCACTACTGGCGTGTATATACACACCTATACATCTGTAGACAATTGTGATTCGAATAAAGTATTGAACCTAACCGTAACGCAGAGATCGCCATTACCACTAGTAACTAGCCCTGTGGGATACTGTTTGGGCGCACCTGCAGCACCTTTAAGCGCAACGGGTGTAGGCATTCTTTGGTATAGTAGCCCTGTGGGTGGTGTAGGCAGTAGTACGGCACCAATTCCTAACACTTCTATTTTGGGTACGCAGATGTATTATGTATCGCAAAATAGCAATGGCTGTGAAAGCTTCAGAGATTCTATCGAGGTGCTCATTGGTGAAACCATTGCACCAGATTTTGATATCATACCAGATACAATAAATTGTACAAAAGACACGGTGTTGGTAAATTACACAGGAGCTTCCGCGACGGGCGTAACCTTCGTGTGGAACTGGGGAGGCGCCAACTATGTAAACAATTCACACCCCAACTATTTTGTATCATGGAATACCCAAGGCAGCAAAATCATAAGCGTTTATACAGAGAATAATGGCTGCATCAGCCCGACTGTTACTAAGAGTATTCGAATATACCCAACCTTAGAAACGCCTCAAATAGACGTAGCTAAGAGCTATTGCCTAGGCGAACCCATTGTGCTAACACTCAGAAACGCCTATCAAGATGGTACTCGCTATTATTGGACATACAATGGAGCAAGCATCAATGCTACTACAACATATGCTCCCGACAACAATAGCCTCGGTTGGCAATACTACAGCCTGTTTGTGGAAAGCGTAAATGGTTGTTTTTCAGAAATGTTAGTAGACAGTTTCTTCGTTTCGGATTATCCTCAATTTAAATTGAGCGCAAACACTGTAGATATATGTGAACAAGATACTTTGATACTAAATGTCCCTGCCACCGCTGGTGTACAATACGAGTTTGGGCCATCTAGCTACTTCCCCGAGGGCTTGCCAAATTTGGGCAATAGTGCTAAATACGCCTTTATAAACAAGCCTGGGCACGTATATGCATTTGCTACCAACGAGTATGGATGTGAATGGAAAGACTCTCTGTATATCAATACCTTTGCTTGTTGTGATTTGTTTGTACCCAATGCTTTCAGTCCGAATGGCGATGGCATGAACGACGAATTAGAGCTTATGGCTACTAACCTACAGACGATACAAGACTTCTTAATATTCAATAGATACGGTGAAGTGATTTTTACTTCTATTAGCCAAAACGATACTTGGGACGGAACGTATAAAGGCCAAAAAGTTGACATTGGAGTGTATCATTACTATCTAGTATATACCTGTAGCGATGGTACTAAATTTACGAAGAAAGGACAAATACATGTTTTGTATTAAAACACAATAACTTTAAGAATACTCCTAAGTATGCTTTATCAAACCCAAATCTTTAACAAGCATTTTTTGGAAAATATTTGTTGAATAAAAATACCCAAGGAAGTGACCAACCTTTAATTAGCAGGTCTTCTTCCTTGGGTTAATTTTTTGAAACGCAATTAGCAACAAACTATATGCCCAACAAAGCAGGGCGCAAAAAAAAGTTCCGTAGTAAAAACTACAGAACACTATTAGACTTGAAACAAAAATGACATTCTTTGAAAAATAAAGACCACACTAATTAGTATTAATGTGATCTTTACTCAATAACATTAAACAACTCAACAATATAGACTTCAATGCAAGAAAATTGGTTGGGTAAAAAAATGATTTTTATAAAATATTTTTTTTAATAAGATTGCATACATAAGGCCAAGCACACCCAAGTTATTCATATACATATTGTTATATAAAAAAACACAAACTCTAAATAGTGGGTACCAAACATAAAAAAAAATGCCAATAGTGCTACTTGCCATAAAATGTCACTTAAGGAGCGCTTTTTTTTGTCGCTGATGTTAGTCGCTCTAAGAAGATGTAGCAGTGAGTTAGCACTCATCCAACTTTGGCAGGCGCTATGCGTAAAAATAATTGGAGCACCGAGCCTGCGATAACTTCGTCAATAAAAGATCATCATTTACTCAATCCAAAAAGAATTCCTACTTGTAATTGCAATTTCTGATTCAGATTGGCACTATTTATATACTGAGTAGCATCTACAAATCCCTGATAGAAATTAAAATCGGTATTCAGCCAAAAATTGTTCATGATTTTAATATTTAGTCCAAATCCAAACAATAAACCTAGGTCTACCGCTTGTTGTTTGTAAAAAGGCAAGGTTATCAAATTAGTGCCCCAATCGATGTCTTCGCCTAAATTGAAACCAACACTTGGACCTGCATATATTTTCGGACGAATTTTAGAGGGGTAAGCACCTAAAAAATAATAGGCTTTGATTGGTATGCGAAAATAATGGAGCCTATGCCTTACATCGTCCGACACCCATTCATAAATGGCGCCCTCTCTTGAATACATGACATCTATACCCAAACCCCAATGCTTATGCTTGGCGTAAACAAAGCTCAAACCGGCAGAAAAAACCGGATTAAATTTTGATTTGTAAGGTGTATTACTAAAACTTGAATGTCCAATACCTGCCACTGACCCTAAAGATATATACTGTTGTGCATTTACCTTGTAAGATGCCACACAACTAGTTGCTGTAAGCAGCCCTATAAAAATCAATTTTCTTATATGCAACATAAGCTTAGTTTTTACTTACTAATGTAACAATTCAATATCATTTTTGTATAAAAAAGCAATAATTTAACATTAATGCATAATGCGAAATAGTACTCTTGAAGATTATATACAAAGGAAAATAATGATTAATGAATTTGGATTTTTGGGCTATTGAAGGGGCACGAAATGGTGTTTTAATCAGCAAAGAAGCCTTAGATGGACTATAGAAAAATCAAACTTTGCTATATACAATACCTAAAAAAAGCCAACCGCAGGTAGTATCCATTCGGTTGGCTTTTGTATGATTGCA
Source organism: uncultured Taibaiella sp. (assembly GCA_964429515.1). GTDB lineage: Bacteria > Bacteroidota > Bacteroidia > Chitinophagales > Chitinophagaceae > MKSF01. The sequence goes on from CAYSCJ010000002.1 coordinate 105,877, forward strand.
AGAGTTTCTTGCTGCTGCAGCGGTATTACATTCTTTCTGGCACCTCAATACCCAATAAATGCATTAGTGCTTTGATGGCATTGGCTGTCATTTTCGATAGCATAATCCTGACTGTTTTTATCGTGTCATTTTCTGCTCGAATAATAGAGTGCTTGTCGAAAAATGAATTGAATGTTTGTGCCAACTTAAACACATAATTACATATTACAGATGGGTTGTACTCTGCGCCTGCCAACGCAATAATGTGCGGCAACTGCTCTAACTGCAATAACAAACTACGCTCAAGGGGCGCTAAATTAGTAGCACTTAAATCTACACTCGCTGCTTTTTCTTCCCAACCTTCATTTTTTCTGAGTATTGAGCAAATACGAGCATGTGCATATTGAACAAATGTGGCAGTGAATCCGTGTAGGTCTATCGACTCTGCTGGATTAAAAATCATTTTCTTCTTGGGCTCTACCCTCAGTAAGTAAAACTTCAAGGCTCCCAAGCCTATAGTATTGTATAGTTGTGTTAATTCTTCTTGCGTGAAACCCTCTGTTTTACCAGCCACTTCAGTTTGTTGTTTAGCCAACTGTATCATTTCCTCAACCATGTCATCTGCATCTACTACTGTGCCTTCCCTGCTTTTCATCCTGCCAGAGGGCAACTCAACCATCCCATACGACAAATGATAAATGCCGTCTGCACTTGGCTCCTGTAGCTTCTTTAGTATTAGCTGCAGCACCTGCATATGGTAGTTTTGTTCATCTGCTATTACATACAAACTTTTATCTGTTTTATATTCATCATACTTCAATTTTGCCGTACCCAAATCTTGCGTCATGTAAACAGAGGTGCCGTCTGCACGTAATAATAGTTTTTCATCTAAACCCTCTGCTGTCAAGTCTATCCAAACCGAGCCATTCTCTTTCTTGTATAATATACCTTTTTCTAATCCCGCAGCCACCAATTCCTTACCCAAAAGATAGGTATTGCTTTCATAATAATATTTATCAAACTCCAGGCCTAGTGCCTTATAGCTCAACTCAAAGCCATCATACACCCAGCCATTCATAGTTTGCCATAAACCATATACCTCTTCGTCGCCAGCTTCCCATTTTCTGAGCAGCTCTTGCGCTTCTAGCATTATGGGTGCTTGTTTTTCGGCAGTTTCTTTATCAATACCAGCAGCCACCATTTCTGCCACTTCTACTTGGTATGCATCATTAAACTTTACATAGTAATCGCCCACTAAATGATCGCCCTTTATACCTGTGCTTTCGGGTGTTGCGCCATTTGCATAGCGCATCCAAGCTATCATAGATTTACATATATGGATACCTCTGTCGTTTACCAAATTGGCTTTAATTACTTCGTGCCCATTGGCTTCTAATATTTTAGACACCGACCAACCCAAAAAGTTGTTACGTAAATGCCCAAAATGTAGCGGCTTGTTGGTATTTGGAGACGAATATTCTACCATCATACGCTTACCCGTAGCAGGCTGTTTGCCATATGAAGCGTTGGTATACTGTTGCTTCAAAAAATCAAGTAAAAACGCGTCTTCAATAGTAAGATTCAAAAAGCCTTTTATTACCTCGTACGAAGTAAACAAATCATTATGAGCTACTAAATAGGCTCCTATCTTCTCTCCTAGAGTTTCGGGGTTTTGCTTTAGTTTTTTTATAAACGGAAACATCACCAAGGTATAGTCTCCCTGAAATTCTGGCTTAGTCTCATTAACGGTAATCTCGTCTATAGTAGCAGCAGCGTCGGGGAAAACCGTATTTATGGCTTCTACTGCTTTCGTTTTTATAATGTCTGTTAATAGTAATTGCATGATACTTTTAAAATGGACTAAAGTACAAAAAATGTTTGCGGCAAAGATATTCAATTATCGGTGTAAGTAAGTGAAGAATAATATACAAACTCTCAAGACGCCCAATAATTTTTTCGCCACAGCGATTTAATTACATTTTTTAAAATAGATTTGCTAATACTTTTTATTAAATTTTAACACCATTCCCTCCTTATATGTTCTTAACTAATTTTTGGAAACTCATGGGTCTTGCGGCGCTATTGGCTTTAGCATCTTGTACCTCGATAAAAAAATACAACGATGCACTAGAAACACCCATACCGGTAGCCCATCTGCAAAAAGACATTAAACGAGTGCAGAAAGCGCTCTTTTCTATGCACCCCGACATTGATTGGTATATCGAAAAAAAAGCGCTTTATCAATCATTTGATAATTTGGCTGCCTCTATTCAATCGCCCATGAATAGTAAAGACTTTTATATGAAATTAGCGCCATTAGTAGCTAATATCAAACAAGGCCATACGCTTATATTGCCTGCCAGCAAGAAGCTCAGCAAGGACGAGAAGGCCGCGATAAAAGGCAGTAAAGGGCCGTTCTCTCAATTCGAGATTTTTGAAGAAGCTAATAAATACTATGTAACTAAAGACCATACAATAGATAGCAGCCTAACATTAGGTGCAGAATTGCTAAAAATCAACCATATTTCACCCCAAACACTTAAAGATACTTTTCAAGGAGTCATTACAGGAGACGGTTATAATACAAGTTATTTCAACTTTATGACTGCTGAAAAAATAGGCAGTCTGTACACGAGGCTCATGGGTATTGAAGATACGCTTTTACTTACCCTTCGTATAAATGATAGTGTATTCACACACAAGCTTTCCAGAATTCCCAAAACCACTCTAGACAGTTTATCTAAAGCCAAAGAAGCTGCTCTTGCAGCAAAAGACAGCGCCAATAAGAACGATACTGCTGTTGTAGAAAATAAAAAAACCAAAACCCCTTCTTACAAATACATTTACGATAAAGACACCGACACGTACCTCAAGGAACTTTCGTTTGTAGATAGCCAAGCTGCTCTGCTAAAAATAAAAAGCTTTACTAATATACTTGGCGCTCGAAAAGCATACCGTGAAATATTCGATACTTTAAAAAATGGTGCTATACCTAATCTGATTTTAGATTTAAGAGGTAATCCTGGCGGTGCAGTATCCGAAATAAATGTACTGCACGGATACATCACCAATCAGGAATATTATGCCACCGTTTCGCCCCAAACAATTACCCTCACAAAATACAAAATGCCACTTTGGACACTCATAAATATACCAAAATGGGCCTACCCTATAGGCTTACCTTTTATTTGGATAGATGGCATTGTGTATGCCTCCCGAACACAAAAAAAAGCAGATAACACGTACGTTTATAGAATGAAACAAAGCAATTTAAAGAAGGCACCACCTACTAGGTATACCGGCAACATTTGGCTGCTTACCAATGGAGGCACCTTCTCTGCCGCCGCTATAACGGCCGCTAACTTTAAAAGCGAAAAACGAGGTACTATAGTGGGTACCGAAACCGGAGGCGCTTATAATGGCACTGTTGCAGGCAAACTCCCTGTGATTAAACTCAAACACTCAAAATTGTCGCTAAGAGTTGGCACCATGAATATTAAACCCTTTGAAGCATTAGGCGAACACGGCCGTGGCGTACTTCCAGATATTCAATTATCCACAAACAAAGACGATAAACTGAATAATATTGACACAGAAGTAAACTTTATTCTCAATAAAATAAAAGAGGCAAAGTAACACTGCCTGTCAATGACCAAGATTAAATGGGTGTCTTTCCCGTATCTTTTACAGAGCTACTTGCCAACAAGTACCACAATTGTGTATAAAAAACAATAACCAATATGCCAAACTGAACCTCAAGATTGGCATCAATTGAAAAAAAGATAAGCATCAATAATGCATTGATGTATACATATAGCCGGTGCTTTTGCGCATGCCAAAGTGGGCTTAACAATAACCCTATAATACACAATACACCCAATGGTATACCTATTGCCATTACTGTCGATAACAACTGTAGATGAGGCACCTCTAGGCTACCATCTAAGGGTACATCGGGGTATAAAATCTGATATTGCTTGCGCATCTCAGAGCGCAAGTCTCCGCTGCCTACGCCCAACAATGGATAGTCGACAATACTGTTGATAGCCGCTGCATAGGACAATACCCTGTTATTATCGCTATAGTTGAATTGTACTGCGGCAGATTGGCTACTAACAGTCGTTATCTCATGAAGCATAAACGCTACCTTACTTGCCAATCTAGGCGACAACTGCATGGCCACTAACGGTACCAAACATAGGCCCACTAATACGCCTAATGCCAACACCTTCTTTCTTTTCCATGCCTTCACCAATAACAATAGCCCTATACCTGTGTACGCACACAAAAGCCCAGTACGAGCGCTCAACAAGTGCAAGTATGCAAAAGAGAGTAAGCTTGCTAAGCCTAGCAGCCACCTAACACTTTTTGCTAAAGAGCGGGAATGCTCGAATACTAAAAACAAATTTAATAGTATGGTGAGTGCTATCACAAAACTAAACCGAATATGATCGCCATATACGGTGGTGACTAACATATAGCCTTCTTGAGCCTTTTCAACATCTAGTGCATATATATACAAGCTATTGATAATGGTGAGGGTGATAAAAACATTCAATGCATATACAATCGTTTTTACCACCTGTTGCTTGTTTAATAAGGGCACCGAAAAGCCTAATGGCAATACCAATAAGCTGAGTTTTGTTACGGTATCGGCCTCCCAAGATGCGGTATTGTCGCTCCAAAAATAACTTAAAGCACTAGTAAGCAAAAGCAATAATGCAAAAACATTCCATTTAAATGCCCAAAACTGACGTAGCGTGGCCTTTACACCATACTGGTATAAAACGGCAACAGCTAATACGATACTGCCGACAGACACCAAGGCTCTGCCTATAAAAAAGCCCAATATGGTAATGATACATAGAGCCGTAAAAATATGCTGAAAATACACGGGTGGTATCTTGGTAGTGGATGGCGATGTCTGCATTAATTCTAAAAAAAAATTGTCTAAAGTATGCTATTTTATAAAGAATAAAGATAGCTGCTTTTAGACAATTTCTAAATTATGTAGGGGTGATTCTTAGAAAAACAATCCTAACCTCAACGCAAAGTTATTAAGCCTAACATTGCCGTCTTTGAACGTACCTCTATATCCAAAGTTATTGTACTTGACGGTATTGGTAACGTCTGGCGCAAAACCGTTGTTGAAAAAGAGCCCAAAGTAAGCAGAAAGTTGATCGTTAAGAGGATACTCTGCACCAACGCCTATATTCATTTGGAAGAGGATAGGAGATATCGTTAAGGCGCCTTTTAGCTTTACATTGGAGTCTTCGTATCGTTGGGGCAAACCGTCCTCTACTGTATTTACTTCAAAGCTCACTTTTTTGCCTATATTCACTGATGGTGTGATGCCTAACTGACCAAAAAAGCGGAAGCCTTCTATCAAATTGGTTCGCATTTTTAACGCGAGCGGAACTTCCAAATACTGCAAATTATAATCAAAAGCAGTAGTCGTTACATACGCATTTGGATCTGTAGGAATAGCGCCTCTATCTCTTTCGGTATTTATTTTTCCGCCAGTCATATTAATTTGTAAGCCTGTTACAAATGAATAGTTTTCAGCAAAACGATACTCTGCCATTAAGCCATAGGTAAAACCAATTTTCGAACCATTGTTAGAGGTAAGAAACTGGTTGTCGTCGCTTTTATTTGCAGTTGGGCGCATCCAAGATAGCGTTGGGGCTATAAATGCTCCAAACCTCAACTTTTTACTGTCTATATTTTGGGCTTGTGCCAAAGGCGTTTGGCTACTTAAAAAACCTAGCATTACCAAAGTGGTGATAATTCTTTTCATAATGATATATTTTGTTCTTTTATACTACATCAAAAACAAAGCCAAACTTGTTCGATTACTGATTAATAAGGAATTTTTTTGTTATAAATCCTTTGTTGGTCAGTACTTTCAGTACATACATACCAGAGGTAAGATTTATAGGCTGCAAGCGAATGGCATTCATGCCTTGTTGCACCGACTGACGTTGTGCGTGCATTTGTCGTCCTGCGATATCCATAATTATAAAGTCTGCGGCATCTATGTTTTCGTTGCTAAATAAACCAATATCTATTTGGCTGGAAGCCGTAGGATAGGCTATATAGCAGCTAGGCAATATGTTTTCTATATGGTTTACCGATAAGCTGGTGTCTACAATCACCTCAAAGTCGTCAATTGCCCACTGCCATGCGTCTGCCTGGCTAGCATTAGCTTGATTGGTATAACTTATGGCCAAGAAGGGTTTTGCTGCAACGATAGGGCCGCTTAGCTGTATTTCCTTGGTTTTCCAATTATCATCTACAAAATCATCTGCAATGGTGGTATAATCTTGCCATGTAGTGGTGGTGATATTCACATTAAAATTGGTGGTGTAGCTTACTTTTCTTACCACATTACTACCAATGCCTTTTTTTCTTTCCTTGAATTTTATCATTGCAGCTCTATCATTAAAATCGAACGGTAAGATAGACACCAACCAGTCTTCATTCTGAACGGCACTTGCTGTTCCGTTATTACCAGACATGGCTATGAAGGTATCTGTACCTTCAATTTCACAATTCCAGCGTCTACTGCCATCTATTACCGAATACTGTTTAAAAACACCTAAATTGCCCCATTGGTCGCAAACGCTAAAGTCTGAAAATGTATTTTGCAAATGAGATGGAATTACATTAATGACCCACTGGGTACTATCGTAAATTCCAGGCGATAAATCACCATTGTATTCTGATTCTGCAACCGTAGAGTCTAACAGCACATAATAATCGTTAAAAGGCAATAAAGTAACGTTTTCAATAACCATAGTATCGGAGTTTAAGCGAATATTTGGACCGCCTATTGCAAATACTTGACTGGTGTTTGTAGTCATATTCACCACAGTAATGTTACCGCTCGCCCCTTCCTCTATGTGCTGATTAAATACCAGCGAAAGTTCGTCTTTAGGAGTAGTGCTGCCTTGTGGTAGCATGTATACTATTTCTAAATCATCAGGTGGTGCACCCATTGGAATTATAAAGATGCTGTCTACATTTATTCTGGCATCTGTATTATCTATTTTTGAAAGCCTAAAGCGCACATTGCCTATAATATGCTCATGCGATATGTATAGGGTTGGGTTATTATTGGGCGCTATTTCAAAAGTGTCTAATGCCGTCCAAGAACTTCCTTGATTGGTAGAATACGACAATTGTAGCACGCCGCCCGCATCGGAGCCATACATGGCACCATAGAAGCCAAAGTATTCAAAACCCTGTGTAAAATCTTCTTGTGTTTCCATATAACCATTTGCACCTACAGCATCATTAAGCCTACGAAACCTTGCTGAATTATTCTGCATTTTAAAGTCTTGCGCATCCATGGTACCCAAATACACGCCAGGCATCGTCCAGTCTATACCGCTAAGCGAAACGACCCCAGTGTTATTGTATGCTTTGCTGTTAGGCATCGTTACGTTATTTTCAAATGAAATAACATCATATGTCAACTGTGCTTGTGCGACACAACTAAAAACCATAAGCATCAATGGTAGTAGATAAAGTTTTCTCATACAAATATCATTTAATAAAAAAAGTCACTTACCAAAAAAGTAAGTGACTCAAAGATAAATTAAAAAATTTAAATAATTATTCTACTAGGAACTTTACTGTTTTTATACCCTGCGGTGTGTCTAATTTTAATACGTACATACCCGTTTTCAACATTACATTGTTTATTTGAAACAATTGTGTTCCTGCTCTGAATTGTTCTTTACTGGTGTATACATTTCTGCCACTAACATCGTAAATCGTAACAATTGCATTGTTCAAATCTACACCAGAGGCTACGCGAACATTTACCTCATTAGCTTTTGCCATACCCATAACGGCAACATGAAAACCTGTATTATTTAATGGATTGATACTGATATTGGAATCTTTCTCAATTACTTCAAATTCGATATCGTCCAACGACCATTGCCATACCCTACCAGAATCTACATCTTCTATCGATTCATACAAGAAAGCCAAATAAAAAGGTTGGCTAGGGTCTATCAATGTAGTGATGTCTTTGTTTCTTCTTACAAAAGTACCTGTTTGGGATATCACCTCTAGATTGTTATCAATAGCTACCCAAGTGGCTGTGCCTGCATCGCCAGAAAAATCTTGTGAATAGTATATTCCTCTTGTAACACCGTCGCCACCAAATCTGCGTTTTTCTGTGTAATAAAGATTTACTTTATCTATATCCAAGTCTGTAATATCAATAGGCAAAGTAGTTACCAAGTAATCTTTATTTAGGAACGATGCCGACCCTGTGCCTCCGTTTATTGACAAATATGGTGGCTCAAAGTTAGAGGTAGTATCATCAAAGTTATCGCAATACCAATTTTGACTACCTTCAACAGAGTATGCTGTGAAAACACCCATAGTAGTGCCGGAGCAGTTCGTGAAATCTTCTGTAAAGTTTTGTAAAGCATTTGCCGAAGTAGTAAACGCCCATGTCGTGTTGTCATAAATCCCTATCGAATTCAGTCCGCTTGGAGTCCCCACTATGGCAGCCGAGTCGTACTGAACGTAATAAGATGTAGTAGGATTTAACGTCAGACCCGATACGGTAACGGTATTGCCAGCAAAAGCTACATTAGCGCCTGTCACAGCAAATGGCGTAGCACCAGCGCCCACTTCATGTAGCGTAATATTACCTGTACCTGCAACTACGTCTTCATTAAACGTTAGCGTCAAAGTATTAGTAGAGGGGTGTACGGCCGAACCACTAGGAGTAAAACCAGTCATTACGATATTTGAAGCCTGAGCACCAGGAGTAACAGTGATATCATCAATGTTTAATCGAGCTGCATCGATGTTGGCTTTTATGATTCTAAATCTGATAGGTGACGATTGCCCAACATGCAGGCTTACAGTCGTTGGTGCTGTGTAAGCGTTTGTTACATTAATGGTATCGCCAACGAGTGTCCATGTAGCACCTTGGTTGGTAGAATATTGTACAAAAAGCTTTGATGGGTTATCTGATCCATACCGTGCAACGGCAAATTTGAAGGAGTCGGCACCTAAAGGCAAATCTGTATGCAGCGTCAGGATGGCATTGGTATTGGGTGTTACATCATCTACTCTTCTTACACGAGCAGAATTGTTGCCGTTTCTAAATTCTGTAGATAACATGGATCCTAGAAACGTTCCTGGCATTGTCCACTTCGCATTATTGGCAGTAATGGTATCTGCAGAATTATAGGATTTTGAAGAAGGCGATGTGGTCGCCGATTCAAAGTCTAACACATATGGATACACAATCTGTGCATTCGCATTAGCACCTAAGGCTACGCCTATTGCCAAAAATGACAATGAATTGATTAATTTTCTCATATTGTTTCACAATTATAATATTCAAAATAATAGAATAACAAAAATATATATACATCACAACAAAAACAAGTGTCTGATATTATTTTTTATTGTTGTCCGGTAAAATAAAGTAATTGTTCAAAAAAAGGGCTGTTTCC
>CAYSCJ010000003.1:0-80832 GCA_964429515.1 uncultured Taibaiella sp.
ATATACTCGTGCTATTGCTCTTTGGAGCACAGCACTACACCGCACAAGCACAAGAAGGCCCATATAAGTCTATATTTGGCAAGGATAGTACTAGATGGAATATTGTTTACATGGATATTGCTCATGTTGTACCGCCTCGAATATTATCACAATTTTTAATATTTAAAGAAGATACCTTAATGAATGGGAAGTATTATAAGAAGACTTATATGGTATCACGGAACACTATAGGGCAACCCTTGTATCCTGTAAACCATTATATACGGGAAGATACTGTTACGGGTAAGGTGTGGTCTAGGAAAAGGGAGGACACTACTATTCACCTTATGATTGATTTCGGCCTGAGCCCCGGAGATACCTTTGTCGGTTTGGGCTACAATGACTATACAGGGGTGGTAGATAGTACGGCTATAGTGGCAGGGCGTAAACGCATATATTTAAGACATGTAGATGGCCGTCCAAGGTATCTTTACAACCGCGAATACCCTCTAGTCTTTATAGAAGGCGTAGGCGCTGTTGGAGGCAAAATTTTGGATATTATTGAATTTTCTAATCTTGCAAGCGAGTACCTACTTTGTTCTTACAAAGATGGGGTACAGGATATGGCCTATGTAAATGAGAAGTATGGTGGAGACTGCTCTCCAAATTTAAATACTACTAGCGTAGCGGCGCTGCATAAGCAGCAGGTAAGCATAGCTCCCAATCCTGCTATGCAGCAGGTACAGCTGGCCCAACTGCCTGCTATTGAGCATACCATAACTTTACTCGATGTGCAAGGCAGGGTATTGGAGCGCGCGGTCAATGCCAGCCCTAGCTATCTGCTAGATGTTGCGGCCTATGCTCCCGGCATGTATATACTCAGGGTAGATGCAGCTGGCTATAGCCCCTATGTGCAAAAAATAGAGAAGCGGTAATAACGAAGGCGGCATTAGCCATATCAAGTTCAATAAATTATAGCATTTCTTATTTTTTTTTCAAAATATTTTAAAACTAACGATTATGAAACAGTTTATGTATATACTCGTGCTATTGCTCTTTGGAGCACAGCACTACACCGCACAAGCACAAGAAGGCCCATATAAGTCTATATTTGGCAAGGATAGTACTAGATGGAATATTGTTTACAAGGATATTGCTGATGTCGTACCGCCTCGAATATTATCACAATTTTTAATATTCAAAGAAGATACCTTAATGGATGGGAAGTATTATAAGAAGACTTATATGGTATCACGGAACACTGTAGGGCAACCCTTGTATCCTGTAAACCATTATATACGGGAAGATACTATTACGGGTAAGGTGTGGTCGAGAAGAGTGGAGGACACTACCGATAGACTATTAATCGATTTCGGCCTGAGCCCCGGAGACACCTTTGTAGGTTTGGGCTTCAATGCCTATACAGGGGTGGTAGATAGTACGGCTATAGTAGCAGGTCGTAAACGCATTTATTTAAGAAATTTAGACTGGCGTCCAAGGTATCTTTACAGCCGCGAATACCCACTAGTCTTTATAGAAGGCGTAGGCTCTGTAGGAAACCATGTTTTGGATATTATTGTATTTTCACATTCTGAAAGCGAGTACCTACTTTGTTCTTACAAAGATGGGGTACAGGAGATGGCCTATGTAAATGAGAAGTATGGCGGAGACTGCTCTCCAAATTTAAATACTACTAGCGTAGCGGCGCTGCATAAGCAGCAGGTAAGCATAGCTCCCAATCCTGCTATGCAGCAGGTACAGCTGGCCCAACTGCCTGCTATTGAGCATACCATAACTTTACTCGATGTGCAAGGCAGGGTATTGGAGCGCGCGGTCAATGCCAGCCCTAGCTATCTGCTAGATGTTGCGGCCTATGCTCCCGGCATGTATATACTCAGGGTAGATGCAGCTGGCTATAGCCCCTATGTGCAAAAAATAGAGAAGCGGTAAAAAGCGTAAAGTTTTAAAAGCCCAACAGCCTTACTGGAAAAAATCTAGTAGGGCAGTTGCCTTTATGCTATTTAGGCTATCAAATTTCATCAAAAAACCATATTGCGCTTGCTAATATCATTCACATATTTTAATGTACTTAATATCAAAAAAATAGACGCATGTAAAGCGGATTAAAGAGCACATTGGTATAAAAGCTACTGGTAATAGGGTGCTTATAGAGCGGTATATTTATCTGTACTATCTACTTAAAGCATTAATGATATCATACTTTGTTATGATTTGGTAATCGCCATTTGCTTCATCTTTTACCAAAACACCACCATTTTCTGCGTTAATATAGCTCGATAGCCTATCAATAGGTGTATTGGCGGCTACAATAGGCAAGCTTGGTTCTAGTACCTTTGCAATAGCTTGCTCTTTAAGGGTCATGTTATTGAGTATTTTTTTAAACAAGCCATTTTGCGATACTGCACCTATAAATTCACCGTTTTCTGTAACAGGTATTTGCTCTATATCATATTTTTGTATTTTTTCGATAGCTTCTTGCACAGTAGCAGTAGCATCTATGGTCACTAATTTTCTTCTACCTATACCATTTACCAAATCCTGAACGGTGTTTACGTCTAAGAAACCTCTTTGTAGCATCCATTCATCGTTATAAACTTTACCTACATAGCGCGAGCCGTGGTCGTGGAAAATAACTACCACGATGTCTTCGGGTTTAAGTTTGTTTTTCAGCTGTTTCAGTCCAGCTATAGCCGAGCCTGCGGAGTAGCCTACAAAGATGCCTTCTTCTTTAGCAATTCTACGCGCCATTACAGCGCCATCTTTATCGCTTACTTGCTCAAAATGATCTATAAACGCTTTTTCGTAGTTCTCGGGTACAAAGTCTTCGCCTATGCCTTCTGTAATATAGGGGTGCACAAAGCTCATGTCTATTTCTCCGGTATTAAACCAGTTAGTCAATAAAGAGCCATAGCTATCTATCGCCCAAGCTTGTATTTTGGGGTTTTTTTCTTTCAAATATTTAGCAGTACCCGTAATAGTGCCTCCTGTTCCAGATGCAACAATAATATGTGTTACCTTCCCTTCTGTTTGTTCCCATATTTCCGGGCCGGTTTGCTCGTAGTGTGCTAATTTGTTGGCTGGATTATCGTACTGATTAACATACCATGAATTGGGGATTTCCTGAGCGAGTCTTTTAGATACCGAGTAGTAAGATTTGGGGTCTTCTGGTTCTACATTAGTAGGGCAAACAATTACCTCTGCACCTAAGGCTCTTAATATATCTACTTTTTCTTTTGATTGTTTATCGGTTGTAGTAAAAATACACTTGTAGCCCTTTTGAATGGCTGCTAAAGCCAAGCCCATACCGGTATTTCCAGAGGTGCCTTCTATAATCGTGCCACCGGGTTTTAGTAGGCCACTTTGCTCGGCTACTTCCACCATTTTCAATGCCATTCTGTCTTTTACAGAGTTGCCGGGATTAAAAAACTCTACCTTTGCATATACCTTGCACGGTAAGTCTGCCACTACTTTATTGAGTCTTACCAATGGTGTATTTCCGATGGTATCGAGTATGCTGTTGTACACTTTCTTGTCGGGTGTCATAAATCTGTCCTTTGTTTTGATTTTTTGCAAAGGTAACCAATTCAAATGTTTATAGAATTATCTAAATTTTGATTTTTATTATATTTAGCTAAGTATTTGTATTTACACTTAACTTTGGCGTCTTATTAAAGAATTTACCAACAAAATAATCCTTTTGAATTATTCTATAACTTAATATCTATGTGGTATAAATTTGCCGACTTTATTTTGAAATATAAAGTGCTGTTGTTAGTGCTTATTGCTGGTATCACCCTGTTTTTTGGAGTGCAACTGGGCAATTTAAAAATGAGTTACAATTTTACGAATGCTATTCCTACCGATAATCCCAAATATAAAGCCTATCAAGATTTTATAAAAACCTATGGCGCCGATGCGATGAATGTGATAGTAGGTTTTGAATCGGAGGAGTTGTTTACAACCGAAAAATTTAAAGCCTTAATAACTTTTACAGAATCACTCAAGAATATCCCCTATGTAGAAAGTGTTTTGGCTGTAAGTAATGCTATATACACCCATCCCGATAGTACTACGCAACTTTCTGCCTCACCCATTTTTCCTTCGGCTAAAGATTTTTCACAGGCACAATTAGATTCTTTAAAACAACTGTTTTTTGAGTTGCCGTTTTATAAAGGCTTGCTGTACAATAAAGAAACCAGTGCTTATCTTATTGCCGTATCTGTGAATAAAGAAATAATGGTAACCCCTCAAAGAACAGAATTGATGAATGCCATTGTAGCTGCTGGCGATGCCTTTAGCGCAAGTACCCAAATAGAAACGCATTATTCTGGCTTACCTTTTATCCGAACTAAAACCGCAGATTTATTACAAGATGAAATCGTTCTGTTTTTAATTCTTTCATTTGCTATAACTGCATTTATTATTTTTATTTTCTTCAAGAGCTTTTCGGCTGTTATTATGTCTATGCTCATCATAGCTATAGGCGTGGTGTGGTCGATGGGTATGCTGCCAGTTTTTGGTTATGAGGTCACTTCCCTTACTGGTTGCATTCCTCCTTTGATAGTAGTAATAGCAATACCTAATTGCATTTATATCCTAAACTCATACCATCAAGAATTTGCCAACTTAGGAGAAAAGCAACAAGCTATAAGAAATATGGTAGGCAAAATGGGTATCATTACTTTGTTTACCAATCTCACTACGGCCATAGGCTTTGGTGTTTTTTCCATCACAAATTCAGTGATTTTAAAAGAGTTTGGTATTATTACAGGTATCAACTCCATCGTGCTTTTTTTAATAACCATCATTATTCTCCCTATAATTTTCAACTATTTACCAGCGCCTAAAGTAAAGCACACCAACTATTTGGAAAGTAAATGGATAAATGGCATATTAGATACACTTTCTAAATGGGTAGTGGGTCATCGTAAAGCAATTTATTTGTTTAGTGGAGTAATGTTAGCGCTTTCTATAGCAGGTATTGTTCGTTTAAAGCAAATTGGCTTTATTGTTGACGATTTGCCTAAGAGTGATAAAATTTATAGCGATCTTAAATTTTTTGAAACAAATTTCAAAGGCGTAATGCCCTTGGAAATTATAATTGATACCAAAGAGAAATACGGCGCACTCAAGAGTTTGGATATTTGGCAGCGAGTAGACTCCCTCAATACCTTACTCACCAACAGAAAAGAAATAGGAGGCGGCCTCAACTTAGTTAAGGCAGTAAAGTTTGCAAGGCAAGGCATGATGGGTAATACGGCCGATAATTATGTGTTGCCTTCGGCTACAGAGTTTAGTGTTATAAGGCCTCGACTTGTTTCTGCTTTCAGAAAACAACAAAATAGCGAGCTAGATACTGTTAAGAACGCAGGTCTGGTAGGCAATATTATGCAACAGTACCTAGATAGCACCGCCCAAAGAATACGACTAAGCGTAAATGTAGCAGATATAGGAAGTGTTGCACTCCCAGCACTATTGGCAGAATTAGAACCTCAAGCTAATGCAATTTTTGAAGGCACAGGTGCAAGCCTCACCTTTACAGGAACGAGTATCACTTTTATAGAAGGCAGTAAGTTTATCATCAACTCTCTTGGCGAATCCTTAACCTGGGCCTTTGGGATGATCATTGTGTGTATGTTTGTTTTATTTAGGTCTTTCAAAATCACGGTCATCGCCATGATAGCCAATCTTATCCCTATTGCTATGACAGCCGGATTCATGGGCTGGCTCAATATTCCTTTAAAGCCCTCTACCGTATTGGTGTTTAGTGTGGCATTGGGTATTTGTGTAGACGTAACCATTAGGTTTATGACCAATATTCAGCAGCGCATGAAGGAAAATGACGATTTGTACGAGGTGGTACTGCAAAGTATAAAAGAAACAGGGATGAGTATTATTGCCACTACCGCGGTATTGGTATTTGGTTTTGGTGTGTTTGCTGTTTCAAGTTTTGATGGCACAAAAGCCTTAGGTTATCTTTCTGCACTAACATTGTTTTTGGCTATGATATTTAATTTAACTTTACAGCCAGCCATGTTATTGTGGTATGCCAAAACCCAAAAAAGAAAATAGTATTTTCACAAAATAAAGGTACAAAGGTGGGTCTGAAACAATGACCTGCCTTTTTTTGTTTTTCATTTCGTAAAAAAAATTAGTTTTTTATGGCCAATCGTCTTCAGTTTGAAACTAGCCCCTATTTACTACAGCATGCCCACAATCCAGTAGCATGGTGGCCATGGTCGGATGCTGCATTTGAAGCAGCCAAACAAGCAGATATGCCTGTTTTGGTAAGCATTGGATATGCCACATGCCATTGGTGCCATGTAATGGAAAAAGAAAGCTTTGAGGATGCTGAAATTGCTGCTTTTATGAACGAACATTTTATTTGTATAAAGGTAGACAGAGAAGAACACCCCGACGTCGATCATTTTTATATGGATGCACTGCAAGCCATGCAGCAATCTGGAGGCTGGCCACTCAATATGTTTGTTACACCCGATAGGCAACCCTTTTATGGTGGCACCTATTTTCCGCCCCAAAAAATATATCACAGAGCATCTTGGAAAGAAGTATTGGAAGCCGTAATAGCTACTTGGCAACAAAAAAGAGACGAAATTCAGCACCAGTCTGGGCAATTGGTGCAGCATTTACAGCAATCCTATCAATACGAGCGCGCAAGTGCGGCTAAGGATATTTCTGTCGAAGATATATTGCAAGCGGCAAGGCGCCAATATGATGACCTAAATGGAGGCTTCAATACAGCTCCTAAGTTTCCGCAATTTAACGTACTTCAAATGATGGCCACATTGGCTAAATTATACCCCGAAACAGACGCTAAAGAGATGCTGCACCACAGCCTCGATAAAATGCTTCATGCAGGCATATACGATGCTATAAGTGGTGGTATTTGCCGATATGCTACCGATGCTCAATGGAAAGTGCCACATTTTGAAAAAATGCTTTACGATAACGCCTTGCTGGTATCTACCCTAGCTATGGCATATAGCGTAGAAAATAAAGTACTTTATAAGCACAGCATCGAAAAGACCCTCCAGTTTTTAGACGGCACCTTTTACAAAGATGGATTGTACTGGAGCGCCTTGGATGCCGATAGCGAAGGTGTTGAAGGAAAATATTACGTATGGACCTACCAAGAATTAATGGCAAGCCCAAGCTGCACGCCAGCTATTATCGCGTATTTTGACATTCAGGAACAAGGTAATTGGGAGCATGGAAAAAATATATTGCACGCTGTTGTTACAGACGAAAATATCGTGAAGGATTTTCTGCTATTGCCCAAACAATGGACACTCATGAAGCAACAGTTTTTGATGGATTTACAGTACCGCCGCGCCAAAAGAATTCCACCGATAACAGACACTAAAATACTACTCCACCAAAATGCGCTTTTAGCTACAGCGATGCTAAAAGCTTATAAAGCTTTAGGCAATGAAAATTATAAACAGAAAGGATTACAGCTACTAGAAGCCATCCTAGCTTCCTTTCTAAATATCCAAAAAAATCAAGTGCTACACCAAGCAGCAACCAACAAGGATCCACAAATTAATCTTGCCAAGCTAGATGATGTTGCTTACCTGATACAGGCGATGTTGCAGGCTTATAGCATAGCACCCAGCCAGCAGTTGCAGACGCAGCTTCAATGGTTGATGACCTACGTAATAACACACTTTTCAGACAGTTCCGAAATCATGTTCTACTACTCAGATGTGCGGCAAACAGATATTTTGGTAAGGAAAACAGAACTGTATGACGGCGCAATGTTGTCCTCTAATGCAGTGATGTGCGAAAATCTTTGGTTTTGGGGACAAATACAGACAGATTACACGCTTACATCCCGAGCGCGGCAAATGATAATGAGTCAGTCTTCAGCTATTGCAAGGTATCCTATAGCCTTTGCTACTTGGGCACAACAGTACTTTAAGTTGGCGAGCGGTTGGGATACCGTCAAGAAGAATGCACCGGTCACATCATTCGAGCATTTTCTCTTCTATGAGCATTTTGCAGATAGCCAATTATTGGTGCATTCGGCATGGGGAGTAGAAGAGGAGGAAGTCGGAATTTCAGAAAATAAAGCGCCAGAAAATGAAATTGAGTTTATGTCGTGTAGCGAGGGTCATTGTAAAGTGCCTGTTAAATCAATCTTCCAGCTTTTTTAATAAAAAAAAATTCAACAAACTTGGTTTGAATAAAAAAAAATCTTTATTTAGCTGTTTAGTAGCAAAAAAACAGCTTAAAAGGTGCTATTGTGTAAATAATTACTTCGATAAGGTAACGAAAAAAAATATACTATATTGTTGTTATTTTGAAAATTATTTGCAATATTGTGCCTTGATAGCTTGACGGCTACACTTTTATAATCAATTTTTGAAAAAAAATAGTGAAAGTTAATAATTTACAAAAAAGATTATTTACCTTTCGCAAGAATTTGAAAAATTAATGACTAAATACATTCCAATGAAACAACTTTTCCTGAGTACTGCCGCGTTAGGTATGGTTATGTTAGCTGCTAGTTGTGGACAACCATCGTCGCAAGGACAGTTAGTTGGCGACTATTCAAATAATCTGACGTATACAGAGCCAGTGCCTTTAGGTATGGTAAGGATACCTACGGGTTATATGAAATCAGGCTATAGTGATGAAGATATAAAGAGTTCCATGGATGCTCCTGTTCGTTCATTTAACATGACTGGTTTTTATATGGATGCAACCGAAATTACCAATGCAGAATATCGCCAGTTCGTAAATTGGGTCCGCGATTCTATAGCACACGTTACGCTTGGGCATGTTGAGCCAGACGATAACGGTATTGATAAAATCAATTGGAAAGAGAAAATCAATTGGAAGGATGCGGATGTACAAGATCAGTTGATGACCATGTATATTGATGCAACTGCAAATCCATTAGGCTACAAAGCTTTGGACGTAAAACAATTGAAATACGCGTTCAAGAAATACGATATGGTGATGCATGCCAAGAATCCAAATGCGCCGGCATCTCAATTTGTATATCAAGAGAACGTTCCTATCTATCCTGATACTACAGTATGGATGACGCAGTTTGCTTACTCAAACAATGAGCCTATTGCAAAACAGTATTTCAATTTTCCAGCTTTTGACGAATATCCAGTAGTGGGTGTTAACTGGAAACAAGCAAATGCGTTTTGTCATTGGAGAACAGAATTGTGGAGAAGCGACAGAGCTGCTCGCAAGCAATATTTTGAAGGCGAATTCCAATTGCCTACAGAAATGGAGTGGGAGTGGGCTGCACGTGGTGGCAGAGATTTATCGCCTTACCCTTGGGGCGGTCCGTACATCATCAATCAAAAAGGATGTTACTTAGCCAACTTCAAGCCTGGACGTGGAGATTACTCTGCTGATGGTGGATTGTATACCGTGAAAGCTAAAGCATATTGGCCTAACGATTATGGATTGTACAATATGTCGGGCAACGTAGCAGAATGGACAAGCACTCCATATGTAACAAATGCATATAATGATAACTTGTATTCTGATTTGAATCCTGATGTTATGCAACGTATTAGCGAGAACGACGCTACTTGGCAACGTTTAGTTGTTGTGAAAGGTGGCAGCTGGAGAGATCCTAAGCAGTACTTGAATATCTCAAATAGAGATAGAGAGTTTGCAGATACCGCCAAGTCTCATATTGGATTCCGTACTATGATTAGATACGTATCTAGCTCTTTAACCAATAAATAATCACAGCAGCATCATTCATTTGCTAATAAATTTAATAACATTAATAACTATATAAATAACCAATTCAATGAATTCTATAGCATTATTTTTCGAGACAAAAAAAGGTAAATATATCAAGAACTTCCTAATGGGTATTGGTGCCTCGTTGGTACTACTAGGAGCACTTTTCAAGTTGCAACACTGGCCAGGAGCAGGTATCATGCTTTCAATAGGAATGTTTACTGAGGTATTCTTGTTTGCCTTCATTGGTCTTTTACCTCCTCATAAAGATTACTATTGGGAAAGATATTATCCAAATATCGACGAGAATCCTGAAATTGAAGCTTACAAAAAATCTGGCAAATCTGTAGTAAGCCCAGCAATGGGTATCGGTGGCGGAAGCGCTACAGCTGCACTTGACAAAATGTTGGAAGAGTCAAATATGGATCCTGCAAACATTAAGCGTTTAGGTGAAAATTTTGCTAAGTTTGGCAAAACGGTAGAGCAAATCAAAGATATGTCAGACGTAACTTCTGCAACTACTGAGTTCTCTGCTTCGGCTAAAGCTGCAGCTACAGAATTAACTAAATTGAAAGACACTTACTCTGGAGCCGTAAATACAATGACTTCATTCAACGAAGCATCTGAATCTACAGCACAATTCCACAGCCAAGTACAGGTATTGTCTAAAAACTTAGGTACTTTAAATCAGATTTATGAGATTGAGTTGCAAGATGCAAACAATCATTTGAAAGCAATGAATAAATTCTATAGTAACCTAGTTAATGCTTCTGATGCAATGGCTTCAAGTGCAGACGATGCACAAGCTGCTAAAGAACAAATTGCAGCATTAAGCAAAAACTTAACTTCATTAAATAGCATCTACGGCAACATGCTAAGTGCTATGCAAGGTAGATAAGATCAAAAAGGCTTGCTCCTATTAATAGAAAGCCTATATTATTTACAGAAGTTTTAACCGTACTATTTTTATACATCAAAATTTAAAGATTTTATCCTATGTCAATGCCAAAAGAGCCGCGGGCGGCCATGATACAAATGATGTATCTTGTACTTACCGCGATGCTAGCGCTTAATATAACAAAGGAAGTACTTAATGCCTTTGGCACTATCAACGGTAGTATCCAAAGATCTAATACAGCTATTTCCGATAAAAATAACGATGTGTACGCTAATTTCGAGAAATTAGAATCTCAAGCTGACACACGTGATAAAGTAAAGGGCATCAATGTTTTAGCAAAACAAATTAAATCCGAAACAGATCAGCTATATGATTATTTGAACGGGTGGAAAGATTCTGTTATCAATCTAGCAGGTGGTTATGTAGAAGGTCCAGATGGTACCCCTCAAATCAAAAACATCGAGAATATCGACGCTTCGCCCGAGATTTTTGTAAAAAGAAATAAAGGTGAAGAAGTTAAGGCAACTTTAGAAGCTTATAAAGCTAAATTATTAGAAATCTTAAGAAACCCTGAAGCAAAAGCGACTTCTGAAGAAATAGCTCGTATCGAAGCAAGTTTGCCAATTCATACAGCTCCATACAAAAGAACCGATGACAACCCAACAGGTGATTGGACTTTTGGTACCTTTAATAACATACCGGTAGTTGCTGCTGTTTCTATGTTCTCTAAGTTCCAAAATGACATTAAGAACAGTGAAGCGATGGCTTTGGAACTGCTTACTTCTAAAGTAGGTATTGACGACTACAAGTTTGATAAGTTAGAGCCTATTGCTGTTACCAGTCAAGGTTACGCTTTGGAAGGACAGGAAATGGAAGCTAAAATTCTATTGGCTGCCTACAACAGCACGGTTAATCCTGCTATAACTTCTAGTGCAGGTGCTGTGAAAGTTGAAAATGGCGTGGGTACGCTTAAGTTTAAAGCTACTGGCGCAGGCGAAAAAACAGTTACAGGTAATATTAGCATCACTAAAGGTGGTAAATTAGAAACCTATCCTTATACTTTTAAATACATCGTTGGTCAAGCTGGAGGTTCACTCCAATTAGATAAAATGAATGTAATGTATATCGGTGTTGATAATCCGGTAACGATATCTGCCTCTGGTTATAATATCAATGATGTGAACTTAACTGTTCCGTCTGGAGTTACAGCTACACGTGGTACAGGCGGTACCTATATGGTAAAAGTAACGACTCCTGGAGAGTTTGATTACGCTATAACAGCGAAAAGAGGAACTACAAGCGGAACTATTTCTACAGGTAAGATTCGTGTCAAAAGAATACCTGATCCTCAAGTATCTTTGATGAAGAAATTGGGTGGCGCTATTGCAGCCAATCAAATCAAACCACAAAAAGGTTTATCTGCCGATCTTCCTGATTTCGTATACGATGCAAGGTTCCAAGTAGTAAGCTTCGATGTGATGATTGTGCCAAGAAACCAAGACGTTATTCCTTTGAAAAATACGGGTCCTTTATTCGAACGTCGTTTAGTAGAAGAAATGCAGAAATTAAAAGCAGGCGATCAAATATTATTTGTAAACATTAAAGCAAAAGGTCCAGATGGTACTATACGTAATACCAACTCACTAGCCTTCAACATTATATAGTATAATTATCAACAATTATTTTAAAGAAATAGACTATGAATATAGTTTCCAAAGTTACTTTAGCGTCCGGATTAATATTGGCTTCTTTGTCTTCAATTGCACAGACCAACGATCCAGTGGTGAGAGAAGATAAAATCGTTCGTGCTGGCTGGACTCATTCTTTAACTCCAGATGGTATTATCGATAGAGTAGAGCACGTAAATCGTGTGATAGAAAAGCCTAGAATTAGAGAAATCGATGTTGCCTGGAAACGAAAAGTTTGGCGAGTGATCGATGTTCGTCAAAAAGTAAATCAAGCTTTCGTGTACGAAGGTGACGAATACTCTGGTGGTGGTGCATTCATCGAGATTCTACTTCACCTAGCCAAAAACAAAGATATCGTCCCTTACATGAGAGATGATTTTAAAAATGAATTGTCTGGTAAAGATCTAGAAGAGAAAACTGCTGGTAGAGTAGACTCTGTGTTGACCGTGGATCCGATCACACTTGAGGAGAAATACGAGATGACTAGAAGAGAATTTAACCCTCGTAGTATTGTAAAATACAGAATTAAAGAGGATTGGATTATGGATAGAAATCGTGGTAAAATGGTAGTCGAAATTGTGGGTATTGCACCCGTAGAAACTATCTTACACCCCGAAACTGGCTTACCAGTGGGTGAAGCAGCTATGTTTTGGATTTACTACCCAGATGCTAGAAAATTCTTAGGTCAGTACGAAGTATACAACCCTCGCAACGACCTTCAAAGACTATCTTGGGCTGATTATTTAGACGCTCGTTACTTTGATAGCTATGTGTACAAAACTTCTGCTAACAACGCTTATAACACCGAAATGCCAAAAGGCTTAAGAGGTCTTCAGGAAGGTGAGCGTGCAATGGAAGAAATCTATAACAAATCCATGCAAATGTGGGAAGATTAATATCTCCTCTCAACAATATAACCGGTTACTTTTTTGGGTAGCCGGTTTTTTTATGCACTTTTTTGGTTATTTTTAGCTTATGATATCAACGGATTTTTTAATTATTGGCTCTGGTATAGCTGGGCTTACCTATGCCGTTAAGTTAGCAGCTAAGTTTCCTCAACGCACCATCACTGTTGTGACAAAAGCAAGTACGGAAAGCGAAACCAACACGAAGTATGCACAAGGTGGTATTGCGGTAGTAAGCGATGTTACCGACTCCTTCGATTCACATATAGAAGATACTTTAATTGCGGGTGATGGCTTGTGTAACCCCGAGACGGTAAAAATTGTGGTGGAAGAAGGGCCTAATGTGGTAGCCGAGATAATTAAATGGGGGACAAATTTTGATAAAGAAGAGTCGGGAGGTTATAAAAGAGGAAAAGAAGGTGGCCATTCCGAAAATAGAATATTGCATTATAAAGACATTACTGGCTTTGAAATAGAAAGAGCCTTATTAGAAAAAGCACAATCATTTACCAATATCGTTTTTTATAATCATTTTTTTGTAATTGATATCATAACCCAACATCATTTGGGATACCTCATTACAAAGGCTACAAGAGAAACAGAGTGTTATGGCGTGTACGCATTAGATATGCGCAATGGTAAGATTGTGAAGCTACTGTCTAGAATAACAATGCTGGCTACAGGCGGTGCAGGGCAGGTGTACCGTTCTACCACCAATCCTACCATTGCAACGGGCGATGGTATTGCAATGGTGTACCGCGCCAAAGGAAGGGTAGAGAATATGGAGTTTATTCAGTTCCATCCCACGGCGCTTTTTGAGGCGGGTGTAAGCCCCTCTTTCCTAATAACAGAAGCCGTAAGGGGCGATGGTGGTATATTGCGCAATGCAAAGGGCGAAGCCTTTATGCAACGCTATGATGAAAGAAAAGACCTTGCTCCGCGGGATATTGTAGCAAGAGCGATAGATAATGAAATGAAAGTAAACGGTACGGAGCATGTTTATTTAGATAGCACGCATTTAGACCACGAAAAATTCTTAAAGCATTTTCCTAATATCTACGAAAAATGCAAGTCAAAAGGCATCGATCCGTTTAAAGATTGGATACCTGTGGCGCCTGCTGCACATTATACTTGTGGCGGTATTAAAGTAGATTTGAACGGACGGACCTCGATAGATAGGCTGTATGCTTGTGGAGAATGCAGCAGCACTGGTCTGCATGGTGCAAACCGCTTGGCGTCGAATAGCTTATTAGAGGCACTCGTTTTTGCCAATAGGAGTTTTTTAGATGCTGTGAATGTGATTGATAGCATATCAATACGCAACGACATTCCTGAGTGGAATGCAGAAGGTACTACCGTGCCCAAAGAAATGATATTAATAACGCAATCCAGGAAAGAACTTCAAGCAATCATGAGCGATTATATTGGTATCGTTAGAAACAACACGCGCCTTGAACGCGCCATGAAGCGAATTGACTTGCTTCATGAAGAGACAGAGGCTTTATATGAAACGTCCATCATTTCGCCGCAGTTGGGCGAATTAAGGAATTTGATAACTTGTGCCTATTTAATTATCAAAGGTGCGCAACTACGCAAAGAAAGTAGAGGTTTGAATTATAATACAGACTACCCAAGTCATAATATTAGAGTAGAGAATATCGTGCTGTAGGGCTACACAGGCTTGTAGATTGTTATGTAATTTTGTTTTAACCAATTTAAACAAAAATATACGGAGTACAAAGAGCGCTTGAATTTGTCCAATAGTGGAATTGTAAAAGCAATGCTGTCTGCATTTTTATTTAAAATGCAATAATAAAGCCCTTCACACGATATGAAGGGCTTTTTATTATAAGTTGTCTTGAATTAAAAATGCATAGATTGTATGCAGAAGGATGCTTCAAAAGCATAATTTGAATTACAGGCTGCTAGATTTTTTTAATTGTCCGTCACCTTCCAATTTTATACCTAAGTTTTTGATAATTTCTTCTCCAAATTCATCGGTTTTAAGAAGTGTTGCACCCGTCATAAGGTTAAAGAAGTCGATCGTTACTTTTTTCTGCATAATAGCTACAGAAAGCGCGTGTGTTATAAGTTCTGCAGCTTCTAACCAACCCATATATTCCAACATCATTACACCACTTAATAGCACAGATGAAGGGTTCATAGCGTTTTTGCCTGCAAATTTAGGAGCAGTGCCATGTGTAGCTTCAAATACTGCGTAACCTGTAGTGTAATTGATGTTTGCGCCTGGTGCTATACCAATGCCACCTACAGCAGCGGCCAAAGCGTCAGAAATATAGTCGCCATTTAGGTTGAGTGTTGCCACTACAGAGTAGTCTTCGGGAGCTAGTAATATTTGTTGTAAGAAATTATCGGCTATAACATCTTTAATTAAAAGCTTGCCATTAGAAAGCGCATCTGCTTGGGCTTTATTAGCGGCTTCTTCACCTTGAGCTGCTTTTATTTCGTCCCATTCTTCCCAAGTAAATACTTTATCACCAAACTCTTGTCTCGCCAATTGGTAGCCCCATTTTTTGAATGAGCCTTCGGTGAATTTCATGATATTGCCTTTGTGTACTAGGGACACAGATGGTTTTTTGTGCTCTAAAGCATACGATATAGCTGCTCTTACCAAACGCTCGGTGCCTT
This sequence comes from uncultured Taibaiella sp., assembly GCA_964429515.1. Taxonomy (GTDB): domain Bacteria; phylum Bacteroidota; class Bacteroidia; order Chitinophagales; family Chitinophagaceae; genus MKSF01. Next base: position 15,879 of record CAYSCJ010000003.1, read on the forward strand.
CTTTAGATACTGGTTTTACGCCAAAAGAAGATGTGTCGGGAAAACGCACTTTACTTACGCCCATTTCCTCTATCAAAAACTTCTTAAATTTATCGGCTTCGGGAGTGCCTGTTTGCCACTCGATGCCAGCGTATATATCTTCCGTGTTTTCTCTAAAAATAGTCATGTCTACTTTCTCTGGATGCAATACCGGAGAGGGCACACCTCTGTACCATTTAACAGGGCGCAAACATACATACAGGTCTAAGGTTTGGCGCATAGCTACGTTAAGCGAGCGAATGCCACCACCAATTGGCGTTGTCAATGGTCCCTTGATCGATACTAAGTATTCTTTAGCTGCTTCTAGGGTTTCGTCTGGTAGCCAATTACCCGTTTTATTAAATGCTTTTTCGCCTGCTAATACTTCTTTCCAAACTATACTTCTAGTGCCGTTATATGCTTTTTCTACAGCTGCATCTATAATTTTGCTAGCTACTTTCCATATTTCCGGACCGATACCGTCACCTTCTATAAAAGGAATAATTGGATTGTTAGGTACCTGAAGTTGGCCATTAGTACCCATAGTGATTTTTTGACCTGCCATTGTATTTGTTTTATCTTTTAGAATTGAAATATAACACACAGGCACCACATTTAGATAGCTGTGTGGTGCGTGACGGACACAAAGATAGGCCAAAATAAAGAAAGTATATTGTAGAGAATAGAAGAAAATAATAAAAATACACTTATATTTAACTTGTTTTGAGCTACATTTGTTAATCGTATCGACGTAAATAAAATTTATCTATGGCAGTAAAAATATCCAATGAAGTAAAAGTTGGTATTCTGGTGATTGTCTCATTAGCAGTCTTGATTTTAGGCTTTAATTTTTTGAGAGGGAAAGGTGTATTTAATTCAGATGTAGTGTATCATACTTATTATGAAAATGTGTCGGGCTTGCAGGAGGCTGCTAGCGTAAAATTGCATGGTTTTAAGGTAGGTAAGGTTTCTGATATTAAATTGGAAGCAGATAGACGCGTCAGGGTAGAATTTTTGTTAAGCAAAGACGTAACCTTGTATGAAGGTGTTAAGGTGCAAATGACAACCGATAACTTACTGGCAGGCACTAAGAGCTTGTCATTGATATTTCCGGAGACTACTGGTACCCTTGCCTTGAAAGAGGGAGCTTTCATTCCTACAGTTTCAGATGCCGATTTGCTCTCTAATATTACAGAGAATATTTCACCATTATTGGGCACTGCCAATAAAGCGGTGTCTAGCATCGACTCCATCCTTTTGTCCTTGAATGCAATAGTTAGTGAAGATGCCAAAAAACACATCAATCAGTCGCTAACGTATTTGGAACAAACCATGGCGGACATGGCTAAGCTTGCGAATGCCTTGAACAAGCAAACCAATAATATAGCTGGCGTACTTGATAATGCAAATAATATTACCCACAATTTATCTAAAAGCAACGAGGATATCAGTCAAACACTAGGCAACCTTAATAATTTTACGGGTAAATTAAAAGATGCACCACTAGACGAGGCTATTACCGACTTGCAGAAGACGATCGCCAATTTGAATGATGTTATAAAACAAGCCAACAACCCAGAAGGAAGTGTAGGCTTGATGCTCAACGACCCTAACTTGTATCAAAATTTAACCACAACGCTTAAATCTTTAGATGAGTTGGTTTCAGATTTGAAAAAACACCCATCCAGATACATAAATATTTCTGTATTTGGTAAAAAGAATAAGCAACCATAAAGCTTTATAAATTTCTTAAACAGCAAATATTTCTATCAATAATGGTTTATAACATTACAGAGCAGCACTCCCTTGTAAGCCAATGGATGTCAGAAATCAGAAACGTAAACGTGCAACAAGACCGTTTGCGGTTTAGACGAAATATGGAAAGAGTGGGGGAAGTAATAGCTTACGAAATAAGCAAAACACTGCCGTTTACCAACACTAGAATTACTACGCCATTGGGCGAAAAAGATACTACCGTTTTCAGCGATCAACAACAACCTGTTGTAGCTACCATCCTACGAGCAGGCTTACCCTTGCAGCACGGTATTCTCAATTATTTCGATAAAGCAGATTGTGCCTTTGTAGCAGCATTCAGAAAGCATCATAAAGATGGTAGTTTTGAAATAGAACAAGATTACGTTACTTGTCCCGATTTGCACCAAAGAGTACTAATTATAGCAGACCCCATGTTGGCCACCGGCGCATCGTTGCTGCAAGCACTCGAAGAATTGATGCATTATGGTGTACCAGAAAAGGTGATTATAGTTTGCGCTATTGCAAGTACGGTAGGAATAGATAATGTGCAAAGAAAATATCCAAATTGTGATATTTGGACAGCAGCTATAGATGAGGAAATAACTGGCAAAGGCTATATAGTGCCGGGCTTAGGTGATGCAGGAGATTTGTCATTTGGAGAAAAAATGCAGTCGTAAGCATCGTCATTAAGATTTTTTAAAAAAAAATAAAAAAAAATCTTGTTTATTCTTAGTAAAATATTAACTTGTGCTAAATCTTGGGTATTGCCCTATTAAAGATGACCTTTTTAGGCACAAATTGTAATTAGACATTATTAATCTCAATATAATGAAAAAAAGTTTACTATCGGCAGTAGCAGCGACTTGTTTAGCTATGAGTGTTAACGCACAAGACGTGCACTTTACGCAATATTTTGCATCCCCTCTTACTTTAAATCCAGCACAAACGGGCTTGATTGATACGGATTGGAGAGCTGCAGCAAATCTTAGACAACAGTGGTATACCGTTTCTGATAACCCCTATTTGAGTGGTACCGTGTCTTTCGACATGCCGCTTTTAAGAGGAAAATTACCAGAAGGTGATGCGCTAGGGTTTGGTGTATTAGGTCTATACGACAGAGCTGGTGCGGGTGGTTTGCAAAATACGACTTTGGGCTTATCTTTAGCCTACCACAAAGCATTTGGTGTAGATAAACAACATCGCTTGTCTTTTGGCTTGCAAGGAGCATTGGTGCAAAAGAGTATCAATTTTGATAAATTAATTTTTGGCGACCAATTCGACCCCAATAATCCTACAGGTTACCTTACCAACACATCAAGAGAGCAATTCTCGAATGCAGACGTATCTTACCCCGATTTTAACGCGGGTATCATGTACTCTGGTAAAGTTTCGGAAAGAGGTACCTTGTATGCGGGCTTTGCATATTATCACCTTACACGTCCCGAAGAGCGCTTCATTAGCTCGGGCGAAGCATTAAGAATCAACTCAAGATACTCTTATCACTTAGGTGGTAGCTTTGAGGTGAATCCTAATACCATAGTGTATTTGAGCAGTATGCTTCAAAGCCAAGGGCCAGCACTCGAAGCCTTAGTGGGTGGTGCTGTTGGGTTTATTATGAATCCAGATCATGATGAGTATACCAAAAACACTGTTTTCTACTTAGGAGCATGGTATCGCTATAGAGATGGTATAGCACCTTACATCGGGTTCGAATGGTCTAAAATGAAAATTGGTGTGTCATACGATGTAACTTTATCGGCTGCCTCTGCTATGACTATGAATCAAGGCGCTTGGGAAGTATCTTTAATTTACAATGGTATCTTCAAATCTAGCCCTAAGCGTTCGTACAATTTCGCTTGTCCTAAATTCTAAATAATACAATTAACTACTTAAAGAGAGCTGATAGCAACACTATCAGCTCTTTTTTTATTTGTCAACCCATCATCCTCCCTGTAATGCTCGTTTGCCGCTTAAATAGCTTGCAATATTGGTCCGAATAAATAGCACACCCAGAGCACATTGCCTTGTAGCTAGCACTAGTAGCGCCCGATAATGGACAAAAAGAAAGCGATACATGTGGCAATTGTAATAGCCAATAAATCAGAGAAAGAGATGCGTTTTGTAAAATGCAATTAAAGCATAGGGCTATCGTGTAAGTATAGGTATTTATAGATATGTGCGTTATTAACGTTCTATCCATTATATTTGTAATGTGCAATTTGTTGCCCACTTTTTATACAAACTTATTTACAATTGTCTATTCAAAAAACATTTACACCATTATGAAAATTACAGAGCAAATAGCTCAAGCCAGTAATACACTATTATCATTAGAAATTTTGCCACCCATGAGGGGTACCAAAATAGCGAGCTTATATGCCCAGCTAGATCCCTTAATGGAATACAAACCCTCTTGCATCAATGTTACCTACCACCGGGCCGAGCAACTGTTTAAAAACCTTCCTGACGGCACCTTTAAGCGGGTAGAAATACGAAAAAGACCAGGCACTGTAGGTATTTGTGCGGCATTGATGAATAAATACAAAGTAGATGCAGTACCACACCTTATTTGTGGCGGTTTTACCAAAGAAGAAACAGAAAATGCATTGATTGATTTACACTATTTAGGCGTGGATAATGTGCTAGCATTACGTGGCGATGCACTTAAAAACGAGCGCTTTTTTGTACCCGAAGATAAAGGCAATAAGAATGCATACGAATTAGTAACCCAAATACACAACCTAAATAAAGGCCGATTTTTGGAAGAAGAAACATTGAATGAAAGCAATACCGACTTCTGTATAGGTGTAGCCGGCTACCCCGAAAAGCATTCTGATGCTGCTAATATGGATTTGGATATCATGTTTCTGAAAAGAAAAATAGATGCAGGAGCGCAATACATCATCACACAAATGTTTTTCGATAACCAAAAGTATTTTGATTTTGTAGATAAATGCAGAAAAGCCGGCATTTTGGTACCCATTATTCCGGGTTTAAAGCCTATTGCTACTTTGTCGCAGCTACAAGTGTTACCAAGCATTTTTCATATAGATATTCCTATACAGCTTGCCACCGAAGTACTTAATTGCAAAACCAAAGAAGATGTAACGCAGGTAGGAAAAGAGTGGCTCGTAGCGCAATGCAAAGAACTTTTAGAGCACAAGGTACCCTTCTTGCATTTTTATACCATGGGTAAAAATACGGTCATCAGAGATGTCTTAAAAGAGATATTTTAGTAGCCAATATTGGCCGAATACCTGTACCTTTGTAATATCGATTATATATTTTTACAAAATGAAACCAATTGTTGCTTCCTTCTTAATTCTATTAGCTACTGTTGTAATGATGCCCACTACTATTTGGGCGCAGGGCTGCTCTATGTGTACCGCAACTGCCAGTAATTTGGATGGCAAAGCAGCACAAGGTCTTAATTTTGGTATTCTTTATCTTGGCTTAATACCCTTGATACTCATTTTTACATTGTTTTATAAATGGTATAAATCATACAAACAAAGCCGCGAGGCCGAATAGATATATTCAACACCCATAAGGAAACGAACATTTAGATGTTCGTTTTTTTTTGTAGCTACAACAGCAGTTTTCAGCATCCTATTTTTTAACAACTATATTTTATTTTATCATTATATAGATATAATCTATTTACTATTGTACATACAATTGTTATCTTTGCATTGTAATTAATAAACACACAATTTAAAAAAAAACAATAATTATTATGACAACATGGAATTTAGACGCTGCGCACAGCGAGATAGAATTTAAGGTAAGACATATGATGATAGCAAACGTAAAAGGCAAATTTTCCGATTTTAAGGTAGACCTACGTAGCGAAGATGATAGCTTTAGCAGCGCACAACTGTCAGCAGAAATAGCGGTAAATAGTGTAGATACAAAGAATGCTCAAAGAGATGAGCATTTGAGAAGTGCAGATTTTTTTGATGCAGAAGCGTTTCCTGCAATGAAATTTGAGGCTACGTCTATGCAAAAAGTTAGCGACGAGCACTATACAATTGTAGGCAATTTAACGATAAAAGATATCACGAAGTCGGTAAGTATAAATGCCGAGTTTGGTGGTATTGCTAAAGATCCTTGGGGGAACATAAAAGCAGGATTCACGTTTGAAACAGCTATAAATCGTAAAGATTTTGGGCTTACATGGAATGCTGCATTAGAAACAGGGGGTGTAATGGTAAGCGAAGAGGTGAAAATATTTGGAGACGTACAGTTTTCAAAAGCCTAATTATGGCTAGTAGGCGCCTTACAAGTATTTTTTTGCAGTCACATTTCACCGTACTATTACCAAAGGATGTCATTGTGCTAAAATACCTAAGTTAAAGTGCATGCTAGCTGCCTAATAAATGGCTTTTTTTGATTTTCTCTTAGAGCTTATTTTTTAGGTTCCCCACAGGTAGGTTGACGCCTGATAATTGCTTAGGGGTAACAATTATATGTGTGCGTGCAACCCAATTATTTTAAAGAAGGATACTTGAGACTTTGGTTTTGAGTATCCTTTTTTTATAGCGTCTAAAAGCTTATGACTCATATTGTTTTTATACCAACAATGGCTCGGCAGGGCGAGCAAAGCCATTCATTATTTTGATAAATAAACCAAAGCCAATAATAATGGCCTTTGTGGTAAGAAAAACGAAACGTTGAATTTGCTGCTTACTTATTTATTTAATTTCCGAAAAGCATCTGGTGTAAGTCCGGTATGCTTTTTGAAAAAAGTAGTGAAGTAGGAGGTACTTTCAAATCCGAGTTCTATAGCTATTTCTGATATAGAATTATAGGTATGATACAATAAACGTTCGGCCTCTATAATGACCCTTTTCCTAATCATATCTCCAGCGCTTAAGCCTCTTTTTTCTTGACAAATACGGTTGAGGTAATTGGAAGTAATGTACATCTCATTAGCATAGAATGACGGCAGCTTCTCTTTTTTATAATACAACTCTATCAGTTTTTCAAATGCTGTTATTTTTTTATCCTTAATTGATCTTAATTCTTTTTTTTCCTGAATTGCTGTATTGTTGCGATTCAAAATGGATAAAATAATATTCATATAGGAGCGCAATACACTTTGGGCACCTAGCGCATTTTGCTGATGTTCACGATTCATCAATTGCATATAAAATTGCCATTCTGTAGCATCATTTTGCTCTAATATTTGTTGGCAAAGGTTGTTGTATTTCAGGCAGTCAAAGTTGTACAGTACATTGTCATTATACCGCATGGAAAAGAATGAATCTGAGAATAGTATCATCCATCCATTGGTAATACTTTGCAAATCGAAACTGCTGACACTATTGGGTCCAATACAAATAACACTGTTGGCTTGAATGGCTATTTGCTGCTTATCTACAATCATATTGCCTTTGCCTTGCAGACAAAAGAGTATTGTGTAATAAGCCTGCTTGTGAGCGGTTTCAAGAACGCTGTGATGTTGGTGCGCATTTTCAATTGGCATCATCACAAACCCTAAGTGCTGTGTACTAAAATCCGATAGTGTCAAAACAGGTAAATCTTCTGTTTTGTGACACATTTTTTTTTAGTTTAATCAAAATAAATTGGGGCGATTAAACAAATGCTGCTGGAGGATGAAATATAGAATGAAGATGACCTTCGGGAAGAAAGGATGTGAAATAAATATTGGTAAATGTTTTTGCTGTCCACTCAAAGGTAAAGGGAGCTTGGACTTGTGGTGTTGTAACTGGACAATAAACCCAAACTTCTTTTGCTTTATTATCAAAATTAGATTGCTCTTGATTTTCTGTATCTTTTTCTATTTGTTTTTTGAGTTGACAAGCACCTTTACAGTCAGATTCGGGTTTGTCTCTATTGATACACAGAACGCTTGCAATATAGTCTCGATTGGCGAAAAAGGATAGCGTAATCCAAAGCTGAGAAGTGCTCTGAACCATAATAAGGAGTAACATGAAAAGTACAATCACCTTTTTCATTCGTCTGCAAAGTTAATTCAAATTTTTACAATCTTAAGATAAGGCAGTTTCAATTTTCGTGCTTTATGTTTAGATAAACCGTCCATCTTTTTAGATATTCACGCTTTTAGGCTTTCGTTGTTTTTTGTCTTCTAATTTTGATAAACAAAATAATAAATCTTGTTTTTTATGAAAAAATTATTGTTGCCCGTATTAAGCCTGCTTTTGTTTTTTACAGCATGTAAGAAAGAAAAAGTAGCACCTACCGGAAATGATTTGGCTCCTTTGTCGGTTGAGTTTGACAATATTATTGGTGGTACCAATTTGTTTTTGAACTCGTATGAATACACCAATGCTTCGGGCGAAAACTTCAATGTAAGTTTGTTGCAATATTATGTAAGTAATTTTAAACTGTACAAAGCAGATGGTACAGCGTATGTGGTGCCACAAGACAGCAGTTACTTTTTGATTAAAGAATCTGATGCAGAAACACGATTTGCAAGATTTAATGTTCCTGAAGGAGATTACACAAAGTTGATATTTACATTAGGAGTTGATAGCCTAAGAAGTACTATGGATATCGACCGCAGAACGGGAGTATTAGACCCATCGGGTGGTATGGATGATGGTATGTATTGGGGTTGGAATAGCGGCTATATCTTTTTCAAGTTTGAAGGTTTGTCTGATGCTGCTCCATTGGACGGAAGTGGTCAGCATAAATTCCGATACCACATTGGAGGATTCGGCGGCTATGGTGCACCTACAATAAACAACATTAAAGAAATCACTATTGACCTGAGGGCTTCGGGAGAGGCTCGTGTGCGAAAAGATAGAAGTAGCAATATTCATTTGATGGTGGACATCGGAAAAGTGCTGAGTGGTACAAACACTATTAGTATAGCGACAAATCCTACCGTTATGTTCAGTGAGTTTAGTACTGAAATTGCAGATAATTTTTTGGACATGTTTACCCATGACCATACCGAAAACTAAATGATAGTTACCCGAACATTTTTTGCTATCGGTATAAATCAAAATTGATAAATGAAAAAACTTATTGTCATTAGTTGCTTATTGGGATTGGTATCTATTGCTTCTTGCAAAAAAGAAATAATAGATACCATCAATCAATTTATAGGTTTTGAAAAACCTGAACATTTTCCAGAGCCAGCTTATCATTTTGATACGAATCCTGTAACAAAGGATGGCTTTGAATTGGGAAGGAGACTGTTTTACGAGCCAAGATTGAGTCGGAACAATACGGTAAGTTGCGGAAGCTGTCATATTCAAGCATCGGCATTTACGCATCATGGGCACGATGTGAGCCACGGAATAGATGACCGCTTAGGAAGGCGGAATGCTCCTCCAATTATGAATTTAGCATGGCATACTACATTTAATTTGGATGGTGGTGTTTTTGATTTGGATTTGCAACCAATTGTCCCCATTACCACTCACGAGGAGATGGATGAAACGATGGATAATGTATTGAATAAATTAAGAACACACGCTGATTATCCAGTTTTATTTCAAAAAGCGTTTGGTTCTGAAGAAATCACTTCTGCTAGATTGCTCAAAGCGCTCTCTCAATTTATGGTAATGTGCATCAGTAGTAATGCGAAGTATGATAGTGTCATGCGTCAACAATCTCAGTTTACAGAAGCAGAACAAGCAGGGTATGTTGTATTTCAAAATAAATGTGCTTCTTGTCATAGAGAACCCTTGTTTACAGATTTTAGTTTTAGAAATAATGGAATAGGCATTGGGTTTAATAATGATGGTGGACGTTATGAAATTACTTTGAATGAAAATGATTTTTATAAATTTAAAGTAGCCAGTTTACGCAATCTGAAATATACGGCGCCTTATATGCACGATGGACGATATTATACATTGGATGCCGTATTGGATAGATATACGCAAGCAAAACCTTATGTTCAAAACGTTGACCCATTGTTTGATAAAGGCGATGGTACATATGGAATAGACTTGTCGGCAACAGAACGTACACAATTAAAAGCATTCTTGAATACGCTTAATGATGAGCATTTTGTACGAAATAAATTATTGTCAGAATAAAATAAAGAAATGAAAAATAAATTAGCAATTATTTTGTTACTAAGTCTTTCTCTGTTAAGCGAAAAAACAAACGCTTGTGATATTTGTGGTTGTGGCGCAGGAAGCTACTATATTGGGATATTGCCAGAGTTCAATAAGAAAATAATAGGCATCCGATATAGAACCACGGGATTGACGACCCATTTGGGGCCAGGTGGCACTTCTTCTTACTTAACAACAAATGAAAAATATCATACTGCCGAATTGTGGGGCGGATGGACAATTAAGAATAAATTCAGAGTTATGGCTTATTTGCCAGTGAGCTTTAATGCAAAAACCAATCAAGCAGGAATGGACTCTAAAACAGGATTGTCTGATGCTTCTGCTTTAGGTTTCTACCGATTGCTTCGCAATAAAATAACTATTGGAGCTGATGAAAACGCCAAACTATTGGTTCAGGATTTATGGATAGGAGGCGGTGTAAAATTACCAACAGGAAAATATAACCCTAGCGACAAAAGCACAACAAGTGTGAGTGCTAATTTGTTTCAATTAGGGACTGGTAGCCTTGACTTTATATTAATGGGCATGTATGACGTTCGCCTACAGGATGCCGGATTGAATGTAACGGCAAGCTACAAAATCAATACTACTAATCAGTATGATTACTATTATGGGAATCGTTTTAGCGTAAGTACGCAATTTTATTACAAGTTTCGCTTTAATGATAAATGGATGATAGCACCCAATCTGGGTTTTCAATACGAACACTCAATGAAAGATTTGGATGGCGGTTACAGCGTAAGACCAACGGGTGGCTTTGCTGCTTTTGGAACATTAGGTGCCGAAATAAGCTTTGATAAATTTACATTTGGAGGTAATTTTCAACCAGTCTTGTCACAAAAATTGGGTCATGGAGCAGTCAAAACTGCTAATAGAGCAATGTTGCATTTTTCGTGGTTGTTGTGATATGGATTGCGAAGTGGATAATAGCAAATGATTTTAACTTATAGAGGAAGTTTTCTTTTATTTCGAGTAGTGACTTAAGTGTAGCGTCCAAACTTATGGCTCTTGTCCAAGATTGGCTTTGTGTGTTGGCAAGCTGCCACAATAGGAGTGGTTCCCTTGATGTACTTGCGTCACAGGAGTATTCTTATTGAAAGAAAAGGCTATACCGCGGCCATTTTGATACAAAAACAAAACAGAGGGAAGTATTGCTACTTTCCCTCTGTTTATTACGGTATATATGAGTACTGACTGATAATTATTTTACTAATGTCACGTTTACGGCATTCATACCTTTACGACCTTGTTGTAATTCGTATTCAACTTCGTCGTTTTCTTTGATTTCGTCAATCAGGCCAGAAGCGTGTACGAAGATGTCTTCGCCACCGTTTGCATTCTTGATAAATCCAAAACCTTTTTCTGCGTTAAAGAACTTAACTGTTCCTTCTAATTTTTGTGTTTGCACTGTGTTAAAGTTATTTGATGATAAAAATCAAAGGTAGAATTAAATATTCATATTTTTAAAAAAATATGATTAATTTTTGTAATAAAAATTTGTAAGGTAAGGGTAGCGCGTTTCGTAGGCTTTTTTAATTCTTTCCAGCAAATCTTCTCTGAAACGTTGTATGTTCATTTTCTCGGTGGCCGATATAAATATGGCATTCCCTTGCGTAAGGTTATCCCACTTTCTGTATAGCTGCTGGAGTAAGTCTTGTTTGGTTTTTTCGTCGAGCCACTCGTCAAACGTTTGCTCAATGTATTTATCCATTTTATTAAATACCATCAAAATGGGTTTTTCAAATGCATTGAGTTCTTGTAAGGTTTTGTTAACTACAGCTATTTGGTCTTCGTATTGTGGGTGCGAAATATCTACTACATGCAACAATATATCTGCTTCTCTTACTTCATCTAAGGTGCTTTTAAAGCTTTCTATCAAATGGTGGGGTAGTTTTCGTATGAATCCTACGGTATCGCTCAGCAGGAAAGGGGTATTTTCAAACACTACTTTTCTGGTGGTCGTTTCGAGGGTAGCAAACAGTTTGTTTTCTGCAAAAACGTCTGCCTTACTTAGAATGCGCATAATAGTGCTTTTGCCCACATTGGTATAGCCCACTAGCGATACTCGTATAAATTCGCCGCGTTCTTGGCGTTGTGTAGCAGCTTGCCTGTCTATATCTGCAAGGCGCTTTCGTAGTAATGAAATTTTATCTTTTACTATACGACGGTCGGTTTCTATTTCTGTTTCGCCAGGGCCTCTGCTGCCTATTCCACCACCTTGTCTTTCAAGGTGCGTCCACATACCTCTAAGCCTAGGTAGGATGTATTGGTATTGTGCCAATTCTACTTGTGTTTTGGCTTGTGCTGTTTTTGCTCGCCTTGCAAAAATGTCTAAAATCAGGTCGGAACGGTCTATTGTTTTTACGCCCGTAGCAGTAGCAATATTGCTTAGTTGCGACCCCGATAGTTCGTCATCAAATATGATAAGCTCTATTTGGTGTGTTTTGCAGTAGATGTTTATCTCTTCGAGTTTGCCTTTACCTACATACGAGCGTTTGTCGGGGTGCGGTAGTTTTTGGTAAAATTTATGCACCGTGGTAGCGCCCGCAGTATGTGCCAAAAACTCCAATTCGTCAAGATATTCCAACAGCATGGTTTCTGTTTGATTTTTTTGTATCAAACCTACCAATACTGCTCGTACATCTTTTTCAATTATATTTTTATTCTCAATCATATTTATTATACAAAGTAATACAAAGCTACATGGATATTCTTAATTATAACTTTATTTTATAAGTTAGCCAAAGATATTTCTGGCAGAAAGGGCTATTTTTTGGGATGAAAGAATTTAATGATTAAGTTTTATGTTACTAAGTTATTATATCTAATTTTGCAAGGCGTAATATTCAAATTTAGTACATGTCCGATTTTTCACAAATTCATCCACGTTCTCTTTTAATTAGAGCTCTATTTGTAGTATTAGCTGTGGTGCTCCTTATTAGGTTATTCTCCCTACAGTTAATAGACGATAAATATAAGGTTTTGGCTGATGACCAAGCTATTTTTAAGAAGGTGGTTTTCCCGGCTAGAGGCGAAATACTCGATAGGAAAGGTAAGAACTTGCTGATGAATAAAGTGACATTCGACTTGCAAGTGACACCCAATAAGCTAAAGGATTTAGATACGGCGCTATTTTGCCAAGTAATGAATATAGATGTTGAGGAGTTTGAAAAAATCATGAAGCGCGTTATCAACAAGAATGGATACGTAAGGCCTAGCGTGTTTTATACTTCACTGACGAATGAACAAAATATAAGAATACAAGAGAACCTTTACTTGTTTAGCGGTTTTGAAATATTAGAACGTACAGAGCGCACCTATCCTTTAGGTATTGGTGGTCATATATTTGGTTATATCAATGAAATTTCTCCAGCGCGCTTGCAGATGGAGCGTTACGCCTCGTATAGGCAGGGCGACTATGTGGGTATCAATGGCCTTGAGAATGTATATGAGGAAGTGTTAAGGGGACAAAGGGGCGTAGAATATTGGGTGAGAGATGTGTATAACCGACCACAAGACCCCTACAAAAATGGCGCGCTTGATACCCAAGCTATAGCCGGAAAATCGCTGGAGCTTTACCTCGATGCCGACCTACAGGCCTATGGCGAAAAATTGATGCAAAACAAAATTGGGAGTGTGGTGGCTATCGATCCCAAAACCGGGGGCATCCTTGCGCTAGTATCTTCTCCATCCTACGATCCTAACTTACTTACGGGTGCCAATTTTTCAAAAAACTTCAATACGCTGTATAGTGATTATACCCGCCCCTTGTTTAATAAAGCCACGCAAGCCACTTATCCTCCTGGCTCTACTTTTAAGCCGGTTACGGGCCTTGTAGCGCTCGATTTGGGTGTTATTACTCCCAACTTTGGGATGGGTTGTACTGGCGGTTACTACCAATGTGGCAAGCGTATAGGTTGTACCCACTTTAACGTTGGGCACGCTGCCAATATGCGCGTTGCTATGGCCAATTCCTGCAACTCTTACTTCTGCCATTTGCTAAGGCTTATCGTTGACTCCAAGCAGTATAGCGACGTGAAAGTAGGGCTACAGGCATGGTATGAATATATGAAAGAGTTTGGCTTTGGCGTCACATTGGGCGTAGATATTACAGGCGAATATCCAGGCTTTATACCAGACTCTACATTCCTTAATAAACGATACAATAATGTATGGAATAGCTGTATGCTTGCCTTTATGGGTATGGGACAAGGTGAGGTTACGGTTACCCCACTACAAATGGCCAATGCTATGTGTATTATTGCCAATAGGGGATATTACTACATACCGCACTTTGTAAAAAGCATTGGTGGCGACGAAAACCACGAAATGCTTGCTAAGTACCGAAAACGTGTAGAACCGCTAACGCACGTGTCGGGCGAGGCATACGATGCTATCATTAATGGTCTGGTGGATGTTACCGTCACGGGTACGGGTAAGGTGGCACGCCTCGAGGGTATTAATGTGGCCTCTAAAACAGGTACAGCAGAAAACTACGTCACTTTATATGGTAAAAAAACCAAACTGGATAACCACTCGGTGTTTGTGTGCTTTGCTCCAGCCGAAGACCCCAAAATTGCGATAGCTGTTATAGTACAAAACTCGGGATATGGCGCCACATGGGCCGGCCCCGTTGCCAGCTTAATGATGGAGAAGTATCTTACAGATACCGTCAAGCGTATACCGCTTCAAGATAGAATGTTTAATGGCAACACGATCAAAAAGTATATTTATACCATAGATTCTTTAAACAGAGAAAAAGATAGAATAAGAGATTTATTGCGTACTGCAGACCAACGCACACAAGACAGCCTGAAAAGGATGCGAGACGACTACTTGGTAGAGAAAATGGTGCAGCGCTACTACAGCGGCGAAGCAGCTAGGCGAAACGAGGGCAGACAAAGACCGGAAGATTTAGAGTAGCATTTTTCTTAAAAAAACATCAATTACGAGTACGCACACATTTTATCATTCTACAAGACGCTACAATATATGAATTTAGGAAGAAAATCCTTAGGGAGCAGAATAGACTGGGTGACCTTCTTTCTTTACACGTTTATAGTTTTAATAGGCATTATGGCGGTGTATACCTCCGAGTACACCAGTATTAGCGAGCCTTTTTTCGATATGTCTCGAAGCCATATGCGTCAGCTTACATGGTTGTGCATCTCTTTGTTTTTTGGATTGATTATCATTTTTACCGATAGTAAGTTTTTTCACTCCGTTTCTTATCTGAGCTATCTGTTGGGCATTATTTTGCTGCTGCTCACCTTTGTGCTCGCTACCGAAACAAAGGGCTCTCATAGCTTTATTAAGTTTGGTAGCCTTTCCTTTCAGCCTGCTGAGCTGTGTAAAATATTCACGGCTTTAGCATTGAGCCGGTTTTTGGCAGCCAGCGAAACTAATTTTAAAACCTTTAAGGATAGAATTATTGCTAGTGTATTGGTGTTGTTGCCCTGCCTACTTATCATTTTGCAAAACGAAACTGGATTGGCATTGGTGTACTTTTCTTTTTTCTTAGCAATGTATCGAGAGGGCTTGCCTAATGTTATTTTGTTGCTGGCTTTTTCACTAATAGGTTTGGTTTTGGGCACGCTGTTGATCGAACAGCTACCACTTTTTATTATCGTGACTTCGGTGTTTGTTATATTAATCCTTCTTTATAGAAGAATGATTATTAGGCAAAAAATCTTACTCGTTATCGTAATAGCTGGTTGGTTAGTGTCTGTATTATTCAGCAATGTTTTAGTGCCCTATGTGTTTACCAAAGTGATGCAGCCCTATCAGGTAGAGCGTATTTATTCGATGCTCGGACAAGATGTTCCTCAGGAGTTTCAGCGACCAGGCAGAAAGGCCAAAAAGGATGCAGACTATAATGTACGCCAAAGTAAAATAGCTATTGGCTCGGGAGGATTTATTGGTAAGGGTTTTATGAACGGTACGCAAACAAAGTATTCGTATGTGCCCGAGCAACATACCGATTTTATTTTCTGTGGCATAGGCGAGCAGTTTGGTTTTGTGGGTAGCACCATATTGGTATTGCTGTACCTCACGCTGCTGTTGCGCATTATCTACGTCGCCGAACGCCAACGCTCTGTTTTTAGTAGGGTGTACGCTTATTGCGTAGCTTCTGTGTTATTTTTTCACTTTGCTATCAACCTTTCTATGACGATGGGCTTGGCACCGGTAATTGGTATTACGCTTCCTATGCTGAGCTATGGCGGCACCTCATTGCTGTCTTTTAGCATCTTTATTTTTATACTTCTTAGGCTCGATGCAGATAGACACGTGTTGTTACGATAAACACACAAGATAACTTTAGCTTTTTTGTTGATAGATGGCGTGTAGCAATATCTTTGCTATGTGGTGATGTTTTTTCTGGAAAAATATGAACTGCCCAAAAATATACTTGTGCATGCTTGTGCTTATCCCTTTAGGCGCATCGTCTTGTATGTTTTCTTGCCCTGCAAATACCAAATTATAATATCCTCCTTCGGGAGCATTTTGGCGCTTTATTAAGCTTCTATGTGGCTTGTTTGAGTCAATGCTTTCGTGAATAATTCCTACCGCTGTGTTTGTTGTAATTGCCTATTGACGGTTATTTGGAACTGTTGTGTGAAAATTTTCAGTCAGTTCAAACCTGCATCCAGGGCAATGCTATTTAATTCTTTCAGTAAATACTTCTATCCTTAGCTTATAAATTTCTTATGAGCTTACTTGAAGGCGGTATCTGGTTTAAGTTTACTTTCAATTGATGCTTTGCTTATCTTTTGGGTATTGTCCTGCATTGTTGGACTTAGTTAGTATTTATAGTGGTAATCTTGGGGCTTTAATGTCTATTGTCACCCATGCTTCAATGTACCTTATTAGCAATTCGGTTTAGTTTATAGCTGGGCCATTGTTGCTTGCTTATTTACAGAAGTGTATAAAATAACAAAGGGCAGCCTCACGGCTGCCCCCCCCTCATCTATTAGTCGTTGTCAACTAACAGCAAGCTTATTTGTTGATGGTGAATTTATGTGATAAGGTTTCACCACTTTCAAGAGTGATATTCAAGAAATACACACCGTTTGTATAAGATTGTACATCGATAGTGAATTCTGCATTTGTTGGGTTTATGTTAGGTTGTTGAGGGTGACTTATTTGTTGACCTACACTATTGCCAATCCAGTAATTGCTTATATGGTCGTCTTTAGTTATCATTCTTACAGTCAACTTATCGGTAGCAGGATTAGGATATACCTCTATGCTAAAGTTTTTGTTGAAATCAATAGTTCTTATGATAGAGTAGGTGTTGTTACCTTTTTCATCTGTTTCTTGAATTCTGTAGTAGTTGATACCTTGACTTGGGTTTTTGTGCAAGTATTGGTAGTCTTTCAATAGCTCTTGGCTTGTTGATAGGCCTACTCTTCCTAGGTCTTTAAAGTCACCACCGTTTGTAGAGTGCTGTACTGTGAAGAAAGCTACATTTCTTTCGTTAGCTGTAATCCAATCAAGTTGTACTGCATTTTTTGCTTTTTTAGCTGTAAAGCTTTTAAATTCTACAGGTAGTGGTCCTATACAATCAGGGAAGTCGATGCCTAATGGGTCCATGATACAGCCACCGTTTTCTATTTCAAATACCATAGAGTCTATACCATACAAAGAAGAGAAATAGCCTGTATTGTTTTCAAACACTGTAGTGTCTAATATCATACCATAACGGTAAGTTTCTAATACTCTGTATATAGAAGCATCGCTGTTGTTAAAGTTTGCGTTAATTTGTACCCAAGCTTGTCTACAATGGTAATCATGGGCTACATATTGTGGTTGATCAAAGTTGGTAACTAATATTTTGAAATAACACTCTAGCGATCCTTCAGGTGGAATGGCATAATAAATAAGCGTGTCGCCTGCAGTGGTAGGATAAGGCAAACCAGTAGTGAATTCTTGTGTGAAGTTAGGATAGCCGTTGGTATAGATAGAACCATTCGGGAAATTAGGTGCCAACTCCTCGGGTGTTACTACCGTTGCAGTACTTACACCTGTACATTTAGAGTAGCGCACTACAGTTTGGTTTTCACCACAGTTCTCCAATACATAATCTGCACCATCTATCACGAGCGATTGAGGCTCTCTGATAGGATCACCCAAACATGCTCCTTGTGTTTCGAAACCGAAAATAAAAGGTAATGAGTCGATTTGAATTCTAGAGATAGCTCCTATCCCCACAGCATAGCCATCTACAGCTGCAACTGGTGCGCATGCCGGATTCATCAGCACGTGACATTCATTGGTAGCTACCAATTTATAAGTAAGCACCGCAAAGGTATCACCCGGATTTGGTGGTTTAGGGAAGCTATCGATAACACCCCAATAGATAGTACCATTTACGCCCTCGGTAGGGTTGAACACAGGTGCTGGGAATCCAACGGTGTTAGGGTCTATGTATTGATGCGACATGCTCAAAAAGCGTGCAGTAAGTGGCAGGGGTATTTTGATAGATAAGCTATCTATTGTTTCAGAGCCTGTATTTTCTAGCACCAATTTGTATTCAACGGTATCTAGCGGACTGATAGACTCGTTAGCAATGGCATTATATGGTACACCGTTTACCGACATTATCTGATTGATAGGTGTTATCTCTGGTATATAGGCATCTACGGCCATTACAAATAGAGGAAGGGTATAAAGGTCTTGACGTGTACCAAAGCGAATAACAGTACTTGAGTCGTTGTTGGTGATGATGTTTTTGTTTGTATTGTTTAATTCTAATACAATTACATCAAGGCCGGTATTGTTTTCGAAGCTGGGGTTTCTAGCAGCACCAAGCAATTCTATTCTCGATCTGAAGAAGTTACTATCATTAGGGGTGCCATCTGGAGATAATTGTAAGAATTGACCATTTGATTGTTGTCTTATGCCTAAGTAGTCGCCTGGAATACTTCTGTCTCCCTCACCTGCAATCAAGCCGATTTTTACGGCAACTGGGCCATTTTGGCGAGCTTTAAAACCACTGATAGGCAGTTCAATAGAGTAGTTAGTACCGGTTGTGACTGCTTGAATAAAAGCATGCCCGTCAAATATCGAGATGTCTCTGTACTCCATTTTAAAGTTTTCGTATACTACTACTAGCGTCCAGCCACCAAAGAAGCCTGTAGCGCCACCATTGCCGGCAGAGGTAGCTAAGTCGGCTACTGTGTAAGTACCCTCACCCGCTGCGTTTACGATATTTGTTACGTCTACAAAAGCAGAATATATTTCGGCATTAACGCCCGTGCCAGGGTAGTAAATATTATTGGTGCTTGCGTTAAGGGTTTGGTAGGTGCTAGAGCCCGGTACCTTTAAGCGTATTACGTTTTTAGTAAGCTGTTTTGTAAGGTTGTAGGTGCCCGAAGTTGGAGCCGCAACATAATCGTAGCCTACCTGAAAACGGTATCTGTCGCCAAAACCAGATGTAAAGTTGGCAATTGTATTATTACCCGTAAAAGTTGTTGTTGTAGTTCTACCAAAAGACTTGATAGTAGCGGTATTGCCACCTATTGGTGCAAGTAGTATGGGGTTGGAAAGCGTAGCTACTACACCCGCTCCATTACCACTACCCACAACCTCAAATGTAGCTGGTATTTGGGTGAAGCCAGTAATGTTTCTGTTATTATCATTAGTATTATTACTTATAGTACCACCAGATATAAGTATGTATTGCGCGCCAGTACCGGATACGAGTATACCGAATCGGTACCTAGTGCTATTTACATCATACGCTATCATATTGTAGCGGGGGCCAGTCGTGTTATTGGCAATATATAGTGGTAAACCTTGGCGGATTTGTCCACCCGTTCCAGTAGGGATGGTAAAATTCAGCCCATTTGAATTGGTATTGCCATATTGTGTTTGGTTGGTAAATGTTTGTGCGGGTATTTGGTATGATTGTGGATTGGAGGCAGTACTACTCAGTGCCCCGCTGTTCGTTCTGCCGGTCCAGTATAGGCCTGCAAATACTACATCGGTACAAGCATGGTTTGCATTGTTTTCAGTACGGAATACGAGGTCTGCCGAAGACGAGTTGATGGTAGAGGTATCGCCATCAATGTCTATAAAGCCCATGTTTTCGTTACTGTTGCTAGAGGAGTTGTTTGGTTGGCCGTTGGCTACAGTGAGGTTAGAGTTGCCTGTCATGGCAAAGTCGCCTTTAACGTTTAGCACGCCAGGGTTGGTACGAGGGCTAAAGGGAACGGGTATGCTACCTTGAGCATGCGCCTCCGTTTGGGTGGTTAAAACTGCACCAAACGCAGCGCAGTAAAACATTAAATGTTTTAATACATTTTTTTTCATGATGATAGGGGTTTTGCAATTTGGATATAATAAGGTCACTTGATGAGAACACGGATAGGTGTGCGTTCGCATCAAATACAAAACTTTAGGGTAATAGGGTATAGTATTAGCGTATCAAAAAGGTCCTAATTAGATAAACTATTTAGAAGCGCTTAATGAGTGTACTAACTCCTTAAAATAAATTGATATATTTTGTTGGATTTTTTCATGGTTAAAAAATATTAGTGTAGTTTATAAGAATCATAAAAAGCAAATAGTGGGTATTTCTTTTTAAGGAATGAAGATGGTTTATGTCTTGATTCTGGCGTAAAATTATAAAAATTCAAATTAATATACGAAGAATTTTAACTTTTTTTTTAAAAAAAAATATATATATAAAAAAAATATGAATAAATAATAGATAAGTAAGAGTGTAATAGTTGTCTCTACATTGTATATTTATTTATTAAATATTGGGTTTTATTGAATTCTTTTTATTATATTTGTTAATTAATCTCTAATGGATTAATAAATGCGTTAAATAGTTAAACAAAATATCCCCCATTTAACGCGCAATTGGCGTATTTTTCCCTATTTGCTTAGTAGTGAGGCGTAGTGTTTGAGTAAGTAGAGCCTAGTGGTTTGCTGTAATGTGCTACCGTAAAGGCCTTGCGGCTTTATTGTGTATTCAAGTAATTTTCAATAGGTAGTCTTTTGGTGATAGAACGCGCTAGTGTTATATCGTCTGTGTACTCTAGCTCGGCGCCGAAAGCTATGCCTCTGGCTATGGAAGACAGTTTTACGGGCAGGTCGCGCAGTAGTTTCGATAGGTAGTACATAGTGGTATCGCCCTCTATGGTAGGGTTTAGCGCCATTATAATTTCTTCTGTACCCAGTTGTTCTATTCTTTGACGGAGATTTTGGATGAAAAGCTGGTCGGGGCCTACGCCTTCCAAGGGTGCCAATAGACCGCCCAGTACGTGGTAATAGCCGCTATACTGCTGTGTGGCTTCGATAGAGATGACATCGCGAATATTCTCTACGATGCATAATTGTTTTTTATTACGGAAGTCGTTGCTACAGATATTGCAAATATTATCGTCCGATACGTTGTTGCAATGTATACAAAACTTAATTTGTAGCCTCATATTCTTGATGGCTTCGGTAATAGCTACTACTGCATCCTTTTCCTCTTTAAGCAGGTGTATTACCATTCTTAAAGCTGTTTTCTTACCTATACCCGGTAGTTTGCTAAAGGCGTTTACGGCATCTTCTATGAGCGTGGACGAAAAATTCATAGCCTCAAAATTATAGCTTTCTACCCTAATTATACACAGCATTTTAAATTTCTGAAAAAGCCGCTAGCGATTAGCATGCAGGTGCAGCAAAACCTTTACATTTGTCGGTGTATTTTCAATTTAAGCTATTATCATGAAAAACGTATTGATAGCTGGTGCCGGAAAATCTTCTGCCAGCCTTATAACTTATATGCTTCAGCACAGCCAGGCTCAAGGATGGACCGTAACCGTGATGGACGCCAATATAACTGCTATTGAAGAAAAAATAGCGGGTCATCCAAATGGTAGAGCCGTGGCGCTAGATATCCACAACGAAGCGCAGCGAAGAGCCTTGGTAGCAGCTGCCGATATTGTGCTTTCTGTAATGCCACCGCATTTGCACTTCTTGTTGGCACAAGATTGTATAGCGCTTCAAAAACACCTTATAACTTCGTCTTATGTATCGGACGATATTCAGTCTTTAGATGCTGCGGCTAAGGCTGCGGGGCTTTTGTTTATGTGCGAAATGGGTTGCGACCCAGGTATCGATCATCTATCTACTGCTAAGCTATTTGATGAAATACACGAAGCCGGTGGTAGCATAGGCTCTTTTGTAAGTTGTTGTGGTGGCCTGGTAGCACCCGAAAGCGACACCAATTTGTGGCACTATAAAATATCTTGGAATCCGCACAATGTAGTAACAGCAGCCAAAAGCGGCGCTGTATGGTATGAAGATGGAGCAGTAGCAACAAGAGCGTACGAAGATATTTTTAAGCATAAAGGCGACTTTAAAATAGATGGCTTGGAGGGGCTCGTGTATTATCCCAATAGAGATTCGCTTAGGTATAAAGAAATTTTTCATCAGCCTCAAATAAAAACTTTTATACGAGCCACCTTAAGGCACCACAACTTCATGCATGGTTGGCAACATGTTGTGGCACTCAAGCTTACCAACGAAAATGATTCAATAGCTTTAAATGGACTTACTTACAAGGCTTGGATAGCACAAGTAAATCAGATACCTCTTGAGGCGCTAGAGGATACACTGCGCAATCAATATGTTTTTGATGATTTGGCCTTTCAATTGTTTGAAGAGTTAGGCATACTCAGCGATACGCCTATATTGCTAGACGCAGCTAATGCAAGCTCTGCCAAAATATTGCAAGAGGTGATAGAGCGCAAATGGGTGCTACAGGAGCATGATAAAGATATGATTGTGATGCAGCATTTGGTGTCGTACGAAAAAGGTGGCACCCACTATCAACACGAAAGCTCTCTTATTGTAAAAGGCGATAACAGGCTGCACAGTGCTATGGCAAAGACGGTAGGCTTGCCTATGGCTATTTTGGCACACAAAATACTAGATGGTACTTTCGATACACGCTTGGTAAATGGGGTGCAAATACCCATACAGAAAGAGGTGTACACATTGGTGTTGCCTTTATTGGAGCAAGAGCAAATAGGCTTTGTACACAAGGAAGTAGCACTTTAATATTTTTTTTAAAAAAAAATCATTGGCTGCTTTATGCCCCAAGTCTTTACGCCTAGTGTGTTTGCTCGGCAAGGTCAGTAAAGGCGGTGCAGGGTGCATCCATACTTTTATTATATTTGTAGTATGCTCACTATTTTAGATAAGTTTTCCAATATTCGGGTGTTTGTATTTGATGCCGATGGCGTGCTTACCAACGGTCAGTTGCTTGTGCATACCGACGGCACATTGCTTAGAGCTATGAATATAAAAGATGGTTATGCCCTACAGTTGGCCATCAAAAAAGGCTATCATGTATGGGTAATATCGGGGGCAGGCAATACAGGCATGCAAGAGCGCCTGCATCGGCTTGGTGTTACGGAAGCGCACTTTGGTGTAGGCAACAAGACAGAGGTGTTGAAAGGCTTGCAGCAGCAGTATCAAATTTCCGATGCGCGTAGCATTTTATATATGGGCGATGATATGCCAGATATACCACCTATGGGACTATGTGGCATAGCTGCGGCACCCAAAGATGCTTGCTCGGATGTGTTGCAGGTGGCACATTATTGCTCACCCTATGCAGGTGGCCAAGGTTGTGTACGCGATGTGATAGAAAAAGTACTCAAGATACATCAAGAATGGGAGTAGCAGTTGATGCATATAAAGCTTATTGACTAGCTAAGGATGGTAATTTATATAAACGATATTTTTCTAAAGGAATATTAATGGGCTGATAAAGGCTGGTATCTACCTTATGGCTTTCGCTGATGGGGCTAAGATAATAGGTATAAGTTATTTCTGGTCGGTAATCTAAGCTTATTTTGTGGTAGCGCATGATATAGCATTGCAGCACCCAGTCTCCGAAAAATGTTTCAGCGCTCACGCTGATATCGCCTCCCTTGCCCACTTCTTGTCCGATAGCATGTATGTCTGCTATCGTTACAGCGTCTCTGCTAGTTTTGCCGTAATGTAAAGCCACTACTATAGGTGCTGCAATAAGCAGTACGATGGCTATGCTGCGCCAAACTTTAAAATACTTGTTGCTTATCCTTATTTTTGAGAAAAGCGGTCTGAGTACCGGCAGCAGCAAAAGCGATGCTGCTATAGCAAAGTAAGGGTAAGCGGGTACTACATAAAAGGGTTTTTGTATCATGGTCAGCATCAGCGGTAGCGAAGCCGATAAGCCCACCAAAAAGAAGAAAAGAATAGCCGACTTATAAGGCGCAATGGCAGTGTTTATTTTTTTTACTTTAGCCCATGCATAGCTGAGTAGTAGTATCGCCAACATAGGACCTAGGTCGGCAAGCAGAAACTGTAGCGTTTCCCATCGGTGTTTGGAGGTAGTGGCTTCTGTAACCCTATATACCACTCTTTTGAAAAAATAGGTAGCAAGGCTTTCGCGAGGTGTTTCAAATAGCAGCAAGATGCCAATTAAGCCCACTACGGCTGCCAATAGCAGTAGGGTTTGAATGATCATTTTTTTGAAGCTCATTCCCCGATGGCTCAGCCAAAACAAAAAAGGCGCACCTAAAGGGAATAAACCCGGGAATCCCTTGCTAAAGGTGGCAAGAAATATCAAGCTGCCCGAGAGTAGCCAAGGCCAAGCCGAGGTGCTTTTTTCTTGAGCAAGCTTATAGGAGATGCCAACCGAGAGCAAAGCAAAAAGGCCTAGCGTATTTTCATGGACATTGTTGCTTCCTGCCCAAAATACTATAGGAGTGCTTATCCACAATAAGATAGGCAACCAGAAAAAATGACTAATACTTTGGTTGGGAATTGTAATGCATTTCCATATATTTTTTATAATGTACGCGGTAAACAGCACGCATAAGGCCACATAAATGCGCTCTACATAAATGCTATCTCCCAGAAGTTTGAAAAGCAGTGCTTGAAGACCAAATACCAAAGGCGGTTGTTCGTGAAAAGCATGTACGCCCTCTATTGCCAAATCTAGTTTACTAAAATGCGGAAACCAAAACGAGCCAAAACCTTCAGACAGGTTTCTGGAGACGCAGGTATAGTGTACTGCATCCATAAACATTCCATCCTGAATTAAGATGTGGAATGGCAGGGCAATGAGTACTGCAATGCTAAAGTATACGAAAGGAAGGTGTACTTTTTTATCGACGAATTGCTGCTTGTCCACCATGAGGCTAGGTTTTTGAGAGGCGCTAAATTTTACAGGCTCAAAAATAGAAAAAAGCGCCCATTTTTTTTAAAATGAGCGCTATTTGTTATTTTATGTATCCTAGTATTTTAAGCATACTTTGAGGGGTTTGTTCTTTAGCGTATACCCAATCTATCAGTTCGCCATTTTTATCTTTGGTTACAATGATATGTTTAGGAGAAGGAATCATACAGTGTTTGATACCACCGTATCCAGAAAGTTGGTCTTGATACGCACCGGTATGAAAGAAGCCAATATAGAGCGGTTCTTTGTTGCTTTTGGTATTGGGGTCGCTGTCATTGGTTTTAGCTTCGGTTTTGGGTAAGAACACCGCATTGATATGTTCTTCGGAAGTGTAGAAGTCATGACCGTCGCAGGTAAGGCCACCTAAGTGCACTTCTTGGTATTCATTGTCCCACTTATTGATGGGCAGCATTAAGAATTTTTCACCAATGCCCCAGGTATCGGGTAGTGTAGTGATGAATGAAGAGTCGATCATATACCAGATTTCTCTGTCATTTTGCATTTTTTCACCCAATACGCTATAGATAACCGCACCCGATTCGCCCACGGTGAAGGAGCCAAATTCGGTAAAGATATTAGGTACCTCTACTTTGTGTTTTTTACACACATTTTTGATGGTAGACACTATTTCGTTAGCCATGTACTGATAGTCGTAATCGAAGCTCAAATTGTGCTTAATAGGGAAACCGCCACCGATGTTGATGCTGTCTAATTCTGGACAAATCTTTTTTAATTGACAATACAGGTGTAATACTTTATTTAAGGAGCTCCAATAGTATATATCGTCTTTAATGCCTTTATTCATAAAGAAATGCAGCATTTTAAGTTCAAACTTTTTGTTGCCTTTTATTCTATCTAAATAGTACTCCAATACATCTTCCTTTCGGATACCCAGCCTTGAGGTATAAAAATCGAAGGTTGGTTCTTCTTCGGCTGCAATTCGAATACCAATTTTAATAGGATCTTTAAGTCTGTATTTTTCGTAGTCGTCTAGTTCGTCTTTGTTATCTAGTATGGGTATTAAATTCTTAAAACCATCTTTAATAAGACGTATAATAGCACTCGTGTAAGGCTTAGTTTTGTAGCCGTTACAAATGATGTATTTGTCTTTGTTGATTTTTTTGTTGAGGTGCAATTGTTTGATGATGTCTAAATCATAGGTAAATGAAGTTTCCAAATGCACATCATGCTGCAATGTTTCTTCTACGATAAAAGAGAAGTGAGAGCTTTTTGTACAATAACAATAATTGTACTTGCCATTATACTTGTGTTTTTTAATGGCATTGTTAAAGTAGGTTTTGGCTCTATTCACTTGCATGCCTATTTTGGGCAGGTACGTGAGTTTGAACGGTGTTCCGTACTTATCTATAAGATTTTTAATATCAACCCCATTGAATTGAAGAAAATTATCTTTCACATCAAAGTCTTCCTGAGGGAAGTGAAACGTTTGGTCTACAAGACCACGATAAGTATTATTCATTTACGTTTTTAAAGAATAGAAACATTTAATAAAATATTCAAACACACAAAAGTAGCTAAAATTGATTGTATTTATGGGTTAAATTATTTATTACACATATTAATTGGTTTTATGTATTTATTTTGAAGCTCGGCACGATGTAGATTAATGCACATGTAAATAGCTATTAGCTGGCTTCGTACCAAAAGTTTACGTACCTTCGTGGCTCTATTTTTCTTTAAATTAAATGTATCTTATGAAACAATTATTTTGGGTTGCAGCCTTAGCTTTTACTGCTATTTCTTGCGGCAACGACACCACCGACAATGCAGCAACAGCTGAAACTACTACAACAGAAGGACAACAAACAACTGTAGATGCAGCTGTAGTTTTGGATCCGGTATGTAAAATGGAGAAGACAGATCAGTGGACAGAAACTTCTGTTACGCATGGTGAGACTTACTACTTTTGCTCCCCAGTATGTAAAGAGCAATTTGAAAAAGATCCACACAAATACTTGCCCGATCATCAACACTAATATTACTTTTATACATCTTAAAAAAGGGATACCATACAGTGCCTTCAGCAGAAACATACATGCAGCGGTGTCTGCAAATAGCTAAATTGGGTAGTGGCCGCACTGCTCCCAATCCTATGGTAGGTGCTGTATTGGTATACCAAGATACCATTATTGGTGAAGGCTGGCATGCATACTATGGAGGTCCGCATGCCGAAGTAAATTGTTTGCAAAGTGTCAGCGAGGCTAACAAGGCACTGATACCGCTAGCTACAATGTATGTAAGCTTGGAGCCTTGTGCGCATTATGGAAAAACACCACCTTGTGCACAGTTATTGATAGACCACCAAATACCAGAGGTGGTAATAGGGTGTGTAGATGATTTTGCCTCCGTATCGGGAAGGGGTATTGCCCTTTTAAAGGAGGCTGGCGTAGCTGTTACGGTAGGTGTTTTGGAAGAAGCATGTAAGCGCATCAACCGTCATTTTTTTACCTATCATGCTTTAGCAAGGCCCTATATCATCCTTAAGTGGGCTGCTACTTCCGATGGCTTTGTGGCACCTTTAAATGAAGGCAACTTTCGCATTTCTAATGCCTATACCCAATTGCTGCTTCATAAATGGAGGGCTTCGATACCTGGGTTTTTGCTGGGTTTTAACACCGTTGTAAAAGACGACCCTAAGCTGAGTAACCGCTACTGGAATGCCCATCAGCAGCCAACCCGAATCGTATTAGACCCGCACAATGAGCTTCCCTGCAATAAACAAATTTTTGATGGCTCACTACCTACACTTGTATACAACCAGCATTTTGTGCTTGATGGAGCTATGACTCAATGGGTGAAAATTTCAAATCAAGATTTTATAAGCGGTGTATTGGAAGATTTGTACAATAAACAAATCAATGCGGTGGTCGTAGAAGGAGGCTCCAAAACACTACAGTTGTTTATCGACCGTGGATTATTTGACGAAATCATAGTTTTTGAGGCACCAAGCATGCTTATGGAAGGTATTTTGGCTCCTCAGTTTGAGCCAAGCACACAATACAACAGCTACCGCTTGGCAGATAATACGGTAACCCATTATTATTACTCCCAACTATAAATGTTAGCGACTTATTTTACTTTATCGGCACCCGCAGTATCGGAGTTTAAAGACAGAGGCAGTAAGTTTTTGGGCTTTGCTTTTCCGGTAAACGACCTCGTTCAAATTAAACATCACTTAAAAGCACTTAAAGAGCAACACCCTAAAGCGGTGCACCATTGCTATGCTTGGAGGCTAGGTACAGATGCTAATTCCCTTAGAGCCAATGATGATGGCGAACCCTCTGGCAGCGCCGGTAGGCCCATATTGGCGCAAATAGACAGTGCTGGGCTGACCAATGTATTGGTGTTAGTCGTGCGCTATTTTGGGGGTACATTATTGGGCGTCCCAGGCCTAATAAATGCCTATAAAACAACTACAGCAGCTGCTCTTGCCTCAGTAGCCAAAATAGAAAAAGATCTTACTAATGCCTACGAGTTGGTGTACGAATATCCAATCATGAACCAAGTATTGTATACCTTAAAGCAGTATCAGGCAGATATTTACCAAAATGACTTGTTGCTATTTTGCACCACCCGATTTCATGTTTCGCTCAAGAATGAAGCTGCGTGTTTGCAGAAATTGGAGCAAATACATGGCCTTAGTATTACAAAACTATCTTAGGTGAAAACTGTTGCGTAGCTAGGTTAACAGCCTGCTCGTACATCTGTCTCCAGCCTTTGTACATACTATTTTCCCCTAAAGTGTAATTATGAAAAATACTTATTAAAGTACCTTTAACGCGGTGTACTTCCCAAAATAATTGTTCAAATTCTAAAAGCGCTTCTTCAGGTGTGTGTCTGTTGTAAAAAATAGCAGTTGCATCCATAAACACGAAAGGGTGCAGGAGTAAAGTGGTGGGGGTGTTATTAATAAGGTCGAACCAATAGAAGCTTTTGCAGGTGCCTGCCCTAAAGCCATTAGCGTCGGGGTAGCCCATAGTATAATCGTGGAGCAAGCCAGCTGCTATTAATTGCCTGTAAGTATGTGGAAACGATAGTTGTATATAATGCTGACGGCTTTTATCGATACTGCCTTTTATGGACTGTAAAAATTGGAGTTCTTCTGCGAGTGTTCTTGCGTCTTTGTTGGCCTTATAAGAGGGGTGAATGCCATGTTTAGCACTATTGGCTTCTTGGTGAAGCAATAAATGTTGCATTTTTTCACCCGTTCTATCATTGTTCTGGTCGAATGAGCTCTTGTTTTCGGCTACTAGCCAAAAGTAAATTGGCTGTAACGACTTCTCGGAATGAAGAGCCTGCATCCAAGAAAAGTTGTCATAAGGGTCGGTGCGCTGCCCCTTACATACTTCATACCTTAATGCCAATGATGACCATTTGCCTGTAAACGCATCTTTAATACCAGCAGCAATGTTTCTGAAAAGTGATTGTTCGGTATAGCAGTAGGCTATATCTATGTCGTAGGTAGGCTGGAAAGCGTATGTACCATGTTTAATTTCGACGCCGAAAGTTTCGGTCAGTATTTTGCCTAAATGCATTATCCATAAATCCACTACCGGTTGTTGAAGGAAGTTAAACTGTTTAGCTACAGATAGTGCGCTAGGGAATCTGCCATGCTTATCGGACTTAAATGGCAGATACTCTTCGTATCGAGAAATTAGGTAAAATGCCGCACCGAAAAGATCGAATGGGATGAGTTTACCAGGTTGATTGTAAAAAAGGATGCTGGTATGCTTCCATCTGTTGTATTGTACCGCCTTAGGTGTAATAGAGGTTTCGTCTAAAATGCCGGATGGCAGTATGTGCAAAGGACAATTGGGAATGCTGTACTTGCTATAATTTATTTTCGCGCCATTTGTATGTTGCCAAGCATCAATATCGGTTGTAAGCGTATAGTCAACACCTAGCTGTTTATTGAAAATCCAATCCAATATATACAGCAATCTGGGGTTTGTAGTATTTACGAGTATAGCAAGCATTAGTGCATCAGTAGCTGTTTTAATTCTGAGATAAGTTGTTTTTCTTTAGGCAAATATAGTGTTTGTATGCCCAAATTTGCAGCACCTGCAATATGTTGTGGGCTATCGTCTATAAATAAAGTAGCAGCAGCCGGTATTTGCTGATCGTTCAAAATATGTAAAAACCCGTCGGCATTGGGCTTTCGGTAGCCTATTTTGTGCGATAAATATACTTTATCGAAGTAGGGGTCGAGCGAGCTACTGCCCAGGGTGGCCGCCACGGTTTTATTAAAAGCAGTTTCGTGCATTTCGTTTGTATTGCTATATAGGAATACTTTGTAGTGTCTTCTAAGGCTTTGAATAAATTCAATTTTTTCTTCGGGCAAATCCAAAAGCATGGCATTCCAAGCCGAAATTATGTTGTCTCTTGTAAGGTTTGGAGCTGTTTTTAGGATGGCATCAATAAAGATATCGGTGCTAATTTTTCCGGTTTCGTATTGGTCGAAAAGGAGGCTTTGTGATAGCTGAGAATATACTTCACCAAATGTTTCAAATCCGTAGTTGATGAAAGCATTTTCTGTTTTTTTATAATCGATATTAAGAATGACACCACCCAAATCGAAAATGATGTATTGTATGTTTTTCATGAAGATTTTAAGTTTTATTACTTGCTAAATATGCTTTCCTTTCCATTTTCCCGAAATTAAATAAGCCCCCGAGGCTATGAGTAATATAGACCAATAGAATATTTCAGATGTCCATGCCAAATGTATGGGCAGCATAAGGTAGCCAACAATATAGCTTACAAAGATGCTGTACAAAATTACGGTACCTGATTCTATCGTAAAATTGATCCAAGTATTCCCAGTGCCCACTACAGCATTAAAACACACAGTAGAAAGGCTCATAACCAGAATAGACACTGCTAATATGGGGGTAATACTTAGCCCTAGCGCAACGATGTGCATATCGTTGGTGTAAATTTGTAATACCTCCTTAGGGAAAAACAATAAAATGGTACTTATAATAGCCGTGTACCCAATACTTATGAGCAATAGCCTACCGATGGTGGGATATACATCATCCGATTTTTGGGCGCCAATAAGCCTACTTACCAGCGTGTTGCAGGTTGAAGCCAGCCCCCAAGTGCCTACCGATACGATACCTAAGATGCTTCTTAATACATGCGACACCGCAACTTCAGAAGCACCCAGATGTTCTACATATACAAAAAACAGTTGCCAACCACCGATGCTAAAGATGTATTGCAACACGAGTGGCGTACTCACGGTGAGAATATTTTTGAGAATGGAAGACTCGAGTCGGGCTTTTGTGAAAATAGGATATAGTTTTTTTAGACCCCTTGAAAGGTAAACCATAAAAGTAGTCAGTGCAAGCGCAATTTCGCCCAATAAGGCTGCCCAAGCGGCACCTTGCACACCCAGTTTGGGCATACCCAAATTTCCAAATATTAGTCCATAATCAAACACCACAACAATCATGTTGCTCACCAATGCAGACCAAATTAATAGTTTTGAACGATTGATAGCAATGAATAAGGAGTTGAACATTTGTGTAAAAACAAGGAAAGGAAGCCCCCATATTTTTACTTGCAGATAGTTGATGATGGGTTCTTTGAGCGCCTTATTATCTAAAGTATGGGTATAAAAAAAATCCATAAATAGCAAAGAAGAAAGCAATAAAAGAACGGTAATCATAGCACCTAAAGCCAAGCCGTTAAACATGGTTTTGTTGATTGCCTCAAGCTTGCCTTCACCTACCCGTCTAGAAAGCACCGCCATTAGTCCGCTAGCTGTACCGTATCCTACCCAGTTTAAAAATAGATAGAAGATACTCGCCAAGCCATTGATGACCATTTCTGTTTCACCAACTCTACCTAAAAAGGCAGCATTGGCAAAAAAGCTAATTTGAGGTATTAATAATGAAAAAGAAATAGGAAGCGCTATAGCGAGTATTTGCTTTGTGCCCAAGGACGACTTCATGAGGGAATTGATTATAGGCATCAAAAATACAACGCAAAAATGGGTAAATAAAAAATAACACTTTGTAGACAAAATATAACCGTAAAAAAAGGGTAACTTTGCGCATAATTTTTTGAGTTCTAAATCATGATTTATTTAACAAGGATAGAACGCTTCAATGCTGCACATAAGCTATATAACGAGCAATGGTCGGAAGAGAAGAATAAGGAAGTGTTTGGGAAGTGCGCTAATGCCAATTGGCATGGTCATAATTATGAGTTACATGTAACGCTTAAAGGTAAGCCGAACCCCGATACAGGCTTTGTAGCGAATGCTAAAGATTTGGGAGCTTGTATTAAAGAGCATATCATAGATAAGGTAGATCATTTAAACCTTAACATCGATGTGCCTTTTATGAAAGACAAACTCACTTCTGTAGAGAATTTGGCCATCGCTATTTGGCACGAATTGAAACCGCATGTAGAGAAAGACGGCGTAAAATTGCACAGTATTAAACTTTATGAAACAGCAACAATCTACACCGAATACTTTGGTGAAGAATAGTATATAACATTTAACATTGCTTACTTTAGCTTAGGCTAGGCTAAGATAAGACTGTATACAAGTAATGGCATATAATAGAATAGATAACTACACGGAAGATGTTTCTCAACAATTACAAGAGGAATATAGCAAAATAATTACCCTATTAGGGGAAGATGCAGCTAGAGAAGGGCTTTTAAAAACGCCAGAAAGGGTAGCGAAAGCTATGCAATATCTTACCAAAGGCTATTCGGAAGATGCTGTTCAAATACTGAACTCTGCCAAATTCAAAGAGTCTTATAAAGAGATGGTAATCGTTAAGGATATAGAATTGTATTCTTTGTGTGAGCATCATATGCTACCATTTATTGGCAAAGCGCATATAGCTTATATTCCCAACGGTTATATCACAGGATTAAGCAAGATAGCCCGCGTGGTAGATGTATTTGCAAGAAGATTGCAGGTGCAGGAAAGACTAACTCATCAAATATTAGATGCCATACAAGAAGCGCTCAATCCGCAAGGTGTAGCGGTAGTGATAGAGGCTAGGCACATGTGTATGATGATGCGCGGTGTTCAAAAACAAAATAGCTTCACTTCTACTCATGCGTTTAGCGGCAAGTTTGAAGATGCAGAAACACGTTCGGATTTTTTAAGACTTATCGCTTCCCATTTGTCATAGTAATATTTTTACATATCAATTAATAGTTTTTAGCTATTCAAAAAGTAATTCTAGAATTTAGAATTACTTTTTTTTGTGTCTA
This sequence comes from uncultured Taibaiella sp., assembly GCA_964429515.1. GTDB lineage: Bacteria > Bacteroidota > Bacteroidia > Chitinophagales > Chitinophagaceae > MKSF01. The sequence continues at coordinate 49,230 of CAYSCJ010000003.1, forward strand.
CAAGTGGGAAAGGAATTGGTAAGTGATAAAAAATAAAAAAGCTATCAACAGAAATGTTAATAGCTTTTTTATGGGGTATGATATTACTAATACTAATTGAATAATTAGAAATTGAATTTCATGAAGAAATTACCAGAAGTGATAGTTTCGATACCAACGCTTCTATGGTTGTTTTGATTAATTCTATTAGTGTGCGTTTCTACTGTTTGCGTACCGCTATTGTAGAACTCAAAAGTTTGTTCAGCAAATCTAGAAGGAGTACTTGTGAAGAATTGTAAACCTAACTCAGCACCAAGAGAAATTTTTGGAGCGATAAAGTATTCAACACCAGCAAAACCACCTACACCAAATCTGAATTGAGTACCACCTTTAGTGCTTAGTTGACGGTTGTTAGCGTTACCTAAGTAAGTAGTTGGTGTTTGGTTCAATGAAGTCATTTCATTACCATAAGTGTACTCTGTGCTATTGTTAGACATTCCTAGCATTACCTCTCCACCCCAAACGCCTTGAAGACGGCCGTATCCACGACGCATTTCATAACCTAAAGAAAGGTCAATCACGTTTGTTTTGTAGTTAACATAGTCAACAGTAGTAGCAAAAGTATTCAAAGGGCTGATGTGTCTTCTGTAATCGTCAGCAACAGTATAAGCATTTTCGTCATTTGAAAATCTCATTCTCAAGTTAGCTCTGATAGCTGTTCTGTCAGTTAAGAAATATCTACCTTGTAAAGTACCATGATTAATGTTGAAAGTAGGAGCGTCACTACCTCTGCGAGATAATAAACCACCAAAATATTCTAAAATTGGGCTAGCATCAACACCAATTGTAAAGTCTCCTGCTTCTGGAAGAATAGCAATACCTTTTTTATTAACGGTGCCAGCACTTCTGCTTGGATTATCTTGTGCAATAGCTAATGCAGATGTAGCCATCATTGCGCCAAGACTTAGTATAATTAATTTTTTCATTAATGAATTTGAATTTTAGGTTGTAAACAAAATGAATAAGCGAAAATTATAGTTCTTCACCTACGCTTGCGTTTCTAATGTATGCACCGTTTAATTCGATAGTAGGTAAAGTGCGAGATTCACCAGGTAATACATTGCTAGCATGTAATGTTGTACCATTCCATAATACGTTGATAACTTCTGAAGTCATTACAGTATCTACCATTTTAGGGATTCTTACTTGACCTGCAAAATCATTGATAGCGATATTGATATCAGTACCATTAGCACCTACTGGAGCTACTACTGTAAACTCGCCTGAAGTAGCGTCGTAGTTAACATTAGTTACGTTGTAGACACCATGAGCAGAAGCTGGGTTCAATTGGTTGAAAGGAACTGTTGCGATAACTGACAAATTTGTAGGAGCAGACCATTTTGGAATAGAATCGCTTTCGTCTGCATTTACTAAAATTTTGCCATTAACTGTTGCTGTCTGAGATAGGTTTACTTCTAAAGCTTTTGCTGGATCTTCTTTTTTACAAGAGCTTACTGAAGCAGCTAAACCGCCTAATGCAACTAACGCTAAGATTGACGCCTTTTTCATAAGTGTTTTGATTTTGATGTTAATTAATTATTATATATATGTTATATTTTAGCTGCAAAGGTAGTAGTTTTTATATATTTTACAACTATTTTCACAAATTCTTTATTTTGCGATACTTATAGATAGGATTTGAGTAGATGGAATTTTTTGCATTGCCTTCCTATAAACTTTCTGTTTTTGCCATTTGTATACTCCTCCTAATCTTAGCTTATCCTTGTGTAGCTTCTCTTAGCATCGCTTGGCATCTTAATATAAGCAATGGGTCATACAGATACCGCCGTAGCTAATTATAAATAGTTTGTACCTTTGCTGCATTATTTTTTTGGAAAGGAAACAAATCTATGGCATCTGTAGCATTTCATACATTAGGTTGTAAATTGAATTATTCTGAAACCTCTACTTTAAGTAGGACTTTAGAAAATGAAGGTTTTGAAAAAAAATCTTTCGATGACAAAGCCGACGTGTATGTTATTAATACCTGTAGCGTAACAGAGAACGCCGACAAAGAGTGTAGGCAGCTAGTACGTAGAATTCAAAAACGTGCACCCGATGCCTTTGTGGTAATAACGGGCTGCTATGCGCAGTTAAAGCCTCAAGAAATAGCAGGTATTGAAGGTGTTGACCTTGTATTGGGGGCCGCCGAAAAATTTAATATCGTAAGCCACCTCCAAAACCTTACCAAAGGAAGTGCTGCTCAAATACATAGTTGCGATATCGATAATCTTGAGGGTTTTAATGCATCGTATTCTATCAACGACAGAACCCGCACTTTTTTGAAAGTGCAAGATGGCTGCGATTATAGCTGTAGCTTTTGTACAATACCCTTAGCGCGCGGCCATAGCAGAAGCGATACTATTGCTGGCGTTTTGGCTAATATAGCCGAACTAGTAGAGAAAGGTACCAAAGAAATAGTACTAACCGGTATCAACCTCGGAGATTTTGGAAAAGGCTTCAATGGTGGCAGAACGAAAGAAGAAAACTTTTTGGATTTAATACAAGCAATAGAACAGGAAAGCGCTATTGAAAGAGTACGTATTAGCTCAATAGAGCCTAATTTACTATCTAATGAAATTATAGAACTAGTGGCCAATAGCCAAAAGTTTATGCCTCACTTTCATATACCCCTACAAAGTGGTAGTAACGAAATATTGGCTAAAATGCGCCGACGCTACCAACGAGAGTTGTATGCAGATAGAGTGGCACACATCAAACAACTTATGCCTCATTGCTGCATAGGCGTAGATGTGATTGTGGGCTTTCCGGGCGAAACGGATGCCTTGTTTCAGGAAACGTTTGAATTCCTACATAGTTTAGATATATCCTACTTGCATGTCTTTACTTATTCAGAAAGGTCAAATACATTGGCAATAGCAATGGACGGTATCGTGCCTATGCAGGAAAGAAATGCCAGAAACAAAATATTGAGAAATCTTTCTTACCAAAAGAATAGCTATTTTAACCAAAAACATCTGGGCGATACACGAAAAGTATTGTTTGAAGCCGTAAACAAAAATGGGATGATGGAAGGCTATTCTGATAACTATATAAAAGTGGTAGCCCCCTATAAACAAGAATGGGAAAACCAAATAGTAGATTGGAGATTATAACCGCTTTACTTGATAAACTCTTTTGAGGGTAGTAGTAGTTTTTGAAATAAATTTTTATTTTACACCCTGATTCTAAAATTAATACATGAGCATTTTAAGTCCAGCAATAAGAAGTATCATGAAATTGCGCCGCAGTGCAATTCAAAACTTTGTATTGAATCCTATTGATACTCAAAAACAAGTGTTCAATAGTCTTATCGGTTCTGGGCAATATACTGCGTATGGTAAAACATATGATTTTCATAATATAAGCACCATACAAGAATTTAAACAAAAGGTGCCTATCAACGACTATGATAGCCTTAAGCCCTATATAGACCGCATAATAAACGGAGAACAAAATGTTTTATGGGATGAAGCCATACATTGGTTTGCCAAAAGTAGCGGTACCACGAGCGATAAAAGTAAGTTTATACCCATGAGCCCCTCCACGCTTAGCGATACCCATTATAAGTCGGGACAAGATGTACTGTCAATTTACTTTAATCGGTTTCCTAATTCTGGTATTGCTAATGGGAAGTGCTTGGCAATAGGTGGTAGCCACCAGATAAATAGACTATCCACAGATTCGCATTTTGGTGATTTATCGGCCGTGCTTATGCAAAATATGCCTTTTATTGGCCAAGTAATGCGTGCCCCAGAATTATCAATTGCTTTGATGGATGAATGGGAAGCTAAAATAGAAGCTATCACCAATAGCGTGATTGATGACAATATTACCTATATGGCGGGAGTGCCTACCTGGTGCCTGGTATTAATGAAACGAATACTGGAGAAAACAGGTGCTAAAAATATTAAGGAAGTATGGCCCAATTTCGAACTCTATATTCACGGTGGTGTTAGCTTTACGCCCTACAGACAGCAGTTTGAAGCACTCATGGGCTCAGGTGTGAATTATATGGAAACATACAACGCCTCCGAGGGCTTTTTTGCAGCGCAAGACGATTGGGAAGCCGAGGGTATGTTACTCTTTTTGAATCATGGTATTTTTTATGAATTCATGCCGGTGCAGGAGTTAGGAAAAGAATCACCTCAAACGCTATCTTTAAAAGAAGTAGCAATCGGCGTAAACTATGCAATCATTATTTCTACCAATGCTGGCCTATGGCGATATCAGGTAGGTGATACCATTCAGTTTACCTCCCTAAATCCTTATCGAATAAAAGTGAGCGGAAGGCTTAAGTGTTTTATCAATGCATTTGGAGAGGAAGTAATAGTCGATAATAGCGATAATGCTATAAAGGCGGCTTGCGACATTACTGGTGCGCAAGTAACAGACTATACCGCAGCTCCCATATACATGTCTGCCGAAGGCAATGGCGCTCATGAGTGGATAATTGAATTCTCTCATTTGCCCGTATCTAAAGAGGTTTTTATGACCGTTCTTGATGCCGAACTGCAAAAAATCAACTCTGATTATGAAGCCAAAAGACATAAAGATATAGCCCTGCGAATGCCTATCCTTCACCAAATGCCCGAAGGTGGCTTTAGCCAATGGCTTAAGGCCAAAGGTAAGCTTGGTGGGCAAAATAAAGTACCTCGTCTTCATAACGACAGAAAGGTACTGGAAGAAATACTACAATTCCTGGCAAAAGCTTAGCAACAAATAAAAATGACAGCAATCTATCCACTATCCGAAGGTACTTTTACCGTAGGTAGAGACAAACTTTTTGCACCATTCGATTTAGTACAAGACGAGTTGAACGACCGTGTAAGAGGGTCCTTGCTGGTAGAAGTGCAACCCTTTGCTATCGTCAACGATAAAGATATCATACTATTGGATACAGGCTTGGGTTTTAGCCACCCCAATGGCTCCAACCACCTCATCGCCAACCTCGCTAAACACAATATTTTGCCCGAAGACGTGACAAAGATATTAATGTCGCATTTGCATAAAGACCATGCTGGAGGACTGAATACTGATATCTTTTATAACGCACAAATATATATCTACAGAAATGAATTAGAATTTGCCTTCGAAAAAGGAATGCCCTCCTATTTCCCTTCTGAATTAGAAAAGCTTACTTGGGCAGATAATGTCGTTTTTTTGGAAGAAATAAACGGTACTATCGATGGTTACATACATTATTTACATACCGGAGCACACAGTCCGCACCACATTGTGTTTATGATTGAGGATGCAGAGGGGCTTATTTTCTTTGGTGGCGACGAAGCACCTCAGTATAAGCAAATGATTATGAAGTACGTAGCTAAATATGATTTTGATGGTAAACTGGCAATGGAATGGAGAGAAAAATGGGCAACTGATGGAAGCAGAGAGAAATGGCGCTTCCTTTTTTATCATGACATACAAACTCCATTGGCTGTTTTAAAGCCCTAAATGGCCAACAATAATTAAGCTTTTCGCTTGGGTTCAAATTATAGGTCGCAACCAAACGATGCTTCAAATTTTTTTTTCGAAAAAAATGGAGATGCTTATTAAAAATCATCTACAATTGCTGTAAGGATCGTAGTGGTCGTAATGGAGGCGGCACTTGTGTTTTAGCATTTTTAATGGTTTCCTGCAATGCTATAAGACTGGTATTTGGGCTATTTATCAAATTTTGGGTTTGCTCCCTCAGTTAGGATGGCTTTGCTTAAAATCATAAAGCAGGGGTTTCTAAATTTCTTTCCCCAAGCTATTTAATTCCATAGCAATAAAAGCAAAGAGCTTGATGGGCAATTTGGACCCAAATCCAAAAAAATGCTACTTCTGATTATATCGCCACATCATTACTTTGCGTGTTGCGTGCTTATTGAATATTAAATAGTCGCAAACTTTGTAGATAAAAATATGCCGCTTTTGTAGTGACAGAAAACATAAAAACAAATCGTGCTATCTTTGTCTATCAGCCACAATAGGTACTTTACGTATAGTAATCGCTATTTTTAGCAACAATAAAATGAATGTATTATGGAAATAACGCTACTGGTAATTATACTCCTTTTGCTTACGGTAGGTATTGTATTGCTTTTTATATCGAATAAAAATGGAAATAAGCATACTCCCCATTTGCTTAATCACATCAACGAACTCCAAAATGGCTTATCCAAAATTGAGCGCAACCTGAAGGAGGATTTTAGAATAAACCGTGATGAAAGCTCTAATACAGCCAAAGCAAACCGCGAAGAACTTTATAAAGCAATAGCAGCATTTAGAAGTGAAACAACTACTGCAATATGGCAACTAAGTCAACAAAATGTAGAGGCTCTCGAAAAGCTCAACCAAACACTAGAACAGAAAGTTGCAGCACTTATAGATAAAACCGCAGCAAACTTCAATCATTTTTCTGAAACCAATACGACGCAGCTGGAGAAAATAGCAAAGCAAGTAGAAAGCCGCCTGCATGCACTTACAGAGCAAGCTAAGGCAGATAATAACCTGATGCGCGAAGTAATGATAGCACCTTTTAAAGATTTTCAAAATGCATTTGAAAAAAATGTACAATCGTTTAACGATGTGCAACGCGAAAAATTTGGACAGCTAGAAATTAAACAGAACGAACTGGTGCAAGGTACCGAGAAAAAACTCGAAAGCATACGACTTACAGTCGAAGAAAAACTAGAGAAAACACTGAGCGAACGCTTAGGCCAAAGTTTTGAAACCGTTGGAAAGCAACTGATAGAAGTACAAAAAGGACTGGGCGAAATGCAGACGATTGCCTCCGACGTAGGGGGACTAAAAAAAGTACTAAGCAACGTGAAATTAAGAGGAGGTGTTGGAGAAGTACAATTGGCAATGTTGCTGGAGCAAATTTTAGCACCCACACAATATGATGCTAATGTAAAAACCAAAGCCGGTAGCAACGATACGGTAGAGTTTGCTATTAAATTGCCTGGCAAAAGCGAAGATGAAAGTAGCCACGTATACCTACCTATTGATGCAAAATTTCCGAAAGATACCTACGAGTATTTGCTTACAGCCTATGATAACGCGGTACCCGAACAAATTGAAGCAGCTACCAAAAACCTTGAAAGCAATATCAGGAAAATGGCCAAAGACATAAGAGATAAATACATAGACCCACCGCATACTACAGACTTTGCTATTCTATTTCTTCCATTTGAAAGCATCTACGCCGAAGTCATTAGACGAACTGCCCTTATAGACCAATTGCGTGACGAATACAAAATTACCGTAGCTGGCCCAACCACACTAGTAGCCATACTCAATAGCTTGCAAATGGGCTTCAGGACGCTGGCCTTACAAAAACGAAGTAGCGAAGTGTGGAAAGTACTGGGTGCCGTAAAAACGGAGTTTGAAAAATTTGGTGGCTTACTGGAAAAAGCTCAAAAGAATATACAAACAGGCTTGGGTCAGCTCGATGACGTAGTAGGCGTACGCACCAACGCCATCAACCGAAAGCTGAAACATGTACAATCCCTGCCAGCAGCAGAAACCCAAAAAATATTGCCAGATATGCCTGTGGATGCACTGGAAATTGATAAGGAACAAGATTAAACACTTTTAATCCTTTTTGATATAGATTATAACACTACTGCACAAAATGCACCGTAAAGGGGAAGAATTGTTACGCATTATTCTGTGAATTTTACAATTTTAATAAAATTTAACAAGCCTAATTAAGCCTTATTTTTACGGCAAACGAACCCCTTTTTTTATACCCAAACATTGTGCGTGTTGACAATAAAACCAAGTACACTGTCGTCTTGAAATGAAAACAGCAATTAAGCAGATGGAGGGCAGGTCTTAGTTTTTTTATACCATAAATCGACTTCTCTGTAAATCAATAAACACAAAGCATACAAGCATTTTACGTGCTACGAATAATAGGCTTAGTGACTAACTTGATGCGTTAAGAGGCGACTTGCCAACTTTGCATTTTTTTGCAGCACCAGATAAAGCGCTTGTTTGCCAGATATGATGTTATAAATACGATATCGTATTCATTGGAAATTCTTAAATAATAGCAAATATTGGATGAAGAGCACCCAACAGTTTCAAGTGTTTAGGCATTTTTTTTAATTTAGCTATTATAAACATCGTGAATTTTTTAGTTACGCAATAGCTTTTTAGCTTTTACATTGTTGTTTTGGCATTAGCATCAAGCTTCTACCTTTGATGCCCACATTGGAAAACCCTGTTATCATTATTTTAGCATTAATGAAGATAAAAAGTAGAAATAAATTTATATATGCCTTTCTTTTCGTTCTCACAACTTTTAGTGCGTTAGCACAAGATGCGAACTCAGATACCCTGACGTTTCCTTCTCTAAATAAGTCTAAATGGTTCTTTATACTTGAGGATACTTATTTATTTGGTGGTGTCAATGCATCGGGAATATATTACAGTAATCATTTCAGAAACTTATCGTACCAGCCCGGATTTATAGGTGGCATAGAACAGTATTTTCCCTTAAAAGGAAGGGTGTTTCTTGGTACGGGTGTGAATATTAGTCAAAGAAATTTTGCATATGCACCTAGCTCGCCGGGTATAGAGGTAAGCAGTCTATATCTTGATGTGCCCATGACAGCAGCTATAGAGTTGCCTGTTATGAGAAATTTAGACTTTAGATTGCTTCTTGGTGCAAATGTAGGCTTTAGGCTTCACTCGAATGTCCTTGGGGCTTATGAGGATGTTATCCAACAGCATCCAGATGCCTTAGTGTATCAAACAAATGATTTTCATACGGTCGATTTTGGTTGGCATTTTGGCCTAAGTGCCGAATATAAAAACCTACTTTTTAGGTTGCGTTCCTTTTCCGGGTTCACGAAATTTGACCAAAAAGAACAAGGAATGATGAGCTCATTTAGTGTCGAATTAGGTTATTTTTTGTTTAGAGGTCTCAAAAAGTGAATAGGATGAATTATTTGAAATATTTTATCATTAGCATTTGTAGTGTGGTTGCTCCTGCATTCTCACATGCACAAACAAGTGTTACGGATACTATCTCGTATGGCATTTTTAAAGGTGTAGAAAAATACAATGTGATATATAGAGATGATACTCGTCTGAAAAATGGGCGCTATGCTTTTTCTTCCGATTTGATTACTTCATTAAAAGATGATGCCTTTTTGTTCAAGCAATATAAGGTAGATGGCTCCTATAACCGAGATCAAAAAAATAACATTTGGAATTACAAAACCAGCTCGTTTAGGCTCGAAGATTTGAGTGTTCGTGGTACGACAAATGCTATTTTACAACATACCTTAAATGGGGTAGAGGATGATTATGCTATTAAATATTCCAGTGGGAGCTTTCATGGCAGCGCCACCTATACCCAACGAACGATTGCAAAGGGCCGATACCAAAATCCCATTGCGCTTGCTGCGGTTACTTATGATATGGACACTATCAAAGGTGAATTCAATTTTACCCATAACGACGTCGTCATTAAGGGCAAAACAGACAAGAACGGCTACCTAGATGGCATTTTGCGGCTGCAATATATAGATGAAGGTGATTCTATTTTGGAAAAAAGAACCTACCAAAATGGATTTTTACTTGCATTAGAAAAACTTAATCGCGATACCGACAAACAACTGGAAATGATTACCTATGATGAAGTGTCTAATATGCTTGCATCTATTAAATTGAAAGCACCCGATTTGGATTATGTCGTATCTGATGCGTATTTTGGTTTGAAGTTCAATATAGGCTATCCACAAACAGATAAGCGCGTTGTAGCGCAATTAAAAGGCAACGAAATAATACAGCGTCATATTCATTTATTCGACACCATACACAATCACCATAGCTTAGCTCATAGCAAGGAAAGCGTGCTAAAATTAACCAACCGATTTAAATACCTATATGATGCCTCAGAAGATTCTATAGTGAACCTATTGTCGAAACAAAATGCAGGTGTCAATGAAAGAATTGAAGCAACACTCAATAAGCCCAATGTAATACTCCGCAAAAATCAATCGGCGCCATTGTTAGAGCAATATCACTTGCTTGCGTATCTTAAGGAAAAATCAGATATACTTCAGACAGTATATGATAAAATATTAACCGGATATTTTCATCACAGAGCTAGGCATAAGTACTACACAAATGGTATTCCCGGCTTAAATAAGCCAGACACCCTTAGCTACGTCTTTAGGACTGATACGCTTACCTTGCCGTTAATCTTTGAACAGTATATTACAAATTCCAACAACCTTATTGTCCAATTGGGAAAATATACCAATGACATAGAGAAAATGGCTGATGCGAGCATTGCTCAATTGTCGCAAGCACTCACCGTGTACGAGAATCAAGAAAAGATTGATAGCCTTGATCGGGTTATTTCCTTACTCGACGTAAGCCTCAATAATAAATACGCTCAAACGAGTGGCCTAGATGGAGGTGAATTGTCTAAAGAGGCTTTCTCTCAGAAAGTATACGATGTTTTTAATGAAAGGTTTTTAATAGGATTAAAAACCAAATATTTGAACAACTCGCTTCCTCAAGACGAGATGCTTTCCTTAGGCCAATCAATAATTTGCTACCACACCTTTCTCGATAATAGTCATGCCTACTTAGATAGTGTAGGGAATATGCAAGACTACTGGAACGATAGTCTATTTACACAATATAAAGATAACCCATTTGATTTTAGAAAATTTGAAACTAAAATATTAGAAGGCGTGCAAAACGCTGCAAATATTTTATTGCAACATTATGCAAGTCAACTGCTCAACGCTAAGGGTTGCGAACAGGTGCAGCTTGAACTAGGAAAAATAAACCTATTGAATAAACGCGTTCAATTTTTGGTTAAAAATAATCATCTGGAAAAAGTTCAGCAGCTTAATAAAGTGCTCCGACGCGAAAGGGTTACTAACAGAATAGAAAGACTCCTGGAATTATGAAAATGAAATCGTTAATATGGATAATATTTTTTGTGCCTTTACTGTCTTTTGGCCAAGGCGCAGAAGGGCTAAATAACCGGATACTTTATACAAAATGGTATGCTGCCGATTTTTTCAATGATACTACTAAGTGGGCCTGGGAGCTAGACGTGGTTTACAGACGACAGAGCCAATTTGCACAGAGCGATGTATGGAAGCACCCTTTACGCTATAGCGTAAGGCCTTGGATCGCCTATCAGTTCACAAAACTCACTAGAGTAAGCCTTAACCCTGTTGGTGTTTTTTATTCGGCACCCAGGTTCCCTCTCGATACAGATTTGAATAGACCATTTGAAAGAGAATTAAGGACTACATTGCAAATAAATAATTATGCCAATTACGGTAGATTAAATTTTACCCACCGTCTTAGATTTGAATCTAGATGGCGTGGCATCGATAATCCCGAAGGAGCTAAACATAACTTTAGGTTTAGGTATAGGCTCCGACTGAGGACTCCCTTAAATTCCAATTATTTTTATAAAAATAACACCCTATATCTCTCCAATTATCATGAAGTGCACGTAGAGTTTGGTAAAGACTATGGTACCAATTACTTATCTCAAAACAGAAATTACATAGGCTTGGGCTACAGATTCTGGGATTGGACACGCATCGAATTAGGGTACATTTATCAAATCAACACCCGCGCCAACAATTCCCAAATCGATATTAGCCAAGGACCGATGTTTTATTTGTTTCTAGACCTCCTTAGTAGAAACAAACGCAAGTATAAATACTCCTTCTAATACTAGGCTCTTTTTAGTACAACTCGCATGATACCGCAGCTACTAAAGCTTTAGGATGCAATGCTCTAGGTAACCTATTCATTATTTTGATATATCAATAAGTGTAAATATATTCGTATGATGTTACGACGTGGCAGTATGTTTTATGTATAGGCAAGGAATGCTTTGCTTGTATAATTTTGGGTGCTGCTTTTAGATAAGGCTACATGGTTTACGAAGTGAATTTTCGAAACACGCCCTTTGTTGTTGCATCTATTGAAATATGTAGTTTTAAAAATAAAAAAAAACTTCCCTAACAAATGGGCTAAAAACGGCTGTAAAAGGCCAGCACCAACTCAATTATCCTTTGTATGAGACAAAATTTGATTAAGAAATTTGAAGTAGCGGTTTTTTATATTCTTTCGGCAATTATCGTTTTATATATTTCGGTCGAAATAATCGAACTCATCTACCAGTTTGGTAAAGCTCTTTTAAGTGCAGATGTCAACACCGATAGGCTGTTGATTACAAAAGAGCAAACGGCCGCTGTATTGCCGGTTTTCTTTAATGTGCTTATAGCTATTGAGTTAATCGACACCTTCAACGTTTATATTAAAGAACATAGCATTAAGGTGCAAAGTATTTTGCTAATTGGCTTAATAGCTATTGGCCGCAAACTACTTGTACTCGATTTGGGTCATGCAGACGGGCTAAACAATATTGGTTTGGCAGCCATCATTATAGCACTTTCATTGGGATACTATTTGGTAAAAAAGAAATAGAAAGTAAGGCCTTGTTTTTAAGGATTATAAGGCTTGCAGGTATTCAGTACTGAATGGTGCGGGTTGTTAGGTAATGCTTAATAACTAATACTCGCCCCTGAGCGTCTGTAATAATCTGCATCATTGCCTCGTAATTCAAAAATAGCACTTATGCTGCGCTACTTTGAGCGCCAATATAGGCACTCCAGATAGCTTTCTAAAGAACTTCATTTAATAGACAGAAAGGGGGGGGGGTAAAGGCTATAACATATATTGTTGCCTGTGTTTTTCTTCAATTAAAAATAGACGAAAAAGGTACGTTATTTATAAGGATTTTTGCTTATTTTTTCTTACCTTCGTCATTATTAATTTGCATAAAATTCATGGACGAAAACAACTTGGAAAATACGCCTTTAGCTAATGAAGGTGCCGAAGATAGAATCATTCCCATTAATATAGAAGATGAAATGAAAGCCGCCTATATCGACTATTCCATGTCGGTAATCGTAGGTCGCGCTTTGCCCGATGTTCGAGACGGTTTAAAGCCCGTTCATAGGCGCATCTTGTATGCGATGAATGAGTTGGGTATGAGCTTTAATAAGCCCTTCAAAAAGTCGGCGCGTGTTGTAGGGGAAGTATTGGGTAAATACCATCCACACGGCGACTCCTCGGTGTACGAAGCGATGGTGCGCATGGCGCAGCCTTGGAGTATGCGATATACAATGGTAGATGGCCAAGGTAACTTTGGCTCTCCAGATGGCGACTCCGCAGCTGCGATGCGTTATACAGAAGCTCGTTTGCACAAGTATGCCGAATCTATGCTGGAAGATATCGATAAAGAAACAGTAGATTTTCAGCTCAATTTTGATGATACGCTTCAGGAGCCAACCGTATTGCCTACAAGAGTTCCGCAATTATTGGTAAACGGCTCTAGCGGTATTGCGGTGGGTATGGCTACCAATATGCTGCCTCACAATTTGAGCGAAGTGATAGATGGTTGTGTTGCTTACATCGATAATAACGACATCACGATAGACGAACTAATGAGGTTTGTGAAAGCACCTGATTTTCCTACCGGTGGTATCATCTACGGTATAGATGGTATTAAAACAGCGTTCCATACTGGTAGAGGTAGAGTAATTGTTCGTGGAAAAGTATCTATTGAAATTACCAAGTCGGGCAAAGAGCAAATTGTCATCACCGAAGTTCCTTATCAAGTAAGTAGGGATGCATTGACAGAAAAAATTGGAAACCTTGTCAATAATAAAGTAATTGAAGGTATTTCAAACGTAGCAAATGAGTCTAATAAAGACGGTACCAGAATAGTCGTAGAGTTAAAGAAGGATGCAGTAGCACAAGTTGTCATCAATCTATTATACAAGTTCAGCGAGCTTCAAACGTCCTATGGTATCAATAACGTTGCCTTGGTAAAAGGTCGCCCCCGTACTTTAAACCTTAAAGACTTAATTTCTGAGTTTGTATCTTTCCGTCACGAGGTAGTAGTTAGACGCACAGAGTTTGAATTGCGAAAAGCTCAGGAAAGAGCGCATATCCTAGAAGGCTATATGAAGGTGATAGGTACCCAATCCGACTTGGATAGGGCTATCAAAATTATCAGAGAAAGTGCTACACCCGATTTGGCTCGCGAAGGCCTAATAGAAGTATTTGCGCTTTCGGAAATACAAGCGCGTGCTATTTTAGAACTACGCTTAAGAACCCTTACCGGTCTCGAAATAGATAAAATCAGAAGTGAGTACGAAGATTTATTAAAAACAATCCAACACTTACAAGAAATATTAGGTAGCGAATCGATGCGATTTGATATCATCAAGAAAGAACTACTCGAAGTAAAACATAAATATGGTGATGAACGCAAATCTGAGATAGACTATTCTGCAAGTGAAATAGATTTCCTCGATATGATAGCAGAAGAAGACGTAGTAATTACGGTTTCTCATCTTGGATACATCAAGCGTACTTCTGTAGCAGAGTACCGTGCTCAACGTAGAGGCGGTAGAGGCGCAATGGGCGGCAAAACTAGAGATGCCGATTATATTGAGCATTTATTTGTAGCATCTACTCACGACACGCTTTTGATATTTACCGAAAAAGGTAGATGTTATTGGCTGAGCGTCTTTAAAATTCCCGAAACAGACAAAAATGCAAAGGGCAGAGCAATACAAAACCTTATACAGCTGCCCGGTGATGATAAAATAAGAACCATCCTAGATGTAGCACAAAATGATATGAAGGAGCCAGATGGCAAATTCATCCTCTTGTGCACAAGAGAAGGTATTATTAAGAAAACACCATTGGCCGATTTTTCACGTCCTCGTTCAAGCGGCGTGAATGCCATCACTATCAGAGAAGAAGACCAACTATTAGAAGTAGCAATGACCGATGGTGATAGTATCGTAATGATGGCCGTAAGGTCTGGTAGAGCCATCTCCTTCCCCGAAGAAAAAGTAAGGCCAACAGGCAGAGGCGCGATTGGGGTGTATGGTATAGAGCTGAACCCAGAGAACGATGCCGTAGTAGGAATGGTAGCTTTGTCGAAAACGGAGAATGAAAAACAAATCTTAGTAGTGTCTGAAAAAGGTTTGGGTAAACGCACACCTTTCCTCGAACCATTACGCGACGACGCCTCAGAAGAAGATAAAGCGAAAGCCGTACAGCTAAAAAATGATGAAAGCGGTCAGTTGTATCAATTGGCATATCGTATAACCGGCAGAGGTGGTAAAGGTGTAAAAACCATAAATATAACAGAAAAAACAGGCGCTTTGGTTGGTTTGCTTGCCGTTAAGCCAACAGATGACTTAATGATCACCTGTAAATCGGGCATTACCATCCGAATGGGCGTAAATGCTATCAGAGAAGCAGGCAGAGCCACACAAGGTGTGAAGCTCATAAATATAGATGAAAGTGATGAAATAGCAGCAATTGCTAGGATAGAAGAACAGGAAGAAGTAGAGGTATTGGATGAGCAGTTAGACGGTGCAGAAATTCAACATAACGAATCGCCTGACGACGATACTCCTGCAACTACAGCGCCCAACATAGATGCTACGCCAGAATAGCATTGCTAAAATAGGCACTAAGTAGCTAAATGAAAACAGCGATAAGTAAATAACTTATCGCTGTTTTCATTTGTTATGATAATGACTAATTTGCTTAAAACAATAGCTAGAAACCTATATTCAAACCCACTCTTATATCCAATGTGCCGGCGTATGGGCTACGCGAATACACCATGCCGTTGCCAGCCGTTCTTTGATTGCTCGGTAAATTTTGAAATACATCATACAAGGCATAAAAAACAAAAGAACTTCTCTCCGACATGGGTTGGCGTATGCCGCCACCTAATAGTAAGCAAGGTACCGACTCGGTAGTCCTGAATGAATTGATAGTATTGCCTACGCCCATTTCGTAATTCTTATAGGTGCTGATGACATTCTCAAATTCAAAATGGGTGAAAAAATTCCAGAAAGGTCCTAAGCGCGTCCATACACCAGGAACAAAAATATGATTGTTTAAATTGAAATAATCAAAGTCGGAACGCCTTACGTTGAAAACAGAAAAGAAATCTCTTTGATAAAAATATTTATAGCCCAAGCTGATACCTGCACTCCAAAAATCTGTGATGCGATAGCCTGCAATTGGTGAAAACCCCAGAGAGATAATTCTGTTGCCGCCGCCGCCATACAGCCCGCCACCATAAATGAGTTTGTCTTTGTCAAAGCCTTTCTTGGCAGGTGCCGGACGAGCTTTTTGCGGTCTGTTGTTGAACCCCGAGCTTGGATAAGTAGCCTGACTCCAAGCACTAATTGAGGTTGTAGATAAACAAAGCGTTAGTGCCGCTACAAAAGCCGTTTTTATAGATAGAAATTTCATTGTTTTATTTTTTTAAACCTAATAAAATCATTAACCATCCAACTATAAGTATCACGCCCCCTATTGGAGTAATAATACCTAGTCCATTCAATCCAATGTTTTGCGTGCCCTTTAAAAGAACTAATATATAAATAGAACCACTAAAAAGTAAGATGCCTACTAAAAACGCAATGACAGCATATTTCAGTATAGAAGATTTATAATAAGATTGTAAAATACCCACTATTGCTATCATAAAGGCATGATACATTTGGTATTTAACGCCCGTCTCCCACGATGCTAAAAGCTTAGGGTCTGTAATGATTTTCTCTAAGCCATGCGCGCCGTATGCTCCCAATACAATGCCTAGTGCCCCTAAAATAGCTGCTAATTGGATATTACCTTTATTCATAATTGTTTGTTCTTTTGAAAGATGACCAGTATGTTGCAAATTTACTATCTATTTCTTCATCCACCATCAATACTTGATGCGCTTGCGCATAAAAAGGCGTCCGTAAGTTAAGTAGTTCTTGGATTTTTTTCTCCATTTCACATATTGAATGTATGCCTTTTAATAAGGGTCTGGTGGCCACAGTAGGCATTAATTGCTGAACGATATTGGCTACGGTGTTGTGCAGCCACACTACCTTGCCGCTCGCTAACATCACATCCGTGTTGTTCAAATGGCATGGTGTGCCACCCCCACAGGCTATAATGGTAGGCTCGGTGGCGTTTTGTATGCTTTCTTGTAGTACTTTTCTTTCGAGCTTTCTAAATTCCAGTTCGCCGATTGTATCAAATATTTGGGGTACAGATTGTCCTGATTGTGTTTGTATCGTTTCGTCCAAATCAATAAAATTGCAGCCCAAGTTATCAGCCCATTTTCTTCCATAATAAGTTTTTCCCACTCCCGGTAAGCCAATCAAAAAAAATATCATGTCAATGTATTAAAGTGATGAAGTATTGCGGGTACCGATTCTTGCCTAATGCGTTGATGACCGTGCGGTAAGACATGCCAGTTAATGAAGCTATAGTTTTTTTTGAAGGATGTAAATATCTTAAAAGGTATGGTAGTGTCTTTGCTACCAATAATCACAGTAAGGGGTATATTGGCCGTTTTTAATTCGTTTAAAGCTGAGTGGATATTGGTTTTTAGTGGTTGCCAAGCATGCCAAACTGCGTAGAGTTGATGTAGAAAAGATGGGCGGCTTGCGCTTTTTAAATATGCTACTTTTTGTTCTTTATTGATGAGCCTTAAGCGTGAGGCTAGCAGCACTAGTTTTCGAGCATTATCGGGGTGTTTTTTTACGTGGGCAAATAGTTTTTCACCATAGTGATTTTGAGTAACGAACTTATACCATAAGTTTTCCTTAAATCCGTCTGGAGCTAAAAATACTATAGAATGAATATTTTTAGAGGCATGTAAGGCTATTACATTGGCCACCTTTGCACCTATTGAAAATGCAATTAAATGTACTTTTTCTACTTGAAAATGTGTTAGTAAAAAGGAGAACAAATCCAATATATCGCCTTTATAAAGTTTGGGTGCTTTCCATTGTGTATCGCCATGAAACGGCAAATCAAAAGCAATTATGGTGAAGTTGTCTAAGGTGTTTTTCAAAAACGAAAAATCATCGCCAGATTGCATAGCGCCATGAAATGCAAAAATATAGGAAGGACCATTTCCATATTTTTGATAGGCTACTTGATGCTCATTGTATGTGATGGTTTGTTTCAATTATTCGAGTTTGGGCCTTTGTAAAGCTAATAAATATTGCGTATATGACAAAGAATTCGTGTCGATAGCTGTATATTTGTGTAGATTATTTACACTACGAATATGAAAAAATTAGTGATTCTTAATGAAGAGCAGATAGGCAAGAAACTCAAACGTATGGCTTATCAGATATGGGAAAACAATTGCGAAGAGACAGAGGTAGAATTGGTAGGTATTACAGGGGGAGGTATTGTTATTGCGCAGGCGCTTGCGGTATTGCTTTCAGAAATAAGTCCGCTTAAGGTTCACCTTTCCACTTTATATTTAAATAAAAAGAAGCCACTTTCCGAGCCTATCAAAATAGAAAGGTCATTTGATGGCAAAAGCGTTGTGTTGGTAGACGATGTTACTAATTCCGGCAAGACCTTGCTGTACAGTCTTCAGCCTATATTGGCGATGGAGCCTAAGCGCTTGAGTATAGCCGTATTGGTGGATAGGGAACACAAGAGTTTTCCGGTAGTACCCACCATTATTGGATACTCCATAGCTACTACAATTCAGGATATGATTTTTGTAAACTACGAAGGCGATAGGCTGACGAGTGCGCATTTAGAATAAGGTGCTGCAGCTTTGTTACATATGTGTTTATAAAGTAAAATGCTCGTAACTACTTAGTGTTACGAGCATTTTTGTTTTGTATATAAAAGCCCTTATTGTTTAGGCATTTTTATAAGTCAATCTTGATGGCATCATTAAGGTCGGTGTCTACCAATACACGGCCACAATGCTCACACACTATTATTTTCTTTCTTTGGCCTATTTCTGTTTGTCTTTGAGGAGGTATCACATTAAAGCAGCCACCGCAAGAGTTTCTGAGTACGGGTACTACCGCTAAGCCGTTTCTGTAGTTGGCTCTGATGCGTTGGTAGGCGTTCAATAAGCGCTCGTCAACATTAGCCTTAGCTGTTTCCGATACCTTTATAAATTCTTTCTCTTCCTTTTCGGTATCCTTAATGATTTTTTCGAGTTCTTTACGTTTTACTTCTAGAATGTCATTTTTTACCGTTAATTTCTGAGTAGTTTTCTCTAATATTTCGGTAGTATCGGCAAGTTTCTTGTCGGCGTCTTTTATCAACTTATCGCAAAGTTTCATTTCTAATTCTTGAAGCTCCATTTCTTTGGTTAGTGCTTCAAATTCGCGACTGTTTTTTACGTTATCTTGTTGCTTCTCGTATTTTTTTATCAAGGCTTCAGCTTCTTTTTTAGCTTCTTTACGGTCTGCAATATATTGGTGTATTTTTTCAATTTCTAGGTTGATGTTTTCAATGCGGGTATTTAAGCCTTGTACCTCATCATCTAAATCGTTCACCTCCATAGGCAATTCACCCTTTAATATCTTAATCTCATCTATCTTAGAGTCGATTTTTTGAAGGGTTAATACCGCAGATAATTTTTCTTCTATTGAAAAATCTTTTGAAATTGTTGCCATATATAATTTAAAAATTAAATTTTCTACAAAAATTGTTTGGAAAATAACTGCAAAGATAAGGATTTATCTGTTATTATTAATAATAAATTAAGTTCCTTAACCTTTGTTTCAGCTAGTTTTAATAGAAATACCTTACAGGATTGGTGTTTTGGTCTGTTATTTTAACAGTTGCATTGGGGAATGCTTCGCGTATCCAGTCTGATAGCAAATTGGAAGTAAAGCGCTCGCTTTCGTAATGACCAATGTCTGCAATGATTATTTTATCTTGATTATCAAAGTATTGATGGTATTTGAAATCTGCTGTTATCAATACATCTGCTCGGTGCTGAAGTGCGTTTTTTAATAAAAAGCTACCCGAGCCACCGCAGACTGCTATTCGTTGTACGGTTTTAATAGCAGGTACAGGTGTATATTTAAAAGCATCTAATTGCATGGTGTTTTTTAAGTATTCCAGAAAAAATGTTGTTTCCATTTGATGTTCGAGAAGTCCAATCAAGCCCGCGCCTATAAAATGATCTGTATTTGCTAATGGAATAATGTCGTGCGCCACTTCTTCATAAAAGCCGAGGGCTTTTACTGCATTTACAACATCCGATAATTTATAAGCTGGTAAAATGACTTCTATTTTTTGTTCTTTTACATAGGTGCGTTCTTGTGCTGTGCCTA
This sequence comes from uncultured Taibaiella sp., assembly GCA_964429515.1. Classification (GTDB taxonomy): domain Bacteria; phylum Bacteroidota; class Bacteroidia; order Chitinophagales; family Chitinophagaceae; genus MKSF01. The sequence continues at coordinate 69,467 of CAYSCJ010000003.1, forward strand.
TTTTGGGTTGCGCTGCTGCCAATGGCTTAAAGGAGCCCACACCTTCCGTAGCGAAGCTACATTCTGCATAATGTCCAATAGCGCCTGCTCCTGCCTCAAACATAGCCTCTTTCGTGGCGGCTGCAGCTGCTTCGGGTGCGTACACTACTAGTTTGTATAGAGCATGAGCCGTGCTAGGCGCCATAATTTTGGTTTCTTTAAGGCGCAATATGTCGGCTATTTTTTTGTTCACACCATACGATACATTGTCGAGGTTGGTGTGTATAGCATATATTACCAGTTGGTGCTGAATGGCTTTAATGATACATTGTTCTACCGCATTTTTTCCGGTTAGGGCTTTAATTCCGCTAAAGATTAAAGGGTGGTGCGCTACAATAAAATTACATTGCTTAGCAATAGCTTCTTCTACCACAGCTAGCGTTACATCAAGGGTTACCATAACGCCCTTTAGCTCTTGATGCACATCGCCTACTTGCACGCCAGCGTTGTCGTAGTTTTCTTGGTAAAATAATGGCGCTTTTTTTTCTAGTATCGTTATAATGTCTTTTATGTATGTAGGCATATTATCTTAAAAACTTTAGTAATTTTATGCTTTCAAAAATACCACAAATTAACGCTTGACCGAAAAAATTATTTACTTTAAGGTACGAGAGCACTCCTGGATAGCCTACCTTGCTGCTAAAGTACTGCGTGCTAAAGGTGGCATGGCTATAACTATTGGCAACACTATTCATCTGCATAAAGCAAAACGTAAAGACTTGTTAGGTAATATGTATTGGCTAGTGCACGAACTTACCCATGTTTGGCAGTTTCAACATTTTGGTTTTTTGCCATTTATGGGTAGGTATTTATGGGAAAGTTTGCGGAAAGGATATTATAATAATAAATATGAAATTGCTGCAAGAGCAAATGAGCTGCGGGATATTAAAAAATTAGGTTATCGTGGTTTTTTACTGAAATAGTATCGGTAAAAAAAAGTAAATTGCAGATTCGATTTTTTGTTTACTAAATTATCATTTATTTTTTTGAATTTATGGACGCGATTCTAAGTTGGTTTACGGAAACTTACCATTACTTAATGACCGACAGGTTGGTTAATGCAGAATGGATAAATCTGCATGGCGGACTCTATTTAATAGCATTAATTATTTTTGCAGAAACAGGTTTGTTTATTGGTTTCTTTTTGCCTGGCGACGGCTTGTTGTTTATCACAGGTATGATTTTGGCGAGCACTATATCTCCCTTTGCCGAGCCTGTATTGAATTTATTACTTTGGATAATTATTATATCGTTGGCGGGTATTATAGGTAATTCCGTCGGGTATTGGTTTGGTAAAAAAACGGGGCCAGTGCTCTTTGAGAAGAAGGATACTTGGTTGTTCAAAAGAAAGCACGTAGCCCAAGCCAAAGAATTTTACGACAAAAGGGGCGGTACCGCCATCATTATAGCTAGGTTTTTGCCCGTAGTAAGAACGTTTGCTCCCATAGTAGCAGGTGTTGTTAAAATGGATAGAAAGAAATTCTTCCTTTATAATGTTTTTGGTGGGTTTTTATGGGTAGGCTCTATTGTTACGGTTGGTTTTATAATTGGCAAAGCTGCTGAGCCTTACTTGCACTATATTATTTTAGGTATTGTACTCGTTACTACCGTACCAGTATTATATAAAATGTTCTCAAAAAAAGAAGTAAAAGTGGTGGGGGATTCGCCCATAAAATAAGCATTTATTACGGTCATTAAATGAGGTCAAACAGGGGTAAATCTTGTTTGACCTTTTATGTTTATGTTTTTTTTAAGAAATTGATACCCAATGATTATTAACTTTATATCGTTTACATATACAGCACAGTTATAAAAAAACAAAAAATACAGTATTTATGAAAACAGCAAAATTTTACTTAGGATTGGGCATATTGGCTTTTTCGTTGTTACTAGGAAGTTGTAAAAAAGACAACAACAACTCTAGTGCACCTACTACTCAATTGAGCGAGCTATTTACCCAAATGAAAACGGCCCCTCAAGTGTTTACCGTTGAGGCAGGTACTTATGATACTATCGTAGGCGCCAACGGTCTAGTTTTAAAATTCAACCCAGAGTCTTTTTTAGACGGCGGTAATAATATCATCAATAATGGTGCTATAAAAATCGAACTGATAGAGGTATTGAGCCACAAAGACATGGTGGCTAATAGGGTACAAACGATTACCCGAGACAATAAGTTTTTGGTGAGTGGTGGTGCTTATCATATTAAAGCAGAACAAGTTAGTACCCAATTACCTGTTTCTGCCAATTATTATGGGGTTGACTTTCCAGCTCCTCCCAACCTTGCTAGTAATACCATGGCTTTGTTTCTAGGGTATGAGTCTGCGGCAGCGGGTGGCAATACGGTAAGATGGGAAGATGATACGTCTCAAACTACCGATTTGTCATTTGTTCCAGACCCTAATGGCGGTAGAGAAAAAGGTGTATTCTCTTTTGATACCTGTTTGAAATTTGGCTGGATAAATTGTGATTACTTTTTTCAAGACCCAAGGCCTAAAACAGATATCACGGTTCAGTTTCCAAACACCGACTATAATGCTGAAAACACGGAGGTGATATTGGCTTTTCCTAATATAAATTCTGTAACGATGCTATACGCATTTAATGCAGCTACAAGAAGTTTTAAATTGGGTTATGGTGGCATTTTTGTACCCGTTGGAGAGACTATTTCGGTATTAGCTATTAGCTCTATTGGAAGTGAGTACTTTTTCGATATCCAATCAAACGTTACGGTTACAGATGGCATTATACTGAGCGTGAATCCTTCCTTGGCTACCTCTGCTGTTATTGCAGATGCTATTTCCAATCTGTAAATTATATTTTATTCATTTACGCATTTAGGTGTTTTCAGTAAAAAATGTTGCTTTATAAACTTTCTTTCGATGGTTCAAAAAGCATCAAACATTAGGCTTTTTGTCTCTTTTGGACTTGTTATTCCTAATTAATATTTCTCTGACACTTATATTGGGTAAAAGAATAGAGCACTTAATATTTTACATAACTAAAATGGCTGCACTCATAAGATGTGCAGCCATTTTTTAGCTTGTTAGTTTTATTTTTTAATTTGAGTGAGCAGGCTTAGTTCCTCCATTTGTTTTTGGCTTAAGCTGCTTGGTGCGTCTAGCATGGTGTCTCGTCCGCTATTGTTTTTGGGGAAGGCAATGTATTCTTTTATCACTTCATCACCGCCCAATAATGCACACAATCTATCAAAGCCTAAGGCTAAGCCGCCATGCGGAGGGGCACCAAATTCAAATGCGCCCAATAAGAATCCAAATTTTTCTTCTTGCTCTTCTTTTGAAATACCCAAGGCATTAAACATTTTTTGCTGTAAGTCTTTTTGGAAAATTCTGATAGAGCCACCACCTATTTCATGTCCGTTTAATACAATGTCGTATGCATTTGCTTTAATATAAGCATACTTGCTGCTATCGTCCATCCATGATATTTGTTCGGGTTTTGGAGCAGTAAATGGATGGTGTCTGGCTACCCAGCGCCCAGCGCCTCCGCCGTCTACATCTTCGTCTACCCATTCCAATAAGGGAAAGTCTACTACCCAAAGTGGAGCATAAGTGTCTTTATTTCTGAGGCCTAGTTTATTAGCCAATTCCATTCTTAGGTCGGAAGCTGCTTTTCTGGTTTTTTCTTTTTCGCCACAAAGTATCAATAGCAGGTCGCCTGGCTTTGATGCTGCCTTTTCTAGCCAAGTTTTCAATTGGTTTTCATTATAAAATTTATCTACAGAGCTTTTTACGCTTCCATCGCTACCATATTTTACATACATCATACCCGTCATGCCCACCTGAGGTCGTTTTACCCAATTTGTCCATTCGTCCAATTGTTTTCTTGTCCATTCACTTGCGCCGCTAACATTGAGCCCAACTACAAATTGAGCCTCATCCATTACTTTAAAATCTGCACCACTTACCATGTCTATTTCCGCGTCATCAGCCTCTAAGTCGCCTGCTGGAGCTTTTAGGATTACTTGGGGCATTCCAAATCGGATATCGGGTTTGTCATTACCATACATGCGCATGGCTTCTGTCCAAGACATGCGAGGGAATGCTTCTTTAAAGTCTATATTTTTGATTTCTTTAAATAGTTGCTTTAAAAGCCCTTCAAAGGTTTGTATTACGTCTTCTTGTTCCACAAAAGCCATTTCGCAGTCTATTTGCGTAAATTCTGGTTGTCTGTCTGCTCTTAAATCTTCATCTCTGAAGCATTTTACTATTTGGAAATATCTGTCGTACCCGCTTACCATCAATAGTTGTTTGAAAGTTTGGGGGCTTTGTGGTAATGCATAGAATTCTCCGGGGTTCATTCTGGAGGGAACTACAAAGTCTCTTGCGCCTTCGGGTGTCGATTTAATAAGAAATGGGGTTTCTATATCGTAAAAGCCTTTTTCGTCTAGGTAGTTACGTACTGCGCGGTTTACTTTGTATCTCAGTGCCAAATTTTGTTGTAAAGTCGGACGTCTGAGGTCTAAGTACCTATATTTCATTCTTAATTCTTCGCCACCATCTGTATTTTCCTCTATCGTAAATGGAGGCACAGCCGATGCATTCAAAATGGTATAACTGGTAACTTCAATTTCTATATCGCCGGTAGGTATTTTGGTATTTTTGTTGCTACGCTCTATTACGGTACCTTTTGCTTGAATGACAAATTCTCTTCCCATCGGATGTTGGTCAAGATTTTTTGTCATGGCTTCGTTTAAGAATAATTGAGTGATGCCATATCGGTCTCTAAGGTCGATAAAGGTGATGCTTCCAAATTTTCTAATTATTTGTATCCAGCCTGCCAAAGTAACTTCTTGGCCAATATGATTTGATCGTAATTCTCCACAGGTATGTGTGCGAAACATAAATATATTTTTATAAGTATTGGGGTATTTTTATAGCAAAGGGCAAAGTTATGCATTTTGTTAGGAAATGTGTTTGGAGAATTGGTCTTATTTGCGGCGCAATGTTTTGTGTGTTTTAAAATAAAAAAACGGAAGCACCTTTTTAAGTGGCTTCCGTTGTAAAGTATCGTTTTTTTAGTGATACATTATTTTAGACGTCGATTTTTGCATATTTAGCGTTTTTCTCTATGAATTCGCGTCTAGGTGCTACTTCTTCGCCCATAAGCATAGAGAATATAGCATCGGCTTCTTGAGCGCTATCAATGGTTACGCGTTTAAGGGTACGAGTAGCAGGGTTCATAGTGGTATCCCACAATTGTTCTGCGTTCATTTCACCCAAACCTTTGTAGCGTTGGATATTAACGCTGTCTTCTTTGCCACCGCCTGCTAGGCGTGCTACTGCTGCTTTTCTTTGGTTTTCTGTCCAGGCGTATTCAAAGTCTTTTCCTTTTTTCACCAAGTATAAAGGAGGTTGTGCAAGGTATACATATCCTTGAATGACAAGGTCTTTCATGTATCGGAAGAAGAAGGTAAGGATAAGCGTTGAAATGTGAGCGCCATCCACGTCGGCATCCGTCATGATAATGATTTTGTGGTAGCGGAGCTTCGAAATATTTAATCCTTTAGGGTCTTCTGGAGTACCAACAGTAACACCAAGTGCGGTGTAAATATTTTTAATCTCTTCACTTTCGTATATCTTGTGTTCTTGTGCTTTTTCCACATTGAGGATTTTACCTCTCAGAGGCAAAATAGCTTGTATATTTCTGTCTCTTCCTTGCTTGGCGGTACCACCTGCCGAGTCTCCTTCTACGAAGTATATTTCGCATTTTTCGGGGTCTTTTTCAGAGCAGTCAGCCAATTTCCCTGGAAGGCCACCGCCTGTAAGTACGCTTTTACGTTGTACTAGTTGTCGTGCTTTTTGTGCCGCATGGCGAGCTTGGGCGGCTAAAATTACTTTGTCGATGATTATTTTGGCAATTTTTGGATTTTCTTCTAAAAAGAATTCCAAAACTCTGCTCATATTCGTGTCTACTACACCAGCTACTTCGCTATTCCCCAGTTTTGTTTTGGTTTGGCCTTCAAATTGGGGTTCTGGTACTTTTACAGATACTATAGCCGAAAGCCCTTCTCTAAAGTCATCGCCTGCTATCTCTACTTTTGCCTTTTCAAATAATTTATTTTTATCGCCATAGGCTTTAAAGACTCTAGTAAGTGCTCTTCTGAAGCCAGTAACGTGCGTACCACCCTCGATGGTATTGATGTTATTTACGTAGGAAAAAATATTCTCTGAATAGGAATTATTATAGCTCATGGCTACTTCTACCGTTACATTGGTAGTTTCGTCATAGCCTTCTACGTATATAGGTTCGGGCAACAGAGGGTCTCTTTTACCGTTTTCATCTACTTTTTGAACAAATTCTTTGATGCCACCCTCAGAGTAGAAGGTTTCTTCAAAGATTTTACCATCTTCGTCTATATCTCGCTCATCTGTAATGGTTATTTTTATGCCCTTATTCAGGTATGCGAGTTCTTTTAAGCGGGCAGTTAAAATAGATTTTTGGTAAACCGATTCGGTGAAGATGCTTGCATCCGGCTTGAAGGTTACGATAGTGCCTGTAATATTGCTTTCGCCAATAATGCGCACAGGGTATTGTGGAGCGCCTTTTCTGTATTCTTGCTCAAATATTTTCCCCTCTCTGTGCACGGTTACGTGAAGGGGGTCAGAAAGTGCATTCACGCACGATACGCCAACACCATGTAGGCCGCCAGAAACTTTGTAGGTATTTTTATCGAATTTACCACCTGCGTGTAATACGGTCATTACAACTTCAAGCGCCGATTTTTTTTCTTTGGTATGCATCGCGGTAGGAATACCACGACCATTATCTTTTACCGTAATGGAATTGTCTGTGTGAATATAAACATTGATTTCATCGCAGTGGCCAGCTAGGGCTTCATCAATAGAGTTGTCTACTACTTCGTACACCAAATGGTGTAAACCTTTCACACCGATGTCGCCTATGTACATGGCAGGGCGCTTTCGGACTGCTTCTAAACCTTCTAATACCTGTATGCTGTCGGCACCGTATTGTGGATCTGTGGCGGTCGTCAAAGTATCGTTTTGTTCTGTATTCATGAAATATATTTAAATGCTAAATTGTAAAGTTGACATCTTAAATAGATGTTGGATTATTGCTTTACGGGAACTGAATTCTAGTGCCTAGAATAAAGGCTTTACCCATTTCACAAAGTTACGTTTTTTTTATGTGTTTTCAAAGAAAAAAGAGCATCAAATAAGCTTAATAAATTGTCTATTTTTGTCGAAAATATAAGTGCATGAATTTGGCGTTTTGGCGAAGCTCTAGTAAAAAAGAAATACCTAAACATCATCGATTTTTAATCATCAGATTGTCTTCTATTGGCGATATCGTTTTGACGACGCCTTTAGTGAGGTGCTTGCGTCGTCAATTTCCGGATGCTACTATCGATTTTTTGCTAAAACCCGCATTTGCCAGCGTATTGCAAGCCAATCCTTATATCGATAATATTTTGCTGTATACTCCCGAAGAGGGCAATTTTTTACCGCAACTCAAAGCGCAGAATTATACCCATATTATTGATTTGCATCATAATTTACGAACACTTCGTCTGAAGCAAGCGCTAGATATCCACAGCACAAGTTTCCCAAAACTGAATATTGAAAAATGGCTGGTGGTCAATTTTAAATGGAAGCGATTACTGCCCGATACGAGCATTGTGGAGCGCTATTTTGAAACGGTAGCGCCTATAGGTGTTAAAAATGATGGTGAGGGCTTAGACTATCATATTCCCAAGGAGATGGAGACCAACCAAGACGATATTCCTATGAGTCATTGGGCGGGTTATGTTGCTTGTGTTTTGGGTGGTTCAAAAGCTACGAAGCAGCTGCCTGTCTCGCAATGGATAGCGTTTGCGAAGTTGTGCCCTTTCCCTATAATTATGCTTGGAGGACCAGGCGACCAAGAAGCCGCTGAAAAAGTAGCGGCTGCAATACCTCAAGATAGAGTATACAATGCCTGCGGTAAATTTAAACTGCATGAATCTGCCGATTTGGTAAAAAAAGCGCGAGTGGTAGTAAGCAACGATACAGGCCTCATGCACATTGCTGCTGCATTTCAAAAGCCTATCGTGTCTTTGTGGGGCAATACCATTCCGGAGTTTGGTATGTATCCGTACTACGGTGCCAATAACTTACACACCAGGGTGGCAAGTAAATTGAAAATAGTGGAGGACAATACGCTTAGCTGTAGGCCTTGTAGCAAGATAGGCTTTGAAGCTTGTCCAAAAAAACACTTTAAATGCATGCACACTTTATCTATGGATGAGGTAGCAAAGCAAGTAGCGTTTTTTTGGAAACAATTGAAATAAAGAAAATCTACATCCAACTACGCATTAGTGTCAAGCATAGGCTATAAAGTAGTATTCGCCATTATTGTAGGCATTTTCAAAATCGGTAGCACTATAAGATGCTTTGCCAGCCAACCAGTTTTTCATCGAGCTAACTGCCAATCCTGCTTCTGTAAGTAAGTCATAAACGTCTTTGGGCTTTGTGTCGTATACGTCTGACGCGCCTAAACCATGTTCGAAAATAATTACAGGCTTACATCTTTTGATGGTTTCAATTCCACCTTTTAGTACGCCAAATTCTCCTCCTTCTACATCTATTTTTATCAGACCTATGTGGGTATCGGACGGTATAATGTTGTCGAGCGTATCTGTTGGTACCGTGATAATGGTATCTTCTTCATGAGCTCTATCATATTTTCGCTTTTTAATACCGCTATAGGAGGGGTTTGATATCACGTAGTTGAAAGACGTGAATCCTTTTTCAGTAGAAAGAGCTATGTTGTATATTCTATGCTGGGGCGAAGTGTATTTTAATAGCAAATTTTCAAACAATACAGGTATTGGCTCAAATCCAAAATGCGTACCCTTTGGGGCATATTTTATCATGATGTCTAATACTTCTCCCTTGTGGCAACCTACATCTATACAGTTGGTGTTTTCTTTGCAAACTTTGGCGATTACTTTTTTAGTTTGCGCATCGTACTGCTGATTTTGGGTAAAAGCAACAGGGATTTTTTTAAGTATTTTTTTGAGCGTATTTTTCATATAAACGATGGTTATTCCCTATAACTTTAGAGGAAATAAATTCTAGTTTGCAAAGGTAGTGAAATAATTATCAACTAGGTGCTAATGCCTTTTCGGGCATAAAGCTTAGGACAATAAGTTTGGTGTAGGCGATTAACGATGCTGCATTGCATTAATATTTGAATAGGTAGCTTTTAGTTATTGTTCTACAAAGTCAAGGTCTTTGTCGTGGGTTTCGGGAACGGTAAGTGTTGCGTAAATGCCCAAACCAAAAGCCAGCAAACCCACTATGGCTCCCGCTAGTATTACAGAGCTGCTGCTATCTCTTACCAACTCGTACATTAAGGTCATTACTACTACCAGTCCTCTTACAAAGTTGGGAATAGTGGTAGCTGCAGTAGCTCTTATGTTGGTGCCAAATTGCTCTGCGCCTACCGTTACAAACATGGCCCAATATCCTGTGCCAACACCAAACCATACGCAATAAAAGTAATACCACTCGGGGCTGGAAATAGGTGTAAATAATAGTAGCGATACACCCACTAAAGTAAACAGCATCATGCCTACAATGGCTTTTTTACGGGAGCGCAACCAATGGCTGATAAATCCACTTAAAAAATCTCCAGCCGAAATGCCTACATATGCCCACATAATGGCCATTCCTGGTTTTACGGGATTGGAAATATTGTGGGCTTCGCCAAATTCGTTGGCAAACATAGCGAGTATACCAATGCAAAACCAAGTGGGCAGGCCTATAAGTATGCATTTTAGGTACTTTACAAATCTTTCTTTATTATTAAAAAATATCAAAAAACTACCCTTTACTACATGGGTTTGCTGATGTAAGTCATTGAATAGGCCAGACTCTACAAGTCCTACCCTCAATAGCAATAATGCGATGCCCATGCCACCGCCAATCCAGTAAGCAATATGCCAACTGCCACTCAATTCTACCGTAAAATTAGCAACTACCGCACCCAGCAACCCAAAGCCTGCTACCAGCGAAGCGCCAATGCCTCGAAGTTGTTTTGGTAGCGATTCCGATACCAAAGTGATGCCCGCACCCAGTTCGCCTGCTAAACCAATGCCTGCTATAAAACGCAATGCCATATAGATAATGTCAAGGTGAGTACTAGGCAGAAAGGGTAAGAAACCGCAAGCAATATTCGCTAAGGAATAGGTAATAATAGAACCAAAAAGTACCGATAATCTTCCTTTTTTATCGCCAAGAACACCCCATATGATACCACCTAGAAGGAGCCCAAACATTTGCCAATTGAGTATTTTTATACCTGTAGTATTGGGGTCGAGTCCTAGATCGTTGAGGCTGGGTATACGCACAATGCCAAATAAAAGCAAGTCGTAAATATCTACAAAATAACCCAAAGCAGCTACGATAACAGGCAGACTGAAAAGGTGTTTTAGTTTTTGATTTTTGGTCATTTCTGTGGTAGTCATATATAGAAAAGTGTGCCTAGTTTTTTAGGAGTGTTAAAATACTATTTTTTAGGATGAATTGTAATAATCTTCACAATTTTTGGGTTCTAATGGCTATTTTCCCTATCTTGAAACCTAGATAAATAACTAAAGTAGCTTTTATTTACATGATAAGTTTTTGGGAACAACAGAGTTTTTTTAGTTACGACCTTATTGTAATTGGTTCGGGGATAGTAGGGCTCAGCACCGCAATTAATTTAAAGGAGCGCTACCCCGAGAAGTCAATTTTGGTTTTAGATCGTGGTATTCTTCCAATAGGCGCCAGCACCAGAAATGCAGGCTTTGCTTGTTTTGGAGGCTTATCTGAGTTGGCCGATGATGCACAAACACAAAGTGATGATGCTATATGGCACTTGTATAAACAAAGGAAAGATGGCATTGGCTTGCTGCGGAAAAGGCTAGGAGATGCTGCTATTGGTTATACCGAAAATGGCAGTCATGAGTTTCTGTATGAGCATGAAGCTTCTTTATTGGAAAGCATGCCGAGGTTTAACGAGCTCTTGAGCGATTTGCACGGCAAAACCATTTTTCAGCTAGCCGATGAAAAAATTTCAGAATTTGGTGTTTCTGCGCTTCATTATAAACACTGTATAAGTGTAAGTGGAGAAGGGGCTGTGCATACTGGCAAAATGATGCGTGCTTTATGGGGGCTTGCTCAAGACCTTGGTGTGATGATACTTACCGGAGTAGAAGTAAGCCATTGGGAGGAAACGAGCCAAAAAGTTGTCATTTATACAGAAGATAGTTATCGGAAAGTAACATTATCTTTTAGTGCTAGTAAATTATTAGTAACGAC
>CAYSCJ010000003.1:80842-88719 GCA_964429515.1 uncultured Taibaiella sp.
ACAAATGCTTTTACAAAACGCTTTTTTCCAAGCCTTGATATGCAGCCGGGTCGTGGGCAGGTGATCGTGACCAAGCCAGTTAGTAGATTGAAGTTGCAGGGTATTTATCATGTAGATAGAGGATATTATTATTTTAGGCAAATAGAAGATAGGGTGCTTTTAGGCGGCGGCCGAAACCTAGATTTTGTGGGTGAAACTACCACGGAGATAGGTGTGAATGAACAGATAGTTGCCGATTTGGTGACAAAACTTCGTGAGGAAATATTGCCTACTACAAAATTTGAAATTGAATTCCAATGGTCGGGTATTATGGCTTTCGGCAGTAGTAAGCAACCTCTAATTATGCAGCATTCGCCAAGAGTTTTGGGGGCTTTCAGAATGGGAGGAATGGGCGTGGCATTGGCCAGTCAGACCGCTATGGATTTAGCCCAAAAAGTAAACTTTGATGAATAATTCTTACACTTTTTGTTAAGAGTATTTTACATAGTCTAGGTAGCGTCTTATTTCTTTATAAAAAAATGCAATAAGGCCTACTAAGCCTACTTTCAAATAATCCAGTGTTACTTCTTTGTGCGCTTGAATAGTGCCGTTAAAGGTTTCGAAGCTGCTTTTGAATTCTTTTACTTGAATAAACATATATACACTGCTTAGCAAGAGTGCTACGCCCAAAATTCTACTGAAGATATAGCGAGGTTTTTTTTGTGCCATATAGTTATTTGCCTATTTGGCAAAATTAGTACAATATTGATGTTAAACATCAAGTAGGCTTTTTACAAAGCCAGTTTTATTTTGCTTTTTTTTCATAATTTAGAGAAATTTAAATGGCTTTTAAGCTTGGTGCTAAACGCAAAGTTCGTGCTTTCTTTTTCGCTTGTTTTTAAAGCGTCCAAACCCTTTTATATTTCCCGGTTTTATAGCACCTTTGCACAACAAGTACATATATTTATGAAGTATCTATTAATAATAACGGCAAGCATTTTTTTATGGAGTTGTGCTGGGCAGGAAGAGAAGGCTTTGGAAGATTTAGATAAAAAATCTGCTAGAGAAGTAACTTTGATGACCGTGCAGCATGGCGACAGTGTTTACCACATCAGCAAGCAGAAAATTTGGTTTAACGGAGAAATGATTTCTGAAAGTATCGACACTTTAACTACCCCAAATAAGGTAGCAACATGGGGTGAAGAGGCTGGTAAAACAAGTTTGGCCGAGGTGCCTATTTACGTAACTGTACAATAATGATGAGAAAGAAAACAACAACAAGCGTACAATTGGTTTTAATAACTTCTTTGTTGGCTTCATGCGCACAAGAGCCTCAAAAGAATACAACACAACAAAGGGTTTTTATGAGGGCAGATACTACTGCTCCATATACAGAAGTGACGCAACACTATCAACAAAATCATTCGGGAGGAATGGGCTCTGCGCTGCTATGGTATATGGCCTTTAGGCACATGGGTGGAGGTTTGGGTTATGCCAACAATAGCTTACATCCTAGTTCGGTAGCAGGTAATAATCTACGTAAAAATAATGCAATGCGCACGCAACGCTCTGGATTTGGAAGTAGTGGTGCTTTGAGAAGTGCTGGTTCATAAAAAAAATAGTGTATTAGGATTTATGAGAATAGGAAAAGTGGCAATAGACCCTAACTGGAAGGCTAGGTTGGAAGGTATAGGCTATGGCTACCACTCCGAGGGTGGTGTGCCTTATTGGTCGGAGGATCAGTATTTTGAAATAACAATGCGTCAAGCAGATGAGTTGTATGCGGCCTCAGCTACACTATGGGATATGTGTTTAAAAGCTGTAGCCCACGTCATTTCCCATAAAAAATATGATGCTTTTAAAATTCCACCTTATATCGTGCATCATATAGAGCGCAGCTGGAATGAAGATGCGCCTTCGGTATATGGACGTTTTGATTTGGCTTATAATCCCAACTCTGGCCTTATTAAATTGTTGGAATTTAATGCAGATACGCCCACCTCATTGTTTGAATGCGCCGTTGTGCAATGGTATTGGAAGCAACATTATTTTTCGGATAATACCGATCAGTTTAACAGCATACATGAGCAATTAATCCAAACATGGACAGATTTAAAACCACATCTGAAAGGTGAGGTTCTGCATTTTACTTGCCTTAAAGAATCATTGGAAGACCTTACGAATGTTGAGTATTTAAGAGACACCGCTATTCAGGCAGGCATAAGTACCAAATTGGTTTATATTGATGATATCGGATGGAATGGACAGCAATTTGTAGATTTAGAAGATGCTCCTATAAAGTCTATGTTTAAACTGTATCCATGGGAATGGCTTGTACAGGAAGAATTTGGTCATAATATTATTAATGACATTAACGATATGCAATGGATAGAGCCGTCTTGGAAAATGCTTTTGTCTAATAAGGCTATTTTAGCGGTGTTGTGGGAATTGTATCCTAATCATCGATTGTTGCTTCCTGCATATTTAGACGGACCGCGAAATATGACCAAATACGTTAAGAAGCCTATTCTGGCTAGAGAAGGCGCTAATGTGAGTATGTATTACAATAACGAAAAAATTTATGAAACCGAAGGTGATTATGGTGATGAAGGCTATGTGTACCAAGAGTTAGCGCAGCTACACAAATCTGATTTAGGACATAGTGTGGTAGGAAGCTGGATAATTGGTGAGGAGCCTTGCGGCATTAGCTTCAGAACATCTGAAATGCCAGTTACCAATAATACCAGTAGGTTTGTCCCTCATATCATTCGATAATAGTGATAGCAAAAATGATGAGCGTTGTTTAGGTGTTTTATCTCCAAAGCAACGCTTATTTTTATGCCTATCCGCTTTTGTACATTTCAATTTACCAAGGTAATGAAGGCTTTTGTTGAGCAAATATGCTTTATTACTAGGATGCTGTCGTAGTGCTTGATTTGCTAATAATTGCTTTTCCGGCCCACACGCCCATACTAAAACATGCTTGAAGCAGGTATCCGCCAGTAGGAGCTTCCCAATCCACCATTTCTCCTATGCAATATACATTTGGATATGCTTTTAAGGATAAATCATCATTAAGGTCCGAAAAATCTACACCTCCTGCGGTAGAGATGACCTCTTCTATGGGACGGAATTGTGTAACAGTAATTGGGAAACTTTTTATGTGTTTTGCAAGGGATGCCGGGTGGGTATAAATACTTTTCTCTAGGGTTTTAATTAATTGGATTGCCGTAGACGATAGTTTTAGCACACCTTTCAGCACTTTACTGTAGTTGCTTGCTTTTTCCAATACTGAAACAATTTGCTCTTCACTCAAGTGTGGCTTTAGGTCTATTTTTAGTTCAAAAGGAAATGGATAATGCCTCGTGAATCTGTTAAGGTAATAGATGACACTACCTTCTAGTCCGTATTTAGTAAATACCAATTCTCCCGATTTTGAAATATTCTGAAAGCTTACAGCAATATTTTTCAGTACTTGTCCTTCTAGGTGGCTGAGGTCTTTTTGTGTATGGTAGCCCGAATTGGCAGGTGTTAAAGGTTTGATGGCTATACCTTTTGATTGCAGAATGGATACCCAAGATGCGTCTGCTCCTGTTGTTTTCCAAGAGCCACCTCCCATAGCCAACAATAATTGGCTGTAAGGGTATTTTATTGTTTCGCCATTGTACAGCATGCTTACTTCTGACTTGTTGAAATCAATAAGTTTGTGTCCCGTATAGATGCTAACGCCAAGTGAACTTAATTTTTGAAGCCATGCTTGTAATACTTGAATAGGTTTAATGTCTGTTGTAGGAAAAACCTTGCCAGATGAACCCACAAAAGTATCTATGCCCAAATCTTTTAGCCACAAGATGGTTTGCTGGTTGTCGAATGCGCGTACTATTTGATGCAATTGCTGCGCATCGTAGCGTTGTACAAACGTAGCAATATGTTCACTGTGTGTAAGGTTGAATCCTCCATTGCCAGCTACTAGAAACTTTCGTGCTGGCGCTTTGTTATGGTCGTATATGACTACTTTAAAGCCAGCTGTGGCCAGTGTTTGTGCTGCCATCAAGCCCGCTGGGCCAGCCCCAATTATTATAATAGGATGCGTACTCATGTTGGCAACAAAAGTAGTGAATATTCTAAGCTTATTGAAAAGTAGCTCATTGCACACTTTTGCTTTACTACAGACGAACGTTATTTTTTTTATTGCAATAAAGAAATAGGTAAACCATTATAAAAACTTAAGAAATATTTTTCATATTTGTGTTGGCATTAGATACAACAAGAATAATGCAGTAAAGTATTTTTGTCATTTTCAGTATTAAGCATCTTTAATATGGATTATTTCAAGTATGCTCAGGAGGCGTAGCGAACAATCAGCAACGATTATTTATAACCACCTAAAATCTGACTAAAATGGTTATACTCGGCTTACTGATAAAACGTTTGTGCTATCATGTTTAGATGTAGAGCAACTCCTTACAAACCGACTGCCGCATTAATAGAAAAAGATCAATGACCCCAGATGCGTAACTGATTTCTACAGTTATTTAATAGTTGTTTAAAGAGTATGGTGCAAGATTAGATGAGGAACATTTTGTTATTTATTATTAAGGAATTACCCTCCTGAAATAGATAGAATGCTCTTTGAGCGCTAGGGTGCCCGAGAAAATTATTAAGGCCTAACTAGTAAAGCGTATAAATACTATCACCTATCGCACATGGTTTTAATAATTTTCAGGTCACCATGAAAATGAGGCAGTTTGCATGTAAGGCCAATTGGTATTTGTAAAAAAGATAGTGCCTGTCAAAAGGAATTTAAGTGTTTGTTTGATTAACACAGACATAGCGTTATGGAATGCACTTAAAACAAGCACCTTGATGCCCTGTTATTATTAGTGTATCTTTGCAAACTAATCAATATACATGAAGCTTTCATCTCTCGGTTTATCCAAAAACATTTTACACACCACATCACTTCTTGGCTTTAATGAAGCATTTCCCATTCAAGCCCAAACCATACCTCCTATTTTATTGGGCAAAGATGTACTGGGCATAGCACCCACGGGCTCTGGAAAAACGGCAAGTTTTGTAATGCCTATCATGGATCAGCTGCAGCATCAGAAAAGCGAGCGCAGCAGGGCAGTACAGGTATTGGTGTTGGTGCCTACTCGCGAGTTGGCGGTACAAATTGATGAAGTCTTTAGGGAATTTGCAGTTCCGTTACGCAGAGAAATACGTACCTTGGCGGTATACGGAGGTGTATCAATTCAACCTCAAATGAAAGCCATGTTGGGAGTAGAAGTGTTAGTCGCCACTCCTGGCAGATTGCTAGAATTAATAGAGAAAAATGCCGTAGATATTTCCCATATCAAACAGTTGGTGATAGACGAGGCCGACAAGCTATTCCATTTGGGTTTTGAAGAAGAAATGAATAAGATTTTGTCCTTGCTTCCAAGTCATAAACAAACCATGTTGTATTCTGCTACCCTAAGTGAGAAGGTTGCAACGCTAAAAGCACGTTTGAACATACACCCGATAGTAGTAAATATCGACACCGATAAAAGTAATCTAGACCGTATAAAGCAAATAGCTTATTTGGTTACGCCTGAAACTAAGGGGCCTTTTTTACGGTATCTTATTAAAGAACAGAACTTAAATAAAGCTTTGATTTTTGTTTCCTCACAACGTACGGCCGATAATTTGGTCATAAAACTTAAAAAGAACAGCATACGAGCTTCAGCTCTGCATGGCAGCAAGTCTCAAACCGCTCGTATGGATGTTTTAGAGGGCTTTAAAAATGAGGAATTTCCTATTTTAGTTGCTACAGATTTGATTGGCAGAGGCATACATATAGACGCACTACCTGTGGTGATAAATTATGAACTGCCTCGTTCGCCTTTAGATTATATACACCGTATTGGTCGCACAGCTAGGGCTTTGGAAGAGGGAACAGCCATCACTTTAGTAAGCCAAGAGGAATTGGCGCATTTTAATCTGATTCAAAAAAAGATGGGTAGGACGGTAACGATATTGCCCACAGAAGGTATTAATTTACAAGGTTATTAAGTGAAATAAAATTCAGTACTGATTGTCGAATATATTAATAAAGACCTTTGGCGAATAATACAAATCTTGTGTGAGGCAGCTTCTTGTTTTTCATAAAGCCAATTGTTTGGCATCATTCAGTTTGTGTTTTATATTCCCAATAGATATGCAGATAACTCTCAGAGGCGCGCGTCTGTGATATTTGTGCAGCATATAGATTCTATGCACCTTTAAGCGCAATGATAGTCCCCGCAGAATACGCCTAATAAAAAAAGTTTAGCATCGTTTCTTTTAAAATGATGCTAAACTTTTTTGGGTTTACAAATAAATTAATAAACCTACTATTTCTTATGCTTTACGCACCAATTTCTAGCATTTACAAATGCCTCTAGCCAAGGAGAAACCTCGTCTTGTCTACCAGCTGGGTAATTTGCCCAGTTCCATTGGAAGATAGAGCGCTCAATGTGTGGCATCGTTACTAAGTGACGGCCTGTTGCATCGCACATCATGGCAGTGTTAAAGTCCGAACCATTAGGGTTGTGTGGATACTGCTCATAAGCATACTTCGCTACAATATGGTATTTGTCTTCGCTGTATGGTAGTTTGAAACGTCCTTCACCGTGCGAAATCCATACTCCTAAAGTTGATCCGGCCAAAGTGTTCAACATAATAGAATTGTTTTCTTCAACCTTCACCGATACAAAGTTCGATTCGTGTTTGCCCGATACATTATGCGTCATTTTACCATGCACTTCATGATCTGGATAAATTAAATCCAATTCCATCCACAACTGACAACCGTTACAGATGCCCACAGACATGGTATCTGGACGAGCGAAGAAGTTTTCTAATGCTGTGCGCGCTTTTTCGTTATACTTGAATGCGCCTGCCCAACCTTTTGCCGAACCTAAAACATCCGAGTTGGAGAAACCACCCACGGCTCCTACAAATTGAATGTCTTCTAATGTTTCTCTTCCCGAAATTAAATCTGTCATGTGTACATCTTTCACATCAAATCCCGCTAAGAACATAGCATTTGCCATTTCACGCTCCGAGTTCGAGCCCTTTTCACGTATAATGGCCGCTTTGGGACGTGCTCCATCGTGCTTTGGCTTTATACCCGTGAAGGTTGTAGGGAATGTGAAGGCAAATGGTTGGTGTTTGTAATTATTATAACGCTCTTGCGCCATTCCATTTTTAGACTGTTTTTGGTCTAATAGGAAAGATGTTTTATACCAAGTGTCGCGTAGTGTTGCTACATCGAATAAGAAGCTGTCTGCATTGTTTTTGAAGCTTACTTCGGTGCCTTCCATAGCAACACCAATCTTCACGGCTTCAATACCTGCTGCTGCTAAGCTTGCTTCAAAAGTTGCATCATCTTTGGCTTGTAAAACTACTGCGATATTTTCATTAAATAATGCTTTTACGGTATCCGCCTCGCCTAAACCCGATAAATCGTAATTAGCAGCTAGGTTTACATCTGCAAATGTTAATTCTAATAAAGTAGTGATTAAGCCACCAGAACCCACATCGTGGCCGGCTGCTATTTGATTGTTGTTGATTAAATCTTGAATGGTATTAAATGCCTTTTTAAAGTATGCAGCATCTGTAATGGTTGGTGCTTCTTTTCCTACTTTATTTAAGATTTGGGCAAATGAAGAACCGCCTAGTTTAAAGCGATCTTTCGATAAATTGATATAATAAATTGCGCCAGCATTTTTTGATAAAACGGGCTCAGCCACTTTGGTGATATTGGTACAGTTACCTGCAGCAGAGATGATTAAAGTTCCGGGAGCGATGACGTTCTCGCCATTAGGATACTTTTGTTTCATTGATAATGAATCTTTGCCGGTAGGAATGTTGAT
>CAYSCJ010000004.1:0-7573 GCA_964429515.1 uncultured Taibaiella sp.
TTTTTTATTCTGCCTGTAAATGCAACTCCGCAATCGTCTTCAATTTCTTTTTGTAGTGCTTTGGCAAAATCGTCATAGGCTTCGTTTGCAATAACCGTTAAACGATTAATGTTTGGGTCATAGGTTCGTTTTCCTGTTAGGTCAACTGCTAAACGCAAACCTCTACCAATTTCCTGACGTTTTTTTATGTCTGACTTGGTTTTAGCCTGTTACAGCAAACCAATAAGACCGATAATAATCCTCTGTCCCTGGATTAGGTGCCGGTGCCTCTGAAACCTGATATAAATCCCAGTGCGTATTATTCATGTCAAATCTAGGGATAGTTCTTGTTTTGCCTTTTTTGCCTTCATAAAACAAAGATTGAGGTTGAAATACATAAGTTCCTTTCTTCTGCGGTACAAAAGCTATGGCTAGCTGAATGCTATCGCCATAAGGAAGTGCGTATATCTCTGTTACCTTTCCAGTTTTATCAGAGATATTAATTCCCCCTGAATTATTATAAACTAAAAAGTGCTCATTAGGTAAAGCTGCTTCAAATGAAAATGTTGTAACTGGCGTTTCTGATGCATAGCCATAAATAAATCAATTTCAGCTTTCCCCTCTTCTATTTTTACACCATTACTTAAGGTGCTTGATATACTACCACTTAAAATTACGGTATCTCCAATTTTTATATAGGCACTATCCGGGCTTACATTTAATCCAAACTCCATAGCAGGTAAGTTTATACCCTCTTTTGCGGGATTCGGCTCACAAGAAACTATAAGTATCGCCAAAATGATAATTAAATATTTTTTCATATATACTAATTTACGCCATATTCATCAAACAAGTCAGCATTACTTACATTCGGATGATCTGTTCCCCCATCGCTGTTTGAACAACTGAATACTGGTCATAGTGGGGTTGGTTTTTTTATAAATATCATTTTTAGAGAAGCCTGGAATACGGCCATACCTCTCATAATTTCCCCATACATAAAGTAGTTATGAAACGTTTAGGTGAAAATTACTCCCTAACAGCAAATAGATATTTTTGCTTGTACATATTATCCCCTTCAAGATGCCATAATTCATTGTAATGGTCGTTCAACATATCAAACTTAGGCTGAGTTCTTGTTTTCCCTTTGCTGCCTTCGTAAAACATAGATTGTACCTGAAATCCATAAGTTCCTATTCTTAATGGCACAAAAGCTATCTCCACTTGTATGCTATCTCCGTAGGGAAGGGCGTAGATGTGAGTAACCTTAGCTGTTTTATCATTAATATTTACACCACCATATAATGAATATAAATTTATATATTCGTTTGGTTTAGCAGCTTCAAAAGAAAATGTTGTTATCGGAATTTGGTTAATATAGCCAATAAACAAATCAATCAGTGCTTTCCCATCTTCAATTTTCACACCATTACTTAGTGTACTCGGAATACTACCTTTTAAGGTTACAGTATCGCCAAGTTTAATATAAGCAGTATCAGGACTTACCTTCAAGCCAAATTCCATAGCGGGCAACGTTATGCCTTCTCCTGGTACATCAGGATCGCAGGAGTAAAACAATATAGACACAACTATTAAAATTATTGCTTTTTTCATAATCTTTAATTTTAATCAACATCATATTCGTCAAACAATATTGCATTATCAATACTAGGATGATCACTTTCCCAACGTTGTCTGAATAATTGGATGCTGGTCATGGTAGGATTGGATTTTTGATAAATATCATTGGTCGTAAAACCTTGAATACGGTCATACCATTCATTATTTCCTCCATCTGTCAAATCAAAAAATAAACCTCTTGGTATAAAGTTATTAAAAAATGTAGGAGTATTTTCCAAATGGAATTGGTAATTCCCATTTTGAATAACATTAGTCCATCTGTTCCTTTCATTAAAGTTAACGAAATTGCCATATTTCATTGAATTGAAAAGATGCCCAATATAATCAGCCCTTTACACTCCTAATAGGCATTAAAGAAACTAGTTTCAGACAAAAAAAAGAAAGCAAATCAGAAAATTCTGATTTGCTTTCTCGTTTGGTGGAGTCGGCGGGAATCGAACCCGCGTCCAAACATCGATTGAAAAAGTCTTCTACATGCTTATCTCATCTATTAATTGTCGGCCACAAACAGGAAAAGAGCAAACCAATATGCGGCGTAGCTGAATGGGTCTTAAGTTACTAGCACAGCCTACAGTAACAGCATTCCAACTTCTTTTGTGATGTCGGCGGCGGAGCATGGTGTTGGAACTACCGGCTCAACGCAGGCCCTAATGACAGTTAATCCTAGATTAAGCAGCCATAGCAAACTGATCGTTGCCATTTGAAATTTGAGTATTCTGATTTAAGTGCTAATTACACAACGCACTGCATGCTTACACAATCCCTCTCTAATGCTGTCAAAACCGGGCGACCCCATTTTGTATAGCAATACTTTAGAAAGTTGCTTGAATTCTAGTTTACAAAGTTACATGAATTTCTCCATATTTTTATATCCTGCTGTGTATTTTAAGATGGCATTAGCATCAGCATCCTTCCACAAGACGCTTACCATATCCAAATTTTCCTTCCAGCTTATCTCGATACTTATTTCTTGCGCATTTTGTGGCACTACCATGCTTAAAAACTTAACCTGCCCAGTCGATTCCATAACCAAGGATGAGGCAGTTGCTTTCTCTATAAGTTCTTGACTAATTTGCAGCATACACACGCCGGGTAGTACAGGCTGCCCCGGAAAGTGCCCATCAAAGATTTCGTGGCTAGCATTTATTTGTATAACGGCTGCTATTTTATTAGCCTCAACTTGGAAAGAAATTAGCTGATATAAACCCTTTTCTAATAACATCATCTTCTTTATTCTTTTATTGGTGTAATGGATTTAAGTAGTATTTCAAAATTGGCCTTGTGGTGGCTTATCTTGAGTTCCTGGGGCAGTTCGGTCGGTCCAAAATCTACAACAGGTGTAAAACTTACTATTTTTTTTAGTTTGGGGTTTACTATATAAAAATCGGAATACGCATTGGCTTTTTTACGATACACAATCCATCCTTTTTCTAAGGAGGTTCGGGCCCAAGTGCCTGTTGGTTCGGCCGACTGTGCAGCAGATGGTATTCGAAAGAGTGCTTCAAAGTCTTTCTTGAGTGTTTTGATGAGTGCTTCGTTATTCATTTTAGCTATAATTTGCTCTACCTTAAACATCCATGTATCTGTCCAGGAAAAATCGAAAAAGGTCATTCCAAGTTCATTTTGAAAAACGACTCTAGTGCTGCTGTCCTCCATTTTTTTTATGAGCAATACTCCCGATATGCTGTATTTTTTCCAAAGGTAGCCCCCATTTATCTGGCAACTATACATTTGTTTTGATATCTGTGCGGTGGGCAATTGTGTGTTGTGCCACGCTACATTGCGCGCTTGGTGCAACTTGCCGCCTGCACAACTATTGAGCAATAGCATACTCAATAAAGGGAGGAGCCAATACCATTTATCTGACTTTAAATAATTGATCATTTAAGGGCGTATTGGTTTGTGTATTGTGGTAGGTCATTTTGGTGATATCGCCATTTTTTTCGGTCAATTCAAGCTGGAGTATATTTAGGGTTTTCTTATCGAAGGTGGCTACTATTTTATCATACATACTCTTCATCTCGGGCGAATGTGGTGTAAGGTTAACCAAGTATTGTGCTCCTTTTTCGGTGGCAGTGGCTACAAAGTTTTTATTATTAAAAATATTGCCGTTTACACAGTCTACCATCACGCTGTTAACAGCAGAGAGGGTTTTGCTACTGTTGGTATTCATTTGCGTTTTTTTGCCAAAATTGTCGGTAATACTCATTTGACCATTATTAAGAATCACCAAATAATTATAAGGGTTTTTGTATTCTATCCTTACCTTATTGTCTTTTTTGTAATAAAAATTACCGGTCGATACGATACTTTCCTTGAGCAGCTTCATGTTTTTTGTTTGCTTGAAATTGCTCGAAATGCTTTGGGTTTTACTCATTTGTTGCGAAAATTGCGCTTTAATAGCTTCGTGCTGCGCAAAAGAAAGCGTTTGCATCAAAAGCATTAATCCCAAAATAATTAAGGTCGTCTTTTTCATATTCGTTACAAAGTAAATAGTTTTTTGCTTACTCGGCTTCGCTAAGTGTGAAATTTTCCTATAATCCTTGGCCGTATCGTCGCGCCTAGTCAGTTTAGCCTTTGTGGCGGTGATGTTGGATTAATTGGGCGCATTGGTGGGCCAAATTGTTGTCTGCTTTCGCTATTGGGCAATGCGCAGTTTATGATAAAAATAGGAGAGCCGTTTTCATAAAAAAAATCAGACTCTCCTTTTTTGCTGTCACCTAAGCTAGGTGTCGCTAATTATCTTAGGTCTATAACATCTACTTTGGGGTGTTTTTTGGTATCGAAGTAGAATTCAGAGTCGGGTAGGTTAGCGTTGTTATTGACATTGCTGAGAGTGTATTCAATGGTGGAACCCGTTTTTTCTAACACTTTGCCACCCACCACTGTGTGGTTTGCCTTGTCTACAAATAATTGTACGTTCGAGAAATCTCTTTGCGCAACTTTAGGAGTGAGCTCCACCACATGAGCTTTCTTACCATTTATGGTAGTTTCGCTGATGTATTTGTAATTATAATCCTTTTCGTAAGAGCCAGCAAACAATTTAGCGGGGCTCATGGCTACACCTGCGTTGTATTTATCTATTTGCACCTCATTGTCGGCTTTTCGGTAGGTCCAAGTAGATTTTCCGTCTGTAATAATATCTTGTCCTGCAATGTTTACTTTATACTTATTACCTTTTAAGGCAATAGTGCCATTTTGTGTTGTTTTTACATTGCCCTTCGCATCTTTAAATTTTAGGGTAAAAGCACCTTTTATGCCCGGAGCAGTTTTGTACTTTGCACTTACTTTTTGCAATATTTGTTTGGCATCCTGTGCGTAGGTAGTGGTCGATTGTATGCTTAACATCGTGATACCGGCAAGTAAGGCCATTGAAAAGAATTTTTTCATATTTTTCTTTTTATTTTTATTTATAGAGTGTTCAAAATTAATAAGCTTTATTATTATATTATGCAAACAAACTGTAAATGCATATAAAGGAATAATCTACTTATTTGTTACTTAGAGCGGAAGAGACGATAAAAGTTTAATCTAAATGTGATAAGCTTTGTTGTGCGGTACTTTTTTTCCTAGATTTAACATTATATTTGTCAGCAAATAGCAATTATACGAATTAACGCAGCAGTTTGTACAAGCCAATGGAGGAGTATCCTAAAGTATCGGTAATAATAGTAAGTTACAATGTCCAAGATTTTATGGATTTGTGCTTAGATGCCGTTACGAGAGCATTGGTAAACGTACCGCATGAAATATTTGTAGTTGACAATCAGTCGGTTGATGGTACCTTAGACTTAGTGCGCAGCAAGTATCCCGGTGTACAGCTTATAGCTAATAAAGAAAACTTAGGGTTTTCAAAAGCCAATAATCAGGCTTTGGCTCTAGCAAAGGGGCAGTATATACACTTTCTAAATCCAGATACCATAATTACCGAAGATTTTTATGCTAAGACCTTGGCGTATATGGATGCGCATCCTCAAGTAGGTGCCTTAGGTCCGAGGCTTATTGATGCCGATGGTAGATATGCGCCCGATTCGAAAAAATCCTTTCCTTCTTTTTGGGTATCGGTAGCAAAAGTAGTGGGTCTTTCTAAAGCTTTTCCAAAATCTAGAATATTTAATAGGTATTATGCTGCTCACATAGGCGAGTTTGAAACCGCTAGGGTAGATATTTTATCGGGGTGTTGCATGCTCGTAAACAAAAGCAATTTGTTGCAAGCCGGAGGTGGATTTGATGAGGCATATTTTATGTATTGCGAAGATGTGGATATGTGCCATAGGCTGACGCTACACGGTTTCGAAAATATTTATTACCCGGAGGTGAGTGTGGTGCATTACAAGGGAGAAAGTACGCGCAAGCTCACCTACTCCTATATGAAGATTTTTCATGAAGCGCATGCTTTGTTTGTAGAGAAGTATTATCCTAAAAAGTTGGGCATATTATTCAATCTAGCACTCAATGCGGTTTTGGGTCTGCGGAATGTTTTCAATGTACTGAAGTATTTGTTTGTAATACTTAAAATATATCTACTCGATGCACTTATTATTACCGCAACACTTTTCTTATTTCAGAATTATTGGTTTGAATATGTATATAATACCGAGAAAGCTGCTCAAAACTTTACCACTACGATTCCGGTTTTTTTGATTATTTGGATGCTAAGTTTATTTTTAAATGGTGCATACGACAAGCCATATAGTCTGTTCAGGACGGGTAGGGGCATGGTGTGGGGTACTATGGCAGTATTGGCGTTTTATGGTCTTTTGCCTTTTGAGTATAGGCATTCAAGAGCTGTTATTTTGTTTAGTGGTATACTAGCTACTGTGGTATTATTGTTGTTCCGAACTATTTTTGCGCAGCTAAGATTTATCGATTTAGTACCTCGTGGCAAAACCGATTTTAAGTCTATCATACTTGCAAGCGAAGACGAAATCGCTCGCATCAAAAAACGATTACAGCAAGAAAAATACAATCATCATATAGTAGGCAATGTGTACGCCTCCGATGCAGAAGGCCGCGCAGACGAGCATTACTTAGGCAGTATAGATAATATTCTTCAAATTCAGGATGTTTTGGCAATAAATGAAATTATTTTTAGTGCTCAAAAGTTGCCCTATAGTGTTATCATTAAGGTGATGGATACTTGTAAAGATAAATGCAGCTATAAGATACTTCCCGCCAATAGCGCATATATTATAGCAAGTAAGAATCATCAAAACCTGATGGATGTGTATGGCCTCTCTAATTTTAATATAGGCATGGAGAGTAGTAAAAGGAATAAGCGAATCATAGACATCATGTTGAGTGTATTTACGTATTTAATGGCACCATTTTTACTGATGTGTCGCAATAATGCATTGTTATCGCATGCTGGTGCTGTATTGAGTGGTAAAAAAACCTGGGTAGGTTATGCGGCAATAGATCACCACAAGGATACCGATTTGCCACCTTTAAAGCCCGGCGTTTTTCCGCCCTATATATTAGCCAAAAACGTAGCAGTGCCCTTGCATATTAGGCAAAAGATAGATTATAAATACGCCAAAGAATACGGTATTTTAGATGATATTCAATACTATTGGAAGAACATCAAATTTTTTAAAAAATAGCCTCAAAAATTTTGTTGATAAAATTTGAATTTACTATCTTTGCCACCCGTTCTGTATAGGCGCCTTTTTTGCGTATATGCTTGTGTGGTAAAATGTTTTTTTTATAAAGTTTTTTATTCGCACTACGAATGGGGCCTTTGCTTGAAAGCAAGTATTAGGCAGTAACACATTCTTCCTTAGCTCAGTTGGTTAGAGCACCTGACTGTTAATCAGGGGGTCGTTGGTTCAAGTCCAACAGGGAGAGCCAAGTTGTGGTCGGGCAACTTATATTTTTTGTATAAAACAATCCGATATTATTCTTCCTTAGCTCAGTTGGTTAGAGCACCTGACTGTTAATCAGGGGGTCGTTG
>CAYSCJ010000004.1:7673-83324 GCA_964429515.1 uncultured Taibaiella sp.
AGCACCTGACTGTTAATCAGGGGGTCGTTGGTTCAAGTCCAACAGGGAGAGCCAAATTAAAAAGGGCATTACTTTAATCAAGTAATGCCCTTTTCGTTTTTTTTGTTATTTGCCAGTATTCGAGACTTTAATCGGTATAATATAATTTACGATTTTCTGCTTGCTACGTATTGTACCAAGTCTTTCATGGCTTCTAGTGCATCGGAGGGTGGCCATGATGCCAAAATATCGAAGGCTTTATCGAGGTATGCTTGCATTTGTTGTTGCGCATAGGCGATCCCACCACTTTCTTTCACAGCCCTTATCAGCTCGTTGATACTTTTTTTATTGGTGTTTTCATTTTTTACAATATATAGAAGGCGTTTTTTGAGAGCGGGCGTAGCGTTATTAAGGGTATAAATAAGCGGCAGTGTCATTTTCTTTTCTTTGATATCAATACCCAGCGGTTTGCCTACATTATCGGTACCATAATCAAAAAGATCGTCTTTTATTTGGAATGCAATACCAAGATACTCGCCAAATAGTCTGAATTTTTCGGCAATAGCAGGGTCGTTTGATGCAGCAAATGCCCCCGAAGCGCAAGAAGCAGCTAGGAGGGAGGCGGTTTTGCTTCTTATGATTTCAAAATAATCTGATTCTTTAATATTGAGTTTTCTGGTTTTTTCAATTTGGAGCAATTCGCCTTCGCTCATTTCCTTAACGGCATTAGAAACTATTTCCAGAATTTCAAATTCTTTATTTTGAACGGCCAAAAGGAGGCCTTTCGCCAACAGATAGTCGCCGATTAAAACAGCAACTTTATTTTTAAACAAAGCGTTGATAGAGAAGAAGCCCCTACGTTGGTTGGCATCGTCCACGATATCGTCATGTACGAGTGTGGCGGTATGGAGCATTTCAATCATCGAAGCGGCTCTGAAGGTTGCATCATTAATATTACCAGCCACCTTAGCAGAGAGCAAAACAAACAATGGTCGTATTTGTTTTCCTTTCTGTCTAATAATGAATCTCATAATTCTATCCACTAGCGGTGTTTTGCTAGAGGTGCTGAGTTTGAAATTCTTTTCAAAGAGTGCAAGTTCTTGCTGGAGTAATTGTTTTGCTAATTTCATTATAATGTTTGATGAATGCGAAAATAGGGCATTAAGTAGATACTACTAATAATTATTTTGAATAAAAAGTGAAACTATTGCTAGTTTGGCAAGATATTTGCGACAGTAATAAGCAAAGGCAAGGAAAAAATTTACGATTTTTTTTTGTGATTATTTGGCGCTTTTAAAATTTTATGAAAATTTTACAAGCCAATTTGCAAAGCAAACGTCATCATTTTGTAGTTTTGGCCTTGTAAATGAAAACAAGTAGGTGAGCTTGTAAAGAAAATAGAATACCTAAAGTATTACTTAATAATAAGTTAATAAATTAGTAACGAAAAAGATACTTATATAATAATACTTGTATTTCAGAGTGTTTCTTTGCAAAATCTTTACAAAATAATTACCAATTAATTTTTTTATTTACATTTGAACCAATACCTTTGCACATTATACATATAATGAGAAATTACCATTTTTTAATAAATCAATCTTGTTATGATCAACAAAAAGTACATTTTATTAGCTAGCTTAGCTGCTATAACAACAAATACGGTACTTGCACAAGAATCATCTACTTCTTCACAATGGTCTAGTAGAGATTTAACTTATCGCGGAGAAGTTTACGATGCATTAGATACTGCATTTGTGCCTAATAACCGCCAAGAGCAACAAATTCAATATTTGAACCATCAAACAAACTTTCCAGCGAAGCCACGCAACATGTGGGAGTTAGGAATAAATGTTGGTCAAACCAACATCTTTGGTGATGTAACAAGTAAAGGATTTTGGAACGCTCCAAAATTCCATCAAGCTTTATCGTTTGGTGCAACCCTTCGTAAAGCATTGGGCTACTCTACTTCATTGAGATTGAGCTACAACTTTATGAATGCAGCTGGTTATGATTATCGTGGTCGTGAGGTATTCTTTGATAGAATATGGAACGCATACGGTCAAAACAATTTGTATTATTCCAACTACAAATTTACTGGTCATGAAGCTACATTGCAATTCATGATGAACACCAACAACATTAAGTTCCACAAAGCTAAGAACGCAGTTTCTGCTTATGGTTTCGTAGGTGCTGGTTTCTTGATTTGGAATACAAAAGTATCTAACCAACAAGCTAACGGTGCATTGTATTCATTTGCTGACTTTGCTGGTGCTACCAACAAAAGTATCAACGACACGTACAGAGGTTGGTTGAAAGATACAGAGTACAATGTAGATTATACTCGTGATGGCTACACTGGTGGTGGTAAATTGATGACTTGGGGTAACCACGCAGTATCTCCAGTATTGAATGCTGGTGTTGGTCTTCAATTCAAATTAGGTGATAGAGTAAGCTTATCTATCGAAGATAAAATTACTTACACTGGTTTAGATGGATTAGACGCTGTTCACATGGATCCAACTCCTATGGCTGGTTTGTCTCCTGATAAAGACTTAATCAATAACTTTTCTATTGGTTTAGGCTTCAACTTAGGTAACAAAAAACGTTCTGTTTTACCTTTATGGTGGGTTAACCCATTAGACCACGCTTATTGGGAATTATCTAATCCTCGTCATATGGAATTACCTGCTCCAGTATTACCTGATACAGATGGTGATGGTGTAACAGATCAATTCGATAAATGTCCAGATACTCCTGCTGGTGTAGCTGTAGATGTTAACGGTTGTCCATTAGATACAGATGGTGATGGCGTTCCTGATTACAAAGACAAACAATTAATCACGCCTACAGATTGTCAACCAGTTGATGCTGATGGTGTTGGTGATTGTCCTTGCGATCCAGATTGCGGTATAAAAGTAGTAGGTTGTAACATCACTCCTTTCGTGTTGAACTTCAAATCTAACTCTGCATCACTTTCTAACGAAGTGAAAAACCAATTAGCTGTTGTAGCAGCTTCTTTGAAAGCAGATCCTAATTGTAAAATCGTAGTTGTAGGTAACGCAGGTTCTTCTAAATTACAACAACAACGTTCTTGGGATAGAGTAAACGCAGTTATTGAGTATTTAGCTAATAACTTACAAATTAGCCGCGACCAGTTCATCTTCCAATATCAAGGTGAAACAGGTGATGCAAATACTGTAATCATACGCTCTGCTCAACCAGGTGAAGAAGGTCCTTCAAACTTACCTCCTCCACACCCACATTTGGGAACAAAAAAATAATAGCAAAGCACTTGTAGCTTTATATAATCTTAGTGATGCGCTTTAATATTGCATTATTAAGTTTGAAAGAAAAGCCCTCGGTACACATCGTATCGGGGGCTTTTTAATTTTATCATCTGCATTTGAATTGCAATATTATTTTCAAAGGCTGCCTGCTTATTAAAAGAGAACCGGTTTTATCTTATCAGCCATAGGATTGTCTTTAAAATATTGTTCTCTGAATATTGCCTCTAATAAGGTCTTTTCCTGGCTTTCTGAATTTGACAAGTTTCTAGTATCATAGCTGCATTTCATTTGATTTGAAATTTGGTCTTTTATCTCCGAAGAAGTGGGATGTTTCATCTTCATGGAAACATATTTTGATATTTTACGCTCTTCACGCTCCATTTCTTGTACCCACTGCTCGCGGCCGATACTATTATTTTGCCCCAATAAATCACTTTGTCTGTTAATAAAATAAACCGACAGAAGCATAGTGAACTTTAAAATTGATTTTTGAAAACTAATAAAACACTGATGTCTTATAAATATTTTCACAACAGCATTCCATGATTATAGTATTTAACAAATGAATAACGAAATTAATTTTTTTTAAAAAAGTTTTAAAAATAAATAAATATTATTAACTTCATACTTACAAATTAATTTACCTAAACAAATAAGAAAAAATAACATTAGACATGAAAAAAATTTTATTATTAGCAACCGCTGGATTATCAGCATCAATAGTTTTTGCACAAGAACAACGCGTTCCATTGCTTGAAAACTTTTCGGCCTCTACTTGTCCTCCATGCCGACCAGGAAATATACATTTCGAAGGTCAGATGAGTAGTGTACCAGAGGGTGAGTATGTGAAAATTAAATATCAATGGTACTTCCCAGGCACTGGCGATCCTTATTGCACAGAAGAATCTAAAGCCAGAACTGCAAGCTATGGTATTAATGGTGTGCCAAACTTAGTAGTTGATGGTACCTACTATAATGACCATCCTAGTAATGGATACACAACTTCTACTTTCCAAAGTGCTAAAGCGGTACCAGCAACCTACAAGCTTAGTGGTGGCTACAGCGTTGATACAACTACTAAGGAAGTAAATGTATCTGTTAACTACACTCCCTTAGAGGCGGGCACCAACCCTAGATTGTTTGTGGCTATTATTGAAAACAAAACAACACAAAACGCAAGAACAAACGGTGAAACAGAATTTCATAATATTATGAAAAAAATGCTTCCAGATAACTTAGGTACAGATATCTCATCTACTGCAGTAAACCAACAGGGTACTACCAATCTTACCTTTACTTTCAAGGGAGATTACAGACTACCTAGTGGCTCAGCAGGACAGTTTGCTGGCGACATGATTGATCATGATATTGAGCATTCTGTTGAGGAATTTTCTGACTTAAGAGTTGTTGCTTGGGTTCAAGGCTCAGATAAGAAAGTATATCAGGCTGCAAATTTAACAGCTGGCGCACTTAGCATCAATGATATTTCAAAATCTGTAAAAGGTGTAAACGTTTATCCTAATCCTACTAAAGGTGATGTAAACATTTCGTTGGATATGGAAGAAGCAGACGAAGTTAGCGCTATGTTAGTTTCTGTATCAGGAAGAGTATTGAAAAATCAAACTACTAAATTCAACAAAGGTCAAAACGTAATTACTTTTGATACTCAAGAATTAGCTGCTGGTATATACAACATTATTGTAATGGATTCTAAAAACAATTCATTCTCTCGTCAGTTAGCTATCACTAAATAGTGCTTGATTTTATCTAGTGTTAATTCTATTAATGCTATGTATATCTTAAAAATAAAAACCCCCTCCTGCTAATAGGAGGGGGTTTTTACTTTAAGTCTGATTCGTTTTTTTATCCTTATTATAAAAACTAAAACTCTGGATTGATACCTACATAATTATGAGGCGTAATGGCATCCAGTTCTTTTTTAACCTTATCGGAAACGTCTAATTTTTGGATGAAATTTTTGATAGCTTTTTCGGTAATACCCTCTTTCCCTCTAGTAAGCTCTTTAAGCGCTTCATAAGGCTTGGGGTATCCTTCTCTGCGCAATATCGTTTGTATAGCTTCTGCGGTCACGGCCCACATTTTGTCCAAATCCTGACTTATTTGTGTTTCATTCAACAAGAGTTTATCCAAACCCTTATTTAGCGATTTTAAAGCCAATAAACTATGCGCCATTGGTACGCCTATATTACGCAATACGGTAGAGTCTGTAAGGTCTCTTTGTAGGCGCGAAATAGGTAGTTTGGCAGCAAGGTGTTCGTATAATGCATTGGCAATACCTAAATTTCCTTCTGCATTTTCAAAGTCTATAGGATTTACTTTATGCGGCATAGCCGAGGAGCCTACTTCGCCAGCTTTTGTTTTTTGCTTAAAGTAGTCCATAGAAATGTAGGTCCAAATATCTCTACATAAATCGATGATAATGGTATTAAAACGCTTGAGGCCATCGAAATGTGCGGCAAGAGCATCATAGTGTTCTATTTGGGTGGTAAATTGCATTCTTTCCAGTCCGAGCTGTTCTTCTACAAAGGTGTTACCAAATTTTATCCAATCTTTTTTGGGGAATGCAACATGGTGCGCATTAAAATTGCCGGTAGCCCCACCAAATTTTGCGGCATAAGGTACTGCTGCAAATAGGTTTAATTGATTGTTGAGTCTTTCAACGAAAACCATAATTTCTTTTCCTAAGCTAGTAGGAGAGGCAGGCTGTCCGTGTGTACGGGCCAAAAGAGGTATGTTTTTCCATTCTTTAGCCAAGCCGTGTAGTTTAATAATGGTATTAGCTAGGGCGGGCAAATAACAGTATTCTAAAGCTTCTTTCCAGGAAAGCGGAATGGCGGTGTTGTTGACATCTTGCGAAGTCAATCCAAAATGCACCCACTCTGCAATTTTTTCTGCTTTTAAGGCTTCCAGTTTTTCCTTTATAAAATACTCTACTGCCTTTACATCGTGGTTGGTGGTTTTTTCAATTTCCTTAATTTTATAGGCATCCTCCTCAGAGAATTCTTTGTAAATATCTCTTAAGATATCTTCGGTAATACCTTTGGGCAATTTGAAAATACCTGCATTGGCCAAAGCAATAAAGTATTCTATTTCCACCCTCACACGATATTTAATCAATCCGAACTCTGAAAAATAAGGCGCCAATTCGGTGAGCTGACGACGATAGCGTCCATCAATAGGACTAATAGCAGTAAGTGTAGATAATTCCATAGTGCAAAGTTAATTAAGAAATATTGGGTATAAAAATACTAATTTTGATTTTAGAAACGACCTAAGTATGAACCGACCAAAAACGTATGCAATCGTAGTAGCGGGTGGGCAAGGAGCTAGGATGGGAATGGCCTTACCCAAACAATTTTTGCCCTTAGCAGGTAAACCCATTTTATATTATACCCTTAAAGCCTTTTTGGATGCCTACCCCGATATACATATTATCCTAGTGTTGCCTAAAGAGCAGTTGAGCTATGGTAATATGGTATTACAACAGTTTGATACCATACCCGAGCTACAAATAGCCATTGGGGGTGCTACGCGCTACGAGAGTGTGCAAAATGGATTGGAATGGGTAGCAGAAGAAGATGCCATCGTATTTGTACATGACGGCGTAAGGCCTTTTGTTACGCCCCAATTGATACAAGCTTGTTATCAAATGGCATTTGAAAACGGCAGTGCCATACCTTGCGTTGATGTCGTAGATAGCATGAGAATTTGTGACTCCAATACCGTGCATGAAATCATTGATAGAAACCGACTAAAAATCATCCAAACGCCGCAAACCTTTAGAGCTAAGGAGCTAATTAGTGCATTTGCACAAAGGTATCAAGAGCATTTTACCGATGAAGCCAGTGTGATGGAAAGTGCGGGAAACACAGTATGTTTAATGCCCGGCGAGCGTTACAATATAAAAATAACACATCCCGAAGACCTAATGATTGCTGAAGCTATTTTGGCTACGATAAATGCTGCCCAAAATGAGAGAGACTATGCATTGCCTAAATAAAATATGCTGTCTTTTAGTTGTAGCCGCCTTAATTACATTTAATGCGGCAGCGCAAATAAAAGAAACACAAAAACTGGTAACTGATGGCGACACTTCTTACATAGAAGTGCAAACATTAGATACCATCGTTTTTAGCCCATATGCCAGCATACAAAGTGTAGAAGCGCTGATTGCACTCCTGCAAAGCGATACTACTTTTTATAAAGCATTTAAAAATCTTCATTTTAGTTCCTATCATGCCGATCATTCTATTAGTTTTTACAACAAAAAGCGCAACACTATCATAGCGCAGATGAAGGCAGAAACCCAGAATGTTTACCGCGGTGGATGCAGGCAAATGCATATTTTGGAAGAGAACATAACAGGCAATTATTACAAAAGCAATAAGGAACCTAAGTATTATACAGCAGCGCTTTACAACGACCTTTTTTACGAAAAAGAAAAGATTTGTAACGAAAAGAATATACTTTCGAAAGACTATTTGCAGCCCAAAGGTGGCGCCATAGAAAAGAATAAAGCACAATTAAAGCTACTGATGTTCAACCCCGGTACCCCCATAAAAGGTATTCCATTAATGGGTAATAAAGCAGCCATCTTCGACCCCGAAATTGCTAAACTTTATAATTTTAGAATAGAAACCACTACAAAAAATGGGGTATCCTGTTATCTGTTTGAAGCCATACCCAAGCCCGAGCATCGCAGCAAAGTAGTATACCAGCTTTTCCGAACTTGGCTCGACGATTTAGATTTTCACATTGTGGCACGCGAATATCAATTAAGCTATCAAAACGCCCTGTACGACTTTGACGTTTATATAAAAGTGAACCTAATAAATCGTCAACAACAGCTGCTAGTTAAGGATATATTTTACGATGGTAATTGGCGCGTGATAAGCAAGGGTAGGGAAGTAGCAAAGTTTAATACCGTATTTTACCATTAGCCTGTATGCAGCATTGCTAGCAGCGCTGCGATATTTGCAGCACTTGTAATTCTTAAAATAAAATCTGTTTATGTCAATATTATTGTTTACACCTCCTTTCACGCAGCTTAATACGCCCTACCCAGCTACTGCCTATTTGAAAGGATTTTTGAATACAAAAAACATACAAGCTGAACAAGCAGATTTGGGCTTAGACGTCATTCTTTCTATCTTTTCTAAACAAGGACTTGTTGATGTTTTTAAATGCATAAAAGACACAAGTAATTTGTCGGAGAATGTAAGAAAAATATATGCACTCAGGCAGCAGTATATACAGACAATAGATTTTGTACTTGCCTATTTACAAGGCCGTAACCCTGCTGCAGCCTATAATATTTGTCAATACAATTTTTTGCCGCAAGCCGGCCGTTTTGAGCAGCTTACCGACTTGGAATATGCATTTGGTACGCTTGGTATAGCAGATAAGGCAAAGTATATAGCTACCATGTATTTAGAAGATTTGGGCGACTTTATAGCAGAGTGTATTGATAGCCATTTTGGTTTTAGCAGGTATGCAGAAAGGCTTTCGAGAAGTGCTCAAAATTTCGACGACTTGTATGATGCCTTGCATGCTCCCCCAACGTATATCGACAATATATTGCTACAACATGCAGGTGCTTATATAAAAAAGTATAGTCCCATATGTGTGGTGTTGAGTGTGCCTTTTCCTGGCAACCTTTATGCAGCATTGCGTTTGGGTAAATGGATAAAAATGAATTATCCTGCGGTGAAAGTAGCTATGGGAGGAGGGTATCCGAATACAGAATTGCGAAGCATTAAAGACGTGAGGCTTTTTGAATGCATCGACTATTTAAGCTTAGATGATGGAGAGCGTCCTTTAGAGAATATCTATCATCATTGTAAAGGCCAGCTTCCAGATGCGATGCTGAAGCGAACCTTTATATGCACAGCAGTAGGAATCGAGTATTGTAATGGCGATTTGCATGCAGATTATAAGCAAAAAGATGTGGGCACGCCCGACTATAGGGGCTTAAAATTAGACCAGTATATTTCGGTAATTGAAGTTGCTAATCCGATGCATAAACTGTGGAGCGATGGCCGGTGGAATAAACTTACATTGGCGCATGGTTGTTATTGGGGGAAGTGTACGTTTTGTGATATTAGTTTAGATTATATAAAAAATTATGAAGCTACTACCGCAAGTATATTGGTAGATAGGATAGCGCAAATCATAGCAGATACCAATAGTACGGCCTTTCATTTTGTAGACGAGGCTGCACCGCCTGCATTGATGAAGCAATTGGCATTAGAATTGTTGAAAAGGGAGTTGAAAATAACTTGGTGGACCAATGTTAGGTTTGAGAAGAATTTCACCAAAGACTTGTGTTTGTTGTTGGCGGCATCGGGTTGTATCGCAATATCGGGGGGCTTAGAGGTAGCTTCCGATAGGCTGTTGAAGCTCATTGATAAAGGCGTTACGGTAGCGCAAGTAGCACAAGTTACTCACAATTTTACGCAGGCAGGTATACTGGTACATGCTTATCTTATGTATGGGTTTCCAACACAAACGGCGCAAGAAACGATTGATTCTTTAGAGTATGTAAGGCAATTGTTTGAGCAAGATGTGATACAGTCGGGTTTTTGGCATCAATTTGCAATGACGGCACATAGCCCAATCGGTAGGAATCCTGATGCTTTTGGTGTAAAAGCTATGTGTGGCGTAGATGCTCCCTTTGCAAATAATGATTTGCCGCATGAAGACCCAGGCGGTTGCCAGCACGAATTGTTTCAAGATGGCTTACGCAAGTCCTTATTCAACTATATGAATGGCATGGGCATCGATTTTCCCTTACAAGAGTGGTTTGATTTTAAAATTCCACGCACAAGTATTAATCCACACGCCATAGCGAATAGCATAGCGGCCAGTGGCACAACAGCCATTAAAGATCACAGGCAATTGTTATGGTTAGGTTCGCCACTTGAAAAGATTACGATTACTAAAAAAAGAAAGGGGAAGCAGACGGTTGTAAATGCATTATTAGCTTATAGTTATTCGGGTCAGCCTATTACGCTTGTATTGGAGGCTGATGATGAGGCTTTCCTGTTAAATTGTTTGCCAATGATGGGGGTGCAAAGCGATACCTTATTGACGGTAGGGCAATTTAAGCAAATGTATATAAGCCAAACGGGTAAAGCGTTTGAGTTGTTTTGGCAGCATCCTTCGGTGCAATTGCTAAGGGAAGATGGTTTGTTGGTATTGTAGCATTAATGCTTACAAAATTAAATGCAGTACTTGATAGGAAAAAGAGGCAAACTTGCCCTAGAGCGTCAGCAGCGAGCATTCTCTATTAAAAAAAGCTATTGTAAGCGACATAAAAAAACCCTCAGTGATGGTATCATCAGCTGAGGGCTTTTTATGTTTTTTACTTTTTCTTTGGCGTTTTGCTACCTGCAACAGTTGTTGCTAAGTCTTTACCAGCTTTAAATTTAGGAACTTTCGTAGCTTTAATTTTGATCACTTCACCAGTTTGCGGATTGCGTCCGTTACGGGCTGCTCTTTGAGATACAGAGAACGTACCGAAACCTACTAAAGTTACAGTTTCACCTTTTTTTAAGGTAGTAGTAACTGCATTGATAAAACTGTTCAAAGCTTCTCCAGCTTGAGTTTTTGTAAGGCCAGCGTCGCCAGCAATTTGATCGATTAATTCTGCTTTATTCATTTTTTGAAATTTAATTTACTATAATATTAATTAAATATTTGCAAGTTGCAATATTTTCTTAAAAAAAAAGTACAATATCAAGGTTTTTTTATTAAAAAAGCCAGTTTTTAGCTTTTTAAGAGGCCATAACGAGTTATAATTGCCTTTGCATACGGCTTTTGCGGTAGAGTTAGCAGCTTAAAACAAGATTGGATGTTATGGCTTTTTAGCTTCTTTTTTTTGATGCCATTCGATAATGTCTTTTAGGTTTTCGTGGTTTATTTTTTTACCGATTACTTTTTTGTTTTTATCCAACAAGAACATAGCAGGCGTACCGAGTACATTGTATTTTTCTTTGTAGGTAGCGTCATTTTTAAAATCTGCAACGTTGTACCATTCTAAGCCATTATTTTCTTTAATAAAATTTTGAATTTTATCCAATTGTCCATTTGTAGCGATGGCATATATTTTTACGCCTTTTTCTTTAAGGTAGGTTCTGTACAGCGTATCCATTGCAGCTATTTCAGTTCGGCAGTTGCCACACTCTACGTCCCAGAATAACACTACGGTGTATGCGCCATTCGTTTGATGTAAGTTTACATCTTGTCGGGAGAAGATGTCTTGCAATTGTAGTTCGGGGGCTAGTGCTCCTAAGCTCGTAGGTGATAGTTTATAAGCGATGTCTGTGTATTCTTTTATGCCGTTTGCATCTAGCCATGGTGTTTTGCCTTGCAGGTGATAGTTTTCTACAAGGTATACAAATACTTCGTCCATGCCCATTATTTTGCTTTTAAGCATTCTTTGGGTAAGCCAACGCATGGTAAATTTGTAGAGTTCTTCAGTGCCTTCGGTTTTCTTCAAAAGTTTATCAGCTCTTACTTTAACGGTATCGGGTATTGGGTATACAAAATAGTCGAAGTAGGTTTCGAGCGCTTTTTCGTAGATGGGTGAAATAATAAGACGGTCGTCTTGAAGGTCGAAATTATCCCAGTAATGAGCACTCGTGTATTCCATTTCAAAAAAACTATCTATTGTTTTTCCGTCTTCAAGGTAGTGTGGTCCTTTGGGTACATTTACAGGCTCAAAGGTCTTATAGAATTTTGTGACCAATAAATTGGGATGTTTTTTTACAGTATTCGTTCTAAACTCATTGATATCCTTAGCTATTTTTTCTTGTATTTTTTTGAAAGCAAGGGTGTCGTTTTTAGTCTTTTCTAAATCAGCTTCATACTTTTCGCTTATTCTGCCCAAAGCAATATTTATTTCGTTGTCTAAATTGCCTTTAACGGTAGTATTAGAGCGTTTTCCGGTGGTATCGGTGTGTATGACCATATTGTATCCGTTGTCCAAAATAAAGTCTAATACTTTAGTTCTGTTACTAAAGATAATAGCATAAAATCCACCCAGAATGCTATCCTTAGATTCAAATACAATTTTCTTTTTGTTGCCCGTTACTTGAACGGAATCTATTTTAAATAGAGAAGGGAATGGTCTGGCAAAGTAGCGTGTTAAATAGATTTGCTCATCTGGAATAGGCTCTTTAAAATTAATCTCAACTTTATAGCCTTTTTTCTGTGCCATTAGTGCGGTGCTGAACGCTAGTAAAGCGACAAGTAACAGTAGTTTTTTCATGAATTTTTCGGAATATAGTTTTATTTTGATCTAAGATGGTAAGACATCGTTTCTTTACATAAAAATGATAGTACCTTTGTCGCTTTAAAATTAATTAAAAAATTGTCAAACTTTGGCTCGAAAAAATAAAAAGACTGTTATTGATGCTATAAGGCTAGATAAATATGCAGCAGAAGGAAAGTCTATCGCTACTATGGCAGATGGTAAAGCGCTATTTGTAGAGGGTGGTGTGCCAGGCGATACCGTGAAAGTATTGGTACGAAAAAACAAAAAAAACTATGCCGAAGGCAAGGTGCTTGAATTGCTTGCACCCTCAGACGATAGGATTGCACCTTTTTGCGCACATTTTGGCGTATGTGGTGGTTGCAAATGGCAAATGCTACCTTACGAGCAACAGTTGGCATTCAAACACCAGCAGGTAATAGACCAGTTGACCAGAATTGGAAATATAGAATTGCCGCCAGTTTTGCCCATAATAGGCAGCAAACAAACGCAATACTATCGAAATAAGCTAGAGTTTACCTTTAGCAAAGCACAATACCTTACATCGGAGGAAATAGCGGCAGCTAATGGCGAGGAAATCGTAAGAAAACCAGCCTTGGGCTTTCATGCACCCGGCATGTTTGATAAAGTAGTAGATATAGACACCTGCTATTTGCAGCAAGAACCCACCAATATTATTAAAAACTTCTTGAGAAGCGAAGCGCAAAGGCTCAATTTGCCGTTTTATGATTATATCCAACACGAAGGCTGGCTTCGAAACCTTATCATTAGAGTAGCCACTACCGGCCAAGTGATGGTAAATCTAGTGGTGCAACATTATAGAGATGAATTGCACCCACTATTAGATAGGCTATTGGAATTGGTGCCTTCTATAACATCTTTAAACTATACGATTAATGATAAGCTGAATGATACCATCTATGATAAAGAGGTAGTATG
Source organism: uncultured Taibaiella sp. (assembly GCA_964429515.1). GTDB lineage: Bacteria > Bacteroidota > Bacteroidia > Chitinophagales > Chitinophagaceae > MKSF01. The sequence goes on from CAYSCJ010000004.1 coordinate 21,177, forward strand.
TTATCACGGACAAGCTTATATCGAAGAACATTTAGAGCATTTTAAGTTTAAAATATCTCCAAAATCTTTTTTCCAAACCAATACCCAACAAGCCGAAGTGCTGTATCAAGTGACTAGAGAATTTGCAGGCTTGAGTGGCAATGAGGTAGTGTACGATTTGTATTGTGGTACCGGCAGTATTGGTATTTTTTGTTCGGAAAAAGCTAAAAAGATAATTGGCGTAGAGTTAGTAGCAGACGCTATAGCAGATGCGAAGCTAAATGCAGCATGGAATGGCTTAGATAACTGTCATTATTTTGTAGGCGATGCAAGCACTGTAGCTAATGATGCTTTTTTTGCATCTTATGGAAAGCCCGACGTTATCATAACAGATCCGCCGCGTGCAGGTATGAGCGAGAAACTCATTCAACAGTTATTAAAGATGAATGCGCCTAAAATAGTGTATGTAAGCTGTAATCCGGCTACACAAGCCAGAGATTTGGCCTTATTGGCGGAAGGCTATATGGTAGCTAAAATTCAACCCGTAGATATGTTTCCGCATACGCATCATATAGAGAATGTAGTATTGTTGATGAGTAAAGAAGCATAGTTGCGTTGGTGTATTCGGTATCACCGCATATTGAGATATTTAGAATTGTGTCAAGAAACTTCAGCTGAAGTTTCTTGATTTTTTTTGTAGCCTGAGTTTGTCGGTTAAGGGTAGTTGATTGGGTAGTTGTAGCTAGCCAGCTTCCATATTTTGCGCATAGAAACCATAAACGTACAATATTGAAACGCTATCAATTTTTGTGATACTTTTTAAACAAAGAGCGGTTGCAATATATGAATGCAAAAGGGTAGCATTTATTAAGTTTTTGGGCAAAAAAAACAAAATGCCCAAACGTGCTTAATTAAACCCTAGCTTGTCTGTTGGAGCATACTATAAAAAAAGTTAAATATTCTTTAAAGCAAATATGAAAAAAACTATTAATTTTTATTAGTTTGTGGAAGTTTTGGGCGATAGTTGGAAAAGGAAGGTGTTGTTTTCATCGCCCAAGTATTTGCTTCTGAGAAATACAGAGCAAAGTAGTGAATAAGCTTTATTTATTTTTAATACACAATTTTACATAAAATGAAACTTCAAAGGTTTTTTGCATGCTATCCTATTTTACAAAAAGCATTTGGTGTTTTATTAATATGCTTAATGGCTGCTTGTGGTAGCAACTATAATGATGAAGCAACTGCTACTGCCACGGCACCTGCACCCGACGAGCATGGTTATGAAGAGACTGTAGCTGTAGACGAGGAGGGCCAGGAAACTACAGAAATACCAAGAACCACGAGCAGGCCTAATACGGGAGAGCCCCCTATCTTGGGTAGTTCACCTGATATTGGAACTGAGGCGCCCAAAAACGTTGCAGATGATTATACCGTTACTTTAGATGTTACTGAAAATTTTAAGATTCACGAAACAGGCGAATTGCGCGTGTGGATTGGGAAAAAAGATTATGTACCAAAGCCAAGAGAAAAAATGGCAAGAGACCAGACTACCGTACCGACAAGGCTCGGTTCGTATGCAAAGGTAACGCCACATGCATCTAATTTTGAAGTTCAACAACTCACTTCTCCTTGTATAAAAATTGACCCTAGTGGTTCTGAAGTGAAATTTACCCTAAAGCCAAAACAAGATGGAGCGTTTAGTGTTAGCGCAACGGTTGAAATATTTGAAGAATCGGCCTGTAAGGGCACTCCAGTACCTAAATCAACAGAGACACTTAAGGTGATTGTCACGGTAGATAAAAAGAAAGAATTGGAAGATAGGCAGAAAGCTTTATTCAGTATTTTTTGGGATAAGTTTTTAAGTTTTTGGGGCGCTTTGATTACGATTGTTTTGGGTTTAATTCTTTTTTTGTTAAGAAAATTCCTGTCGAAAAAAACCGGATACGATGCTAAGGAGTCGTAGTTAGGCTGCAAACAAATAATTTCTTAAAAACTACAGTTCGTGAATTTTCAACGCCATATCGAGGCTATCCCTAATTTTTGAGTCACGAAGCTCGTAAACGTTTCGTCCCAATAAGGCTACACTTCGCTTGTTTACTATTCACTTTGGTGTTCAGTGATTTTTCAATTTATCTCTAGCCTTAGGGGCAAGACGAAAGCTTAGTTGTTGGGGGGGGACTATATTGTATTTAGATTTTTTAAAGCAATATCAATAAATTTTGGATTTGAAGCAAAGAGCGTTCTTTTTCTATCACTCCAATTTTCAATTTTATTTATTACTGATGATGTTTCTGATAAATTTTCAGTTTCCTTTATAAAATCTACTGTAGATAATAATTCTAAACCAAAGTTTGAATAAAATCCGTTTAAGAATGCTTTAGTTTTTTCAACGATACTTAAATATTTAGAATTTTCTGGTTGATTCAAATATTCATTTACATCAACTTCTGCTTCGAAGATTAATTCCAAATTTTCAAATGGTTTTCTATCTTTAGAACTATATCCAGTTATATAACTTCCGTTTAAATAATATAGAACATGTTTTACTTTTCCAGAATATGGACCGTAAAAATTTTTTTTAAACTCTAACTGAAAAACATCTTTAGCGCCAAATCTTTGAAGAAAATAAGCAACTTTTTCAGCAGAGAATTCAGATATAAATTCACCATTCTTAACTAATTCAAAAAGTACAGATAACAACATTGCTCTAGCAGGTGTTAATGGAACTCTTTCTTTTCTTAAAGCTTCTTTTATTAAATTGTTGGGTTCATATACATATATCTCACAATCTAAACCCTCTAAATGTTTTAACAGCAAATACTTCACAATATTCCAATCCAATCCACCATTTCCCGCTCCAAGAGGAGGAATAGCGATAGACTTTATCTTATGTTTGTTTATTATTTCAACTAAATCCTTTAAACCTATTTCAATATAAGAATATTCAGATGGTTTTGAAGTTACGCAATATATAATGTTTTCAGGGTTAGTTTTATTAACACCATTATATCCTCGCTGTATTACATAGAGCATTGGAGATTTAGTCCCAAAGTAAAATGGAATATAATCACCTAAAATTGTTCCATTGTTTAATACGTGTGTATTTCTTCTGTTAATTAATGAAATATCTCCAATTGGTACAAAATTCAAATTGGCAGATGGGGAATTTTTATGGGTAATACCATATTGAAGAACGTGAGGTATGTTCTAAATATGAATCATTCTAAATAAGTATTTTCTACTAAAATCTACCATTAATAACTGGCTTGAGTTTTAGCTAAAATAAGAAATTAATTGATTCGAGTATTATATGACGCTCGTAAAATGTCGTACCACCAAAGTTTTTTGCTTGGCATCAGTCGCGGATTTAGCTTCATTGGTTTTCAGTTGGGTGTACTTCACACTGTTGATCATGCACAAATTTTGATAGAAGCACCAAGCTTGATTCAAGTACATTAGCTGCCATTGCGCTAAACGTCTAGTTGAACTAAACCTCTGGTGGCTTTCCTTTATAAGCCATAACTTAAAGTCTATTTTTTATCTATTAATTTAAAATTATGGTTACTGAGTCGTTTTGCAGCTTGCTGCATTGGCGGAAATTGAAGCGAAAAGTTTCAATTTTGCGGCACGGTAAGCAAAACCCAATTAATTGAATTTTTTCGTTATGGAAAGCAGAAACTTCAATTTAGCATTAAACAGCTATTTTGCCAATGAGTTATTAGGCGGTCGTCCTTTTCTGTCGTCAATTTACAAATTTATTTCTACAAAATTATTACAATAATCTTTAATCATTTGTCTCACTTCTCGGAACTGATTGTTGATTTCTTCTTCCGTTCCAGTTGCTTTTGCTGGGTCGGGAAAGTTGTAATGAAATTTTTGAGCTTTTGTTGGGAAGAAAGGGCAACGTTCTTTGGCGTTGTCGCAGACGGTAATTACAAAATCAAAGTCAATGTTTCGGTATTCGTCAATGTTGTTGGAAGTGTGTTTTGAAATGTCAATTCCATCTTCATTCATTGTTGCAATAGCTCTTGGGTTTACACCGTGAGTTTCTACGCCTGCACTAAAAATTTCGGCTTTATTGTTTGCGAAATAGCGCAAGTAACCTTCTGCAATTTGACTTCTACAACTGTTACCTGTGCAAAGCACTAATATTTTCTTTTTCATCTGTAGTTTTTAATAGTTCCACTTATTAGCGAATCTCACTAAGGTAAGCATCACAGGTACTTCGATTAACACACCAACAACTGACACCAAAGATGCACCTGAATTTAACCCGAATAAAGAGATAGCCACAGCCACAGATAATTCAAAGAAATTACTTGCACCAATCAAAGCTGCGGGAGCACAAATAGCATGTTTCAATTTGATATACCTTCCTATAAACCAGGTCAAAAAGAAAATAAAGAACGTTTGAATGGTCAAAGGAACCGCAATTAGCAAAATATCAAAGGGTTTTTCAATGATTTTATTTCCCTGAAAAGCAAAAAGTAAAATAAGTGTTGTAAGTAATGCGATTGTTGAAATTGGTTTAAGGTTGGGAAGGAATTTATTTTTAAACCAATCCTCACCTTTATACTTGATAATTAATTTATGACTTATGTAACCGGCTGCAAGAGGAATAGCCACAAAAATTACCACAGAGGAAATAAGTACATCATAAGGAATATGAATATCCGTTACACCTAACAAAAATCCAACTGTTGGAACAAATGCAAAAAGCAAAATCAAATCATTTACTGCAACTTGCACTAAGGTGTAATTAGCATCACCTTTGATTAAGTACGACCATACAAATACCATAGCAGTGCAAGGTGCGGAGCCTAGTAATATTGCTCCTGCTATATATTGTTCTGCCATTTCAGGTTCTAAGTAGGCTGCATAAAGATGGTCGAAGAAAATCCAAGCAAAAAAAGCCATTGTAAAAGGCTGTACCAACCAATTAACCGATACCGTTAAGCCAATTCCTTTCCAGTTTTTTGATACATTTTTTAAAGAGGAAAAATCTATTTGTACCATCATTGGATAGATCATTAACCAAACTAAGATAGCGACAGGGATATTTACTGATGCTATTTCCCACTTGCTTATTGCTTGTATACTTTCACCGCCAATTTTCCCTAATGCAACACCAGCTATGATACACAGAAAAACCCACAGCGTAAGATATTTTTCAAATTTTCCCATATACTAATTTTAGCAACATCCGCCTCCAGTTGTACAAGAAGCATTTTTATTTACAGATAATTCGGATAAATTCTTTTTTGCTTTTTCGGATGGAATTCCACACGCATCTTGAGCCAGACAAGCGGTTGTTTTACTTTTTAACACAAATGTTTTTCCGTTAAAATCCAACTCGTATTTTCCGATGGTGTCACTCTGATATTCTACTTCAATTTCTGCATCTTCAATGCCTAACTTATCTTCCGAAAGTTGGATGATGTTTAAAAGTTTGGCTGGTTTTAGTCGATGTTCAAAATCGTCTGCATTCCAAAGTTGAAAATTCACTACTTTTTCGGTGCGTATTACACCACCACAATCAATAAAGTTTTTAGTGATTTGTCCTACCTCTGTAACGTGAAAATGCTCGGGTACAAAAGTTCCATTTTCTAATTGAAATGCAACATTATCGAGCGTTGGTAAAATTTGTTTTATTTCTGATAATTTCATTGTTTTATTCTTTATAGTTTAAATGCAATATTGCGATATGAATAATTAAAAAAAAGTTTTAGCAACATTTGTTTTTGGAAACTGTCTGCACAATTTTATAAAAGTAAACATTCAAAATGTCAATTGTTTTTTCGTCAATGCAATAGCAAATCGAGTTACCTTCAATGTTGCCTTTTATAATCCCAGCGTTTTTCAATTCTTTTAAATGTTGCGAAACGGTCGGCTGAGCCAATGGAAGCTCGTTCACAATGTCGCCACAAATACATTCGTTTACTTTCATCAAATATTCAATAATCGCAATCCTTGCAGGATGTCCCAACGCTTTTGCGATGATCGCTATTTGATTTTGTTGGTCTGTAAAATGTTCTGTCTTGGTTGCACCCATAATTTTTTTTCAATTTCTATATTGCAATATTACGATATTGTATTTTGTTGAGCAAATATTGGTGTATAATCTTGCACTATATAGGTGGAATATTATTTTGACTAAGGTTTCGCAGCTTGCTGCATTGGCGGAGAAGCGCGTGTAAACTTTCACCTTTTTTTTTCTCCAAGGTGAACAAAGACATATTAATCAGCTAAGTTTATGAAAAAGCTTTACATCTTTTGGCAACTCTGGCTCTGCTGTTTTTCCTGCTTTTTCCAAACTACGCCGTTTTTATCTTTCCAACTTGGCTTTCTGCCTTGGTATTCCAGTACCCAATCGCAGATACTTCTGCTTCGGACTCCCTATTCAGCTTCTAATCCTCGGTAACTTATCGCCCCCTGGTTAGATACTCGGCTACGATGGCCTCTTTACTGATGTTTTCTTTTTTCTTGTCCATGATATTTGTGTGGTATTAATTTACACTATTTGTGTAAACCTATATCAGGACAAGTCAGTTTTGTAAACTCATAGGCTGTTTTTCTGGCGCACACCGATAATAATTAATGCTTGTGCTATTGCAAAAAAAATAACCGATGTTGATAGATTTCAGCATCGGTTATTGATAATTATGGTAAAATAAGCATTAATCTTGTTTCATGGCTTTTGCCGCTTTGTTGCGTTCGTTTTCGTCTAATAATATTTTGCGCAAACGAATGTTTTGTGGCGTTACCTCAATGCATTCATCTTGTTGGATATACTCCATACACTCTTCAAGTGATAACACTATTTTTGGAGTAATGCTGGTAGTACCATCCGAACCCGAAGCGCGCATATTTGTTAGTTTTTTCCCTTCTACCGCGTTAACATTCAAGTCGCCTGGCTTGATATGCTCTGCTAAAATTTGTCCGGTATAAATTTCTTCACCTGGATCAACAAAGAATTTGCCTCTGTCTTGAAGTTTATCAATCGAGTAGCCTGTGGTGGTGCCACCTTGTTTTGCAACCAAAACACCGTTGTTACGGCCAGGTATATTGCCTTTCCATGGTTTGTACTCCGAGAATGTATGTGCCATAACTGCTTCGCCAGCCGTTGCAGTAAGCATTTGAGACCTCAAGCCTATTAAGCCACGAGAGGGTATCTCAAATTCTAAATGTTGCATATCTCCTTTTGCCTCCATAATCAACAAATCGCCTTTGCGCTGCGTAACCAAGTTGACTACTTTAGAAGCTACTTCTTCAGGAACATCTACTACTAAATTTTCATAAGGTTCGCATTTTACACCATCAATGATTTTAGTAATAACTTGCGGCTGTCCTACTGTCAATTCGTAGCCTTCACGACGCATAGTTTCTACCAATACAGATAAATGAAGAATACCACGTCCGTATACCAAGAATTTATCTGCATCGTCGGTATCATGCACTCTTAATGCGAGATTCTTTTCGAGCTCTTTGGTTAAGCGGTCGCGAAGATTTCTAGAAGTTACAAATTTACCTTCCTTGCCAAAGAACGGAGAGTTGTTGATAGAAAACTGCATGTTCATTGTCGGTTCGTCGATAGCGATGCTTGGTAAGGCCTCTGGGTTTTCAAAATCGGCAATAGTATCACCAATGTTGAATCCTTCTATGCCCACTACTGCGCAAATGTCGCCAGCACCTACCTCTGTTACTCTCTTTTTGCCCATGCCTTCAAATACATACAACTCTTTAATTTTAGACCTTACTTGGCGTCCGTCGGCTTGGCAAAGCATTACATTCATGCCTTCCTTAAGCGTACCACGGTGTACACGACCAATGGCAATACGACCCAAGAATGAAGAGTAATCTAAAGAGGTAATTTGCATTTGGATAGTACCTTCCTCTGTTTTAGGAGCCGGTACATGTGTTATTATCGCATCCAATACGGCGTTGATATTATCAGTTTTTTCTAGGCTTGTGTTGTACCAGCCTTGTTTGGCAGAACCATACAAAGTAGGGAAGTCTAATTGATCTTCATTGGCATCTAATTGGAAAAATAGGTCAAAAACTTTGTCATGTACCTCATCTGGACGACAGTTTTCTTTATCAACTTTATTGATAATAACGATTGGTTTTAAGCCCAAAGCCAATGCTTTGCCCAATACGAAACGCGTTTGAGGCATTGGTCCCTCAAAGGCATCTACCAATAAAACCACACCGTCTGCCATTTTCAATACACGCTCTACCTCACCGCCAAAGTCGGCGTGACCCGGAGTATCTATAACGTTTATCTTAAAGTCTTTATAGGTAACTGCTATATTTTTAGAAAGGATAGTGATACCGCGCTCACGTTCTAGGTCATTATTATCCATTAATAATTCGCCAGTTTCTTGATTGTCTCTGAATACAGAACAAGCGTGGATGATTTTGTCTACTAAGGTGGTTTTACCATGGTCAACGTGCGCAATGATTGCAATGTTGCGTAAATTCATATAAATGTGTATAAAATTTCACTTGAAAAGAGTGCAAAGTTACATTAATTATTATTAAAGATGATATAAAAACTGTATCCTTTGTGTTATTTTACGATTATTTTTCTATTTAACCTATAGTTAGTGCTCATGTATTTGGCTGATAGCCAATGTTATCTTGATAAGTACAGCCTTTATGTGTAAAGCCATCATTGGCTTTTGAGCGGTATTCGTTGACTTTTTAGAATTCGTTTTTGTTATTTAAAAAAATATTCCAAAGCGCCGCCTCTTTTGAGATAAGTTAGCATAAGTAGTATCTTTGTAAGTTCAATCCTTTAATAAACGTATAATTGTACATGAGCAAAGCAATAATTAAAACAGTAAAAGGCGACATGACCGTGTCGTTTTATGATGCAGATGCACCGAATACGGTAGCTAATTTTAAAAAGTTGGCCCAACAAGGCTTTTATAATGGCTTAACGTTTCATAGAGTATTACCCGACTTTGTGATACAAGGAGGCTGCCCCAATACTAGAGAAGGCGCTACAGGTATGCCCGGCACAGGCAATCCTGGTTATAAAATTGATTGCGAAACCTCTGGAGCTAATCAATACCACGATAGAGGCGTACTTTCAATGGCACACGCTGGCAAAAACACAGGTGGCTCGCAGTTTTTTATCTGTCATAGCCGAAACAATACCGCCCACCTTGATGGGGTACACACCTGCTTTGGAAAAGTTGTAGAAAATGTAGCGGTAGTTGATGCCATCGCTCAGGGCGACCGCATACTAAGTATAGAAATCATAGAAGACTAGCATACCCTCACGCCTGCGGGTTTAAGGTAGGCTTCTTTTTAAATAGGCGCTCAGCGAATTATTAATGTTCGTTGAGCGCTTTTTAGTTGTTATAAAAGCCAGAATATCGAAGTGCCGCTCGTGCCAGCCTCTATAGATGCACATCTTACATAGGTGAAAATTAATTTTTTGTGATATTCACTATTTTTTTAGACGATTTCTCTGTTCACTTCGTTATATTCGTAATAAATATAGAACAACGAACTTGACAGAATCAAAAATAAACTTAGAGAGTATTAACCCCATTGAATTCTTTGGCGTTAATAATGGTAAATTCGACATCATCAAAAAGAAGTTTCCTCTTTTAAAGATATTATCTAGAGGCACGGTAGTCAAGTTGGTAGGCGCACCCGACCAAGTGTCTACAGCCAAAGAGCGCATAGAGCTCATCATTACTTATATCGAACGTAATGGGTCTATTTCGGTAGATTATCTGAATAGAATATTGGAAGATTTGGAGGGAGAGGAAGACAAAGGTTTGATACAAGCACTTAATAGTAATGATGTACTAGTTTATGGGCCTAATGGGAAGATTGTTAAGGCCAAAACTGCCAACCAGAAGTTGCTCGTTGCAACGTCAGAGCAAAATGATATTATTTTTGCTTTAGGCCCTGCAGGAACCGGTAAAACTTATACCGCCGTAGCCCTTGCTGTACGAGCCCTTAAAAATAAAACAGTGAAGAAAATTATCCTTACCCGTCCGGCAGTAGAAGCGGGCGAGAGTTTGGGTTTTCTTCCTGGCGATTTGAAGGAAAAGATAGACCCCTATTTACGTCCCTTATACGACGCCTTAGATGATATGATACCCGCAGACAAATTGGTGTATTTTATGCAGAATAGGGTTATTGAAATAGCACCATTAGCGTATATGCGCGGTCGCACATTAGACAATTCTTATATCATACTGGATGAGGCACAGAATGCTACAGATTTGCAGCTTAAAATGTTTTTAACGCGTATTGGCCCTAATGCAAAAGCTATCATTACAGGCGATATTTCGCAGGTAGATTTGCCTAAAAATCAAAGGTCGGGTTTAATTACAGCCTCTAGGATTTTGAAAAATATAGAAGGTATTGCCCACATTCAGTTGGACGAAAGTGATGTAGTGCGACACAGGTTGGTAAAGCAAATAATTAGAGCTTACGATAAAGAGCAGGCGAGGGAAGACCAGTTTTTTGAAGAAAAAAAACAACAACGTATTAAAGACAGAGAAAATAAAACAAAAGAAAATGGCGTTTAAAGTATATACCAAGACGGGTGATAAAGGCACTACCGCGCTCATAGGAGGTGTGCGTGTACCCAAAAATAATATAAGCATAGAGGCTTATGGTACTGTAGATGAACTCAATTCGTATATCGGCTTGATAAAAGATTTAGTGACAGATTCAAAAAGTATAGCGCAACTACAAGAAATTCAGGATAGATTATTTACCATAGGTTCGATTTTGGCTACGCCGCCACATAAAGAAGTAAAGATGGCATTGCCCGACCTTAGAGATGAGGATGTAAGCTACCTTGAGCTGGCCATAGATGCTATGGAGGAGCATTTGGAGCCACTACAATCGTTTGTGTTGCCGGGAGGCCATCCAAGCGCAAGCCATGCTCATATAGCCCGTTGCGTATGCAGAAGGGCAGAAAGAATATGTGTAGCTATTGTGGATGAGGAAGGTAAACCATTCGTGATGCCTTTAGTGTTGCAATACCTTAATAGGCTATCCGACTATCTTTTTGTACTGGCTCGCTATACGCTTCAGCAACACGGTATTGCAGATATTCCTTGGAAGCCAAGGGTGGGATAATTTATAGTAAAAATAGATACTTTAGCTTATTGGGTATTCTGTATATTGATAAGCATTAAATTATATAGTAATTGTATTTTTAAAATGTTGTAGTTACTACATATTAGTATTATTGGCATAATTTTTGTACATTTGTTTAAATGTGTCCTAATTCGATAAGGGAAATTTTTAATTCTTAAAAAAATTTATACTATGGAAAGTAAGTTAATTTTAGGAGGCATCATCTTTTTAGTGATGTTAATAATTGGTGGTGTGGGTCTAACAGCAGAAATAAACAAACGTAGAATATTTGGAAAGCGAAAATGATTTGTTTAAGCCAAAAAATCATTCTATAAAATCGATTTTATTTTTTTGAAAAATTACATAACTAAAAAATGGTTGCTAATTATAGCAACCATTTTTCATTCAATAAATTGTAGTGTTGAATTGTTTACTTCACTATGGTCATTTCATCTATCAAGTTGGTAGCACCACCATATTTGTCTATCAACCATAATACAAATCTGATATCTACTGCTATTGTTCTTTTGTATTCTTTGTCAAAAGCGATATCGCCACTCATGGCTTCCCAGTTGCCATCAAATGCCAGACCAGTAAGATGGCCATATGCATTAATCATTGGAGAGCCCGAATTACCACCCGTAATATCGTTATTGGTAACGAAGCAAGTAACTAACTCGCCTTTTTCGTTGGCGTATTGGCCATAATCTTTTTGTTTTACCAATTCTAAGAAGTCTTGTGGTAAATCAAACTCATAGTCACCTGGTTTATACTTCGCTAATAAGCCATCCATATGCGTGTAATGACGATATTCAACCGCATCTTGTGGGCTATAGCCTGCTACTTTTCCGTAGGTAATACGCATGGTGCTATTTGCGTCAGGATACATTAGTTTATTGCCATTCTTATCCATTAATGCTTTTACATACGTTTTAGCTAATTCAGCATTTTTTTCATTAAATGCGCTTATTTTGCTTGCATAATTGTCTTCATAATTAGTAAGAAAGCTAGCAGCATAAACCACTGCAGGATCGGCTGCTAATACGTCTGCTTTAGGGCTTCTTATAAAATCATTGAACCTTACATCGTTAAAGAACAAGGAGTTACTAAACACATAGGTAGCGTAATTGTTGAATGTTTTAGACCAATCATCGCTGCCAAACATTTTAAAAATGTGTGTTTGATAAATATCGGGTTGTTGGCTTTTGCTGATGTCTTTATAAAAGGCTTCTGTCATTTTAGCAAAGATTTCTTTTTCCATCTCTAGCACTAAAGACTTCATCGTATTCTCTCTTAATGCTTTTACTCTATCTGACAGTTTTTTAATATCCTCAGCTTTAGCCTTAGGGTTGTTTAATTCTTTTTGAAGTAAATGACCGGCAGCACCTAATGTAGCTACTGGTGTAGCATAGAAGCCTTCGTTCATGTAAACTCTGTGCTTAGCATAAGGCTTATATTCAGCAAATGCAGCAGCATAGTCGTTCATTAAGTTGTCGTAGCCTTTTTTATTATTGGTATTCCACTTATTAAATTCCAACTCATTGCGTTTTTTCTCATTTACAACATTGAGTCTTTGTAATTGTTCCGTTTGTCCAATATAATACTTCCAATAGTTTGCAATAGATGCGTATTTTGACGCAAGCATCAGATTAACGGCTGGGTCTTGACGCATATATTTGCGCATAATAGTCAATCGTGCGTCACGAAGTTTTACAACAGCAGGATTGGTTTCGTTGATGCGCAAGTCTACATCATAAGAGGTAATGAAACGCTCAGTTCTGCCAGGATAGCCCATAACCATACTATAATCGCCCTCTTGCACACCTTGAATGTTTACAGGTAAGAAGTGCTTGGGTTTGTAAGGTACATTGGAAGCTGAGTAAGGAGCAGGTTTGTTGTCGGCGCCCGCGTATACACGAAATACTGCAAAGTCTGCGGTATGTCTAGGCCACATCCAGTTGTCGGTATCGCCGCCATATTTACCCAATGATTTTGGAGGAGTCGCTACCAATCTTACGTCTGTGAAGATTTCGTATTTTAGTAATATGTATTGGTTGCCATTGAAGTAAGGCCTTACTTGTGCTTCGTATTTGCCGCCTTCGCTTCCCTCGTTTTGTATGGTTTTAAGTATTTGCTCTAGTGCTGCTTTTCTTTTGTTTGCATTGCCTCTAGACGAAGCGGCCACTACTCTTTCAGTGACGTCTTCCATGCTTACTAAAAACTTAACCGATAGACCTTTGGCTGGTAATTCTTGGTTTTGTGCTTTAGCCCAAAAACCATTTTCCAAATAATTGTTCTCTACCGTACTTAGAGACGCTATATTGCCATAACCACAATGGTGATTGGTGATAAGTAGGCCTTGGCCAGAAATCATCTCACCCGTACAGCCACCTCCAAAATGCACAATGGCATCTTTAAGACTAGCATGATTGGCATTATATAAATCCTGAGGCGTAAGTTTCAAACCTAACTTTTTCATTTCCTCATAGTTCTTTCCGATGAGCATCGGTATCCACATACCTTCATCTGCCTTGGTTTTGGCAGTGAATAAAGTGGTAATTGCAAATAGACTGAGTATAAGTTTTTTCATAGTAGCAAATATAAAAAGAAAAAATGTGGCATTTAGAAAATTTTAAGGAATAATTTATTGAAGTAAACTTGAGTACAAGCAACCGGCTCCTTTACCCTATGAGTGCACGTTTATTAGCTATTTGGATTTCAAATGACTTCTATGATAAATTAAGAATGCATGGCAAAAAATAACCGATTAGCGCGAATTTTGCAGAATAGCACCCAAAAAGCTAAACGATACATCAGTACTTTTTATATATTTGCTTTTTTATAAAAAAAACGAATCTATCCCATGAGTTTACAAAAAGCGAGTGCCACGAAATTTTGGATGATATTTTGCCTAGCTATATTTTCTTTTGGCTTAAACGGAGTAGCACAAATAGCTGCAACTTGGTCGGGAGTATTGGATGTGGGAGGTATTAAGTTAAGATTGGTTTTTCATATCGATAAAGAAGGTGATACTTATACAACGAAAATGGATAGTCCCGATCAGCAGGCATTTGGAATACCGATTTCGAATACCGAGGTAAAGGGAGACTCTCTGATTATTTCCGAACCAAAGATGCAATTGGTATATAAAGCACTTATAGAGAAAGACACCTTACAGGGTGTATTGATACAAGGAGGCAATTCAATACCTAGCAAGTTGTATAGAGGCAGTGTACCAGCTACCCAAGCCTCCGCACCTAAAGAACAAACACCCAAAGCACCCTTTTCTTACACCAGCGATACGCTCACTTTTTACAACAGCAAAGATGCTACCACTCACGTAGGTATACTTACAAAACCCAAAACAAAAGGTTCGTATCCGCTGCTGGTCTTAATCTCGGGCAGTGGTGCACAAGATTATAACAGTACCATTTTGGGGCATCAGCCATTTTGGGTAATAGCAGATAGTTTGGCTAAAGCCGGTATTGCCGTTTTTAGGTATGCCGACAGAGGCATGGCAGGCTCTGAGGGAAGTGTCGACGAAGCGACTACTGCCATGTTGAGTGAAGATGCAGCAGCAGCAATACGTATGTTGCGAAGCAGAAAAGAACCTTGGACTGCTGTGGGTATAGCAGGGCATAGTCAAGGAGGTATCATTGGAATACACTTAGCCGCAACTCAGCCCAAACTGGCAGATTTCTTAATATTAATGGCATCTCCAGGCGTATCTGGTTCGGAGATAATTTTACAACAATATCAAGATATCAACAAAGATAAGCTGCCTCAAGAAGCTATACAGGCCGCAGTAGCGCATTCTCGCAACTTACATGAATTGGTGCTGCGTGCCAAAGATAGCACACATCTTGCGACGCTATTGCAACAAGAAGCAGCAAGGCAATACCAAACACTCGATACCTTAAGCCGTAAAAACACCACAGAAGCACTCATCTTCGAACAGCTTAATGAAACAATGAATAATGTAGTATTTAAGGATTTTGTAAAATTTGACCCAAGGACACTACTACCACAAGTTAAATGTGATGTGCTCGTTCTGCAAGGGATGCTAGACATGCAAGTAGCAGCAAACACAAATGTAGATGCAATTACCAAGTCGTTGCAGGCAATAAATTCCCGAAAAGTAGCGGTGAAAAAATACCCTTATCTCAACCATTTGTTTCAATATGCAGTGAACGGACATCCCGAAGAATATGCCAATTTGGAAGAAACCTTCAACCTAGAGGCACTTTCCGATATAATTCTTTTTATTAAACAACACAAGAAGAAGTAGTCTTTTGGAAGCCTGATGTGGCGGCGTAGACACTAAGTATTTTTTTCCAAATTGCGATATTGCAGTAATAGATTCATGGCAATGCCTTATTTTTGATTGTTAAAAATTAATTCGATGGTATGCGCTATTATATAATTTCGGGCGAGGCTAGTGGCGATTTGCATGGCAGCAATTTAATTAAAGCCTTAAAAGTGCAAGATGTAAATGCCGAATGCAGAGCATGGGGTGGAGATATGATGCAAGAGGCAGGTGCAACCATTGTAAAGCATTACAAAGACTTAGCCTTTATGGGTTTTGTAGAAGTAGTGATGCACCTAAGGACAATATTTCGAAACCTGAAATTCTGTAAACAAGACATTGCCGATTACAAGCCCGATGTACTCATACTTATAGATTACCCTGGATTTAATTTAAGAATTGCCAAATGGGCCAAAAGCCAAGGACTAAAGGTAATTTACTATATATCGCCTCAAATATGGGCATGGAAAGAAAATAGAGTACACCAGATAAAAGCCAATGTAGATAAGATGTTGGTGATATTGCCATTTGAAAAATCATTTTACCAAAAACACGATTTTGAAGTGGCTTATGTAGGCCATCCACTGGTTGAAGTTGTACAGAAAAAAATAGACGACTTGCGTGTGGCAGCACTGAGCGAAAAACCTATAATAGCATTACTTCCAGGTAGCCGTACTCAGGAAATAAAAGTAGCATTGCCTATCATGTTGACATTGGTGGATAAATTTCCTAACTACCAATTTGTGATAGCGCAAGCCCCCAGCCAGCCCGAGGAAATATACAGGCAAATTATTGGCGAGGAAAATGTGCTACTAGCGCCGGGCAAAACCTATGACATCTTGCAACAAGCAAAGGCTGCATTGGTAACTAGCGGTACCGCTACTTTGGAGGCGGGACTGTTTGGAGTGCCGCAAATAGTATGTTACAAAGGCAACCAATTATCTTATTGGGTAGCCAAAAAGCTCATTAAAGTAAAGTATATTGCGCTCGTTAATCTGATATTAGATAAAATGGCAGTTGAAGAGCTGATTCAAGATAGCTTCCACCCTGCAAAGCTGGAAACATCATTAGATGCCTTACTCAATAATCCCGATGTAATTGATCGCATACAAACAGATTACGCACTTCTTTGGGAGCAACTACAGGTGTCGAGGTCTGCCTCCGAAAATGCCGCGCAAATCATTGTCAAGTATTTGAAAGAAATAGGCAAATCATAATATTTTTAAAAAAAACAAAATTTAGTAATTGTTTACAATTAATGCATTCTTTGCTGCATTATCTTTGTCTTTAAATTTAATAGTTGTATGTACACTAAAGGATATCTATACATAGCGTTTGTGTTGGTAGTTGCATTCCTAGCCATAGGATGCGGTGTCACCGAACAACAGCAGTTTGCACTAAAATTGCACATGTCAGCGTATCCGAATAAACAAGTTGCACTAGAAGAGCTGGATTTAGATAAAGTAACCTTAGTAAATAATGGCACTACCGATGATAAGGGTGTTTTAGAGTTGAGCGGTGTTTTTTCAAAGCCCAATTTGTATAGAGTAAGTATAGACAGTGTAGGATATATTTATTTTGTATTAGATGCAAAAGAAATAAGCATACAATTAGACAGTACCCACGTTATTGACTATACCATTTCTGGTAGTAAGCGCTCTAGCCAGCTGCACCAGTTTATGCAGCAAATGTTTGAATTGAACAAACAGGTGATAAAAGAAGAATTGGTACCCAAGCCAATAGCTAGCAATGCAAACACCAAGGCAGATACCCTCATGCCAGATTCAAGCTTGCATAACACGTCTAGCACTTCTAGCGCTAAAAATACATTACTTAACTTTATACAGTCCAATGCAGACACTGCCAGTTTTTTGCCACTCGCATTGTTTTATGCCAACTTTTTGCCTTTAGAAGAAAAAGCCCAATACTTGAAAAGTTTTACGCATAAATTAAGGGAACGATTTGCCTCCGAAACCACCCTAGTTGATGCATACGAGCGTGCTTTTTTTAGTACCTATAATGCTTTTATTAATGATAAGAAAATACAAACAGACTCCTTTAGTTATGCTAGCATTATTAATAAAACCATGCCTAAATTCCAACTTAAAGATCCGGAAGGGGCAAGCGTGTCTTCACAGATTTATAAAGATAAATACCTAGTCATACAGTTTGTTGGCTCGTGGAATGCTAATAGCAGAGCTGCAAACAAACAAATGCAAGCCGTTTACAATCAATTGGTGGATTATCCAGTACAATTAATTTCCGTTTTTATAGAGCAAGACTCCATGCAATGGATAAGCAGTGTGAAGGAAGATAATTTACCATGGCCGCAGCTAAGTAGTATAAAAAGTTGGAATTGTGCCTACATACAAGCAATGAAGGTAGTAACCGTTCCTACGACTATTATTATTGATCCGCAGCAAAAAGTTATTGGAGCCGACTGGACAATCAACGATATAATTACCGAAATAAAAAATAGAGCTCCTAAAACAGAGCCAGTTGACACCTCTAGGAGTGGACAGGCTTTAAGTAAACACACGCACGTTTTTACAGGCAGCAATGTATTAGCCGTAAGGTGTTGTGAAATGCAATACTCAGTGTAGCATGCAAATGTAGTTTTGGCTTAATAAAAAACCATTTACATTAAACTTTTTGGCTTTAAAAAAGTCATTACTTTTGAATATACAAATTAATGCATGATGAAGACTAATTTTAAGTTGCTAATAGGATGTATTGCCTTAGCTGGTATTAGTGTAGAAACTTTTGGCCAGAATGAAATAGACGCGCTTCGTTACAGTCAAACCCAGGTAATGGGAACGGCAAGGAGCCTTGGTTTGGGAAATGCGGTAGGCGCTGTAGGTGGCGACATGAGTGCACTCTCCATCAATCCGGCTAGTATTGGCGTGTATCGTAAATCTGAGTTTGGCATCACACCCAATCTTAAACTCAACAATATAAATGCCTCTTATTTTGGTAACGCAACTTCCAATGCAGGGAGTAAGTTTTCTATAAATAATTTTGGTTTTGTATTAGCTACTCCAGCTAGAGGAAGAGATTATGAAAGTAAGGCATGGAAGAGCGTAGCGGTGGGTTTAACTTATAATAAGCTTGCCGACTTTAACCAAGAGGCACTGTATCAGGGTGTCAATAGCGAGAGCTCTATGACGGAGGTATTTGCAGAAGATGGATTTCAGTTTGGATTGTCAGAAAACATAGCGCCACCTTTTGGATTCTTGGGCTATCAAGGCTATCTGTTTGATGATAATTTTGCATCTTATGCCTACAATGATATTATCCTGAATGGTGGTAGTTTATTGCAGGAAAAGTATTGGAAAAATACTGGTAATATACAAGAGTGGGGTTTTACCTTCGGTGGTAACTATAAAGAAAAATTAATGCTAGGTGGTAGTGCCAATTTATTATCTTACAAATTTAATAGCTTTAAAAGCTATTATGAAGAAGACAATACCGGCAACCGCAACAACAATTTCGATTATGTTATTTTTAATGATTATCTGACGACTAGTGGTTTTGGATTTAATTTAAAGCTTGGCGCTCTTTATCATGTGACGCCAGATATTAGAATAGGAGCTACGGTACATACTCCTACTTGGTCAAGTTTTACTGACGAACAGGATTTTAAATTAGAAAGTGAAACAGAAGGTGTAAGAGCTGCGAATGGAGCAGTGGGTACAAAGTCAGTAATTACGCCGCAAAATTCCTTTTTGTTTGACTATTCGTTGCGCACACCTTGGAAATTTGGCCTCAATGCAATGTCGTTTTTAGGTCAATATGGCTTTGTAAGTTTGGACTATGAGCTAACAGACTACAGTAGCATGAAGTACAATATGGGTGCCAACTTTTCACAACAAGCGCAGTTAGTAAATACGCAAATAGGAGAGACATTTAGAGCAAGCCACAATATCCGTTTAGGGGTAGAGGCAAGATTCAATAATTATTTAGCTAGAGCAGGTTTTGGACATATTACCAGTCCGTATCAAAATAGCGAACAATTTGGAGGTAGCCGCAGCAATATATCCTTGGGGGCTGGGGTAAACTTAAAGAGTTTTAGCATCAACCTTGCTTATGTGTACACCATGCAACCCTATAAAGAGTACGGTTACCCAATTACTTATGGTAATATACCTGTAGGATTGGCGAGTGTTAAAGATAATTTTAGTTTACTGGCATTGTCCTTAACATTCAAAATGTAATAAATAGTTCACTACGCCATTGCTGACTTATGCGAATAGACGTTTTCTATAGCCTTTAATGGGAGTGAGTGCACCATCCTTATAAATGCGTTTTAGTAAAAAATCAAACAGCTATCATCCATTAGGGTGATAGCTGTTTTAGTATTGTTATGTAACGACAAAGGTAGTTATCTGCCGTCGCCGTCTAGTAGGTTTCCTAATTTACCCAAAATACTCCCTTCTTCTTTTCTGCTGCCCGTGCTGAATTGTAAAATTCTGGAAGCCAATCTGCTTATTGGTAAGGTTTGCAACCAAATAGTACCTGGTCCGGTTAAAGTAGCAAAGAATACGCCCTCGCCACCAAAGATGGTATTTTTAATACCGCCCACAAATTCGATATTATAAGAGATTTCTTTAGTAAATGCTACAATACAGCCGGTGTCTATTTTTATTTTCTCTCCGGGTTGTAGTTGCCTAGAGGTAACGTGGCCGCCAGCGTGTACAAAAGCCAAGCCATCACCTTCTATTTTTTGCATAATAAACCCTTCACCACCAAAAAGTCCGGTGCCTAGCTTGCGTTGAAACTCAATGCCAATAGAGACGCCCTTAGCTGCACAAAGGAAAGCATCTTTTTGAGCTATTACTTTCCCATTCAGTTTACTCAAATCTAAGGGGATGATTTTACCGGGATAAGGCGATGCGAATGCCACCTTTTTCTTACCCATGCCAATATTGGTATAGGCGGTCATAAACAGGCTTTCGCCCGTAAGAATGCGTTTGCCAGCGCTCAACAGCTTATTAAAGATGCCATTTGATTTTTCTTCGCTACCATCGCCAAAAATGGTATCCATTTTTATACCATCATCCATCATCATAAAGCTTCCTGCCTCTGCTATTGCTGTTTCCTGAGGGTCTAATTCTACCTCAACGAATTGCATTTCTTCTCCGTGTATAACGTAGTCTATCTCGTGATTTGAAATCATAGGAAATATGTAAATTTTAATTGATTAAAGTTAACAGAAAAAATACTAAAAAATGCAATGCTTTTGCAAGGTTGATGTTAATGGTTCAGCACCAAGGGCTTATGCCTTTAGCCTCCCCGTTTTTGCTATTGGGCATTAGTCCCAGCATTCCATAACGATTAATTTGCCTTTGCTTATGGTTACCACCACTTCTCCATCTTCGAGCACTTCGTTGCAGGTGCCTGTGCGGGCGCCAAGTTGCAGGTGTTCGTTCATTAGGCTGTATTTAAGATTTTTGGTGATGATGCCCTGTACTTCGCCAAGTGGTAATAACGAAATAGTAGTGCCTTTAGTGGCTTTTTTCGTGTAAATTCTAGAAATGCATTCAATTATCGAATAATCGTCTATGAGTTGGATGAAAATTTTATCATTGTATTTACCTAGCGTGGCTATATTATTGAAGGTATGGTCCATTCGTTTGCCCGTCAACCCTAATCCTATAATTTTACTATATCCTTTAGAGATAATGTATTCTATACCCTTTTCAAAGTCTGTTTTATTTTGGTCGGGCGTAGGAATAATTAAGATATTGGGGTATAATTTTTGAACATAAGCCTGATCGATATCTCTGTCAAAGTCGCCAAGTAGCACATCAGGTTTTATGGTATAATTGTATTTAATAAATGTATTGATAGCGCTATCTAGCACTACAATCAATCTCGCTTCTTTAAAGTAAGGTTCGAGTTGGTAATTATATTCAAAAGTTTTACCGAGTATTAAGGCTGTATTATGGCTTCGCATAGGCTGTAATGTACTGAATGCTGCGAATATATTAACTCTGCATTAAAAAATATTGTTATTATTAGATAGAAAACTAAATTTGCTTTTATTTTCTGCAAATTATAAAATTAGCATCTGGTGGTTTGTTGTTTTTTTTGAATAATTTTCGGTTTACATCAGATAGTATTATTTTTAATTATGATAGCACAATTACTAAAGCAGAAGACTGCACACCTGCACGACGAGATAGAACGCATTACCCAATCTTCAAAAATACGTGAGGGCACTTTTAGCAGTCATGATTATAAAAACTTGTTATATATTAATGGCTATATTGTTAATGGCTTCATGGATCAAATATTTGCGCAATTGCCACAAAGGCTTATTGAACAGTTAGCCTTTACGGCAGCAGATAAGAAAGCTGCCATTGCAATGGATGCAGCAGAGCTTCAATTGTCGATAGCGCCTTGTCCCGATATTCTTGCAGAAACTACTACGGCCTATGCTTTAGGGGCATTGTATGTAATGGAGGGTTCGATGTTGGGAGGTAATGTGATAGCAAAGCAACTTAAAAAGAATGAGGCATTTGTTCATCATGGGTTTCATTATTTTACTTTTTACAAGGAGCATTTAGGTGCTAATTGGAAGTCTTTTTTAGAGCTCTTGGAGGCAGAAGTAAGCACTACTACCGAGCAGCAAAGTGCGCTTAATGGTGCTACGCAAATATATGATGTGCTTATAGCAAAGGCGCAGACCTTATTTGTATAAGTCTTGAAAGATGGGTTTTACTTAAATTATAGTTTTTTATGTGTTGTAAAGCGTACAACACATTTTTTTGTTGCGCTTAGCTAATGATTATTATGGCGGCAAAAATATTTTTTAGGTAATGTGTTTTGGTAGTGTAAATTTGATGTTGTTTTATTGCGCGTAATTCAAACAAGAGAATCCGATCATTTTATATAAAATAATAGTTGTAGAACAAGGTAAAAAGCGAATATGTCGAAAAGTTTATTCAGAAAAAAGAATGTCAACGATATTATATCAGATCATGCGGCTTTATCGTCTAATGAGGGAATGAAGCGCGTATTGGGTGTAAGAGATCTCACTGCTTTAGGTGTGGCCGCAATAATAGGTGCAGGTATATTTAGTAGTATCGGGAAGGCCTCGTATGAGGGTGGTCCAGCAGTTGTGTTTCTATATATATTTACGGCTATTGCATGTGGTTTTGCGGCTATTTGCTATGCCGAGTTTGCTTCTACAGTACCTGTGGCTGGCAGTGCCTACACTTATGCATATGTAGCATTTGGAGAAATTATAGCATGGGTAATAGGATGGTGTTTGATAATGGAATATGCCATAGGTAATATAGCATGTGCCATTTCATGGTCGGATTATCTAACGGGACTTTTGGCCAAGACGTCCTTTGCAGTACCACCATGGTTGAGTATGGATTATTGGTCGGCTCAAAGTATGTTTAATGAAGCTACCGGTGTGTTGCAAAGCGGAGGGAAGCTTACAGCTAGAATGAATGAGGGTATGGCAGCTTGGGAAGGTGCACCTCAAATAGGTGCTATGCGTATTATTATGGATGTGCCGGCTTTCTTTATTGTGCTCATTATTACTGCAATTGTATTTGTAGGAATTCGTGAGTCGAAGCGCGCCAATAATTTGTTTGTGTTACTGAAGTTATTAGTTGTTTTTATGGTTATAGTGGTGGGTTCTTTTTATTTACAACCCGAAAACTGGTCGCCTTTTGCTCCAGAGGGTATGGTAGGCGTGCTTAAAGGCGTATCTGCTGTATTTTTTGCTTATATTGGTTTTGATGCTATTTCCACAACAGCAGAAGAGTGCAAAAATCCGCAGCGCGACTTACCCAAGGCGATGATGTATTCCTTGGGGATATGTGCCGTCTTGTATGTATTGGTAGCCCTAGTGCTCACGGGTATGGTGCATTATACGCAGTTAAATGTAGGTGACCCTTTGGCAAGTGTCTTTGATGGTAATGGATTGTATTTTATGGGCGGAATTGTGGCATTTAGTGCTATAATTGCTACAGCATCTGTGATGTTGGTTTTTCAAATAGGTCAGCCTAGAATTTGGATGACCATGGGTAGAGATGGTTTATTGCCCAAGAAGTTTGCGCAGTTGCATCCAAAATGGCAAACGCCAGCTTTTGCTACCCTTATAACGGGGCTACTAGTAGGTGTGCCATCTTTGTTTCTAAATTTAGATTTAGTGATTTCTCTTACCAGCATTGGTACTTTGTTTGCCTTCATAATAGTATGTGCAGGCGTACTCATTCTTCCCTATAGGACGAATAGGCCCGAGAGTCGTTTTAAAGTACCTTTTATAAACAGTCGATGGATATTGCCACTTGGTTTTGTATTGGCTATAGCCTTGATTATTTATAATGATGCAAGCTATTTTAGTTCCTTTTTTAATGCTACTACATGGCAGCTTCAGTTTCCAATGTTACTATTTTGGTTGGTAGTTGCAGCGTTGGTCGTGTTAGGCATAAGGTATCAGCTATCACTTATTCCGGTATTGGGTATTATCAGTTGTTTTTATTTAATGGCTCAAGAGAGTCTGAGTAACTGGCTCGGATTTGGTTTATGGTTGCTAGTGGGTTTGATAATTTACTTCTGTTATGGCTATTGGAAAAGTAGGCTAAGAAAGCGACATGCCGACCTATCTTCTTGATGGTAGATATTTTCCAATCACTTCGTTGATATCGGGCGATATTTTAAGACGGATAAAGAGGCCAACAAAAATAAGTGTATATAAGCCACCTTTTACCAGGATGGATACTAATGGCAAATGGTCTAGGGGTATCCAATAAGTAGCGGCTAGAGACACTACTCCTATGCCCAGTATCTTAAAGAAGGAGGCTGTGTAGGGTTGGATTTTGAATTTTTTATACAAAAACCAACTTTTAAGCACTGCATAGACGCATAGACCTGCTGTGCTGGCCCATGCTACGCCTATTAATCCCCATTTGTCTATAGAAAAATAGATTAAAGCCACAATGACTCCTAAGCCCAACAAAGAAAAATAGGTATTGTATTTATAGTATTTTGAGAGGGTAATAACCTCCATATTCAATCCACCAGCCATGTCGAACGAATGGCCTACTAGTAAAATTAAAATCAAAGGCGCCATCAGCTCATAACCCTCTCTTATCTGATTGATAAAATACTGTATTTCAGTAATACAAAGTACTACACCCAAGGCAAAGAGAATGACGAGCATTTGAATAGTTGTGACACTTTTAATAAAATTGCGCCTAAGCTCTTTCAAATCCCTTTTCTGATAACTGTTAGACAGTGCGGGCATGGCCGCAGCGCTTATAGCTCTGATAGGATTTTTTACAATACCAATAGCAAATGCTGCCATACCATAAATAGCCAAAGCCTCAAGCCCTTCGTAAGATAAAGGCCCTATAAGTAGCGCATCTATTTGAACGATTAGTACTATAGAGATGACCACAAAAGTTTGATTGAAGGAGAAACCCAGAAAATGAAGTATTTCGGATTTAGTAAAGTCGCCTTTTGTATAGCCCAACTTAAAGCCCTTAAACTTCTTCATAAAATATCCCAAGAACAAAATAGGTATTAAATAAAGCAAAACATACCACCAAATAAATTGTGTATAGTTAATGATGCTATAAGCGTATAGTCCTATCAGCAGCAGGTATACCAGTCTATTTAGTATTTCTCTAGCAAAGCTTTGAATAGACGTTTTATAAATAGACATCAGGTAGCTCTCCATCCACAAAAGTGTTGCACTGAAGAAGGTAAGCAGGGGGAATAATACAAAATATTTTTCCATCCAAGTTTCATCTCCAGAGTGATAGGAATTGATAAATACGGGTTTGGCTACAAAGTACAGTGCGCTAATAATGATTGAGGCAATGAGGGGTATTACCAAGCTGATCGTTAGGAAAGAGGCCCGTTTGGGATGATCGGGTGGGTATTTTTGCCCATAAACTATTAGGGTGAAATTAAAACCAATTGTACAAAAATAGCACAACTGTATAGCAATTTTCACTAAGTTTTGGGTAAAGCCAAATTCGGTTTTTGAAAATATTTTTATCGAAATAAGATTGATCAATAAACCTAAAATTGCACCAATAATGGTAACAACAATAGTTTTGATAGACTGCCTAATTACGATTCCCATACTGATGCAATACTAAGTGCCTACAAACCACTACGGTGCGGTAATGTGTTTGTAGGCAGGTAGGTTATTGATTAGGTTTGTTTTTGGGTTTTGGGTGAGGTGCTCTGTTTTTCGGACCTCTATGAGCTTGTGGCTCTCTAGGCTGTTGCGGTGCACCGGCAGCGGCATTAGGCTTTTCTTTTGGGTCTCTATTTTTTTGTCCAGGGTGTGTGCCTTGGCTTTTTGTAGGGGCAGGAGCGGCTCCTTGTGGTTTTTGGGGTTGCCCTCCTTCGCCTTGCTGTGGCGCACGTTGTTGATTTTTGTTGTGCCTATTTTTGGGTGCTGCCGAGTTGTTGGTTTCCTGAGCTTGTGGTTTTCTTTTCTTGTTAGATTTATTTAAAGAGCTCAATGTAAGTTGTCCTACATCATTTACAAAGCCTACGTCTACGGTTTTTTGAGCGTTGGGTTTGCTAGATACTATTTCTACAAAGCCCAATTCGTCTACTTTTTCGCCTTTGGCGTTGGCGGCCAATATTTCGTTTACTCTATCAAGGGTTAAGGGGTATTGTCTAGAGCTTCCAGGAACGCCATACCAAATTAGATTTCTAAATATATCTTTCTTGATAAGGTAAGCTCTACCTGTTTTTGTTTCTAAATGGTCTGCGTTTTCTGGAAATATTTTCAGGGCATCCATATAGGTATCTAGCTCGAAGTTGAGGCAGCACTTTAGTCTGCCACACTGTCCGCTTAGCTTGGCTTGATTGATAGAAAGGTTTTGATACCTTGCAGAAGTGGTATTTACGGTTTTAAAGTCGGTAAGCCACGAGCTACAGCACAATTCTCTACCGCAAGAGCCAATACCGCCTACTTTGCCACTTTCTTGTCGTGCTCCTATTTGGCGCATTTCTATTTTAGCCTTAAATTCGGTAGCGTATACCTTTATCAGTTCCCTAAAGTCTACACGCGCATCTGCTGTATAGAAAAAGCATATTTTTTTTGAGTCAGCTTGGCATTCAGCCTCGGCTATTTTCATGTCTAAATTCAAGGATTTAGCAATCGCTCTGCTCCGAATGAGGATGTCTTTTTCCTTTGCTTTAGCGTTTTCAAATGCCTCCAAATCGCTAGCGCTTGATAGCCTTAGTATGCGCTTTATTTCGGGAGACTCTTTTACGCCATATTTCTTCATTTGAAGTTTTACCAATTCGCCTGTAAGGCTTATTTGCCCTACGTCAAATCCTCCAGAGCCTTCTACTGTTACGTAGCTTCCTTTATCGAGTGTAAGTAGGTGGTCATTTTTATAGAAGTCTTTTCTACTTCCGTTATTAAACGATATTTCTACGATATTGTAGGGTTTTCCTATATCACTAAGAGGCAGGTCGGCTAGCCAGTTGAAAACGTTCATTCTGTTGCATCCGCCACTGCTGCATCCACCGTTCGATTGACAACCTTTTACTTTTGTGTCGCCGCTATTACTTTTACCTGATCCGCAATTTCCGCATGCCATATTATTTTTCTATATTTTATAGTCTTCTATAAGATTGCTTCCATATTTTAGGAGGCAAACTTGATAATTTCTATTGATGAGAGTTGATGGTTGTAATAATAAATGTACATAAAGTTAGTAAATTGTTAGGTACAAAGTATTATTAGCTTATTTTAATACGTCGAGGAGTCATTTGGCTTAAAAATTGTCAAAAGTTTCTTTTAGCTCTGTTTCCTTTAGTATTTTTTCAAATATTTGCTGTGCTATGCCTTCTAGGTCTTTAGTGGTATCGGTATCGTACACACTAAGTACAAAAAAATATGGGTGTGGTATAGCATCAATTTGTTGGGTTTTAGGGTTTTTTAGTTTTTTGATTTTTTCTATATAGCCCATATACTGCACCACAACAGTATCATTATGGTTGATAACAAACTTTTTAGAGTTAAGCGTGTAATCTTCTTTAGTAGTTTTATCAAAAAGGCCACGTACAATTCTTTGGCTTCGTTCTGTAAATCCTTTAAGTTCGCTATGGTAAAGTCTTTTTAGGATGCCCACGTGTTCGTCTGCAGATATGCGTAGGCTGCCATTGTTCCAGAAATTTATCGTGTCGCCCTCATATTTTCTGTTACCATATTTCAGCGTATCGATAAAATGCTTCATTTCTGCTGTGGTAATTTTAGAGGTCAATTGCTGGAAGAACGGTAAATTATTGTGTTTAAAAGCTTCAGATAGGGTGTTAGCCAAGGGCCATTGGTTTTGAAAACCTGGGGTTAAGGTATCTGTTATGGTTGCTATTTTACCATGCTTGAAGCTATAGTAATTACCATTCCAAGGCAGGGTGTAGGCTTCTGTAGGGGCAACGGCAGATTCTAAAGCTACGAGAGCTTGAAAAATTTGAAAAGATGTGCCGGGGGTAATTTGGGTAGCATTAAATTCTTTATTGTAGTAATGTACTCTTTCTTTATTATTATCAACATATTCAAGGGCACCTTGTACTTGGTGCTCTTCAAATAGTTTCGACCATTCTTTATGTTCAATGATTCTGATATCTCTACAGCTTGCAAAGGCAAGTGAAGTAAGTGTACCAATTATAAATAGTATGAAGCGCATGTTCTTTTAAATAAAAGTTTTATTGAAGGAATGGCGCAAAAATACGACATAATATTAGGCATCTATCATAAGGGCTCGTAAAATTTAAGTGCTTTTTTTCTGGCCCTTCTGCTCATAGTTATTTGTAATGCTAAAGAGAATAAGATTAGGAAGATACCTAAATAAGTGCCCCAGTTGAATTGCTTGTTTTCTTGGAATAAAACGAAGGCAAAAATCATTCCGTAAATCGGCTCTAGGTTTACAGATAAGGTTACGGTGAATGCGTCCAGCTTTTTGAGTGCTTTTAGCGCTAAGGACTGGGCGATGACGGTACAAAAGAGCGCAAGACAAAAGAGTGCAATAATATCTTGCCAAGAGGGTATTTGTAATTCTTTTATAGCCTCTGGGAAAACGAAGGGCAGGGATATTACAAGCACTACTAAGCCAGAAAACATTTCCCAAAACACAGTAGGTTGAGATGGGTATTTTTCGGAAAGCGGCTTATTGTAGATTGTAAAGACCGCACTCAGTATAGCTGCCAATACACCATAAATAACACCCAACCTAAAGTTGGCCATGCCATGCCCTATGCTTTCATCGGGTTGTATAAAATAAATGCAAGCCACCCCCACAAGTGCTATTAGGCCAATAGCCACTTCTCTGATTTGAAAAGTTGTTTTTTTAATAAGCGGTTGTAATAATGCTATAAAAACACTCGCGGTAGCTAAACAAAGCATGGCGATGGAGGCATTTGCCAGCTTGACAGATTGAAAAAATAACACCCAATGTATAGCAAATAAGCCACCAACTTTGACGACCGCTATAAAATCTTTACGCTCATAACGTACCCACTTATTTTGTAATAATAATATAAAAAACAAAATAAGGCTAGTAAGTAGCATGCGGTAGGTAACGAGCATTGGAGCATTCAAGGAGATGATTTTTCCTAATATCCCCGTAAATCCCCATAAAAAAACGGCGGTATGGATTTGAAGCAATGACTTATTCATAATTCGGTGTTTTCGCCACTAAGTAGTTGGAGTAGTATGGTTTTTTCTAAGTTGTTTAAACAGTAGGTAAGCAATAATAAAAGTAACAATACTCGCAGCAATGGCTAAAACGATACCACCTAAAAAGAAAGCAAAGCCAGCCTCCTTTACTTGTTGTAGTGATAACATTTCATCAAAGCTGTAGGCCCAGTCGTGGTAGCCTAATATCCATTTACCCGTCATTAGGCTTAATAGCCATATAAATGGCGTTATAGGAAAGATACTGATATTAGCACCTATCAAAAATAATGGTTTATTGAGCTTAAGTAAGATAGCGAGTGGAATACCGATAGCCAACTGAAAGCCCCAAATAGGAATTATGCCCATAAAGACACCAAAAGCGAGACTACTAGTTTTTCTGATATTACTTTCGTCTTTTTTTACAAAGCTTCTTTGCCAGAGGTCTTTAAGGCCTTCTTTGGTAGCTATTTTTTTTATAAAATCCCTAGGATGAATCCAAAGCAAGGCAATAAAAGTCAGAAACGTATTAAGAATGCTAATTCTCACAAAGTCTTTGAAGGGTCTGAAATGGCTTATTCGCTCCTCTGCCGACGGATAATATACTTCTACGGGTACGGCTGCTATGGGTATTCCTTTCCAGCTAGCTCTAACGGGTGCTTCTATTTCAAATTCGTATTTAGAGGAAAAATAGGTAGTGTTTACAATGGGTGCAAGTGGATAAAGCCTGTAGCCAGACTGCGTATCTGAGAGTGTTTTGCCTGTCGCTACCCAAAACCAAAAATTTGAAAATTTATTTCCAAACGTGCTTTTGCCCGGTATATGCGATTGGTTCATGTTTCGAGCGCCTATAATCAAGCTATTGGGGTATTGGCCAATATATTCAATAAACTGAATGAGGTCTTTTGCATAATGTTGTCCATCACTATCTATGGTTATAGCATAGTGGTAACCAGCCTTGTGTGCATGTCTGAAACCTGTAAGTAAAGCTTGGCCCTTACCTTTATTAGGAGCATAGCTTATGGCATGAATGCTAGGAAATTCTCCCAATACCTTTTGGGTATGGTCTGTAGAGCCATCATTTACCACAATTACATTATGGGTATACTGTAATACATCGTGTATTACCCCAGCTAAAAGCGTGGCATTATTGTATGTGGGTACTAACACGCATACAGATAATTGGTCAAAAATTGCTTGTAATTGAGGTTGCGATGACATGAATAATTGTGCTAAAAAAGAAACTTGTTTGCAAATGTATATTTTTTATTACTTTTGTGACCTGAAAAATAAAATTCGGGATGTAGCGCAGCCCGGTAGCGCACTTGCATGGGGTGCAAGGGGTCGCTGGTTCGAATCCAGTCATCCCGACTTTATCAGGAGGCACTTGTGAAATATCACAAGTGCTTTTTTTGTCAGTATTTTTTCCATACCCTTTAAACGATGCGCTTTCTTAAGTTTTTATTTTAAAAATAGTTGGGGAGTGCTAACCAACTCGGCTGTATTTGTTCCTAGCGTCTCTAAAGCTTTGTGTTTTTTTGATTACTTAGCTAAGCGAAACTACAAGTTTCGCATAACGGACGATTTGAAGTTTTCGTAACTTCACTAAAAAACGAAAATGAGTAATGGTAATTTATGCAGGAGTTAAGGTTTTTTGATGTGAATATGCATGAAAAAATGCAAGTTATAGACTTTTTAAGACTAACCCCATAAGTCGATTTGGGAATACTTGAGAAAAAGGGTGCGTAGATAACACTTGAGCATCTTATCAAATAGTGAAGACTAATTAATAGATTTTGCCAATTAACACTCATTTTCTTGGGTAATCAAAACCCTTCCAGAATAACTTTTTTTTGGAAGGGTTTTTAAATTGTGTGGGCCGTCTTTTCTTAGATATGTAGATTTTTGCTGTCGCGCTTAATGCACTTTTTTTATTGAGGTTGTACTTTGAATTTCGATAACAGCTCCGGCAAGGCCATCCGAAACCAAACAGTGTAATCGAGGGGCTGAGTTTTCATCGCTGCTAGTATATCTTCTACAGGCATCCACTTATAGGCTTGCACTTCATCCTTATTGAAGGTGGGATTTTGGTTGGAATAACCCACAAACACATGATCAAATTCATGCTCAATCAAATTATTTTCTACCGGCTCCTTATATATAAAAGTATACACTAGTTCCAAGTCACAAACGATACCCATTTCGAATGCTAGACGGTCGATAGCTCCCTTTTTTACATCTTCACCCCATTGTGGATGCGAGCAGCAGGTGTTGGTCCATAAGCCACCACCATGATACTTATTCGCGGCCCTTTGTTGTAAAAGTAAATGGCCTTCGCTATTAAATATAAAAACGGAGAAAGCACGGTGTAGGCGACCTTGTTGGTGAGCTTCGAGTTTTTCCATTTCACCTAATGCATTATCGTTGCTATCTACGAGTATAACTTTGTTTCTTTCCATTTTTTTAAATTAAAAATTTTCTTGTATTGCTTGTTTATAGACAGATAATGCTCTTTCTCTTGCAAAATGGTGCTCTACCATAGGGCGAGGGTATGCAGGTGTATGTAACTCAGGAATCCATTGTTGTATATATTTTTGTTCTTTATCAAATTTTTCTAATTGTGTTGTAGGATTAAAAATCCTGAAGTAGGGTGCCGCATCGCATCCACAGCCAGCAGCCCATTGCCAGTTTCCGTTATTGGCAGCAAGGTCGTAGTCATTAAGTTTTTGTGCAAAATATGCTTCGCCCCAACGCCAATCTATCAATAAGTGTTTGCACAGAAAGCTAGCAGTTATCATTCGTACTCTATTGTGCATAAAGCCTGTTGCGTTCAGTTGTCGCATACCAGCATCTACAAAGGGTATACCCGTATTGCCCTCGCACCATTTTTCGAATTCCTGTTCATTATTTCTCCATTCAATGTTGTCGTATTTTGATTTGAATGCATGATTTACAACTTTGGGGAAATGATAGAGTATCTGCATGAAAAACTCTCGCCATATCAGTTCGTTAAGCCATACTTCATTATGTTCTATTGCGTAAGCCACGCAGCTTCGTACGCTAATAGTACCAAATCTTAACGCGATGCCTAGTTGCGTTGTGCCTTGTATAGCAGGGTAGTCTCTGTATTGATGGTAGGAGTTAATAATACTAGCATCTAGCCTCGGTTTTTCAAAAACAAGGTCTGTTTTCTCAAATCCTACACTTGCTAAGCTTAAAACTTCTTCGGGTTCTAAATTCAGAAAGTTGTCATTATTGGTGTCATAGGCATTATAGTGTTGGGGCGTCAATAGCGATTTCCATTTTTTGGAATAGGGTGTATAAACGGTATAAGGTGTTTGGTCATTTTTTAGAATATCACGCTTATCGAAAATAACCTGATCCTTGAGTGCATGAAAGGCTATGTTTTGTTCTTTGAAGAAATTGTAAATTTCGGTATCTCGTTTAACAGCTTGGGGTTCGTAGTCTCTGTTGCAATAAATACTTTGTATGTGGTATTGCTCAGCAAGTTCTTTAAATACTTGCATGGGCTCGTCGTAGAAGGTGCGTAAGCTCGTATTTTTAGTAAACAATTGATGATTGATGGCAGAAAGCGCTTGGTGTATATAGTCGACTCTTCGGTCTTTTTTGTCTTCTAGTGCATTTAAAATACTGGGGTCGAATATGAATATGGGCAATACCGGGAAACCCGATGATAGTGCTGCGGTAAGGCCCGCATTGTCATCTAAACGTAGGTCTCTACGAAACCAAAAGATTGTTACTTTTTGCTTCATTGCAGCTGTTTGTTTTTAACGTTCCAAACAATAGTATTGGTAAAAATTAAAACTGCTGTAATGATGGCGGTCCAATAAACAGTAGCATTAACTTGCGAGTTGGCCACTGCGATAGCCACCAATGCCCACACAGCCACTAAAGCAAAGGTTGGCATGTTTTTCTTCCATATCATCACCAGGTGTATGAGAGTAGCAATCGCTATCATGATGAGTGTCCAAGTGGTAGCAGATAAGCCCCATCCACCCCATGAGTTTTTGGTAAGTAATGCAGCCATATTGGCAATTAATGCAACCGATATCCAACCTGCGTATATTTGAAAAGGCCAGATTAGAAAGAGTTTGCTGTAAAAATCTGGAGCAGACCTTTTGTTGTGCGTTTTTTTAAGTATCTGCATTAACGAAACAAAAAGTATCATCATAATCAATGCACTAAGTAGGGTATACTCATATAGCCAAGCTACTACCCACACACTATTGGCTGCACATGAAATGACAAACCACCAACCGATATCTGAAATGGTTTTGTCTTTTGAAGGCGTAGATTTATTAAATGGGCCATAGTAGCTTACAAAGCCCAATAACAATAGGTATATTAATCCCCAAATAGAAAAAGCATAGCCAGCTGGCGTAAATAAATTGTGATATTTTTTGGAAATAGTAGCCATAGTAGCACCATTAAAAACTCCGGTATTAGAGATGTAGTTCATCACAATAGTAGCGACAAATGCTATACCATTCAGTATTTGAAATTTTGATTTCATGATGCAACGATTGTAGGTTTTTTGGTAAATAGTTTAAAAAAATACAATGTCAGAATGAATTGTGTGTAGCCGTATACAGCGTCCTCAATAGGTATAGTGAGCATACGAATACCTAAAAATTCGTCTAGATTGTAATTTACAACAGGTGATGGTAAACCCGTACCCGTCAGAATACCATTGACCGGAAAGAATCCAAGCATCAACAAGGTGAATACTAATGATGCCTTGCTAATCCAGTCTGCCTTGACAATAAAGTGTAAGTAAAGCACGGTGCAAATAGTAGCTAGGGCCGTCATTAATGTATACAATTTTTCGTAGTGCAATAAGGCAACGACCGCGCACACAATGGTGGTTACAAACACAATCAAATTGTTGAAACCAGATAACCAAGCCATGGGAAAGTACTTATCGATTGTAAAATAGGTAAATATGCAAGAAAACGGAATACAGATGAAAAATAACCATTCTTCGATAGGCAATCCTGCTATCACGAAGCCAAGTGTATATTGGGTGTCGAACCACCAAACGCCGCGCGCCGTGAACCATATATCCCATGCAATGAATAATGAGGCCACTATGCTAGTTGCCTTCATGAAAGTGCCGAAATGGTGATGAAACTGTATTCTTTTATCAAAAGATGCTATGAAACAAATGATGACTGTAAAGAATAGAATAAGTGCATAGGTAAATGACATCATTCTTTGGGAGTTTTAAAATACATCTTAAAATATTTGATAGGCACAAACAAAAATCCAAAACATTCGCCATCTTCTTTTCCTATATGTTTATGATGCTGTTTGTGAGCTCTTCGTAGCGCCAGGAAATAAGGATTTTGTGTTTTGCTAAATATCTTAATTCGTTGATGAATAAAAATGTCGTGTACAAAAAAGTAGGCCATACCGTACAGCATTATTCCTAGTCCTATAAAGAATATATAGTTGAATCCTTGTAACGACCCAAAATACATCAGTAGAATAGTGGGAATAGCAAAAATTACAAAAAAGTAATCATTCTTTTCAAATGCTCCCGGCGTACTATGGTCGTGATGATCTTTGTGTAGTACCCATAAAATGCCATGCATAACGTATTTGTGGATAAGCCATGTAGCTCCCTCCATTAGAATAGTTGTGGCTAATACGATGAGAAAATTCATATAAAATATTTTTACTTAAATAATTGTTCTAAAGTTTTGTATCTGAAGTTAAAAATTTCATTCAATTTTTTCTTCACCATTATGCTGTGCGCCAAATTACCAAGAATACCTAAAGGTAACTCATAATCTACCGTATCTTTAATAAGCACACCATCAGCATTAGGTATAAATTCATGAAAGTGATTCCAGTATTTATAAGGCCCTTTTACTTGAAAATCGGTAAAACTTTTAAGGGTTTCAACCTGTGTAATACGGGTTCTCCATTTTAGAGGTATACCCAATAAAGGAGATACGTTATAGTCTATGATAATTCCTTCGTAAATGGGTTCATCTTTAACATCTGAAAGTACGTTAAATCCCATATAGTCTGGAGTTATTTTCGATAGGTTATTGGGCGACGAAAAAAACTGCCACGCTTCATTTATATCACAAGATAATTGCTGTTCTCTATATAGTTGGTATTTCATGGTTATTTGTTTTGAATGGTACTACATATGGTTTGTTAAGTACTGCATGATTGCATGAAAAGGTAGGGTATGTAATAAAGGTGGTTATTTTCTATTATGGGTTTTGTAGCATTTGAGCACTTAGTTGAATGTTGTAAGCGTCAACCAATTGGTCTTTTATTGGTATTGATATTTTTGCCATATTATCAGAGGTAGGCTGTTTTGTACCTTAAATAGCTTTTGAATGCGACTATAGCTTTTTGTGTATTGGCAACTCTTACTCTATTGTTCAATATGTCTTTAGAGGATTTAGATTTTATTTTTTTGAGTAAAGACAAATAATATTTATAGGCCACATATACGCCAAATCGAGAGGAGTTCGGTAGTTTTTTTATGCCTATCAATGCTTCTTTAAACTCTTGTGATATTTCTTGTTCAATTTGGGCTTTTACGTCATTGTCAAATACCTGTATGTTTATATTAGGGAAGTAGGTTCTGCCCAAAACTTGATAATCGTCTTTTAGGTCTCTCAAGAAATTGATTTTTTGGAAAGCAGAGCCAAGCTTCATGGCATAAGGTTTGAGTTCTTCATATTTTTGGATATTGCCTTCGCTAAATACATACAAGCACATGAGGCCCACTACTTCGGCCGAGCCGTATATGTATTCTTTATACAGTTCGGAATTATAATGAATTTGTTGTAAATCCATTTCCATACTGTGCAGAAATTGTGATATCAGTTTTTTATCGATGTTGTACTGGTGCACGGTATCTTGGAAGGCATGTAATATAGGGTTGAGTGATATACCTTCTTGTAGAGCAAGGTCGGTTTCTTCTTTCAATCTGTTTAAAAGCGCAGCTTTATCATAGCCATGAAAGCAATCGACAATTTCGTCGGCAAGCCTTACGTAGCCATAGATGGCATATATAGCTGGCCGAATAGAGGGTTTGAGTGCCAGTATACCCAAAGAAAAGCTAGTACTATATTTTTGGGTAGTTATTTTGCTCACATTGTAAGCGAGCTGATCGAACAATTGTTTCATAATACTTTGGGTTTGGCTTTAATAGAATTCTTTGGATACAATTTTTCCTGATATGATGGATGGTGGCACTCCTGGTCCTGGCACAGTTAATTGTCCTGTGTAATATAAGTTTTTTAATTTTTTATTTTTAATTTTTGGCTTTAATACTGCTGTCTGATTAAGGGTATTTGCAAGGCCATAAGCGTTGCCGCCATAGGCATTATAGTCGGCTATAAAATCACTAACGCAATAGCTTCTTTTGTAGCATATTTTGGCGTATAAATTTTGTACACCTGTGTGTTTTTCTAGTCGCGCAATCATTTCTTTCAAATACGCTTCCCGGGTGGCTTCATCATCTTCGAGGGCTATTGCCAGTGGCATTAATAAGAAAACATTTTCCGTGCCTTTTGGAGCCACCGTTTCGTCTGTTTTGGATGGGCAACAAGCATAGAATAATGGTTTTTCGGGCCATTTTTTATCTGTATAAATATTGTGTATATGCTCGTCCAAATCATTATCAAAAAACAGTGTATGATGTTTAAGATTGGGAATGCTTTCGTTGAAGCCTAAGTAGTATATCAAGCTTGAGGGTGCAAAGGTTTTGCTTTTCCAGTATGCTTCTGTGTAGTTGCGCAAGTGCGGAGGTAGCAGCGTTTCGGTATGGTGATAGTCTGACGATGCTACCACGGCGTCGAATACGTGTTCTTTGCCGTTTATAATTAGTGAGGTAACCTTATCTGCCTCCGTTACTATTCTTTCTACATTATGATTAAAGTGAAAAATGGCACCTTGTTTTTCGGCAATTGTTTTCATAGCAAGCACTAGCTGATAAAAACCTCCAATAGGGTAGTGTGTACCTAAGGCATACCCGCCGTAGTTCATCAAACTGTATAATGCGGGTATTTTTTGTGGTGACGCACCAAGGAATATCACAGGAAACTCCATGAGTGTACGAAGTTTTTTATCTTTAAAATACCTGGCTACATAGCTTCGGAAATTGGTGAGTAAATCAAGTTTCAGAGCACTGCTCGCTACTTTGGGTGACAAAAATTCTGCCCAGCTATGGCAGGGTTTAACTACAAATTGTTGCATACCCACTTCGTACTTGAATTTGGCTGCCTGCATGAATTTTTCTAATTGCTTTCCGGCTCCTTTTTCTATGGTTTCACACAGGTCTTTAAGGCCGTTCATGCTTTCGGGTACATTTATTTTTTCATCAGGAAATATCATCTCAAACTGAGGATTCAATGAAATGAGTTTGAAAAAATCTGATGTTCGAGCTCCAAAATCGTTGAAGAAACTTTCAATAATGTCGGGCATCCAATACCAGCTTGGACCCATATCAAATACGTAACCGTTTTCTGTGGTGAATTGCCTAGCGCGCCCTCCCGGTTGGCTATGCTGCTCAAAAACATGAACATTATGACCAGCTATTGCCAAATAAGCTGCAGCCGATAAACCCGAGAACCCCGATCCGATTACTGCTATAGTAGTTTTCATTAGTTGATATTCTTTAATGCGGTTTCTAATAATTGTTCTGGGTTGACGTTTTTGTTGTATATCGGTAAATGAAAATCATCAAGCTTTTGTAGTAATCTTATGAGTTCCATTTTCTCTTTATGCGAAAGGTTTCCTGTAACGATACTCGTGGCCTTTCTGATGTTATCCATCTGCTGTTCGAGCGCTTTTTTGCCTTTTGCGTTTATATTGAGTACTTTACTACGTTTGTCTGTTGTGGATGCTGTTTGGTCAATCCAGCCTTGCGCTAGTAGTCTATTGATTATCTGAATGCCTACTGGTTTTTCATGTACGTTTCGTTTTATCAATTCCATTTTGGTCATCGTCCCAAATGTGTTGAGCGTGATTAGGTATATGAAATCTTCTTGTGTAGAGAAATCAGAACCTATTATAGCAGCCTTGGCATAGCTTTTTGCATATCTATTTAGATGCACCAATAATGTATTGATTACACTTTCTGCACTTCTTCCGTTTTCTTTGCCCTCCCAATAAGGCTCGCTGTATTCCAAATCACTATTCATGGTAGCGGTAATCCAGCTTTTAAAGCCACTTATGTCCGCAGCATAGGTTTCACCAAAACCTTCTTGAGATTCAAAGTCTTTCAAAAGTACTATGATATTTTGTAATATATCGTACCTCATAAAATAGTTTTAGAGTACTAAAGTAGTGATTATTTTTTATAATGGTATAATAATATACTATTTTTTATTTTTATTGTGTAATTTTATAGTAATATTGCTTTATTATTATAAATATCGTTTAATATTATACTTTTATATTTTTTTACTTTAGCCCATTTAAAAATAATTTATCATGAAGAATCTACTAATTGCTTTGTGTGTTTTTTCTCCTTTTCTATCTTTTTCTCAGAATATGGGAAATGTGGTAGCAAAGGTGATAGATAAGAATACAGAGGAGCTGCTGATTGGTGTAGATGTGAATTTTTATGGTGCAGATACGCTTTATGCCATGACCGACGAGCAGGGTGTAGTCAATCTGAGTTTGCCAGTAGGTAAATATAATTTGGAGGCAATTTATCCAGGTTATGATAATGTGAATTTATATAATTTGAATGTTACTTCGGGT
Organism: uncultured Taibaiella sp.; assembly: GCA_964429515.1. Classification (GTDB taxonomy): domain Bacteria; phylum Bacteroidota; class Bacteroidia; order Chitinophagales; family Chitinophagaceae; genus MKSF01. The sequence goes on from CAYSCJ010000004.1 coordinate 60,008, forward strand.
AATGCCTTGATATTAGAGGTGGAAATGTTGTCCGCTAAGGAAGAGCTTGAGGGTGTTACGCTAAGTCTTCGTAAGTCTGCAAGAGCTGCAGATATGACAACACCTTTGGCTACGCAAAAGCTTACGTACGAGGAAATTAAAGTAAATCCTGGAGGAAATTTTGATGTATCGAAAGTAATACAAGTGCTGCCAGGTGTAGGGGGTGGTACAAGCGCCAATAGAAACGATATCATTGTGCGTGGTGGTGGCCCTAACGAGAATGTATATTATTTAGATGGTATTGAAATACCTGTATTGAATCACTTTCAAACACAAGGTGCTAGTGGTGGTGCTACTGGTATTTTGAATGTTTCATTTATTAATGACGTTCAGTTATCTTCTTCAGCATTTGATAGCCGTTACGATAACGCTTTGGCTTCCACAATCGTTATCAAGCAGCGTAATGGTAATCCAAATAAATTGAGTGGCAATATTCGTCTTTCGGGTAGCGAACTTGCTACGACACTCGAAGGGCCTTTGAGTAAGAATACTACGTTTTTGGCTTCTGCTAGGAGGTCGTATCTTCAGTTTTTGTTTCAATTATTAGATTTGCCTATCAGGCCCGATTTTTGGGATTTCCAATACAAGGTTAATACCAAGATAGATAATAAAACAGAGATAAATTTTATTGGCCTCGGTGCTATAGACAACTTTAAACTTGTAGCTCCGCGCTCGTCCGATGCTGAAAATGAATACATCTTACGTTCCAATCCGCTAATAAAACAATGGAACTACACCGTTGGGGCATCTCTTAAGCGATTGGTAAATAATGGTTTTTATACCGTAGCCTTGAGTAGAAATATGTTTTTTAATGGAGCAGATAGATATGAAAATAATGCTAAAGCCACGGGCGATAAATTGTTTAGCCTAGGTAGCCACGAGATAGAGAATAAACTCAGATTGGATGTAAATAAATTTATAGATGGCTGGAAGTTTACGTATGGTGCTTCGGCCCAATACGTGAAATACGATGCCTCGCTCTTCAATACCATTACCAAAGAGGTTTTGGACGGCTCGGGAAATGTAGTACAGCCTGGTGTCAATGTGACGAGCGAAACGGCTATACAGTTTTTTAAAATGGGTGCATATGCTCATCTAAGCAAATACTTTTTCGATGACCAACTTTTGATATCTGCCGGATTAAGAACAGATATGAATACCTTTACTACCTCTGGCACCAATCCTTTACGAACCTTTTCGCCCAGAGTTTCTATGTCATACACCTTAAATTCAGATTGGAATATTTCGGCATCCGTGGGTAATTATTACAGATTAGTGCCCTATACTGCACTAGGCTATAGAGATAGCTTGGGTCGATTAGTTAATAAAGATTTGGATTATATCCGCTCTACGCATTATACAATTGGTACCCAATTTGTACCACGCAACGATTTTAGATTTACTTTTGAAGCCTTTTATAAAGATTATGGTCAGTATCCATTATCTGTAGCTAACGGAATATCGCTCGCTAATATTGGTACCGACTTTTCCGCAGTTGGCAATGAGGCCTTTACCTCCGATAGCAAAGGCCGAGTATATGGCTTGGAGGCCTATGTGCAGCAAAAACTAATTAATAGGCTTTTCTATGTAGTAAGCGCTACAGTTTATAAGTCTGAATTTTCTGGCTTAGATGGTATTTTTCGCCCATCTACTTGGGATTATGGCTTTATATTCTCTTCTACATTGGGATACAAATTTAAGCGCAATTGGGATGTAGGTGTTAAGTACAGAGTAGCTGGTGGGCAACCCTACACGCCGTTTGATATACAGCGTTCTACTGCTAATTACCTTACTACCGGTACTGGGGTTCTCGACTTTTCGAGATTAAATAGTGAGCGTTTGCCCTTTTTTCAACAGTTAGACTTGCGAATCGATAAGAAATTTAATTTTAAGAAAACGAGTCTTAATCTTTTCCTCGATTTTCAGAACCTACTTTTATACAAGACGCCTAACCTCCCTAGATTCACTTTTGAAAGAAATGAAGACAATACTGGTTTTGCTACAACAGATGGCAACCCGATAGCGAATGACGGCAGCAATGCTATTCCGTTTATCATCAATCAGCGTTCGGCAACTATTGTTCCTTCTATTGGGTTTATTTTTGAATTTTAGGGTACTATGCGCAGCGGCCAAATGCTTGCTTTCAAAGCGCAAAGTATAGGCTTAGCAATTTCTTGTTACTGTGCTTTTTCATTAGTTTTTGTTTTTTTTAAATTGTGCCTTAAGCACAATGGGTGTGTTTTGAAGGCGGTTTTACCGCCTTCTTTTTTGTATTTTCATACTGCATCTTTTTTCCGTACTGTAATAAAGACATTGCTTGCTTTACCGATTATTGGGTTACATACAACAACATTCTAATGCATTTCCTTGTTATATATATTATTTTTTTATAATTTTTAAAAAATCTAAGATATAATTTGCAATCACAACAAGATGCCTAAAAAAAATAGCCCACAGTTATTTCAACTCTGGGCTATGATGGTATTTGTTAAGTATTTATTTTTTGTTTTGAAAGACAGGCCAATTATCAATATCTAGCTATGATAGATTTTCTACTGAGCGTAGCGGCGTTGAACACCCCAATTGTATTTTTGCCAAATACATTAGAGCGAGGGTTGGCCGGATTACTTATAATGGATGAGCTGTTAAGTGATAGTGTCGCGTAGAAGTCGTATACGGGTCTGGAAATATTATAAAGCTCAACAGTAAGGGTATCGCCATTAAAGAATTCTGGATCATCAGAATCTGGATCGAAGGGTTTGAAAGACACCGACGATTTGTTGACTTGCCCATCAATAAATTGGTCGTTGCTAAACCTAGAAGGCACGTATTTTACATTATTCAAATAGGTTTTTATAAGGTAATTTTCGTTTCTGCCTACGGGGTCTTGATATATGGGTACACACACGTAAATTTCTCTACCTAAAAAAATTCCAAATTCAGATCGTTCAATTACTAAGCTATCCAATTCAACTTTATTGGTGGGTACCTGACAGGTGCTGCGTATGGTATCATTATCAATAACAATTAATAGCTCATAAACATGATCGGGTATGGCTAGGATATTGGCGTTTTTATAAACACCGCTGTTGTTATATCTGGTAAATGGGTAAGTTTCGTTTGTAGTAGCGTTTCTTATCCAAATTTCGGCATTGGTGATGGTATCGAACACATTATCTTGGTCAAAGTCTTTTGTTTGAATAATGGAAATAGCGTTATCAAACAGTTCGTCTGTTATGATAGCATCTACTACGTATCTTTTATCTACCTTGTTTAAATCTACATCAATTACTTTTTGACACGATGTAAACAAGGATACGATTGCTATAAAAAAATAAGTAAGCGTGCTTGAGTTTTTCATAGTCTGTTAGAATTTAAAATTGTAAGTGATAGAAGGCACGAATCTGAATAGAGCAGTTTTAACTGCTTGTGTTCTGTTGGGGTCATCTGGGTCGTTTTCGAATGTTATGGAGAAGGCATTAAGTCTTCCATAGGTATTAAATATACCGATCGCTAATTCAGATTCCCATTTTCTTTTCCGTTTATTCAATTGGTAGGTAGCACTAAGGTCGAGGCGGTGGTAGGCAGGCATTCTGTATCCATTTCGTTCGGTGTATAAGAAGACGGTTTGGTTATCTACAATATATTTTCCGCTTGGGAAGGTAACAGCATTGCCTGTATTATACACAAATAGTCCCGATAAGCTTAGGCGTTTATTAACCTCATAGATGGCTACTATGGAAAGGTCGTGTGTTCTGTCTTGCCTTGCTACATACCAGTCGCCATTATTTATACCATCTATTTGTTTTTCTGTTCTAGCTAGGGTGTAGCCAATCCATCCGGTGAGTTTACCACTGTTTTTTCTTATTAATAATTCGGCACCATAGGCTCGTCCTTTACCAAATAGTAGCTGCGTTTCAATGACGTCGTTGCTGAGTATATTAGCGCCATCTATATAGTCTATTTGGTTGGTCATATTTTTATAATAAGTTTCGAAGGATAGGGCAAACATATCTTGTTTAAGATTTTTAGCAACACCCAATGAAACTTGGTTAGCGCCTTCTGGTTTTATGATATTGTTCGTTGGAACCCATTTGTCGGTAGGGTTAGCGGCGGCAGAGTTAGAGAGCAAATGCATATATTGGGTATTCCGGGCATATGCGGCCTTTATGGATAAGGTAGGGTTGATGATATAATTGGCAGAGATTCGCGGTTCGGGATTGATATAGGTTTTTACAATTTCATTTTGGTTATAAAACGTGGTGTTCGTGATATTTCTTTCTTCGTCTAGTTCGTAGAAAGGTTGCTCGCCTCCTAATACCGAAAAGGCAGATAATCTGAGGCCATAGTCTATGGTGAAATTATCGCGTACTTTCCAGGTGTTGTTGGCATAAATGGCATTTTCCCAGCTAAAATTTAAAGGCAAATCGGGAATGTTGACGTCGCCCGTATAGCTACCGGGGTTTACCCTATGGTAGATAGATTGGAATCCAGCTTTTATTTCGTTTCTTGCATTTAAGAAATAGCTAATTTCCTCTTTGAACGACCAGTCTCTTATTCTAGATTTTAAAGTGCTATTGAATACGTTTAAGTTTACATTTACATTATAGGAATAATCGTTGTATGCAAATGTGGCGTTGGAGAATAATTTTGGGTTGATTTGGTAATTCCAGCGCACCGAGCCGGTTCTGTTTCCCCAGTCTAGGCCAAAAGCGTTGGCAATACCTAGGTTGTCTTGGCCAACATATCCCGAGAAGAAGATCCTATGTTTGTCGTTTAGTTTATAACTGGCTTTAGCATTAAGGTCGTAGAAGTTTAAAACAGATTGGCGTTGTGAGGAGTCTGGACTTAATTTTAGAAACAGGTCGGCATAGGTTCTGCGGCCGCTTATCATAAATGAGCCTTTGTCTTTTACGATTGGCCCCTCTACCGTTAGTCTTGAAGATATGAGGCCAATACCACCACTCACACCATATCGTTGATCGTTGCCATCGCGCATTTGCACGTCCATTACAGACGACAGCCTGCTTCCGTATTGTGCTGGCATATTGCCTTTATACAGAGTTACATTCTTAAGTGCATCAGAGTTGAAAGTAGAAAAGAAACCCAATAAGTGAGATGGGTTGTATACCAATACTTCGTCGAGTAAAATAAGGTTTTGGTCTGCTGCACCTCCTCTTACAAAAAAGTTGCCACTACCGTCTCCGCCAGATTTTACACCTGGCAGCAATGTTACTGCTTTAACAATGTCTCTTTCGCCAAATAGCACGGGTAGTTTATTAATTTCTTGCACATTTAGTCGTTCTACACCCATCCTATTGTCTGTGATGTTGGAGTTTGATGCATTGCTTTTGAATTCGATGGTTTCGAGTTCGTTTGCGTCATCCGATAGTTTGATGTCTTTTTTTATATTTTGGCGTAGCGATATTCTTTCTGATTGAGGTTCGTATCCATAGTAGGAGTAAATAACGGTGTAGTCTCCCTCTGGAAGCGTAATGGAATAAAAGCCATATTCATTTGAATTGGTAAAAGCTGTTTTGGTGCCTGATATTTCTATTTCTGCCCCAATAATGGTTTCTCCTTTGTTTGCATCTTTTATATAGCCGCTTATGGTGTAGTTGCTTTGAGCGTTTGCTAAGTGGGTGAGTAGTAAAATCAAGCTACACAAGGAGATGGATAAAATAGGGTTATAGCGCTTCATTTGTTTGTGGCTTTAGAGTTTCGGTAGTTGAGGGTTTGAATGTTTTTGAATTGGATGAATTATTGTTTTGAAATAAGCTTTTCCACGATGAGAAAGAACGTTTGAATAATAAGCCTGCCCCTTGTCGGCCTACGTTTTGCTGGAAAACGGCATCATAGCTAGAGGTTCTGTATGCGTTGAGCCTAATTCTTCCATCTTTTGTAAGTAGGTATTGAAGCTTGAATTCGCCCGCTAGGTTATAGTTGGTGGTGTTATTTCCCCAATCGTATATTCCACCTACTTCGGTAACTAATCTATTATCAAAGAAATTTTTTCTGACGTTTAGGCCTGCTTCGTTTCTGTTGGTATAAGCCGCTGGATTATTGGGGTCTATACCACTTAGAGCATAGTTTTTGTATTTAAAGTTGATAAACAAATCTTCCCAGCCTAACAGTTTATTGGCAAAATTTGAAATCTGAGACGATGCAGTAGCAGATAATACCTCACTCATATTGGTGATAGCACCTGCCGAAATACTCGAATTTGCAGCTCCTTCTGATGGCAAAAACTGGTTGAGTATTAGCAAGCCCGCCACTTGATTAAGTTGTTCTCTCTCGTTAGTGTTGATGCGTTGAAGTTTTTGATAGGCATAAGTACCTACCGATCTGTTTTCTACTACTTCTAGCTGAAAGCTTAGCATAGGCTTGCTTAATGCTCCATTCATGTTTAGGTGTATATTGATGGGCTGCGGCAGCTGTGCGTCAGAAATTTCTTGTTGTGTAATGCTAATGCGTTCCATTTCATTGGAAATAAGGTCGAAAAGTCGTGCTTTTACTTGGGTATTGGCTCTTACATCTAAGTCTGCGTCGTACAAATCGCCATTCCATTTTATGATGCTGCCCGATTCTAACAGGAAGCGTTTTTTCAAGTTAAAAACTTCCATTTGTTTAAACGCAAAATTGTAGGCGCCTTCTTCTATAATGTAGTTGCCATTAAGGGTAATTGCTCCATTAGAGGGTATTTCCATGGTGATATTACCATTTCCTTTGGCTTGTATAATGTCGCCAGTCGATTCATCTAAGATGATAAAGGCCTCTAGGTCGGGGGTAGCAATAGCATCAATTTTTAAGTTGTAGTTATACACCCGTCCGGTACTTGTATTCTTTTTGACGGTCGTATTTTTCTTAAAAGTGATATACTCATGCTGAGAGTAGTCTCCACCAGAGGTGATGGGAATGAAAAGTTTAGATCCAGCTAAAGGTTTACCCATGACGTTAAATCTTAATTGTTCTATATGACCAGAGAGTTTAACGTCAGTTTTGGCAAAAATATTGCCATAAAAGTAATCGTTATCTTGTTTAGTTAAATTGAGTATTTGTAATTTGTCGCTTTGTAATGCAAGGTTAAAAAAATAATCCTGCCAACCTTCGTAATAAATAGTTCCGTTTAGCAAACCTTTGTTGTATAATGCATCTCTAATAGCCACATCTTTTACGATGATAGCGTTTTCGTTGACGCTAAATTTATGATTATCGATATAGTAGGGTACATTCGTGATAATAGGTGTTACCGCTATTTCCTTAAGGGCTATATTGCCTTTATACGAAGGCGATAGCAGCGTACCACCTAATTGTAATTGTGCAGAAATACTGCCTTTTAGGTTGCTTACATAATCCTTTAAAAATGGATGAAGCCAATTAAGCGGCATTTCGTCGATATTTATGTGGCCCTCCATAAATGGGTTTTGCTCGCTATAGCTGGCTTTCAGTTTGAAGTCTAATTGTGCTATAGCCGATGTAAGCCTTGAAGGGGGCGCAATGTTAAGTGTTTCGGTTTTAAGGTTAACTTTTCCTAATAAATGTAATTGTCCATATTGTATATCATCAATACTTAAAGTATCTACGTATACGGCATAATCTATTTCTTGTTTGGTGAATACATCGGTTAAATACAGGTCGCCATCTACTTTTCCTGAAATGTATCCATTTGTAAACTTAAATAAATTGTTGAGTGGGTTAGCTTCTACATTTTTTAGTTCTATCGCAATGTCATTGGCCTTATTTTGAAATTGATTTACATGGATTTGTTGTTTTCCAGAGAGCAATTGGATATAAGGGAGTAATAAAAAGTTATTTCCAAATACAATGGTTTTAGGGCTGATAATTTCCCATTTTTTATGGTTGAAAAATAAATTAGATGGCGCCAAATCTAAATAAAAACTATCGCTAACGGCTCTTATTTTACCAGCGATTTCGGCATTCCCCAAGGTGTTTACAGATTCTGTTTTTAATTGGAATTCACCCAAATTATCCACAATTTCTGTATTTAGTTTCAATATAGAGGCTATTTCATAATCTTGAAAGTTAAACCGTTCGAGTGCCAATTCTTGTCGCACGCTTTCTTTGTCTCCTGCTACTGTGAAATTTGTGTTTGTGAAATTGAATGCTCCAATGCTCAAATAAGGTAACTGTCCGTTGAGGCTGAGTTTGTCGTTAATATTATTAAAGTGTCCTTTTATCAATGCCCCGCTCTGTAATTTTACGGGTATATTCATCATTCTAAAAAAATCATCCGATTCTTTTGTAGCGATGCTAAAACTAAAATCTTGAATTCCTGTAGTGGTTGTTTTTTTATTTTGAAAATATTCGGGGAAGTATTGGCTTAAATAGGCCTGTACATCTGTAGATAAGGTGCTTATTGTAAAGTCTCCAAATATATTTGCATCGATACCATTCGTGACGAAGGATATGTTTTTTTTATCTTGAGAAAGGGTAGAACTTAGGTAGAATTGGCTCAGCTTAAGCGGCGAATTGTCTACTTTCATGGACATATTATAAAATAACAATGAGCCCAAGAAGTTGTCTAGCTTATTGCCTGTAAAGTTCATATTCACTTCTGCGGAGCCCGTAAGTGGGTGTGTTGTCCAATTTAGGTTTTTCGTATTTATATGATTGATTTTTGCATCGAGGCTATAATGTGTTTTGTTGTTTTCAAAATAAATTTTCCCGTTGTAGATGGCCATATCTAAATTGCTGTCTTGTGCTATAGCCTTACCCATAAATGCGTCATTGTTATAGGTGCCATCTAGCGAGATTTGCTTGTAATCGTAGCCTAGGTATTGTACCTTATCTATTTGAGCTTGGAATGCGTATTGGCTATTACTCAAGTCCAAGCCCTTGCCGTCTATGTTAGCTGTGATACTTAATGGACCCCAATCGGATTGCTTTGTTAAGGCCCCGATATCTAGTTGTTGCGTGTTGATCGTGCCTTTGTAGGAGAGCAGTTTTTTCGTCGCGTCTTTAATGATGAAGTCGGCTTGTGCGTTTCCTAGTGCTGTTTGGGCTTCAATTGAGGTGCTGAAATTATCTAATATACCATTGAAGTTGCCGCGAATATTGTAATTACCCAATGCTGCCACATCTAAATAGGGGTGTTGCTGCAATTCAGGAAAGTACTTCAAAAGGCTTGCTGCTTGACCGGTGATCGACCCCTTATTGATGTCAAGAGCTATTTGGCTCACATTCGGAATGTTTTTTATACTAAAATTGCCTTCAAATGTGTTGTTATCATCATTGAGGCTTACCTGTTGAGCGCTTAGGTTGGCAACTGTGCCCCTAGCTTTTGCTTTAAGTTGGAAAGTATAGGGTTTAATACGTTCAAGCGCATCTGTAAAATAGCTAATATCTGCGATGCCTATCTTCGCATCTTTGAAATTGCCTATCATTTCCACATTTTCTATATAGTTTAAAAAATCGGGGAAATGCCTATAGCGCATGGCATAATAATCTCTTATTTCGCTGTTGTTGGTGCGCAGATATAGGTTTTTGCACTCAGAAATATTTGGAGACACCGTTACATCTGCTCTAAATTCTTGTATAGCCAATCCGCTTCTTTCTTGAGCTTTTAGGTGTTGTACCTGTCCTTTTATGGTATCGCCTTGTATTACTACGTTTTTTATTTTAGTAGCAATATGAGTGATGTCTAAATGAAGTTCGCTAAAGAAGTCTTGTGGCACTGGGGTTTCGGGGTATTCTAAAAAGAATCTGCTTGCTTTTATGTCAATGTCTTCTATGAATACTTGCCATAGTTCGGGGTTAAAGGGCGTTTTGTTGTGTAAGCTATGGTTGATGGGTTTTCTTTTACGAGGTGGCCTGCCTCCTGTATATTCTTTTATACCTAGTGTAAAGTCATTGCTCGTGATTCTGCTTAATTTGATAATTTTATTTTGGTAGTCAATGTCGTCGCCTTTTAAATCAAATTCATTAATTTTTACATAGTAGTCTGTACCTACCCATGCATCTATATACGCAAAGTCTACCGCGTTGAGTTGTATGTTTTGAATTTGAATGTTTGGGTTTGTGGCGTTTTGCGCAGTGGTACTGTCATTATTGCCAAATTTTTCTATGATGTATTGGTAATTCCAATCGCCAGTTTTAGCAGATCGATGGAGTTGTATTTTGGTATTGTTGAGTACTACGTCTTTTACAATTATTTGCTCTTTCAAAAAAAAGAAGTTGTTGAACGTTAGGTCTATTGATTGTGCCCACAATAAGGTGTCTTGTTGTTGATCAAGCAATTTTAGTCCCTCTAATTGTAGCCTATCAAAAAAATAAATATTTACTTTCTTAATATCTACCGTTGTTCCTAATTTTGAGGCAATATAGGCACTTGTTTTTTGGGTAATAAAGGTCTGTACTGGGCTAAGATGAAGTACCATAGCCAGCAATACAAAAAGGGTGACTAACAGTAGAACAAACGTTCTAATTATTTGGAAGGTCTTTCTCAGCGTTTGGGATTATTTTTACAAAGATAATGCATTGGTGTAAGGATATTTATGCATTTTTTATTAATGAGTTCTTAATTTGCATTTCAATTGCTGTACCGAGATATGCTTTTTTATGAATTCTTGAATGTGTATTAAACTCAGAATATTTTGTACAGTCATAACATTGTTAGATTTCCCAAAAAGAAAATTGACTATCACACTTTAAATGCTTTTATAATGACTAGATTTGAAAACTTCAGAACAGCCTTCGTTACGTTGCTACTTAGTTTAGCTACGGTATTCGCGACTACAAATGATGCAAAAGCACAAAATGGTTATGTAGACTTCGATGTTTTTTACAACGAATTGTCTCCCTACGGTAATTGGTTCGACCATCCAGAGTATGGCTATGTGTGGCAGCCTAGAGGCATTCAAAATTTCCAGCCCTATTATACCAATGGTTATTGGGTAATGACCGAATATGGTAATACTTGGGTATCTAACTATAATTGGGGTTGGGCTCCATTTCACTATGGCCGCTGGACAATGTCTAGAATTGGTTGGGTGTGGATACCGGGCACTCAATGGGGGCCTGCTTGGGTAGATTGGCGTCAAGGTAATGGTTATTATGGCTGGGCACCTATGGGTCCTAATATCCAAATTAACATTAATGTATCAAGATGGAATACCCCGATGGATTGGTTCGTTTTTGTACCCTACGGTAATATTTATAACCGAAATTTTGGATGGTATAATCGTCCTGGAAATTTTATAAATATCTATCAGAATACCACAATAATAAATAATTTTTATAATGACAGAGGTAACCGTCCTATATATAATTATGGTCCACGCAGAAACGATATTGCGCGCCACTTAAACAGAAACGTACCCGTGTATCGTGTTACCAATTCTCCTACCCGCAGAGCTAATGCTGCACCTAGAGGTAATAGATTGGCAATTTACCGCCCCGAAGTGCGCAACACCAACACGAATGCTGCACCACGCAACGTAAGAACGTTGGAGGGTAGTACAAGCCGAGGCAATAATGTTGATGCTAATAATTCCAGAAATACACCTGCGTACAGAAATACCAACAACGGTACTTCAAGAATGCAAACGCCAGGCTCTACTGCGCCTGCTCAGCGTAGCACCCGACAAACACCTGATGCAAACGCGCCTAGAAGTAACAATAATATGAATAGAACCAATGGAGGCTCACCACAAAATGTTGCACCCGTGCAAAGGCAAAGAACACCAACACAGCCTGCTAATAGCCAACCCAACAGCAGAGGTGGTGTAAACACTAACCCTAGTACCAACAGCAGACAAGTAGCGCCTACGCAACGACCAAATACCGCAGCGCCTGCTCCTGCGGTGCAACAAAGAAGTACACCTGCGGTAAGAAGCCAACAGCCTACTCAGCGTACTCCAAGTGCGAGTAGTAATGGTTCAAACAGCCAACAACGTGGATCAACTGCTGCTCCGGCGCCATCTAGAGCTCAAAGTGCATCACGAAGCCAAAATGTGAATAGGGCTAATAGTAGTAATACCAGAAGCCAAGCAACACCCGCTCCTCAAACACAAAATAGTAATAGAGGCGGTGGCAACACGACAAGAGAAAGAAGATAATTGTCAACGCATGTTACATTTTTATAGACGCACCTTTTTTATTACAAAGAAGGTGCGTTTTTTTGTAAATGCATTTGGAAAGAATGCTTATGCTCAGCGTTATTATTGCTTGCAAGATGCCGTGTATTTTGCTATCACAGAAGCGTCCACCTTAAGCCCAAGAAATAATGTCTGCCTTGCATAGAAGCATAGGTGTAGGAGGCATCAAAAGTGTATTGGTTAGGGTTGGTATTAATATCATGAATGTGTTTATCGAATGGATCAAAGCTACGCATGATAGGGTTTTTAGGTACAAAGTTGAGCAGGTTTTTGACCCCTCCATATATTTGCCAATTATTCCATTTTTTGGATACTTGTAGCGATATGATATGAAACAAAGGGCTGTATTCTGGCCTGTAGTCATTGGGTAAAATGGGCAAGCGCATAGGCCCTGTCCATTGGTAGGTAAGATCTAGGTTCCAGTCGTTTTTGGCTAAATAGCTTGCTGTAAGATTGCCCATCCAATTGGGTGTGTGTACCGGTATGATTTTTTCTGTAGTAGTATTGTTATTTTTTTCTACGCTATACACTTGTCTGTAGCTAGCGCCCATATTGATGGTCAGTGGAGCATTGAAAGTCATGTCGAGATTGATATTGGTGCCCCTTGATACGGCATATTCATCTAAGTTTTTATAGATTATTTTATCTGGATGGCTGTCGTAATCTGCTATTATTTTATTGGTGAAATAATTGTAGAAAACATCTATATCCAGCTCCAAGTAAGCCCACGAAAGTTTCGATTTAAGGTGATAATTGAGCAAAGCGTTCCACGATTCCTCTGGTAATATTTCATCTAATATTTCTACGGATCTCGAACCTGTTAGTGCGGCATGTTCTTCCGAGAAGAGGTTCACGATTCGGTAGCCTCTTCCTAGGTTTAGCTTAATATTTTGATTTTTGTGGGTGTGCCAATTGTAGGCCAATCTGGGAGAAGGTATCCAGCCATGAACGGAATTATAGTCCCATCGGAGGCCGGCTGTTATGGAGTGGTTATGGTGTAGGTTTAAGATGCCCTCTGCAAATCCACCTGGCAGCCACATGGTAGAAGGAGCGTTGGTGCCATCATTATTTTGCGTCACGGGCGTATTGTCGTCGTAGTTATTAAAGCGTAGTGCAGCGCCTACAGCGGTTTTAAAGTTATTGTTCCATGTTTTATCCCATATAAGTTGGCTAAAGGAGGTTTGCTGTAGTGCTTTATAGGCGGTAGTGCCATAATAGGAGTCTTGATGGTGTATATTGTATGAGGTATTCAATACAATATTTTCTTTGGTGGGCAGGTAGTAATTCCCAATGAGCTCCGCCCTATTGGTATAAATACTTTCGCCATAGTAGGTTTCCTTGCCTCTGTCGGCCTTAGTATATTGCATTTGACCTCCCCATCTATCTTCATATAGGTATCGCAGTGCTAAATTGGCGGCTGTTTTTCCTTTTCTTTTTAAGCTCCATTTGTTGTAAATAGAAATTCTTTCTTGTAAAGACAGGTCGGTAAAGCCATCCTTGTTGTTGTCTATTGTGTTACTAAAATTAAAATAGTTGACACTCAAAAGATGCTGTAAGTTTTTGTTGTAGGCTAGCCGTGTGCTAGCATCGATATTGAATGCACCCCAGGAGGTAACACTCATATCGGCAAATGCCTTGGGTATATTTTTATTTGATTTGGTTTTGATATTAATAATACCGCCCATAGCTTCCGATGGATATCGGGCACTTCCGGGTCCTTTGGTAACTTCGATTCTTTCTATTAGGCTTACAGGAATGCTATTCAGTCCGTATACCGAGCCTAAAGCACTTACAATAGGCATATCGTCTATTAGGATGAGTGTGTAAGGGCCAGCCATACCATTTATTCTTATTTCATTGGTATTGCAAACATTGCAGTTTTGTTGAGATTGTAAGCCGGTTACCATTCCTATCACATCGGTAAGGTTGGAAGAGGGGTTTTTTCTGAAAAATTGTTGGTCTATTCTGGTGATAGAAAAATTATCTGCCACCTTACCTATATTTTTCTTGGAACCGCTACTAAAGCTTATCTCCTGCAAAAGCTCCTCTTCTTGCTGTTTTATTTCTAAGGTGTCGTTGTGAGCATAGTTGATGCCCGCATTGAACAGTATAAATAACAGCATTATTAGTTGAATTTTCATTTATTTATTAGACTTGTTGATGCAAAAAGTTAGATAAAGCTAATAATATTTTTCCGAATTACTATTAATAATTTTTTATTTTTGATAGTATGAATAGTTTGGCAGCCGAAAATTATTTGAAATCCTTGTATCACATTACCTTACAAAAAGGAAGTGTTACTGTAAACGAGCTTAGTAAGAGTTTGAATATAAAAATGCCCACTGTAAATAGCATGATGAAGAAGCTATTGGACAAGGGTTATATAATATATGAAAGCTATAAGCCCATACAACTTACAGATTTGGGTATGCTTACTGCTGCATTAATCGTTAGGAAGCACCGGCTTACCGAAATGTTTTTGGTAGAGAAGATGGGGTTTGGTTGGGAAGAGGTGCATGATATTGCAGAGCAGATAGAGCATATTTCGTCGAAGTCCTTTTTTGATAAAATGGATGAATTGCTCAACTATCCTAAGTTTGATCCGCATGGCTCGCCTATACCCGATAAGGCAGGGAGGGTGGCGCATCAAAAGTCTGTAAAATTATCTGATATAACGCAACCAAAAAAGGTAGTGCTTGTGGCAGTAAGAGACAGCACGGAAGAGTTCTTGAAATATCTTACGGCCAAAAAGATCCATTTAGGATGCACAGTTCAGGTGGTATCAATAGAGGCGTTTGATGGCACTTTGCAATGCCGGTTAGATGGTAAGAAAAATATTGTTATTAGTAGGGTAGTAGCCGAAAAGTTATTGGTAGAGTAAGCAAGGTTTAACGCTCGTGGCACAAGCTAGCATTCCTTTTGGTATTTGATGGTATAAACGGCACCTGTTTCTGTAGCGATGGTGGGTGCAAATATTTCGCGGGCTTCCTGCTCAAATACCTCTGTGGTAAGGTATCTAGAGGAGTAATGGCCAATCAGCAGTTGAGTTACTTGTGCCAATTTTGCTATATTGGCTGCATCATGCGTTGTGCTATGGAATCGGGATGCAGCTTTATTGGCATCTGCTTTCAAGAAAGTTGTTTCGTGGTAGATAGTATGGCAGCCTTGTATATACGGCAATATCGATTCGGTGTACAAGGTGTCTGCACAGTATGCATAGCTCGCGGCTTTTGGGCCAGGAGTGGAGAGTAGCTCGTTTTTAATAATATTATTATGGGCATCTATATAGTCTTCACCATTTTTTAAAGAAGCATAAGCGCTTGTAGGAATTTGGTAGGCCTCGCAAGCTTCGGGTAGTATTTTTCTGCCCATCGATTTGCTAATAAACTTAAAGCCGTAGCAAGGTATTCTATGTTGCACCGGGAAGGCGCTTATTCGCACATGGTTGTCATCGAGTAATATCACTTCTTCCACTGTTTGTTCTAGTGGATGAAAATGTAGCTCATACTGCAAAGATGCTCCACCAATGCGCCATTGTATAGACAGTATTGGCTCAAGCTCGGGCGGTGCATAAATATGCAGGGGCTGTGTTCTGCCCAGTAAATTCATGGAGGTTAACAGTCCTATAAGCCCATAAAAATGATCGCCATGCAGGTGGCTAATGAAGATATGATGTAGTTTACTCCAGCCTATGTGTAGCGCTTGCATACGCATTTGCGTGCCCTCTCCGCAATCTACTAAAAAGTGTTTATCCTTTATAGCAATCATTTGCGCAGTAGGCCACCTGCCATGAGCAGGTAAGGCCGAATTATTTCCTAAAATAGTCAGTTGTATCATTATTCCTCACCCAATAAATCCCTTTCCAGGACTTCCATATTAATGATATCTTCAGCTTCAATCATGGTAGGTGTGATATTCAAACTTAGATGCAATCTTTCCTGTTTTATCTTATTAAACACTTCTGTAGCTAAGCCGGTAAAAACAATCGAGCCATTCATTTCACCATAAACAAATTCATGAAGATTCACCAATGCATCGTTGGCAGCAATATCATACTTCTGGCAGGCCGATACATCTATGATGAAATTTAAGGTGTCATTTTGTGTAGGCTCTTTTATGATTTTTGCCAGCGCTGCTGCCATATTTACATCTATTACACTATTTTCTGGACTAATTAGCGTATAATTTTCTTTGGTATCAATTTTGAACGACATTGTATACATCTATTTAATGGTAAATATAGTGGTCTACTTTTCAAATATAAGTGTAAATTTTTTTATTCCTGAAGTTTAACGCTATTCTGTGAATAAAATTATATGCTATTGCACCTATATTTACTTTTTAGATACCCTTACGTATCAAGAGTTTAATTATTCTTTAATATAGATTTTAAATTGACATTTTTTTTACATAAAAAAATAATACTTTTAATTAAATTAGTAAAAAAGTACTTCCTGGCTAAAAAATACTTATAACGATTATGGACGCAAACTTCTCATCAAAAATAAAAGACATCATTTCTTACAGCCGAGAGGAGGCTTTAAGGCTAGAAAATGACGTCATTGGTACAGAACATTTCTTATTGAGCATCATTAGAGATGGCGACAATATCGCCCTGCAGGTTTTAGAAACAGTAGGTATAGATTTGTATGAAATCAAAAAAGAGATAGAAGATCTAGTACGCAATAAAAGTGCTGAAAAAATTAATATCAATACGCAGAGTATTCCTCTTACACGGCAAGCAGAAAAAGTACTGCGCATTACTGTGTTAGAAGCGCGTACCCTCAAAAGTAAAACCGTAGAGGTGGAGCACATGATGCTCTCGATACTAAGAAATCAAGAGAACCCAGCTACACAAATACTGCAACAACAACACGGGCTTAGCTACGAGCGCTTTAAAAAAGAACTACTCATACTCTTGGGCGAAACCTCCAGAAGTGAATATAATAATGATAACGATAATGACGAGTTTGAAGACGAATCAAAAAGTTATCAGAAAAGACCTACAGCCGGTAGCGGCACCACTAAATCTAAAACACCCGTTTTAGACAATTTTGGTAGAGATATCACCCGATTGGCCGAGCAAGGCAATCTGGACCCTATTGTAGGAAGAGAATTTGAGATAGAACGCGTATCGCAGATACTCTCCAGAAGAAAGAAGAATAACCCGATTCTTATAGGTGAGCCAGGTGTAGGTAAAACAGCAATCGTGGAGGGTTTGGCACTCAGAATTACACAAAAGAAAGTATCTAGAGCGTTGTTCAATAAACGCGTTATCAGCCTCGATTTGGCAGCCCTTGTGGCAGGTACCAAATATCGTGGACAGTTTGAAGAGCGTATCAAGGCCATCATGACCGAATTGGAAAAAAATAGAGATATCATCCTATTTATAGACGAAATTCATACGATCATTGGTGCCGGGGGCGCTTCGGGCAGCTTAGATGCCTCCAATATCTTTAAACCAGCATTGGCACGAGGCGAACTGCAATGCATCGGTGCGTCTACACTCGACGAATACCGCATGCATATAGAAAAAGATGGCGCCCTAGATAGACGCTTCCAAAAAGTAATTGTTGAGCCACCTAGTGTAGAAGAAACTATTACTATTTTAAATAATATCCGTCCTAAATATGAAGAATTCCATAACGTGAATTACGATACAGAAGCCATAAATGCTTGTGTAAAACTCAGCGACAGATACATGACAGATAGGCTGCTGCCCGATAAAGCTATTGATGTAATGGATGAGGTAGGTGCAAGAGTGCATCTTAAAAATATAGATGTACCTAAACATATCATAGACTTAGAGCAACAGATAGAAGACATCAAAATTGAAAAAATTAATGTCGTTAAAAAGCAAAAATATGAAGACGCAGCCGCATTAAGAGATAAAGAAAAAAGACTGGAAGAAGACTTAGAGCAAGCAAAAACACAATGGGAAGAAGAAAGCAAAGAAAGACGCTTCCCTGTGACAGAAGAAGATATAGCAGAGGTGGTAAGCATGATGACCGGTATACCAGTGATGCGTATGGTAGAAGCAGAAAGTGAAAAACTACGCAGAATGGGTGAGGTGCTTGAAACTAAAGTGGTAGGACAAAATGAAGCTATTGGTAAGGTAGTAAAAGCAATACAACGAAATAGAGTGGGCCTTAAAGACCCTAAAAAACCTATTGGTTCTTTTGTATTCCTTGGCCCTACAGGCGTAGGTAAAACAGAATTGGCCAAAGCCCTCGCCAGATTCCTGTTTAATAACGACGACTCATTGATACGTATAGATATGAGTGAGTATATGGAGAAATTTAGCGTGTCCAGGCTTATAGGCGCGCCTCCAGGATATGTAGGATATGAAGAAGGCGGACAACTTACCGAAAAAGTACGTCGTAAACCTTACGCTGTCATTCTTTTAGATGAAATTGAAAAAGCCCACCCCGATATCTTTAATATCCTCTTGCAGGTATTGGATGACGGTATGCTTACAGATGGATTGGGTAGAAAAGTAGATTTTAAAAATACCATCATCATCATGACATCGAACATCGGTGTGCGTCAGCTTAAAGAATTTGGCGATGGCGTAGGCTTTGCTACTCAAGCGCGTACCGCTTCGTCGGATGAAAATAGCAAAGGCGTAATAGAACGTGCTCTCAAACGTACATTTAGTCCCGAATTCCTGAATAGACTGGATGATGTGATTATTTTCAATTCACTCAACGAGGATGATATTGATAAAATAATAGATGTTATCATGGAAGATGTACTCAAACGCATGAGAATATTGGGCTACGAGCTTACTCTAGAGCGAGAAGCCAGAAACTTCTTGGCAGTAAAAGGATACGATCAGCAGTTTGGCGCTCGTCCGCTGCACAGAGCCATTCAAAAGTATTTGGAAGACCCATTAGCAGAGGAAATCCTAAACAAGAATGTCAAGGAAGGTGATAGCATTGTGGTGAAACTAAAAGAAGATAACGAAGGCCTAATATTTGAAGTGTTGCCAGAGGTGAATGCCGAAGACAGCTCAAAAAAGGAAGATTAATAAGCCTAAGTTTGCAATAGCAAATGCCTATAAAGCGCAAGTTGTTTTATCCAAAACATACTTGCGCTTTTTGTATTTACCAAACGATGCTGCATGCTTAGTGTGCTTTATTTTTTATGTAAAATAGTAAACATTATTTTTTTTATAAATTGAAAGAAAATAGTAACTTAGTAGTGCATTAAAAAATGATAGCGTATGAAAAAGTTTCTTATAACGGCCTGCTTAGGCCTATTAGGCTGCACTACTGTATCTTTTGCCCAACAGCAATGCAATCTCAATATGAAATGGGGAGTGATGTCGGGAAGTACCTTATTGGCTAATGGCCCCAATTCCAATACCCTAATGCATAATCCCTCTGTTGGTACCGGTTTAGGCCTGTTTATTGGCACCAAAGGAGAGTTTACGCCCTGTAGCAAATTGCCCGCAATTACTATGGGTCATGGTACACTGTTAAGCATCAACAGAATTAGAAACGCTAATGCCGCAGATAATTATAACTTAGTAAGATTATCGTTCCCGTTTTGGGTAAGTTATAAGATAATACCGCAACTTTCTGTAAAGTCGGGCCCAATGCTGAATGTTAATTTTTGGAACAATAATGGCGCAATTACTGATGAAGCCGGCAGACCAAGCCTGAGACGCGTTCAGCCTGCTGCCATGGTAGGACTAGAATGGCAACTTTGCAACCGAATGAACATCGACCTACAATACCAACAAGAAGTGTTGGGCGAATTTAGAAATACAACGGCACCCAGATTAGCTACCTTGCAGTTGGGCTTAGCCTATAATTTTTAACGAAGTACTTGTATAATCGATCTTTATTACATAAAATTTTTATTAAATTATTTACGTATAATATCTCGTAAAGCCCACCGCCGAAGCCTTTTCATGGTTTCGGCGGTTTGGTTTTTTTACGTGCCTTGCTTGTAATTTGCCTATTTACAATAACTTTGTCTGCGTATGTTGCAACGATTTTTATGAGTATGTTTTTATCAAAATAGATAATACCTCATAAAGCCCCAAAGTGCTCCATACAGCATATTTTAACCAATTTTTTACCCAATAATATGAAATATCTATTTACCTTCTTTTTTGCAATCCTTGCCTGCATAGCTTTTGGACAATCATCTAATGCTAGCAAGGAAGCCATAAGCCATAATCCAAATTACGACAGCACACTTGCCCTAAAGCTTGGAGCAGATGATTATGGTATGAAAAGCTATTTCTTCGTGATACTAAAATCAGGCACCAATGCCACTACAGACCCTGAACTTATTAATAAAAGTTTTCGTGGACATTTAGATAATATCAATCGATTGGCAGCTGAAGGAAAACTCATAGTAGCGGGCCCACTCAATAAAAACAACAACAACTACAGAGGTATTTTTATTTTGAACAATATACCTACAATAGATAATGCAAAAGAAATTCTAAATACCGACCCTGCTATTAGCAATGGCTTGTTAGACTATGATATATATACGTGGTATGGTGCTGCTGCACTTCCCGAATACCTTCCAATTTCAGATAAAATATGGAAAAATAAACCGTAATAAAAATGGCAGAAATTAAAACCAAACAGACCGATGCAGATGTAATAGCATTTATAAATACATATGCAAATACCGAACAAAAAAAGCAAGATAGTTTTGCATTACTAAAAATCATGCAAGATTTTACGGGTTATGAACCCAAAATGTGGGGGCCATCTATCATTGGCTTTGGCAAATACCACTATAAGTCGGAAAGGAGCAAGCAAGAAGGCGACTGGCCCTTGGTGGGATTTTCACCTAGGAAAGCTGCTATATCCTTGTATGTTCATTGCGGATGTGAGGGACAAGACAATATGCTTGAGGGCTTGGGTAAATATACAATGGGTAAAAGCTGTATTTACGTAAAAAAACTTGCAGATATCAATCAAGATGTGCTCAAAGAGCTTATGGCATCAACAATAAATTATTTACAGAAAAAATATGCTTAAACCCCCGCTAGCAAAGGTAGCGCAAGAGTACTTTGGCTTGTGGAATTTTGATGGTAGTATTTTGCAGTAAACGAATGCGACCATGATTTGCAAAAAAGCGAATCAAACATGATACTAAAAAACGACAACAACAAGGTGGAAAAAAATAGCCTTCAAATGGAACAAAACGCAAGCTTAAAAGACATCGCTAAATTGTTTCTAAAGCTGGGTATAATTGGTTTTGGCGGACCAGCCGCGCACATTGCCATGATGCAAGATGAAGTAGTGGTAAAAAGGAAGTGGCTAACCGAACAGCATTTTTTGGACTTGTTGGGAGCCACCAATCTTATTCCCGGTCCCAATAGCACCGAAATGGCCATTCATATTGGTCATGAAAAAGGCGGCTGGAAAGGGTTGCTGCTAGCAGGACTTTGTTTCATTTTGCCAGCAGTTTTTATTACGGGTATCTTTGCTTATCTCTACAAGCAATACGGACAGCTCCCCGAGGTGCAACCCTTTATATATGGCATTAAACCTGCCATCATTGCCATCATTTTAGGAGCTATTTTCCCATTGGCCAAAAAATCCTTGAAGTCCTTAGAGCTGTTGATACTAGGATTACTGGTATTGCTAGGTGCTTTACTCAATGTCAACGAAATATATCTTATGTTTGGAGCAGGATTTGTAGCCTTGTTGCGGGCTTACTTTGGCCGCAATAGGCACCAACACTTGCATAGTTTTGTACCATTAACCTTATTGCCTTATACACTTTCCGGTATCACTACGCCATCAAATGTTAAACTGTTTTGGATTTTTCTAAAAATAGGTGCCTTGCTTTATGGAAGTGGCTATGTGCTCTTTGCGTTTTTAGATACAGAGCTGGTAGCAACAGGCATTTTAACAAGGCAACAATTAATAGATGCCATTGCGGTAGGACAATTCACGCCAGGTCCTGTTTTTTCTTCGGTTACCTTTATAGGATACCAAATAGAAGGGCTTTCTGGAGCAATAGTAGCTACTATTGCCATATTTTTACCGTCTTTTGTTTTTGTGGCACTACTAAATCCAATAGTGAAGAAAATGCGCAATTCTAAGCTTTTTTCTGCTTTCTTAGACGCAGTCAATGTGGCATCTGTAGCCATTATCGTTGCGGTATGTTTTACTATGGGCAGCGATACAATCACTGATTGGCGCACCATATTGATAGCTGTGGTGAGTATTGCAATTGCTTTTGGCTATAAAAAACTGAACAGTGCTTTTGTGGTTTTGGGTGGCTCTTTGTTAGGTTACGTATTGGCACTCTTATAGTAATACCCTTGCAGTGCTAGTCGGGTGGCGCATCGCTGATATACCTCAACGCATACATATGTTTCTTTCACGCAATATATAGCTTAATGAGCTTTTCAAAAGGCTCAACACATCATTATTATGCTTAAACTTTTCCAAGAACTATTGGAGTGCTGTGTTGCGCTCGTTTGATTTTTTAAGGAGAAATGTGGGCATAAAATGCATGGGGGTTAGTATAAAAAAATACCCGACGAAACGTAAATTCATCGGGTATTTGAAGTAGTCCAACCTGGACTCGAACCAAGAATGACTGAACCAAAATCAGTTGTGTTACCATTACACCATTGGACTATCAGATGCTTTTGTAGTAGGGTAGTATACTGTAAAAGAGCAACTTAAAAGAAGCGCATTTCTTGTCTTCCTACCTGCTAGTAAGTTTTTCTGGGCACGAATGTACGCACATAAATGCTAATAAAAAAAATTTTTTATTAATTTTTGATATTTTTTATTGAAACCAAATGCTACGTTTAAGGTGGCATATTATAACCCTATGAAATTGGACGATTTGTTATTTGAAAATTGATTAACCATAGACGAGTGAAATTTTAAAACAAACACGAAGAAAACGGAAGCTTTTGGGGTTTCGACTATAAATATTCACAATAAATTAAGAAATAAAGCGATATTCTTTTCCTTTATACTTTTAAATTTTATATTTGTTTTTCTGCGTTTTACCAATATACCCATAAGAATCATTAAGGAAGCAATACCAGCCATGAAACCCTATTACGTTTTCCTATTTATATTGCTTTTTGCAGCACATTTTGTATTGGAATTGCAACTTAAAATAGGAGACATTTTTATGCTGCCCATCTTTCTTTTTCT
>CAYSCJ010000005.1:0-82958 GCA_964429515.1 uncultured Taibaiella sp.
GCGCGACCCTAACCTTGGCAAGGTTATGCTCTACCAGCTGAGCTACTTCTGCTTAGAAAATAAAAAAAAATAATCAATGAATAAGAATGATAAGTGCCCCAGGCCGGACTTGAACCGGCACAAGCATTGCTGCTTACAGGATTTTAAGTCCTGCGTGTCTACCAATTTCACCACCAGGGCGGTAGGTGGTATACTTAATGAGCAGAAGACGCGATTCGAACGCGCGACCCTAACCTTGGCAAGGTTATGCTCTACCAGCTGAGCTACTTCTGCTTATTTTCTTTTATAGATATTAAGATCTTTTTTGCCCAAAAAAAACCAAACTAAAACGTAATTTTTAGTTCAAAATTTTTGTGAGTGCAAATATAAACTAGTATTTTGAATAGAAAAAATTATTTTTCAAAAAAATACCAAGTTTTTAGATATTCAAAAGTACTAGGGCTTATCGTGATAAAAGCCACTCATTACTACGTAAATGTTGTTTAGCTACTAATTGCTGATAAAATATAAGCAAACAGCGATGCTTTTTACACTTATTTTGTTAATTTTCATTTATTCTTATATATTTTACAGCCGTTTATTATTGATTGTAAAAAATACGAATTAAATTCAAACTAAATTTTGCAGCCACTGTAAGATTTTATGCAATAACATTAAAATCATCATTATGTCACTACTAATAGCCGATAGTGGATCTACCAAAACAGACTGGATACTTATCAAGAATGGAAAAGTCTCTAAAACGATACAAACAACAGGTTTGAATCCATTTTTTTGTGATGAACACATATATAGTACTGTTTTGACAGAAGAATTTAGTATAGATGTTACCAAGAATAAAATAGAAGAAATAGTATTTTATGGTGCGGGCGTTAAAGACGGTTACAAGGCAAAATTTGTAGAAAAACAATTGAAAAATCATTTTGGTATAAATCAAGTAGCTGCCTACTCCGATATGTTGGCTGCTGCTAGAGCTACTTGTGGCATAGAAAAGGGAGTGTGCTGTATATTAGGCACCGGCAGTAATTCTGCTTATTATGATGGTAAAAAAATTAAGACCCAAAATCCATCCTTAGGCTTTATTTTAGGAGATGAAGGTAGCGGAGCCGATTTGGGTAAAAAAGTATTACAATACTTTTATTACAATACGTTTGACGACGAACTAAAAGAATCTTTTTTAGAAAGATACGGTAATGACTTAAATAGCGTTTTAGAAAGTGTGTACAACAAGCCATTTCCTAACAGATTTATAGCTAATTTTACACAGTTTTTAGTAGATAATAGAGGGCATTATATGGTGGAAAATATCATCGAAGATGCACTAATTGCCTTTCACCAAAAACATGTATTGAAGTATAGAGAGAGTTGGAAATACCCTATACATTTTGTAGGCTCAGTAGCATTCGAATTTAGGGACGTCATTAAAGAGTTGCACAACTCTTATGGCTTAACCACAGGCACTATCTGTAAAGCTCCTAAAGATGGACTAATAGCCTACCACACGCAATAAACAAACTACCAATGATAGAAGTAAAAGGACTGTATAAAAGTTTTGGAGATAAGCAAGTACTAAAAGATGTAAGTTTTAAAATGGAAGCTGGAAAAACCAATTTGATCATTGGTTCAAGCGGTAGCGGAAAAACCGTTTTAATGAAATGCATGATTGGACTCTTTAAGCCCGAACAAGGACAGGTGTTGTATGACGGTGCAGATATTGTAACAGCAGATTCCGATAAAATAAAACAAATTAGGCAAGAAATTGGCATGCTTTTTCAAGGCTCAGCGCTTTTCGACAGTAAAACAGTAGAAGAAAACATCCGTTTTCCACTAGATATGTTTACCAAAGATTCCTACAAGAAAAAACTAGAACGCGTACAAGAGGTATTGGAAAGAGTAAACTTGAAGGATGCTAATCATAAATTCCCTTCGGAGATAAGTGGCGGTATGAAGAAAAGAGTAGCCTTAGCAAGAGCTATTGTTTTGAACCCTAAATTCTTATTCTGCGACGAACCCAATTCTGGATTAGACCCCCAAACGTCTTTAGTAATAGACCACCTAATACAAGAAATAACGGCCGAATTTAATATGATTACCATCATCAATACACACGATATGAATACAGTATTGGAAAGCGGCGACCATATCATATACATGCACCAAGGTCAAAAACAATGGGAGGGTTCTAATAAAGACATTTTCTTAACAGAGAACGAACTGTTGAATAACTTTATCTTTGCTTCAGACTTCCTCAGGGGTGCCAAAAAAGCTAGAATTCAAGAAATAGAGTTAGAAAGAAATCAATTACCTAAATGAATACCGTAAGATATAGTGTGAAACAAAAAGGGTGGGCCATAGGTACTCACCTTTTTTTATGTGTCTTGGTGTTTCTGATAACACGCATAGGTTTTTATCTCAATAATATAGATGCGTTTAAAAACATAAATACCAGCCAATTATTACAGTATTGCTTCTTTGGCTTACGATTCGACCTCGCCGCTATTGCTAGTATAGTAGGTTGGGTGTTTTTTGTTTTTGCTTTGCCTTTAAGCTGGAAACCCACAAATACCCGTATACTAAGTACACTGTTTACCTTTTGCGTATCATTAGCACTGTGCTTCGAAATTGCCGATTGGAAGTATTTTCCCTATAATCAACAACGTAGTAATATCGATGTTTTGTACCTAATTATGCGTCCGGGAGATTTCCTCAATTTAATCCCAAATTTTCTGAAACATTATGGTTATTTGTTCGTCATTGTTGCCTTATTTATTTACTTGTTATATCGTATATCCAAATACCTGTTTCGTATCGTCAACAAATACCCGTTTAGCACCGCGAAGCGTACCATAAAATATGTAGGAATTCACAGCTTAGTTAGTGTATTCATACTAGGCCTGGTGATAACAGGCATAAGAGGCGGATGGCAACTTGTACCCTTGGCAAGCCGAAATGCCATTCAATATGCACCCAATGAACACATACCAATAGTACTAAATACTACCTTCTCTATTATTACTTCTGTTCAAAACCAAGGAATACAAGCTCTAAATATAATGCCCGAAACAGAAGCAATAGCCTTAGTACAACCCATACATAAGCCGGATAGTGTTCAAGCAATGAACAAAAAGAACATCGTAATTTTTATATTAGAAAGCTTTTCGAAAGAATTTACAGGACTATCTGGGAAAAAAAGTTATACACCTTTTTTAGATAGCCTAATGCAATATAGCCTAGTGTTTGAAAATGCCTACGCAAATTCCTTCCAGTCAGCAAAAGCCATTCCCGCTATACTGGCAGGCATTCCCGGTTGGATGGATCAAGCCTTTATGACTTCCTCTTATGCTAATAACAAAATCAACTCTTTTGCCAGTTTACTACAAAAAGAAGGTTATGTATCTAGCTTTTATCATGGTGCTACTAATGGGAGTATGAGTTTCGATGTTTTTGTAAAAAATGCAGGATACCATCACTATTTTGGAAGAAAAGAATACAATAACGAAAAAGACTTTGATGGCAGCTGGGGAATATGGGACGAACCCTTCCTGCAAAGAGCAGCATTGGAAATCAAACACACGCCACAACCCTTCCATGCAGCTATTTTCAATATCAACTCGCATCAGCCATATACTATCCCCGAAAAGTATGTGCCAACGCTTAAAGAAGACGGACTAGCCATATATACAGCCCTAAGATATGCCGACTACGCCATAGGACAATTTTTTGCTACCGCTAGCCAAGAGGCCTGGTTTATGAATACTATTTTTGTGTTTGCAGCCGACCATTGCTCGCCCATGGCTTCGAACGAATTTTATGCAGAAAAAATAGGAAAGTTTCAAATACCTATGTTCATCTATGACCCTAGCCAGCAAGTATTTAAGCCCCAAAAAATAAAAAGTGTAGCACAACAAATAGATATATTACCCACAATACTGCATACCTTATATTATCCACACCCCTATTATGCTTTAGGAAACAACCTCCTATCGAATAATAAAACACCCATAGCCATAAGCAAAGTACGAAACGAAACCTTTGTAATAAAAGATAGCCTATTACTTGTACTCAACGACGATAAGCCTGCTGGAGTTTACGAGTATCGGCAAGATAGTATGAATACCAATAACCTTATTCATGAAGCAGCATTCAAACAGCCCATGCTATTGCAAAAAAAATACTACGATGCATATATGCAAGTATATACCAACGATTTGGTAAATAATAAAATGCATGTACAGCCATAATTAAAAAAGGATCATAGATAAAAAGCATATAGTATAGCACCATTAAACACACTTTTACCTCTACAAAAAGAACAGCAGCAGCGACTCAAACCTTTTTAATTTCGATTACGCATATGTAAAGAATATCGATAGAATCAATAGCAGCTATTAAAAATACTATTGCGCGCTACGATGATAAAATCTAACTTTGAATATTACTTAAGCAACTTAATTATTAAATCATGAATAGACTTTTAACTTTTGCAATGCTAGCTTTACCAAGTGCCTTATTAGCACAAGATAAAGCGGCAGGTGAATGCCCTTTAGGACATGGTGCCACCACAAAAAGCGAAGTAACCGCAAAACGTGAATCTATGTTAAAAGGCACAACCAATAAAGATTGGTGGCCAAATGCATTAAACTTAAGCGTTTTAAGGCAAAACTCCGAGCTAAGCAACCCATTAGGCGAAGCATTCGACTACCACAAAGAATTTTCAAGTTTAGATTATTTTGCATTAAAAAAAGATATAGAAAAAGTACTGACGGAAAGTCAAGATTGGTGGCCAGCCGATTTTGGTAATTACGGACCGCTTTTTATCCGTATGGCTTGGCACAGCGCCGGCACCTACCGAACCGCAGACGGACGCGGTGGATCACGCTCAGGACAACAACGCTTTGCGCCACAAAACAGCTGGCCCGATAATGGCAACCTAGATAAAGCCAGAAGACTTCTTTGGCCTGTTAAACAAAAATATGGTAACAAAATTTCATGGGCAGACTTGCTGATTTTAAGTGGCAATGTAGCTTTAGAGTCTATGGGCTTTAAAACCTATGGTTTTTCGGGAGGTAGACAAGATGTTTTTGAACCAGAAAGCGATGTTTATTGGGGTTCGGAAAAAGAATGGTTGGCAGCAGCAAGAACGCAAGAAGGCCGATTGGAAAATCCTTTAGCCGCTACGCAAATGGGATTAATATACGTTAACCCCGAAGGTCCGGGTGGCAACCCCGACCCACTGTTGGCAGCCAAAGACATTCGCGAAACATTTAAACGCATGGGAATGAATGACTACGAAACAACAGCACTCAACGCTGGTGGGCATACATTTGGTAAAACGCACGGTATTGGGCCAGCGCACCATGTAGGCGCCGATCCAGAATCTGCTGGTATCGAAGAACAAGGCTTGGGCTGGAAAAGCACTTATGGCACCGGTAAAGGAAAAGATGCCATCACCTCTGGCTTAGAAGTTACTTGGACGACCAAACCAACAGAGTGGAATCACGGATTTTTTAAAATCCTTTTCGGTAACGAATGGGAGTTGACCAAAAGTCCAGCA
This sequence comes from uncultured Taibaiella sp., assembly GCA_964429515.1. GTDB lineage: Bacteria > Bacteroidota > Bacteroidia > Chitinophagales > Chitinophagaceae > MKSF01. The sequence goes on from CAYSCJ010000005.1 coordinate 5,555, forward strand.
GGCGCCCACCAATGGGTAGCTACCACAAACAAAAAAATAATTCCCGATGCTTTTGATAAAAATAAAAAGCATAAAGCGACAATGCTTACCACCGATTTGGCATTCAGATTCGATCCAGAATATGAAAAAATATCTAGAAGATTTCTAGAAAATCCAAAAGAATTTGAAGAAGCCTTTGCAAAAGCTTGGTTTAAATTAACACACAGAGACATGGGCCCTCGCTCTACCTATTTAGGTCCCGAAGCTCCTAAAGAAGATTTAATATGGCAAGACCCAATACCTGAGTTAAACCACAAAGTTGTAGATGCCAACGATATAAAATCATTGAAAAACCAATTACTCAATAGTGGTTTATCCATCAGCGAAATGGTGTCGACAGCTTGGGCTTCGGCTTCAACATACAGAAACTCTGACAGAAGAGGTGGCGCTAATGGTGCGAGAATACGACTAGAACCACAAAGAAACTGGGAAGCTAATAATCCAAAACAATTGGCAAAAGTACTTACAGCCTATGAGAAAATCATGAACGACTTCAATGCTAAAGCTAAAGATAAAAAAGTATCAATGGCAGACCTCATAGTATTAGGCGGTAATGCAGCTATTGAAAAAGCAGCTAAAAATGCAGGATACAATGTAAATATAAGCTTTACACCCGGAAGAATGGACGCTTCTCAAGAACAAACAGATATAGAGTCGTTCAAGGTTTTAGAACCCGAAGCAGATGGATTTAGAAATTATCTAAAAACAAAATACACCGTTTCTACCGAACAATTATTGGTAAATAAAGCGCAATTATTAACCTTAACCGTGCCAGAAATGACCGTGCTAGTAGGTGGAATGAGAGCGCTTGGCGCCAACTACGATCAATCAAAACATGGTGTCTTTAGTGATAAAAAAGACCAATTAACCAACGACTTCTTTGTAAAATTGTTATCAATGGACACAGAGTGGCACGCAAATGACGCTACCCAAGAAACTTTTACAGGAAAAGATAGAATAAACGGTCAAGTAAAATGGACAGCTACAAGAAACGACTTGATTTTTGGTTCCAACTCTGAACTTAGAGCCGTAGCAGAAATATATGCACAAGAAGGCAGCAATGAGAAATTTGTAAATGACTTTGCAAAAGCTTGGGCAAAAGTGATGGAACTAGATAGATTTGATATTAAAAAATAATTAGTATTCAAACCATCTTCACATCTGCATTACGCAAGTAGTGCAGATGTTTTTTTTGCGCAGCCAAAACACCCATCGTGTTACAAAATATGCCACTACACTATAACAATAAAGCCACTACGTATTGTATAACGAGTGGCTTTAAATATTTTTATAAACAAACAATAATATTAAGACGCTTGTTGATTTTTCTTAAAAAATTTCTCTTTTATAAATTGATAAATAATTGGCAAAATAGACAAGAAAATTATAATAAGCACTACTTTAGAGAAGTTGTCTTTAATTATCGGAATATTTCCTAAAAAATATCCAGCCAAAGTCATACTGCCCACCCAAAGAGCGGCGCCCAGCACATTGTACGTAAGAAACTTACCGTACGACATCTTACCCACACCACCTACAAAAGGAGCTAAAGTTCTAACAATAGGTACAAAGCGCGCTATGATAATAGTAGCCGGACCGTATTTTTCGTAAAATTCGTTTGTCTTGTCTATATGCTGTGGTTTAACCATCTGTCTTCCAAATAGTCTAATATTCAAGAATTTCATACCAAAGTATTTACCTATAGCATAGTTGCAGGCGTCGCCAAGCACCCCTGCCGTGAATAGCAATATAAGTATGTATACTACATTGAGCTTATCGGGATGGGCAGCAGCAAGCATACCAGCCGCAAACAAAAGAGAGTCGCCAGGTAAAAATGGCATGATAACAATACCCGTTTCTATAAAGATAATAGCAAAAAGAATAGCATAAATCCACTCTTTGTATGTAACCAATAATGCCGATAAATGAACATCTATATGCATTATAAAGTCTATCAAGTCCATGATCATAATCAAAAATACTTTTGTAGCGTTATATAGAATAATAAGAAGGGCAAAATTAAGCTTAATTGTGAAACAAAAAATTTAACTTAAATTGTAATCATGAAAAACAAGTTAGTTTTATTACTCATTACCTTATTTGGCTTTACCGGATACGCTTGGAGTCAAAGCGAATTTTCTAATATTCCGCTTACTTGGAAACATTTTAAGCCTACTAATTTATCGAATCAAGTGTATAAGGCCGCCATAGTGGTTTCGCATAATAATGAAATGAGCTATTTGAAACAAGGCAAGGAAGTGACCATAGAATTGACCTCCAAGCTGAAGCTCGAAACAGAATATTGCTTAGTAGATAAAAAGTTTTTAAATACGGCATCAGATTCTGTGAGTATGCTGCTACTAGATCATGAAAAAGGACACTTTATCATAAGCCTTATTTTTTATAAAAAACTTTTGGAAGCTTTTAGTGCCTTCGAATTTACGGCCAACTATAAACAAGAACTAAGAGAATTAATCCAAAAAATTACCGCCGAAAAGGAATTGATGAATCAACAATACGACCAAGAAACGCAGCACCATATGCGTCAGGATGTACAGCGCGAATGGAACAAAAAGTTGCATCAATATCTTAAGCAATATGGCTTAGATACCGCACTTCAAGAGTTGAACCAAACAACAGTAACGAAACGCATCATTTGGCTACCCTAAAGGCAATATGGCAACAAGGATACTTTGCTACAATGGGTGGTTAATAAAAAAAGAAACCGTCCTTAAAAAAATCATTCTTAAGGACGGAGTTTGGGTGTATTAAGTTAGTGAGCATTTTTATAACTCAGGTCTGCTATAAGTGTATCTGGTAGTTGAGGCAAATCTTTTCTGGCTAGCATATACGAAGTCAATTCAGAAAACTCTTTGAAAATATAATGACTATCGGCTGCTTTTTTTAAGTAATGCACACCACTGCTACCACCTGTACCCACACGTTTCCCTATAGTGCGTTGCACCATGTGTATGTGCCTGTGTCTCCACAAGCCCATCAAGCCGTCTATTTCCAATAATGTATCTAATAGCTCAAATGGTAATTGCAAACGCGGGAAATCTCTGTATAAGAATATAAAAAGCGCATTTCTGCTTGCTTCTTGGCTTAATTTTCTGTCTGTAGGGTAGCTGTTATTGTCTACAAACAAACTATCAAAAACTTCTTTCTGTTGTAGCTCTCCTTCCGTGAGGCTATTATGATAAAGCTCTCTGTACAATTGATAGAAAACAGGTAGAGGTTCTTTGGTAGTATTATAGCTTTCCCAATATTTAGATTCGTTTAAGAAAGGCATTCTGGAAAGCCATTTATTGATTAAGGAAATCAAGGACTCCTCTTCTTCTACTTTTTTTACTTTATTTACATCCATAGGACAAAGCTGCGAAGTGTAATAGTCTTTGCCGTATCTGTCTTTAAACTCTAATCCAAGTGCTGCTTCTAATGATTTGAATTGAATACTTTGAAATCCAGACGCGGGCCTGAGCAAATCTCTAAAGTCTAAAAAGTCAAGTGCCGTCATTGTTTCCAGGACGGATATTTGTTGTACTAAAATTTCTAGGATGCTTACTACTCTTTTTAGCTTATGCACCGCATTGTATAAATGAGCACCATTATCATCGATGGTGTTCGACTTAAAGATATTTCTAACCAAATTCACCTCGTGTATTACTTGTTTAAACCACAGTTCATACGTTTGGTGGATAATGATAAACAACAATTCGTCGTCAGCCTTTATACCAGCTTTTAAGCTTTCGGGGTGCTGAGCCGATAGAATTTTGTCGAGCTGTAAGTAATCGCTGTAATATACGGGTGGTTTTTCTGAATGTTGCATAGTTAATTGAGTACTTGATTAGTGTAAATATATTCATTTCATTGCGCTAAATAACCTTTTAGCCGTACTTTCTTTTTCTGATAAATGCCCAAATAATACCTATAATCAATATTAAGATGCTAGGAATAGCAATATTGATAACCTGCCACTTAAAGCGTTCTTTTTGTACGCGCTGTGGGTCGAGAATCCTATTGGTGAAAGATTTGTTTCTTGCCTCCAATAAGTGCTGGTCGTTGCTTAGATACTCTATTGCATTCATTAAAAAGCTTTTATTGTCGTATTTGTACCCACCAAATTTGTATTGTCCTAGCTCTAGGGGGCCTTGAGCGGTCATGTCGTTATAAATGATATCTCCATCGCCAATAACAATGAGTTTGCCTTTGTTTTCTGAAGAGGTTTTGTCGGGTACTTGCGTTGTATTGATAAGCTTCTGCACTTCTTCTGGCTTTCTTTTGGCATAGAACGAACTAAAGTTGCCTTCCAAAAGTACGGCTACCGGTTTATGTTGTTCTTTGTAGGTGCCGGTATTTATTGGTGTAATAGCATCGGTAAGTATCAATGGCGTAGGAAGCGAAATCGTTTTGGTATACTTAGAAGTCGTGAGCAATACGGTTTTCGTTACACCGTTATCTTGCTCTGCCAAGTCAATACTGCTTACAAACCTACCCAAAATGCCATCTAAGTTTTTAGTGATAGGATGCTTATCCGAAGCTTTTAGTACTGGAAAGTATTGCCAAGGATACAACATAGACTCCTCCATTCTGCCCGATTTAGATAGAGGTATCATCTCGTGCTCTGCACCGTCGGCTAGCAGGTTGGTATTGACCCTTACGCCATAATGAAAAAGCAGGTCGCTCAGGTTGAGGTCTACAGGTAAGACGTTGTATTGCCCGCCATTTCTAAAGCTATCTAATGAGCCCGTTGCTTGGTTGAGCATCATAAGGACGCTACCACCATTCATTATGTATTGGTCAAGCTTGTATTTTTCTTGTTCGCTAAAGGCTTGGTAAGGACTGTTCAAAATAGCCACATCAACATCGCTAGGTATAGCAGCAGCCATTTTTAAGTTGAAGGTATCTACTTGATAAAGCGAGGCCAGATTGCCAATAGCACTAAGGTAGTTGTATCCAAGGTCTTCTTCATTGCCTGTGAGGAATACCACTTTAGCAATTTCTTTTTTTGTTACCGTATTTATAGCATTGGCTATATTGTATTCCAAAAGCACTTCCGACTTATTAAGCACTGTTCTTGAAAGCTGAGGAGCATTTGTTTCTTGCACAAAAACGGGCATAGCCGCACCACTACTAAGGTTTTCTACCAATACCCAAGGAAACACCATGATTTGTTGTGTACCTTTCTTGCCTGCGTCTATTGTTACCGGTATGCCCTCCATTCTATACTGCACGATAGTTTGGAAGATAGTACTATCCTCACTATTGGGGTCTGCTACGGTGATGTCTAGCTTATTATTTGAAATGGCTCTAAAATTCGTTAGTACGTCTATCGTTGATTTGCTTAGTCGCTGGAAAGCTGCTGGCATATCCTTTCCTGTAAGGAAAACAGTAATCCGTATTGGGTCATTTATAGATTTTAAAAGCCCCTTAGTAGCCTCGGTAGTTGTATAACGCTTATCGGTAGTTAAGTCTGCTTGTGTATAAAACCTATAAGCAAGCATATTAATTAATATCAGCCCTACTACAAGAAGAACAAGTTTTTTTACTAAACGCTTAGATCGTTTTTGTAAAGATATCTGCGACATATATTTTTGATAGTGTAGTTAATAAAAAAAATAACTACCCAATTTTTTTACGTTTGGTAATAAGAATAATTGTGCTAAGTTATATATTTTATCAAAATCAATGTAGCCTTCAGGGGTATTTATATTACAGCACCGTCCTTTAGGCAAATGCCCCATCAAGTGTCGCCCCCAAATCAAAGATGAATTTGTATTAAGAAATTAATTACAAGACAATTGCGTAATTTAGACACTTAATTTTATATAATAAATACCTACTTTATGTCTTCCAATATATTATTACAACCCTTTAAGACACCATATGGTGCAGTGCCCTTTCAAGCAATACAGATAACAGATTTTGAGCCCGCCATTACCCATTTGATAGAAGAAGCCAAAAAGGAAATAGCAGGCATTGTAGCCAATGATGCACCTCCCTCTTTCGAAAATACGATTGAGGCATTAGAACGTTGTGGCAGCCAACTACAAATAGCCACAAGTGTATTTTACAATCTGAATTCTGCCGATACTAATGACGAAATGGAACAATTGGCGCAAAAACTATCGCCCATTTTGGCCGCTTACAGCAACGATATTCTATTAAATGAGGCATTATACCAAAAGGTAGCAGCAGTATTTAACCACCAAGATGCAACCTCGCTTAGCCAAGAGCAGCAGCGCCTTTTAGAAAAAACCTATAAAGCTTTTGTGAGAAATGGTGCTAGCCTGTCTGATGATAAGAAAACTACGCTACGAAATCTAGACCAAGAGCTGGCTATGCTGGGAGTACAATACGCTCAGAATGTATTGGCAGAAACGAATGCCTATTTTTTGCATCTAGAAAAAGAAGAAGATGTAGCAGGACTCCCCCCTTCTGCCTTGGCACTGGGAAAAGAAGAAGCAGAAAAACGAGGACTGAATGGCTGGGTGTATACCTTGCAGTTTCCTAGCCTCACGGCATTTTTAAAGTACAGTAGCCGCCGAGACCTCAGACAACAACTTCATAAAGCCTCTGGAATGAGGGCAATGCAAGACAATAAACACAATAACGAACAAATTATTAAACAAATTACATCTTTAAGACAAAGCAGAGCTGAACTCTTGGGCTTTAAAGACCATGCAGATTTTGTACTTGAAGAAAGAATGGCGGGAAACAAAGAGGCTGTATTGGCCTTTTTAGAAAATATGCTAGATAAAGCCAAGCCAAAAGCTATCAAAGAACTGGAAGCACTACAAGCTTTGGCTACTAAAGACAATATCCAAGCCATTCAAGCATACGACCATGCCTACTATGCAGAAAAACTAAAAGAACAAACATTCGATTTTTCTGAAGAAGCACTAAAGCCCTACTTTCCGCTCGAACAGTCTTTGAAAGCTGCTTTTTTGGTAGCAGAAAAACTGTATGGACTTACGTTCGAAAAAATAGATACGGTGCCTGTGTACCATCCAGAAGTGGCCGTTTATGATGTGCTTGAAAATGGTAAACACAAAGCATTGCTGTACACAGATTTCTTTCCTAGAGCAGGAAAACGCCCCGGAGCATGGATGACCTCCTTCAAAGGACAATACATACATGAAGGCGAAAATCATAGACCACATATATCTATAGTGTGTAATTTTTCTAAGCCCATAGGCGATACGCCTTCCTTGCTTAATTTTACAGAGTTTACCACTTTGTTTCATGAATTCGGACATGCATTGCATGGCATCCTAGCTAATACTTGCTACGAAAGCCTATCTGGCACAAACGTATATTGGGATTTTGTAGAACTACCGTCTCAGTTTATGGAAAATTATTGCTATGAAAAATCTTTTTTACAAACCATAGCAAAGCATTATCAAACCGGCGAAGTATTGGACGATATTACCATCGATAAACTAGTAGCATCGGCTAACTTTATGCAAGGTTATCAAACACTTCGTCAAATTGGTTTTGCAATGCTCGACATGCATTACCATTCGGGTATTCCTATTACAGAAAGCATAGAACAGTTTGAAAAGAAAGCAATAGCAGCCACTAGCTTGTATCCTAATATTACTGGAGTGGCCGTCAGCCCAACATTCTCGCATATTTTTGCCGGAGGCTATGCGGCAGGCTATTACTCTTATAAATGGGCAGAAGTATTGGACGCCGATGCATTTGCCTTTTTTAAAGAACACGGAATTTTCAATCCAGAAATAGCCACAAAGTTTAAGAACTTATTGAGCGCAGGAGGCACTATAGACCCTATGCAATTGTATATAGCATTCAGAGGGCAAAAACCTAGCGTTGATACCTTGCTTAAGCGAGCAGGAATATTATAATCCTGCATTTTATTGCAAAGCAGCTAGCATTAGCACTTTTAAATAATTGACTATTCAAAAACACCAACCGTATGAATGATGTAATACAGTTGGTGTCTTACTGTTTCGTAAAGCGGTTATAATTATGACGTTTTGGGAAATGGAGCACACAGACCTTAGGCCAGTTCCATTTTCAAAAATTTACCAGTAATGCTGCGCTTAGATTTGGCAACTTTTTCGGGTGTGCCAGCAACTACTAAGGTGCCTCCGCCATTACCTCCTTCCGGACCAATGTCTATTATGTAATCGGCTACCTTAATCATATCTAAATTGTGCTCTATTACCATTACGGTATTGCCTCTATTTACAAGCTTGTCCAACACTTTTAGTAACGCCCTAATGTCTTCAAAGTGCAAACCAGTAGTGGGTTCGTCAAGTATATAAAAGGTTTTGCCGGTATCTTTCTTAGCCAATTCTGTAGCTAACTTTACGCGTTGAGCCTCTCCGCCGCTTAGTGTTACAGCGCTTTGGCCCAGCCCTATATAGCCCAAACCTACATCATGAAGCGTCTTTATCTTTCTGTACAAGGTAGGAACATTTGCAAAAAAAGCTACGGCGTCCTCTACCGTCATGTCTAATACATCCGAAATGGATTTGCCCTTGTATCTTATTTCTAGTGTTTCTCTGTTGTATCGTTTACCTTGGCATTTTTCACATGGCACATATACGTCAGGCAAGAAGTTCATTACTATCACGCGCATACCACCTCCCTGACACTCTTCGCACCTACCACCCTTTACATTGAATGAAAATCTACCAGCATTATAACCCCTAATTTTAGCTTCAGGTATTTGAGCGAAAAGCTGCCGTATGTCATTGAAAAAACCGCAATACGTAGCCGGATTGCTGCGAGGCGTTCTGCCAATGGGCGTTTGGTCTATTTCTATCACCTTGTCTATATGTTCCAAGCCTGTAATTTGAGTATACGGTAAGGCCTTCATTTTGGAGGCAGGAAAACAATGTCTGGATAAAATAGGATAAAGTGTTTCGGTAATAAGGGTGCTTTTGCCACTACCCGAAACGCCCGTGACACCAATGAACACACCCAGTGGAATCGTAATAGAGACATTTTTTAAATTATTGCCTGTTGCGCCACTAAGTACTAGCTCGTGGCCATTTCCGGCTCTGCGCTGTTCAGGAAGGCCTATGTGTTTCTTTTGGTTTAAATAGGCTGCAGTGAGCGTATCATCCATAAGCACTTCTTGTGGTGTGCCTTGCGATACAACCCTGCCACCATGTATGCCCGCTTTGGGACCAATATCAATCAGGTGGTCTGCCGCAAGCATAATATCTTTATCGTGTTCAACCACTATCACAGTATTGCCCCCGTCTCTTAAGTTTTCTAAGGCAGCAATAAGGCGTTGATTGTCTCGTTGATGAAGGCCGATGCTTGGTTCGTCTAAAATATAGGTGATGCCAGTAAGCTTAGAGCCTATTTGGGTGGCCAAGCGAATGCGTTGGCTTTCGCCTCCACTTAATGACTTAGAGGGCCTGTTGAGCGTCAAGTAGTGCAAGCCCACATCTAGCAGGAATCCAGCTCTTTCAATTATTTCTTTAATGATGTCTTTTGCTATTAAATTCTCTTTCTCGTTGAGTAATTGTGGTAGTTCTTGGAATTTAGTTAGAAAGTCAGAAAGGCTCATGGCGGCTAAGTCGGCAATCGTATATCCACCAATTTTAAAATGAAGGCTCTCTTTCTTCAAACGGCTGCCTTGGCAAGCATCGCAAGTATTGAGGTATAAAAACTGTTCTGCCCAGTTTCTGATATAGTCAGAGGGGCTTTCGTTAAACCATCGTAGCATACTGTTTATTACACCTTCAAAGGCAGTAGCGTTGTATTGGTACGATGAGTTATCCTCATTTTTTTTGTAGGTCAATAAGCCTTCTTCATTGCCATAAAGCATGAGGTTGATTTCTTTTTCTCCCAGTTCTGAAATAGGCACAGTGGTATTTATTTTTTTAGATTTAGCAAAGCGCTCTGCTTGTTTCCAGCTTTGGGCTTCTCTTGCTTCGCCTAGGGGAGCAATGCCACCCTTTTTTATACTCAAGGATGGGTTGGGCAACACGGCTTCTAAAGAAACAGAATGAATTACGCCAAGGCCTTTACATTTAGGACAGGCACCATAGGGCGAGTTGAAGGAAAAATGATTGGGATGAGGCTCCTCGTAAGATAGCCCTGTGCTCGTCTCCATTAGGTTTTTGCTATATGCAATTACTTTTTCTGTTTGATGTTGTTGTATAAAAACAAGCCCTTTGCCTAGTATTAGTGCTTTTTGTATACTTTGGCTAAGGCGCAAGCGCTCGTCGTTTGCAACTTCAAGCCTGTCTATCACTAGTTCGATGTCGTGAATTTTATATCGGTCTAATTGCATAGATGGTTTCATCTCTACAATTTCTCCATCTACTCTTACTCTGAGGTAGCCTTGTTTCATATATTGGTCAAAAAGCTCTCTGTAATGACCTTTTCTTCCTCTAACAATTGGGGCTAGGATAACGATTTTTTGACCCGAAAGGTTATCATAAATTTGTTGAATAATTTCCTCCTCGGCATATTTTTGCATTTTGGCTCCAGTGATGTAGGAATAAGCGGTGCCCACGCGCGCATACAAGAGCCTTAGGAAATCGTAGATTTCTGTAATAGTACCTACTGTGGAGCGCGGGTTTTTATTGGTTGTTTTTTGTTCAATAGAGATGACGGGCGAAAGTCCAAGTATTTGGTCAACATCTGGGCGTTCGAGGTCGCCCATAAATTGTCGAGCATAGGCAGAGAAGCTTTCCATATAGCGCCTTTGTCCTTCGGCAAAAATGGTATCGAATGCTAATGACGACTTGCCACTTCCGCTCAAGCCTGTGATTACTACTAATTTATTTTTAGGGATATTTAAGTCTATATTTTTAAGATTGTGCACTCTGGCACCCCTTATTTCTATTTGTTGAGACATAATTTTATGGGCATACTTTGAGCGGAATATTTCCATAGCGAAAATAAATAAATAAATTGGAGCGGTGGTTACTTTTCTAAAAGTATAACTATCTCCGAAAACGCATTCGCTTCTTTACAATTATAAAAAAACTACATTAATGGTTTTTTATTAGGCTTAAAGCTTTATTTTTTGTTGTTTGAAATTCTAATGCTAAAAATGGGATAATGACAAGATGACCTAAAAAAGTGATAGCGATTCGAAGTGTATGAGCAAAAGGGCCGATTGCTAATGAAAGCGTAGTAATCGTTTAAGCAAAAGATGGATATTATTTTATTATTAGTGAGAAATCAATTTATTAAGATTGTATATTTGCTCCAATAAAAGAATGCGGATTATGGGATTTTCTCAGTTTTTGACAGTACAGGTAGCACAACAAGGTGTTGCAGACACCGTAGCGGTGCCTGTGGCAACATCTGTAACAACAGTGGTACAACCAGAACAAACTTTATCCTTATGGAGCCTGCTAATGGAGGGTGGTGTATTAATGATACCATTGCTATTGTGTAGTTTATTGGCGGTGTATATTTTTGTAGAGCGATTGATAGCTATTAAGCGCGCAGGTAAAACATCTGGAGATTTCATGTCTCGTATCAAAGAAAAACTAGCCGAGGGTAATATAACAGGGGCTATTAATGTAGCTAGAAGTTTTGAAGGAGCCGTTCCTACAGTGGTTTTGAAAGGATTGAAAAGAATAGGTAAGCCTGTAGACCATATTGAAAAATCAATGGAGAATGCCGGAAAACTGGAGGTATATCAAATGGAGAAAAACCTTTCGGTATTATCTACCATCGCAGGTATTGCACCCATGTTTGGATTTTTAGGAACTATTGCAGGTATGATTATTTTGTTTTTCAGCATTCAGCACCAAGGATTTGAAATTAACAATCTTGCGGGCGGTATTTATACTAAAATGGTGACATCCGCTTCGGGTCTTATTATTGGTTTATTGGCCTATGTTGGGTATAATTATTTGAATGCACAAATCAATAAGAACGTTAATAAAATAGAGACAGCAAGCAACGATTTATTAGATATACTTCATGAGCCCATGAATTAATATTATCACCCTATAAAAAGAAGCGAGGCTTCCTGAGTATTCAGGAAGCCTCGCTTCTTTTATGAGATAAGAATCTCTTATTCTACCGTTACAGATTTAGCCAAATTTCTAGGTTGGTCTACATTAGCACCTCTCATCACCGCTATATGGTACGATAATAATTGTAGCGGTACCACGGTCAATAAAGGAGTAAGTATTTCCTCTGTTGATGGTATTTCAATAGCATAGTCGGCCATTGCTTTTATTTCTGCATCACCTTCATTGATGATAGCGATTATTTGGCCTTTTCGGGCTTTTACTTCTTGTATATTAGAAATTATTTTTTCTCTTGCACTTTCATTTGTAGCCAATACCACAACAGGCATTTGCTCGTCTATGAGGGCAATAGGGCCGTGTTTCATTTCGGCAGCAGGGTACCCTTCGGCATGAATGTAAGAAATTTCTTTTAGCTTAAGAGCGCCTTCCATGGCTACAGGATAGTTGTAGCCTCGTCCTAAGTACAAAAAGTTTTCGGCGTTAAAGAATTGCGCAGCAATGTCTTTTATCTCATCATTTTGTTTAAGAATTTCTTCTATTTTCTTAGGAATACTTTCTAGTTCAAAAAGAATTCGTCTTAAATAGGAGGTAGAGATAGAGCCTTTTTTCTCTGCTATTTGTAGTGCCCAAAGTATTAATAGTACCACTTGGGTAGAAAAAGCTTTAGTGGATGCCACACCTATTTCTGGTCCAGCATGTGTATAGGAGCCCGCGTGGGTAGCTCTAGCTATAGATGAACCAATAACGTTGCATATTCCGTATACTAAAGCTTGGCGTTCTTTGGCAATTTCTATCGCCGCCAAAGTATCGGCTGTTTCTCCAGATTGTGAAATAGCAAGAATTACATCGTCATTAAATATGATGGGGTTTCTATATCTAAATTCCGAAGCAAACTCTACCTCTACAGGTATTCTGGAAAGGTCTTCTATTAGATACTCTCCTAGCAAACCAGCGTGATAAGAAGTGCCACAAGCCGTGATGACAAAACGATTGGCTTGCAATATTCTGTTTAGGTACTCTTCAACGCCACCGAGTTTTATCCAGCCTTCTTCCGCATTCACGCGACCTCTAATCGAGTCTACCAATGCTCTAGGTTGTTCGTAGATTTCTTTAAGCATAAAATGGTCAAATCCACCCTTTTCTATAGCTTCCAAATCCATTTGTAGCTCTTGGATAAAAGGTGTCATAACGATGTTGCCTAGTGTGCGTATGGTGATGTCGCCACCTCTAGTAAGCACAGCATATTCTTTGTCATCTAAATAGACAACATTTTTAGTGTATTCAATTATTGGTGATGCATCGGATGCCACAAAAAACTCATCTTTACCAATACCTACAACAAGAGGGCTGCCTTTTCGGGCGGCTATAAGCGTATCGGGATGGTCTGTTTCCATTACTACGATAGCATATGCACCGATGATTTCGTTGAGTGCGGTGCGTATTGCATCTTCAAGGTTTAGGTTGCCTTGAACTTGTATTTCTTCTATAAAATTGACTAATACTTCTGTATCTGTTTCAGAATTGAACTGATACCCTTTTTTGGTAAGCTGTTCTTTTAAAGTAGCATAGTTTTCAATTATTCCATTGTGTATTAAAACCAATCTACCCGAATTACTTACATGAGGGTGTGCATTCACGTCGTTAGGTACACCATGGGTGGCCCATCTTGTATGGCCTATGCCTATAGTGCCCGTTTTGTCTTTATCGGCTACATAATTCTCAAGGTCTGATACCTTACCTGCTTTTTTGTATACATTGAAGGCTCCGTTTTTCATCAACGCTATTCCTGTACTGTCATAACCTCTGTATTCAAGCCTAGAAAGACCTTTTATTAATACGGGATACGCGTCTCTATGACCGATATATCCTACTATTCCACACATAATTTGTTTGTTTTTATGATGCTAAAAGTAATATTTATTTTTTGGAATATACCATTTTAAATGATGCTTTGTGATCGGCATCGTTTTGAGTGCCACCAAAAATTGCTCTATAGATACCTGGATGGGTACTTGACGCATAGATTCTCAGCTTTACGTTGTTTTTCTTTTGTGCTAAAGACCACTGTATCTCTCTGGGCAGATTGATGTAGTATCTCACTAAGGTATTTCCATTTACTTCTTCTCGGGAGGGGATGCCGCCTATAAACTCGTAGCCACTCGCGTTATTAAAGTCCATTAAGTCATATTCCTCGCCATTATCATTTAGGCCTTTTACAATCAATTGTATGGGAGGCGTAAAGGCATCATCGCTTCCTACTTGGAGCGTAGTTAGTTGCAGTGTAGCCTTGTGCACTATGGCAGCTCCAATATTGGTGTCTAATTGAATTGTAACATCGGTGGCTATTCCTGGAGCGCTTTGCACAATCACAGAGTCTGTAGGAGTAGGCATGGTAAAGCGTTGTGCTGGGAAGCCCGAGTAATCTTTTCTGATGGCATTAAACCAAGCACAAAGAGTATTGTTAAACGGAAATTCGAATTTTTTAGTGGTAGTGTCGTCGGCTGTGTGGTAATAGAAGGTAAGTTGTGCTAGTTTATAGGAAGCTACGCTACCTTGGTCGAGTATGAATACGCCCAAGTAATTACCGCTAGCGGGTGTACTAGGAGCTATGTAAAAACCCTTAAAGTACTCTTGAAAGGTAGCCGACAATCCTGTTTGACTAGCAGGAAGGCTCGCTAATTCTTGTGTAAAAGCATTGTTGAGTTTAATTCTAAGTAGGTTATTTACTGTGGTGCCATTGTTAAGCGTTATGGAGTCTTTAATTTGTTGCATAGTAGCTGTTGTACTACCTAATGCTTGGGCTTGATAGGCAAGGCTATCATGAGCAAAGTATCTTTTGCTAGCGTCGTACACAAAGTTGTCGGTAATGCGGTAGGCGTTAAAGGTAATGGTCGTGTTGGTATCGCCGTACGCCACGGTTCTATTGGCAGCATTAGCAAATAATGGTACAGAAACGACGCTACTGTCTACAATAATATCATCGGGGAATTGGAATCCAAGTATTGGCACCGCTACTTGAAAATAGACACCGCCATAGGTTTTACCAAAGTAGGGGTCTGTTATATTCCCTACGGTAGCTAGGCTGTAGTTGTAATCGTTTGTCCAAAGAGAGTCTTTATAAAACGTAACAAAAGAAAGGTCTTGTCCTTCCCATTCAAAGGTATTTATATTGTCTACTTCTGGTATTGCATCTGCTCCAGATATACCACGTTCTTTGCATGAGGAGAAGCCTATAATTAGACACGAAAAAAAGCCTGCAGTCATCGCTAAGGCTTTTTTTCTTAAGGGGAATAATGTTGTCAAAACTTTTATATTTTTTTAATATGTTTTATACTAATGATAAATTTTGATAGATGCTGTAAAGAGGATTGATATCGTCTTTCCAAGCTTCATCATAAGGGATTACCTGTTTAGTTTTGGTGCCGGTAATGGCTCCCACCTCAGGATTAAGGGCTTGGTCTCCGTGTAGGATAGCATCGGCATATTTGCATGCGCCCAAATTTAACGCTAAATTGGTGCCTTTATTGTATATATCTACTTCTTTGTCTTTTACTGCCACACTGTTTAATAGCATTTTCCCAAATTCTGGGTGCAATTCGTGGTCAAATTGTTCTTTTTGGGCGGTATAGATAACTTTAGAATTGGCAAAAACCGGCTCTTTTTTGTAGGAGGTTTTTAAAAACAATGGCACTAAGGATGTCATCCAACCGTGGCAGTGAATAATATCAGGGGGCCATCCAAATTTCTTAACTATTTCTAAAGCGCTTTTTCCAAAAAATATGAGACGTTCAGCGTTGTCTTCAAAGAAGTTACCATCGCCGTCATTAAAGGTATATTTTCTTTTAAAAAAATCGTCGTTGTCCATGAAGTATACCTGTAGCCTTGCATTGGGTAGGCTCGCTACTTTTATCAACAAAGGGTGGTCTTCTTTATCCACTACTACATTAATTCCAGATAATCTTACTACTTCATGTAAGCGGTGCCTTCTTTCGTTTATCACACCAAATCGGGGCATTATTACTCTTACCTCTGTTCCAGAATCAAACGTTTTAACTGCGAGCTTATTTAGAATGGCAGAAAAATCTGTGAGCTCTAAATACGGAGATAACTCGTTTGCGATGATTAAAACGCGTTTTTTTGTTTGTGTAGACATGTACTTTCGGTTTTTACTTATACAATATTTCTTCCAAAGATGAATTGCGTCACCTAATTTGCCAGTTTTAAAAAAATATTTTTTGAATTCGCCAAAACTTCTATTTTTGAGTTTCAAAAAGCCTAGACTATCTATTTTTATTAACCTTGGTGTGGATCCTTTATAATAATGTCTTTTTGCCAATCTATAGTTTTTTAAACAAATAGCAACTAGCTCAAAACCACACATATAAAGAATGCATATAGGTGGCCGCTCTTTTAAGAAGAAGGGCGTATCAATTTGCAAAGTTACGAATTTTTATACAATGTTCATTTTTCATCATATTAAGGATTTAGAGTATTTCCTAAACCCTTTACGAAAAGAAGGGCGCACCATCGGTTTTGTACCCACTATGGGAGCCCTGCACGAAGGCCATATTTCATTGGTGCAAGCTGCCCAACAGCATGCAGATGTAGTGGTGTGTAGCATCTATGTAAACCCTACGCAATTTAACAACAAAGAAGACTTTGCAAAATACCCCAAAACTCTAGAAGCAGATGTTTTGAAACTCGAGTTAGCGGGCTGTAATGTTTTGTTTTTGCCGATTGAGGAGGAAATGTATCCAGAGGGCACTGCCAGCTTGCCGTATTATGAATTGGGGTCTGTGGCAGAAGTATTGGAAGGTGCCTATAGGCCAGGACATTTTCAAGGTGTAGCCGCGATAGTAGACACCCTGCTTAGGATCGTCGCGCCTCATAGCTTATTTATGGGTCAAAAAGATTATCAGCAATGCATGGTAGTGGCAAAGCTCATAGCACTAAGAGGGCATGCTACAGCACTACATGTTGTGCCTATTAAAAGAGAGCCAGACGGTTTGGCAATGAGCTCTAGAAATGTTAGGCTTACCGAAGGTGAGCGACAGCTAGCAAGCTTACTTTATCAATGTTTGGTGTCGGCACAGGCACAAGTAGGACAAAAACGTTTTTCGGTGGTGCAGCTAGAAAGCCAAGCCTTATTGGAAAAAAAGGGTATACAACTGGAATACATGACCCTTTGTAATGCAACAACGCTAGAGTTATTGCAAGATTATGAACCCTCAACACCTATGGTGGTATTGATAGCAGCATATTTAGGAAAGGTAAGATTAATAGATAATTTGGTACTGTAAAAATAAAAGTATAAATTTGCATTTTTATAAACCATATTTTCTAACGCAAATAATTTCAATTATTATGGCGGTTAAACTAAGAATGCAACGCCATGGGTCTAAAAAGCGCCCATTTTATTTCATCGTAGCTGCTAACAGCACCTCTCCTCGTGATGGTAAGTTTATCGAAAAAATCGGTACTTACAATCCTTTGACCACTCCAGCCACTATCCGTATAGATCGTGAGAAAGCTTTAGATTGGTTGAACAAAGGAGCGCAACCTACTAACACGGTTCGTCGTATTTTATCCTTCAAAGGAGTATTATACATGAAGCACTTGTTACGCGGTGTGTCTTTGGGTCTGTTTGACGAAGCTACAGCAATGCAAAAATTTGAATCCTGGAATGCAGACCATGAAAAATTGGTAGCAACTAGAGAAGAGAATAATCGCAAACAAAAATTAGAAAAACGTCACAAAGCTGAGCAAGACTCTGTGCGTTTAGTAAATGAAAAGCAAGCAGCGGCAGCCGCAGCAGCAGCACCAGCAGCTGAAGAGGCTAACGATGCAGCAGACGCTTCTGCAGCAGAGGAAACTCCAGCAGCCGAGTAATTTTCAGAGTGATGTCACAAGTATAGTTTTTACAACTATGAATTGTTCAGCGAACAAAAGCTTTCTCAAGTATTAATTCTTGAGGAAGCTTTTTTTATAAGCAAAGCGAAAATATATGTACCAGACTTTAAATCAATTTGCTGAAATAGGAAGAATCGCTTCTACGCATGGCCTCGAAGGACACGTGAACTTTGTCCACAACTTAAAAGGGAAAAAGCCATTTAAAGACATAAAATTCCTTTTCATAGAAATGAAAAGAGGAAGTAATATTCCTTTTAAAATAAAAAATATACGCCCAAGTTCCGATACAGATGCCATACTTGCTATAGAAGGCATCGACACGCTGGAGCAAGCCAAAACCATTGCAGGAAAAAAAGTAAGTTTGCCGCAAGAACAATATGAACAAGTACAGCCCAAAGATGTAACCATGAATTTTGTGGGCTTCACACTTTATGATGCTAAAGACAAAAAAGTTGGCATCATAAAAGAAGTTTTTGAATCGCCGGGGCAATTACTGGCAAGCATTGAATTGGAAAATGGCAATGAAGCATTAGTACCCATGGTAGAAAGCTGGATATTGGGCATAAATATGAATTCCAAAGAACTCTATATCCAACTGCCAGACGGACTAATTGAAGTTTACCTTTAAATACAATTTTTTCAAAAATGAATATCAACCAAAAGCAAGATGCTATTATAGAAGAGTTCGCGTTTTTTGAAGACTGGATGGAAAAATATGATTATATCATTCAGCTTGGAAAAAACCTACCTTTGATAGACGAAGCATACAAAACAGATGATTATATAATAAAAGGATGTCAATCGAGAGTATGGCTACACGCTACTTGCGACGAGGCTGGGATAGTAAGCTTCACCGCCGATAGCGACGCGATTATTACCAAAGGCTTGGTAAGTCTTATGATTGAGGTATTATCGGGGCAGCCGGCAACAGAAATAGCCCAATCTGATATTTATTTTATAGATAAAATTGGACTAAAAAGCCATTTATCGCCCACTAGAAGCAATGGATTATTGGCTATGTTAAAGCAGATGAAACTGTATGCATTAGCTTTTACACAAATGAAAAAACCTTAACACTCTGCAGCACTTATGAATTTATATGACACGGTAATAGAAGCACTCAAAACAGTGGTAGACCCCGAGATGGCTCCAGTAGATATCTATGAGCTAGGCCTAATCTATGAAGTGAAAATAGGTAATAACACGCACGTGAAAATAACCATGACCCTAACGGCCCCTGCGTGTCCGGTAGCGGGCGAGCTCGTACAGCAAGTGCAAGAAAGGGTAGGCGCTATTGAAGGAATAGACGATGTGCATGTTCAGTTAACCTTCGATCCGCCTTGGACTAGAGATATGATGAGCGAAGAAGCAAAGTTTGAACTAGGGTTTCTATAATGTTCTATCAGCGCTCATCCTTGGTTTTTAAACACTTTTTTCAGACGGCATTACGATGTTTTTGCTAGAGCTGATGTGTAATAAAACGAATGTGATGATAGCATTAATAAGTAGTAGCTCTACACCAATTTTGTAGCCACCAAACAAACTCATTCCCAAAGATTGTAAATTGGCACTCCAAGCGCCCTCCCAACCAAAGCGCTGTATATACCATTCGTAATTGTTGACTAGGTCTAATAAAAACGAACAAATCATAGCAAGGGAACATATGATTAATGGCAGCTTATCTGAGCGTAAAACGCGCTTGGTGATAAGGCCAAATGCAAATAAGCCCAATAATGGGCCATACGTAAAGCCCGCTAGTTTAAGCAGAATGGTAATTAGCGAACCATTGTCTACTTCTCTAAAAAAGAATACACATAATAAGAATAGTACAGCAAAGGAATAGTGCACCCTTAGGCGTTTTTTGCTTAGCTTTTTTTCCACTGCCTCGGGCGGCATTCCTGCAGCTTCTAGCGTTTTCTTTTCTTTATTCATGCCTAAAATATCTATACAAAAACTAGACGTCAAGGCCGTTAATGCGCCGTCTGCACTAGGGAATAATGCCGATATCAGACCGATAATGAAGCAAATAGTAAGCGCAAAAGGCAATCCTGAATTAATGGCAATTTGTGGAAAAATGTCATCTGCTTTTAAGGCTACACCATTCCAAATAAACTCAGAGCTGCTGATGCCGTCTTTTACAATTTGCTGATAAGCTGCACCATTTTCCATAGCATATAGGTACAAAAGTCCACCAAGCAATAAAAAGATAAACACAACAATCATCTGTAAAGTGCCCATGACTAACATGTTTTTTTGGGAGTCTTTAAGATTGCTAACGCTAATATTTTTTTGCATCATCTCTTGGTCTAGTCCAGTCATAGCAATGGTTATAACCATGCCACCAATTATTTCTTTAAGATAAAAATTGCTTTTTAGGGCATCTGTGGCAAATATTTGCGTCATACCCTTATTTTGAATGGCAGTATAAGCTTCTGATAGGCCCATATCCAAATTATAAAGCAAATAAACAATGCTTACTATTAGCGCCAAAAGCATGAAAGTAGTTTGTAGTGTATCGGTCCAAACAATCGTTTTTACACCGCCCTTAAAAGTATATAGTAGTATCAAGCCTAAGATTACGATTGCCGTAATTTCGAAAGAAATACCTAAGTTTCCCAAAATAAAATACTCCAACACTTTAATTACAAGATACAATCTGATAGTAGCCCCAAGGGTTCTGGAGAGTATAAAAAAGAAAGCACCCGTTCTGTGTGCTCCTCTACCTAGTCGTTTTTCTAAATAAGTATAAATCGAGGTCAACTGCATTTTATAGTAAACGGGCAATAACACAAACGAAACGATAAAGTAGCCTATCCAATAACCTATTACTACTTGGAAATAGCTAAAGGCTCCAAGTCCTACAGTGCCTGGAACGGATATAAAGGTCATGCCCGACAAAGAGGTGCCTATCATCCCAAAAGCAACCAGCCACCATTTACTACTTCTGTTGCCTACAAAAAACGACTCGTTGTTGCTACCTCTGGCGGTATAGAAAGCTACACCCAATAACAACAAAAAATATGCGACTATAATCAACAGCAAAATAGTAGAACTACTTAAAAAGCCCATAACAAACAGTTATTTTATATTTGAACAAATGTATAGAATATAGTAGGAATATGAAAAAAATAGTGTCTTTTCTTATTGTAACATAGGCTATTACAAAAGAAAAAGCCCACGGTAGTTGGCATCTACGTAGGCTATTAGAAAAGTATATATGAAGGATTGTTACTTAATTTCCACAACAGACTGTTCTGCAGCAGCAATTATCGTATCTAGATTTTGGTAATTTAAGGCTTCTGAAAGAAAATAACTTTCGAAGGGCGACGGAGGAAGGTAAATACCCTTTGCAAGCATGGCATGGAAAAACTTGCCAAAAAACTGCGTGTCGGTTGTAGCGGCACTATCCCAGTCTATAACGTGTTTGTTTGTAAAGAAAATGCTTATCATGCTGCCCACTTGGTTTATGTGGTGGGGTATTTGGTGTTTTGATAATACTTTTTCAAGCCCTTCTTTGAGGTAGGCGCCTTTAGCCTCTAACGATTGGTAAATATTGGGCTTATCGTGAAGTGTTTTAAGAAGTGTATATCCGGCCGTCATGGCTACAGGGTTGCCGCTTAAGGTGCCTGCTTGGTATACAGGGCCAGCCGGAGCAAGTAGTTCCATGATTTCTTTTTTACCAGCAATAGCGCCCACTGGCATTCCGCCTCCTATTACTTTCCCGAAGGTCATTAGGTCTGCTTCTACACCATATTTCTCTTGGGCTCCACCCGGAGCTAGCCTAAAACCAGTCATTACTTCATCAAAGATAAGTACGGCTTCGTTTTCATTGCATAATGCTTTGACGCCTTGTAGGTAGCCATCCATAGGTAATACACAACCCATATTACCTACTACGGGTTCAATAATAACGGCGGCAATTTCTCCTTGATATTGTTTAAATAAAGAGGCTAGTGCGTCCAGGTTGTTGTAGGCACAAGTTAAAGTATCAGCGGCCACTCCCTGGGTTACGCCCGGTATTTGTTGAATATTAAGTGTTGCTACGCCACTGCCAGCTTTAACCAAAAACATATCTGCATGTCCGTGGTAGCAGCCTTCAAATTTAATAATTTTATTTTTACGGGTATAGCCTCTTGCTAGCCTCACGGCACTCATACATGCTTCTGTGCCACTATTTACCATACGTATTCTATCACAATTAGGCACCATCTTTTGTATCAATTCTGCAATGGTTACTTCCAGTCTAGTGGGTGTACCAAAAGCGGTAGCTTCTGCTACTTTATTTTGAATGGCTTTGACAACCGGTTCATACGCATGACCCATAATCATCGGCCCCCAAGCGTTTATAAGGTCTATATATTCATTATCATCCTCATCATACAAAAAAGCACCATTGGCACTTTTCATAAAAATGGGTGTGCCACCTACGCTTTTAAAGGCTCTAACGGGAGAGTTTACGCCACCGGGTAAAATATTCTTTGCTTGTTCAAACAGCGCCTTACTACTCTGATACATATGTCTTTAGTTGTTTTTTTATTTATTTAAAATAATAGCGGCTTCTTTAGCAAAATAGGTAGCTATTAAATCGGCCCCCGAGCGTTTGATGCTAGTTAAAGATTCAAACATTGCTTTTTCTAAATCTATCCATCCTTTTTCTGCTGCAGCGTGTATCATTGCATATTCGCCGCTTACATTAAAGGCGCTTACTGGGATAGTAACTTGATTTTTTATTTCTCTTATAATATCCAAATAGGCTAATGCTGGCTTTACCATTACAATATCTGCGCCTTCATCGATGTCTTTCATTACTTCATTGATGGCTTCCCTTCTGTTGGCCGGATTCATTTGGTATGTTTTTTTGTCGCCAAAGCCCGGAGCGGAGTCTAGTGCATCCCTAAATGGGCCATAAAAGCAAGAAGCATATTTTGCGCTATAGCTCATTATACCAACATCGGTATAGTTATTGTCTTCCAAAGCTTTTCTAAGCGCAAATATTCTACCATCCATCATATCGCTTGGTGCTAAAAAGTCGGTGCCGGCTGCTGCGTGGCTCAATCCCATTTGCACGAGTGCCTCTACGGTAGCATCATTAAGCACCTTCCCTTCTTGAACAATCCCATCATGACCAAAAGACGAATAGGGGTCTAAGGCTACGTCGCTCATAATAAGCATTTCCGGACAAGCATCTTTAATGGTTTTTATAGCCCTTTGCATCAAGCCATCTGGATTCCAAGATTCTTTACCCGTATTATCTTTTAAAGCATCTGGGCATTTTACGTAAGTATTTACCGCTTTTATTCCAAGGGTATAGAGTTCTTTTACCTCTTGTGCCAAAAGGTCTAATGATATTCTGAAAATGCCTGGCATAGAGGCTATTGGTTGTCGTTGTTGTTGTCCTTCTATGATAAAAAGAGGAAACATGAAATCATTCGGCGTTAGTATGGTTTCGGTCATCAGGCTTCTTATGGCTGCCGAATTTCTAAGTGTTCTGTTTCTATGTTGCAAATACATGATAAGAAGAATTATTGTTTCAAGTAAAAAAATAGGGAAGCGATGCTGCTATATGTTGTTAGGCCCAATCTTTAGGATGCATACAGGCATCTAGTAATTTTGCTTCTTCGCTATTAGGTGCAGGCTCGTAGTCGTACTCAAATCTGACAGTTGGTGGCAGGCTCATCAAGATTGAGGCGGTTCTGCCGTTGGTTTTTAGGCCGAATAGGGTGCCTCTATCATGGATAAGATTAAACTCTACATATCTCCCTCTTCTTATCTCTTGCCAGTATTTTTGATTGTCGGTATAGGGTGTATTTTTTCTTCTCATTACAATGGGTATATAGGCGTCTATAAAGCAATTTCCATTAGCTTGCTGAAGTTGGAATAGCCATTCTACACTCCGTTCGTCAGTAGGCTTTAGGTGGTCATAAAACACGCCGCCGATGCCACGCATTTCTGTACCTCGATGATGATTGGTAAAATAGGCATCGCATTGTGCTTTGTACAAAGGGTATAGTGTTTTATCCATGCTATCATTGGCATTTTTAAGCACTTGGTGGAAGTGTTGGGCGTCTTCTTCAAAAAGGTAGTAAGGCGTGAGGTCGGCACCACCACCAAACCAACAGTCAATTATATTATCTTCGGCATCATAAAGCTCAAAGTAGCGCCAATTGGCGTGTGTAGTAGGTACCATAGGATTTGAGGGGTGCAGCACCAAGCTGAGTCCGCAAGCAAACCATTTTTGCCCTTCTATTTGTAAAGACTTTCGCATAGTGTCCGTAACGTCTCCGTACACAACCGAAGTGTTGACACCACCTTTTTCAAAAACATTTCCATTACTAATAATTCTTGTCTTACCGCTTCCGCCGCCGTTTCTTTCCCAGTAGTCTTCTTTAAAACGAGCTTTGCCATCCGCTGCCGCTACTGCATCGCAAATACGGTCTTGTAATTGGTGGATGTAGTTAATCCAAGCCTCTTTATTGAAACGTTTTTCCATTGCCTAGTTTAATTTATTAAATTATAAATGAAAGTTTTTGTGAACAGTTATTATTGGCTTATTGTATTTCTTTATTAGTACGTATTCGCTTATAAATTTTAATGCTTCCCATTAATATCACAATAAAGCCCAGTAAACCCAGTAAGCCATATAGCCAACTCATATTGGTCTTAACTACCACAAGAATTACTATAGCTACTAAAAATATGGTTGCTACTTCGTTCCAAATGCGTAATTGCTGTGATGTATATTTGAAAAGACCTTTTTGTTGTTGTTTAAAGATATGGTGTAAGCTAAAGAAATAGATATATAAAAGCAGCACGAAAACCAGTTTAATGTGTAGCCAGGTGTGAGCCGCAAAATTGTCCCAATAATTGTAGGCTATGAGCGTAGCAGTCCCCAGTATCAGCGTGAGTATTGCAGACGGAATAGTAATGCCTACCCAAAGCCTATAGGACATCAAATTAAATTGTTTAGTAAGTACACTCCGTTCATTGTCGGGCTTAGATTGAGCTTCGGTATTATAAATAAAGAGGCGTACAATATAAAACAAGCCACTAAACCAAGTGACGATAAATATGATATGTAATGCTTTTAAGTAGAGCATTGGTTTGAAGGTTTAGTGTATCCAGCTAATAACAGTTTTTACAAACGAGGGATGGTTGTTGATGCATGGTATATACTCAAAACTTTCGCCACCTGCATCAAGGAATTCCTCTTTTCCTTCCATTGCTATTTCTTCTAGCGTTTCTAAACAATCATTTATAAAGGCAGGACAAACTACCATTATTTTTTTTATTTGCTGTTTGGGCAAGCTTTCTAGCAGAGGGGCCGTATACGGTTTTATCCATTCGGCACCAGCAGACGTTAGCCTAGACTGAAAGGATGTTTGGGTTTTATCTGGAGCCAAGCCAAGTGCCGCTGTAGTGAGTCTTGTGGTTTCAAAGCATTGGTCTCTGTATTCAATATTGGGATATACAAAGTCTTTAGAGGCCTTGCTAGTGCCTCTTCTTTTAGCGTCTTTTCTGATATGTCGTTCTGGAATTCCGTGGTAACTAAATAGAATTAAGTCAAAGTCCTTGTTTTCTATGTGCGGCCTAATGCTATCTGCCAATGATTGAATATACTTTGGGTGGTTATAAAACGGAGAGATAAATCTCAGCTTAAAGCCATAATTATTTTTATTGAAAACTTTCCGTGCATATACAACGGCTGTTTCGTAGCTAGACATTGTCCAATGTGGGTAAAGGGGTAGCACAATTACCTCTTCTACAGAAGGGTGTTTGATAGTGATATCGTCAAAAACTTGTTGAGGGCTAGGATTGCCATAACGCATCATCGCAAACACAGGGTAAGGCGTTAGCTCTTTTATTGCATCTTTAAGCTGGTTGGTACCCACAATTAATGGAGAACCTTCTGCTGTCCAAACCTTCTTGTAGGCAGCCGCAGACTTTGGTGCCCTAACTTTAGTAATAATGCCGTTTACTAATAAATATCTAAAGATATAAGGGAAGTCAATTACGTACTCGTCCATTAAAAACTCACTAAGATATTTAGCTACATCGGACACTTTGGTAGAATCGGGAGAGCCCAAATTCATTACAATAATAGCTTTTTTGGGAGCGTTCGTCATGAGGTAGTATACATTTCTTTCTGCCAACAAAGGTAACAATACCTCTGAGCTATTTAGGTAAAGCTATATGCTGGCCACGAAATATGACACATTTGTGACACTCAAAGGCTATGAGTAGCAATTTATATAGCCTAAATTTGCACAACAGAATGGATGGGCTAATTATGCATAGAAATATACAAAAGGTACTTTCAGATTTTTGGGTAATCGGAATCAACTTTAGAAATGTTGGTTCAGCAGATAGAGGAAGGTATGTCGTAAGTCAAGAGCAATACCAACGCTTTCTTCTTAAAGCTAAAGGACTACCTCATACAGAAGTTGTCGTTGTCTCTACTTGCAATAGAACAGAAATTTACAGCTATACCAAACACCTCACGGAGCTTGTAGGGTATTATTTGGAAATAATAGGCTTGCATTCGACAGATTACGAAAAAGTTGCAATTTGTAAGAATGGAGAAGATGCATTGAAACACTTGTTGCATGTAAGCGCAGGTTTAGAATCACAAATTTTGGGCGATTACGAAATTGTAGGACAACTAAAACAGGCTTTTCAAACAGCAAAGTCAGAAAAGCTTACCGGTGTATTCCTAGATAGAGTATTTGCAACGTTATTACATTCTTCTAGAGAAATAAGATGTAAAACACAATTAAGCTCGGGCTCTGTAAGTACTGCACACGCAGCTGCTCAGTTTATCAACGACAATTGCAAAAAAGCAGCCTTAATGCCGCAAATATTGGTTATTGGCGCAGGCGAAATAGCCAGAAATACATTACTCAACTTGGTAAAATTTTTCCCTTCCGAGCAATTGACCGTTACCAACAGAACTTTGGAGAAAGCAAAAGCAATGTCGCAAGAATTGTCTATTGCTTACATTCCGTTCGATCAAGTTACAGAAAACCTCCAAACTTTCGATGCCATTATTACGGCAATCAATAGCACCAGTTATATAATTACGCCTAAGACTCCTCTCAATCAAGAAGGCGTCATATTAATAGATTTGGCAATTCCAAACAATATTAGCCCTGCTATTGCTATAAACAAGCACATTACATACGCCAACTTAGATACCATTTCTAAATGGAATGACGAAACCCTTAAAAACAGAGCCAAAGAAATTCCTAAAGCAGAAGCCATTATAGAGCACCATATACAAGAGTTTATTGCCTGGCTTGATATGCGCAAACATGTACCTTTTATTAGGTCGATAAAAGAGAAAATACTGCACTTTAACCAACAAAATGAAGAATTGCTAGCCTGCGCTGATGATGCTACGATACAAAAAGCATTAAATAGTATGGCAATGAAACTGAAAAATAGCAACAGCAGAAAGCCCGGATGTAATTATATAGAAACATTTGCCGATTACGTAAATAAAAATACCAGCATCGTTTCTTAGTGTTTTTTGTAAAAATATTTCACACCCCAAATAATCCATGCAAACACCCATAAGAATAGGAACAAGAGATAGTAAGCTGGCGCTTTGGCAAGCATATAGGGTTCAAGAGCTCTTGATGAAGCAAGGGATAGCATGCACAATAGTTCCCACCAAAAGCGAGGGCGATCTTGATCTTGTGACACCGCTGTATGCCATGGGTGTACAAGGCGTGTTCACAAAAACACTTGATGCCTATTTGTTGAGCAATAAAATAGATATTGCGGTGCATTCTATGAAGGATGTGCCCATTCAATTGCCAGAGGGTATAGTAGAAGCGGCGGTATTAAAAAGAGCTAGCCATCATGATGTATGGGTGCCTAAGCGCCAAAACGATATGCCACTACTGTTGGAGGGGAATGTAACTATTGGCACTGGCTCAATTAGAAGAAAAGCACAGTGGCTGCATAGGTATCCTCAGCACCAAGTAGCCAACCTCAGAGGAAATTTACAAACCAGGCTCCAAAAATTAGCCTCCGAAGATTGGGCTGGAGCTATTTTTGCTGCTGCAGGCTTAGAAAGACTGGATTTGCTTCCTCCATACGCACAAGCATTAGAATGGATGCTTCCAGCGCCAGCACAAGGCGCTATCATGGTAGTTGCAAGAGAATCAGACAGTCAGTTGCTTGAGGCGCTAAGCCATATTAATGACAGAGACACAGCTCTAGCCGTAAGCGTTGAGAGAGCATTTTTGGCTAGCCTGATGGGCGGATGTTCTACTCCTATTGCTGCTTTGGCTACAATAAAGGAAAATGTACTGTATTTCAAAGGCAATGTTACTGCCCCCGATGGTAGTGAAAGCTATAATGTAGAACTACAAAAGCCCGTAGCAGAGGCCGCAAATATAGGTGCAGAGGCGGCAAACAAGTTAATTCAGCAAGATGAAGCGCGTATTTCATCTATTATACAAAAAAAATTATAGCCAATGTCTGATAGCACAACTAGAGTGGTAAAAATGGGTATAGAATATGGAGATATTCAGCTTTTAAGTACCAAAGAAATAGACCCACAATTATTGGCAGGCCTTGATGCAAGAGGCATATACATGGGTATCACACCTTTTACAGCCATAGTTCCACTTGTTAATAATTATTTGATTCAGCATATTCACCAATTGGCAAGCCAGAAAATCACTGCTATTTTCACCAGCCCCAACGCCGTGAAGGCCGTAGCAAATATTCTAAACAAAGTAGCTGTGGATTGGGAAATTGCATGCTTAGATAAAGGTACTTACTTTGCTGTGCAAGAGGCGTTTCCCAGCAATAGAGTGAGTGCAATGGGCAAGGATGGCGAACAGCTAGGAGCGCGCTTAATTGAATTAGATTATGACGCCTATAGGCCCGTGTTTTTTTGTGGCAACAGAAGATTAGACACACTGCCTTTTTTATTCAAAACAAAGAACATTGCTTTAGAAGAAGTGCTGGTGTATCAAACCATGACGAGAGCATCAGAGATAAAGAAGACCTACCATGGCATTTTGTTTTTTAGCCCCAGCGCTGTAGAAAGCTTTTTCGTTTTTAACGATTTTCCTCCACATACAGTGGCCTTTTGCATTGGAGCAACTACAGCAAATGCACTCACAAAAAAGTTAGCCATGCCCGCAGTGGTGGTGCAGGCTGCCGAGCATACACCTGCCTCTATGTTGGAGGCAGTAATAGTTTATTTTAATAGAAAATGATAAAGAACGATTTGTTGTTAAGAGCCCTTCGAGGAGAAAACGTAAGCAGACCTCCCGTATGGATGATGAGGCAAGCTGGACGCTATTTGCCAGAATACATAAAACTGAGAGAAAAGTATAGCTTCTTTGAAAGATGCGAGAAGCCAGAGTTGGCTTGTGAAATTACCTTACAGCCCATTGATATCGTTGGCACCGACGCTGCAATATTATTTTCGGATATTCTGGTGGTGCCTCAAGCCATGGGTCTTGAAGTCCAGTTGATAGAGAGTGTTGGCCCTGTATTGCCAGCCCCAATAAAGACAGCAGCCGATATGAACAGAATACTAGTGCCCGACGTGGCAGATAGGTTGCACTATGTTATGGATGCGATACGGCTCATAAAAAAAGAATTAAACGGCAGGGTGCCTCTAATAGGGTTTGCTGGTGCTCCTTGGACGCTGTTGTGTTACATGGTACAGGGTAAGGGCAGCAAAACGTTCGACGGAGCGAAGCAATTTTGTTATCAGCAGCCCGCCCTAGCGCATCAATTGCTGCAAATGATTACAGACACCACGATAGCTTACTTGAAGGCGCAGATAGCTGCCGGCGCAGATGCTGTGCAAATATTCGATAGCTGGGGTGGCCTATTGAGCCCTCATGATTTTGAAGTATTTTCTTTACACTACACACGTCAAATAGTGGCTGCGGTAAAAGATGAAGCGCCAACTATTCTATTTGCAAAAGGAGCTTGGTTTGCTTTAGAAGAAATGGCGGCTACAGGTGCGCAAGGTATTGGCTTAGATTGGTGTTGTAGCGCGCAGTTTGCTAGAGCGGCAGTAGGCGATAACGTCACGCTACAAGGAAATTTTGATCCGGCTAAGCTATTGGCTCCCATACCAATAATAGAAAAAGAAACGAAAGCAATGTTGGCTGCATTCGGGTCGCAAAGATACATAGCCAATCTTGGACATGGTATACTTCCAAATGTACCAGTAGCGCATGCCAAAGCTTTTGTAGAAACAGTAAAAGCCTATGGCTAAGCATTTAAGGATCGTGTAAAAATTATGGCAGCGTTAAGGTGCACACTCTTTTGTGTTGTTAAGCTTGACGCTGCCACTTTTTTATGCTCTAACTATTCGTTTAAAGAATTGCTTCCGCTAGATTGTCCAAAAAGGAGCGCGTAAATTATAACAAACAAGATACTCGTGATGAACGAAGCAAAGGTTTTTACGAGCAGGTATCCAAATTGTTGTATGCTCCATATTTCTATCAGGTAATAGCAAAAGTGATGGATAAAAATAATGACAGCAGAATAGGTTAGAAATGGCGCCCAGCGCATGTTTCTTATGCCGGGAGACAAATTAGGATAGTCGGATAAACGCTGCGGTAAAAGAGCGGTAAGAACGCTATTTCGGATAGCTGCTATAAACACGCAAACGGCAGCATGTAGGCCACCTGTATTCATAAAAACATCTACCGTTAGGCCTGTAAAAAATCCAAGCAGAAGCATCGCCCATGTAGGAGTAGATAAAGGCAGCAAAAGTAATATTAGCGGGTAAATAAACGGAGTATAAGGAGGTATGCTAGCACCCTCAGACCATGATAAATGAAGATTGTTTAATAACAAAACCTGTATTAGTATCAGGACAATAAACCTTAGTATATTTTTTAAGTAGATACTCATTTTCTTTTTCTTATTCTTCGTTTTTAGCTTCTAAGGAGGCGCGTTCAGAAGCAAAGGTGTTTGTAACTACATATACCATAGATAGCTTTCTGAAATTGGTACTTAATTTTATTAATGCAGTTTTAGTATTCGTAGCAGTTATGGTATCTATTCTGGCAATATGCCCAATCAATAAATTTGAGGGGAAGTAGGAGTGTCCGGTAGTATAAATTGGGTCGCCCGGTTTAATATTGGCAATCAGGCTAAGCCTGTCCATTTCCAAAAAGTCGGGGTTGCCGGGTTTCCAATGTGCCAATCCTACGGTACTATCTTGCAGTTGGGCGCTTACCACTAAGGGCGCTTTGTTTTTTCCGCCACCCGCTACAGAAGATATTACAGATACAATGGTAGCGTAGTTTTTGGAAGTATTGGCCACTCTGCCCACAATTCCATTGGGTGATACTACAGCCATACCTCGTTTTACACCATGTTTTTCTCCTTTGTTAATTGTAATGTAGTTAATGATATTGTTAGATATGGAGTTGTTAACAACCCTTGCTGGCAGGTATTCGTATTGATTATATCGTAAAAGCTTTTTTTCGCCAATATAGTTGTATACGATATCGCCATTTTCGTTTTGAAGCGTAGCCACGCTATCTACTTTTTTTACAGTGTCTATTTGATAAGCAGGTATGCTTGCAACAACGGTTTGGTAGGTGTCTATGCCAGTAAGTTTTCCGAGCTCTGTCCTTAGCCTAGCGTTTTCTTCAACCAAATCGGCATTTACACTTTTTAGTTTAAAATAATAAGAGATGTCGCTTTTTTGCTTGTAAAAAAATCCGGCGATAGCATTGGACGAACTTAGAATATCTGCACCTTGAATATTTCTAGTTTGAACGATGAGTACGATTGCTATTACTTCTAGTACTAGAAATAATAGTAGGTTTTTAAACTTTCTTATGAGTATAAAAAGTGTACGCACTAAAAATAGGTTGTGTTAAGTTTGTTTGATGGTTTTTTATACAATTTTGAGGGTGACTTAACTAAAGCAAGGTTTTTAAGCATTACAATGTACAATGATGTTAATTGTAGGGCATTTGCTATCCTTTATTAAGACACCCTCTAGGGCAATAAAATAGTAAAAACATTATTTCATCAAAAATGAGAAACGGTTGATGTTTTTTAACGACATACCCGTACCTCTTACCACAGCTCTAAGCGGATCTTCTGCTACATGAACGGGTAACTGAATTTTTTGTGAAATACGTTTATCCAAACCTCTTAACAAGGCGCCGCCTCCAGTAAGGTATAAGCCTCTTCTGTAAATGTCTGACGCTAATTCAGGTTTAGTGCTTTCTAAAGCTTTAAGGATGGCTTCTTCTATTTTAAAAATAGATTTATCCAAAGCCTCTGCTATTTCCTCATAAGATACTTGTATTTGTTTTGGAATACCCGTCACTAAGTCTCTGCCGTTCACAAAAATATCATCAGGCGGATTTTCTAGGTCTTTGGTAGCAGCACCAACATGAATTTTGATTTGCTCGGCCGTACGCTCCCCTATGTTCAAACTATGATATTTTCTCATAGCCTCCATAATGTCTTGAGTAAACTCATCGCCCGCTATACGCACACTCTGATCGCAAACGATGCCCGCCAAAGATATTACAGAAATACCCGTGGTACCGCCGCCAATATCTATAATCATATTGCCTGTAGGCTCTTCAACGTCGATTCCTATACCTAAAGCAGCAGCCATAGGTTCGTGTATCATATATACTTCCTTGGCCCCAGCTTGTTCGGCACTGTCTCTAACAGCGCGCTTTTCTACTTCCGTTATGCTAGAAGGTATACATATTACCATTCTCCAACTTGGTGGAAATAAAGGCTTTTTGGGGTATACCATTTTTATCATTTCACGCAACATGCCTTCCGCAGCGTCAAAATCAGCTATTACACCGTCTTTGAGCGGACGAATAGTCTTGAGATTGTCGTGCGTTTTTTCATGCATCATCATAGCTTTTTTGCCTACAGCTATGATTTTGTTTGTAGTTCTATCTTTGGCTACTATAGATGGTTCGTCTACTACTACTTGGTCATTGTGGATGATAAGAGTATTGGCTGTTCCTAAGTCTATCGCTATCTCCTGAGTTAAAAAATTGAATAAACCCTTCATCTGGTTTTCTGAATAAAAAGAATGAGAAATTAAAAATTTGGACGTAAAATCACCACATCATACAAATATATAAAACTATATTGCAACGAAAAAATGAATTAAAAATTTATATTTTTTTTTAAACCAATATATATAAAATAGCTCTTATGTATATGCGCTAAATGTGAGAAAATTTTGTGAGTGCAAGTTATTTTGTTTTTCTATCAGTTGTCATTTTTAAATTGCAAAAAATTCTTTAATTATCTTAGCAGAACTTCATTATTTTACGCTTTGAATATCCTTTTAGCCACAAAACTCTAAATTTTTCCTAAATTATGCCAATTATTCTGCCTGTTAAGGGTCTAGCCCCCCAAATTCCCGAAAATTGTTTTATTGCCCCAAATGCTACCATCGTTGGGGATGTAATTATGGGCCAAAATTGTAGTATTTGGTTTAATGCTGTTGTTCGGGGTGATGTAAATAGTATCAGAATGGGAAATAATGTTAATATTCAGGATGGAGCCTGTGTGCATGCTACGTACGAGAAAACGAAAGTATTCATGGGAGATAACGTATCGGTAGGTCATAACGCCATAGTACACGGGTGCACTATAGAGGAAAATGTACTGGTAGGCATGGGTGCTATTATCATGGATAATGTACACATAGGATGCAACACTATTATAGCCGCTGGTGCAGTAGTGTTGGAAGGAACTAAAGTGCCCTCGGGTTGTATTTACGCTGGCGTGCCTGCAAAAAAAGTGAAAGATATCAGCTCCGAACTACTAGAAGGAGAAATACACAGAATTGCCAAAAACTATATTATGTACAGTAGCTGGTTTAAATAACTTATAAATTATGAATAAATTGAGTTTTTATGCGCTGTTTGTAGCTGTTTTCAGCTTGTTTGGATGCAACAATTCGGTTGAGCAGGCGCCACCACAGTCTTTTAGTGATAATGTAAACGACGTCGACCCTCATTCCTATAGCGAGCCTAGCAAGGTGAGCGTGCGTCATTTGGATTTAGATGTACAAGTTGACTTTCAGAAGCAGCTACTATACGGAAGTGCCGAATGGACTTTAATAAAGAACGACTCTAAAGCCGATGAGGTAATATTTGACACTTACAATTTGGTAATCGATTCCATTCTTTTGGATAATAATGTAAAAACCTCTTACCATATTGGCGCAGCAGATGAAATATTGGGCAGTGCGCTGAGCGTGAAAATTAATCCGACCACCCAAAAAGTAAAAATATTTTATAAAACAAGTCCCAAGGCGAGTGCCTTACAATGGCTCGAACAACAACAAACGCATGGCAAAAAATACCCCTTTTTGTACACGCAAGGTGAGTCTATCTACACTCGGTCGTGGATACCTTGCCAAGATGCACCAGCAGTAAGGGTTACATACAATGCCAAGGTGCAGGTGCCTCCTCAATTGATGGCCGTGATGAGTGCCCAAAACGATACGCTAAAAAACACAAAGGGCGTGTACCATTTCCAAATGCAGCAAGCGATTCCCGCATACTTAATAGCTTTGGCGGTGGGCGATATAAGTTTCCAGTCTATTACTAACAAAATGGGTGTGTTTGCCGAACCTATACAGCTAGCAGCCTGCGCAAAAGAACTAGAAGATATGGGCAACATGATGCAGGCCGCAGAGGCCTTATATGGCTCCTATTTGTGGGATAGGTATGACGTATTGTTTCTGCCAGCTGCGTTTCCTTTCGGTGGTATGGAAAACCCTCGCCTCACTTTTGCTACGCCTACTATCTTGACGGGCGATAAATCTTTGGTAAACCTAATAGCCCATGAATTGGCACACAGCTGGAGCGGTAATTTAGTTACAAACGCTACTTGGAACGACTTTTGGCTCAACGAAAGTTTTACCGTTTATTTTGAAAGACGCATCATGGAAGCATTGAATGGAGCGGAATACGCAGCCATGCTTTGGGACTTGGGCATACAAGATTTAAGAAAGAGCATTGAGGCCTACCAAGGCAACAAATTGCCCTATACTAAGCTAAGCTTAGACCTAAATGGCTTAGACCCCGATTTGGGACTCACAGATTTTGCCTACGAAAAAGGCGCTGCTATGCTTCTTTTGATAGAACAAACAATAGGCAGAAATGCACTTGATAGCTTTTTAATACAATACTTTTCAAATCATAAATTTACAAGCATTTCTACCGCCCAATTTGATAAATATATTTCTGAAACCCTATTCACTAAATACCCATTTTTTCGAAAACAAATAGCTTTTGACGAGTGGGTGTACAGCGAAGGATTGCCTGTAAAGTTGCCCAAAATCAAAAATTCAAAATTTGAGGCAGTTGATGCTAGCATCGCCTCGTTTTTGGCAAACGATAGGCAGTTTGCAAATACTCAGCTACTTAAGCAGTGGTCAACATTTGAATGGCTACACTTTTTAAGAGGGCTGGATGGAAAAATTACAATAGAACAAATGGCGATTTTGGACAAGCTGTTTGAGCTATCTGCTACAAAAAATGCAGAAATTGCTACCATTTGGTATGTTATGGGCATTAAAGCGGGCTATAAGCCTAGCTGGGAGCCAATGTTGCGCTTTATAGAAGTTACCGGAAGGATGAAGTTTTTAGAGCCCATTTATGAAGCAATGTATCGTCAACCAAGCCTTAAGAAGCAAGCAGCCATTTTGTTTGAGAAAAATAAGCAAAATTATCATCCAATAGCCCAAAAATCTATTGCCAAAATACTCAAGTTGTTCTAGGTCGCTTGTTGTATTAACATCAACACAGTGTGCGCTTGAAGCCAAACAGGGAGGGCAGAAAGCAGAACAAGCATTTCGTTTTTGAATTTGTGCAAAAAAAAAACAGCGTGCCTGAATATTCAGAGACACGCTGTTTGAGTTATATATCGCGGTAAATGACACCTAGCTTATTTAGATAAGTGCATGCTACGTTCTTTATACAATGTTCTGAAAAATGGGTCTTTAAGGTTTTTAATAAATCTTATCGCCTCGCCTGTAGATTTCATTTCAGGACCTAATTCTTTGTTTACATTCGGGAATTTATTGAATGAAAATACAGGTTCCTTAATGGCAAAACCTTCGAGGTTTTTGTTGATGGTAAAGTCTTTAAGCTTGTTGGCACCAATCATTACTTTGGTAGCTATGTTTAAGTATGGTACACCGTAAGCTTTGGCTATAAAAGGCGTAGTTCTAGATGCACGAGGGTTGGCTTCTATCACAAACACTTTACCGCCCTTGATGGCAAATTGAATATTTATAAGACCCTTTACTTGAAGCCTTAAAGCTATCTTTCTGGTAATGTCTACCATTTCTTCTACCACTAAAGTACCTAGATTAAACACAGGAAGAACGGAGTGACTGTCGCCAGAGTGTATGCCGGCCGGCTCTATATGCTCCATGATGCCCATTATGTGTACATCTTCACCGTCGCAAATAGCGTCTATTTCGGCTTCTTGACAACGATCTAGAAAATGGTCAATCAAAATTTTATTGCCAGGCAGTAGCCTTAATAGGTTGATTACAGAAGATTCCAATTCTTCGTCGTTAATCACGATTCTCATTGCTTGGCCTCCCAATACATAAGAAGGGCGTACTAATACAGGGTAGCCTACCTGATTGGCTACATCAATAGCCTCGTCTGTAGTGTAGGCGGTGCCATAATTTGGATATAAAATACCCATTTCTTTTAGTAAATCACTAAATCTTCCTCGGTCTTCTGCAATGTCCATATTGTCAAAAGACGTTCCAATGATTTTTACACCTTTTTCATGAAGTCTTTTGGCCAATTTCAATGCAGTTTGGCCTCCCAGTTGCACTATTACACCTTCTGGTTGTTCGTGCTCTATGATTTCCCAGATGTGTTCCCAATAAACAGGTTCAAAATAAAGCTTATCGGCAATATCAAAGTCTGTAGATACCGTTTCTGGATTACAGTTTATCATAATAGCTTCGTAGCCGGCCTCTTTAATGGCTATTAGGCCATGTGTGCAGCAATAGTCAAATTCTATGCCTTGACCTATTCTGTTAGGGCCACTACCCAATACGATAATCTTTTTCTTTGCAGTTTTTATGGATTCGTTTTGTAACATTGGAGTAACATGCGGAATTTTATGACGTCCGTATTAAAACGCAAAATTAGTGCAATTGGAGTATTTTTCCGAATATCAGTTTAGGAATTTGATGCTTGTTTTTAAATTTTATAAACGCTTCACTTGTTTAGGAGATATTTAATATATTTTTAAACTAATCGTATTCTAAGCCCTATCGAGAGCTAATGCGCAATCGGGGCTAATTATATTTTGTATAGCCAGCATCGGCAGATTCAAATGTGATTATTGGTAGTGCAACTGCATGTTTTTCCTGTTTTTTATATGATATTTCCCATTTGCGAAAGTGCTCGGCTTTTGAATGGTTTAGTTTTGCGAAAAATAAAAAATCGTTAAGCGTGCATATTTTTAAATATATATTTATTGTTGTGGCTATGGTATCGATGGCATTAGATGGCTATAGCAAGGAAGGAGTAATATGTGGAAAAATACAGTACACCAACAAAGATTTGGGCGCCTTTTCTAACGTCAAAATACTGGCCTCTGATAAGCAAACAGACGCAGACATGGACGGTAATTTCATCTTTCTTGGTCTGCCTTATGGCACTTACCAGTTAAGCATTTCTTCAGATATAGCAGAAGCACAAGTTTTCGAAGCAGTATTAGAATCCGATACCTTATTTTTTTCTGTCGTTTTACAAAACAACCAGACGATGCAACGCATTGAGGAAATACAGTTTGTACACAAGGCAGTGAAAAAGGAAATAGAAACGAAGGGCTTTGCGGTAAATGTGATTGAAACGAAAGTAGCAGCTATACAAAACGTGCAAACTACAGAGCTTTTAGATCGTTCGGCAGGTGTGCGGATTAGGCAAGATGGCGGATTGGGCTCTCGTATCCAATACAATATCAATGGTCTTACAGGAAATGCCGTGAAGGTGTTTATAGACGGTATTCCTATCTCTAACTACGGTAGCTCGTTTTCATTAAACAGTATACCTCCCGCTTTGATAGAAAGAATTGAAGTGTATAAAGGTGTAGTGCCAGCCTATCTGTCTGAAGATGCTCTAGGTGGTGCCATAAATGTAATATTGAAGAATAAAAACAGAAATACCTTATCGGCTTCCTATTCATTTGGCTCGTTTAATACCCATCAGGCGAATGTTGCGGGCGCTTATAGGAATAGCAAGAACGGCTTTACCGTTAACGGTGCCGCGTTTTACAATTACTCCGACAATAATTATAAAGTATGGGGAAAGGATATTTTTGTCACAGACTCATTGGGCAAGACGACACCCATAGTTGCCAAACGCTTTCATGATGCCTACAGTAGCATAGGCGGCAAGTTAGATGTGGGCTATACCAATGTAAAATGGGCAGATGCTTTTACCATCGGAGCCGTAGTGTCTGGAGCAGATAAGGAGGTGCAGCACGGCACCATTATGCGTATTGCTTATGGCAACAGAACCACCCATCAGCAGTCGGCAGTGTTCTCTGCCAGCTATAGAAAAGCCAATATTATCAAAGGTTTAGATGTAAATATCAATGGGAGTTATGGATTATTGTCTAGAGGCGTGGTAGACACCATTGGCGATATGTATACTTGGAATGGTAGCGTTATAAAGAGTAACGGTACTCCTTTACAGTGGTCGTCAGGGGCTGAGCAGGGCTTGCCTACCAATGCCCTGGATAAAGAGCATAATATGGTTTGGAGAGCCAGCCTCAACTACAGATTCAACGATAACAATAGTGTTTTTGCAAATGCTTTTTATAATTCTTTTGATAGAAGCACTACCGATACGAAGAGGCCAGCAGCCGAACAAATGCTAGATGATACCCGAAATTTATCGAAAAGCGTATATGGGATTACTTATCAAAATCTGGCATTTAAAAAACGGCTTCGTACCAATGTTTTTTATAAATACTTCTCTCAAAATCATGAGTTGCTCCAGCCTTATTGGGAAGGCAATGTAGGCGCTAGTGCCTTGTTGGTAAGAAACGAGAATGCAAACGTGGGAGCTAGTGGCTATGGTATCGTTATGTCCTATCAGCTGCTGCCAAAACTATACCTTTTGGCTTCGGCCGAAAAAGCAATGAGAATGCCTAATGCCAATGAGCTGTTTGGTAATGCTGCTGAAAATATAACAGCTACCTCCAGCCTTAAGCCAGAGAGTAGTACAAACTTAAATTTAGGGTTTAATATAGGTACACTGTCGCTCAAACAGCACGATTTACAAGTAAATATCAATACGTTCTACAGAGAAACAAAAGATATGATACGCCTAAATACCATAGACGACCTTTCTGAAACGAATGAGTATACCAACTTCGAAAGCATCTTGAGCTATGGCTTTGATATGGAAATGCAGTATAACTATAATAAGCGCTTCTTTGCTATGTTTGCTATATCCCGATTCTTTAGTAAATGGAACGTAGCCTACAATAGTAGAGGCGAACGCTATCAGCACTACGGAAGCCAATTGGCAAACGAACCCAGCTTTAAGTTCAACCTCAACCTTGCTTACCACATCCCTCACTTAATCCAAAAAGAAGCCTTGCTAGCAATACACGCTAATGTTTTTTTTGTAGATGAATTTTTAAGAAACTGGGCTACTTATGGGGGCAACAATATCTCAGTAATACCCATGCAATTTACACAAGATATTGGCATCAACTATACATTCCCCAATAGGAAAATAATTATTGGATTGGACGCTAAAAATATCACCAACCAACAAGTTTTCGATAATTGGGCTTTGCAAAAGCCAGGACGAGGCTTTTTCGGAAAAATTACTTACAATATTCTTTAATGTTTTTAAAATATAGTTTAATTAAATCAAAAAATAATGAATAATAGATTCCTTCAATTCGGCGCACTGCTCGCTGCTTCAGCATTTATTTTGGGTTCTTGTAAAGATAAAGATCCAATCGATAAAGATAATGGGTATGGCAACAAAACAGGTGAGTTTCAAATAGCCTTTGCGGTAGGTAGCGATGGCAACGCTACTACTTATGTACAAGGTAAAGACGACCTTACTACCGGCGAGATCAACTTTAATAGTTATGGATTTGAAATGCCATCTACCAGAACGGCGCGTTTTTACTCCTCCTCAGATGGCGCTATAGTATACAACTTAGATTATGGCGGAGGTATGATTTATCGTTTTGAATATAAAGGTGGCCAAAATTATACCCAAACCCACCAAACAAATGTTTTTGTAACCATGGGTACCAATAATCCTAGATGGACAAAAATAGACGATAACTATGCATTGCTTCACAACGCAAGCGCAACAGTCAATTATACAGATACTACGAATACCATATTTAAAGATCGATCTTCGAAAATTAACATCAACCTTGTCAATCTCTCTAACCTTGCAATTGAAAGGAATGTAAGCTATGAACTTGTTTTAGATGGCGAGTATACGGCCGACAACTATGCTATCACGCGCATCGACGCGCCGGTAGTGGCTAATGGTAAGGTGTATTACGGACTAACGATGAACAAATACTTGCCAGCTTTCGACTCTACCGTAACAGGTTTTATTAATACCGCTACACTCGTGTTAGATTTTCCATCTTTGCAAAATCCCACAATCATAAAAACCAATTTGGCTAAAGGCGCTACTAATGGCTATCGAACGCCTAATGCGCATCTTACAGAGTCGGGCGATATTTATCAGGCTTCTGATGATGGAAAGCAAACTACCTTTTTGAAAATATCCAATGGCGCTTATGACGCTTCATACAAATTGGACTTTTCACAATTAATAGGACGCCCCACGGCTACAAATGGATGGTTTTATGCCGGCAATGGCATAGCGTATGTGCCTTACCTGAAAGCAGATTTGGGTCCAAAATCGAGCGCAAACTGGGGTTTGGCTCGCGTAGATTTTACATCGAAAACAGTAGTGGATTTAGAAGTGCCTGCCAACTTGTGGTTGCAACAATATCAGTATTCTGTAGTTAAAAACGGCATCTTCTATATTGCGCTTTCACCGGTAGGTGGCGAAGGTAACATTTATATGTTTGACGTAAATGCTACTGCTCCAAACGCCTATACTTTAGGTGCAAAAATCACCACTGGAGCAGATGCATTCTATATAGGTATTTTTTAAGCGAGTTTCTATATTTGTTCTTTCTATCTTTTATAAAAATATTATAGGAGGCTTCATGAAGCCTCCTATAATATTTTGGTACAACAGCGAAAGCACCATCGGGTTTCATAAGGCTGTAGCCCTTTGTTATACAGTAACCACCCGTTTTGTGGTATTTTATTTATAAAGTAATATAAGTGCTACTGAAGATTTCTTAAAATTAGTATCTTCGTTTCCATTCTAAAATTAATCTGTATTATATAATGATGTTACGAAACGTGTTTTTTAGTGTTGCCCTCTTTGTTGGCATCGCTAGTCCTGCATTGGGTCAAGATAATTTAGTAAATGCACTTAAAGACAATAAAAGTGCACACAGTAAGGATAGCTTTAAGTTTACAGAGCTCATAAATATTGAAAAAACTCCCGTTAAAAATCAAGGCTCATCGGGCACGTGTTGGAGCTATAGCACCAATTCTTTTTTGGAATCAGAGATGATAAAGGCAGGTAAAGCGCCCCTTAATTTATCCTATATGTTTTCGGCACGTAATGTATATTTGGAAAAAGGTAGGCCGAAGATGCACCCGTAGTGCCTGCACCTCCATCATACCAAAGGCTGTCTGTTCCCATAATAAGCGTACCATTGGTAATCGCATTGCTATCTATACTGTTATAGGCTACGTCTATATACCCTATGCTGATGCCCTTTTCGTTTATTGTATTTTGGTTTATTTTTTCCTGTATCTGTTCTAATGGGTTCATGCCATCGGTCAGCATATAGCTTGCGAGTTCCAGTTCATACCATGCTTGTTTTACATAGCTGTAATCTATAGTGTCAGTACTTGCATCTAAGTGTGGTAAAGAAGCCCAAGGATATACTCTGTCGTAAAGTATGCCCGATGGTATCAGTGTTTTATTCAGATGCAGCATCAGGCTGTCTTGCATCTGTGTGTAAGTTTGTTGGGCAGCGAGCCTGCCAAAAGACAGCAACAATGCTGCTGTAAGTAGAATATACTTCATGAATTTTTTTTGGTATTTGGATTGATATAAATTTATAATTAAGGAATGATATAAAAGCTACCATTAGTAATGGTCAGCACAGTATCAAAACTTAATGAATCGGTAGTGTATTTTACCGCTTGTAGTTCAAATGTACCTCTCAGAGCTGTGCTACTACGCTCTGTGAAAATCATACGACCTGTATAAGGAGGAGACAGCTCATAACTATTACCATACGATTTGAAGAAATCATATATGTAAACGGTAGATAAGTTGATAGTATCTTGGTTTGGAATTCCACTACCCCCTAATCGAAAATCAAATTCACCCCTCTTAACACCACCGTCTAGCCAATGGGCACTAAGTTGATATCCAAGACTTCCGGAAGGTTTAAACGCTTCAATAGTTTTGCTTGATCCTGCGAATCCATTGCGTTTCACTTGTGGGTAATTGTAGTGCTTGCCATTTGCATCAAAAGAAAAAAACTCTTCTTCCGGTGCTATAATTTTTTTCTTGCAGCCTATGTTGCTGAGTAATCCTAAGCAACAAAGTACCAATAGTAGGTATTTCATAATACGATATGATTTATATATAATAACATAAACAAAGGTATGTTATTAAACTTGTATAAAATATGATATTTGTCATTATAGTTAAATGTATTCAGGTATTGATACCTTAGATTGAACCAGAGAGGCTGACCTTTTGGGACAGCCTCTCTGGTTTTTTGTCATTTTTATTCGTACCCTCCTACAGATGGGGTACTCAAATATTCAATTCTCAGGCGACTCATTTACCTTTTTAGACATCGCCTGTATTGTTTATTTTAAAAATTTAATGCAGTAGCTTTCTTTATTACGTATCGTGCAATAATATTTTTATCCCAGATAATTTGCTGATATACTCTCGCTGCTTTTGAATAAGCGGACATCGGATATACTCCTTCAAATTCAGAACTAACACATACACCGGTTTGAAAAACAGGATGCTTAACCAGTTGAATTTCGTCTAAATCAACATAACCTAATTCAGGATACCCCATGCCCAAGTCGCATAAACCAAAAGCTATATTCGGTTGTTCTGGATTAAGCTCTGATAGTAACCAGATACAAGACGTAAATGGTATAGTCAGCATTACAACGGGTGCATGGTCCTTATCCCGATTGGCAGGATTACCATTCTCTAAAAGTCTGTTATATTGTTCTGTAGTAAAAAGCGTATTCATTATAGCTCCTTTTCGTTTAAGGTTGAGGGTTCAAGGAAAGACAGTCAAATGACAAGTGCCCAAACCAACTCTTATTTTGGATGGGCGGGTGAATTGCGAAGCAAAAGGAAAATAATTGTTGGTGTCGGAAAGGGCTTTGGAATGTTCATGCATAACCGTCACACCTTTTTAAATGAAAGGTATAGCGAAAAGCATTGCTTACACTAATAGTAGAACTTTAAGGCATTAGTCCTTGCTCAGAAAATGCCGTATATCCTTGTGATGATAAGATTAGATGATCGAGTACATTGATTTGTAGGTGTTTACCAGCCTTGACCAATCTTTCTGTAAGTTTTTTATCTGCATCACTTGGTGTCAGACTTCCAGAAGGGTGGTTATGTGCAAGAATAATAGATGACGCATTGGCCTTGAGAGCACAGCTGAATATAAGCCGTGTGTCTGCTATACAACTGTTTAATCCTCCCGTTGCAATATCAACAATACCTAAACAGGCATACCGTGTATTGAGCAGCAAGATTTTGAATTGTTCCTGTAAGTCCATTTTATTCTCGTCCCAATGGTTTTTCAAAATATTATATGAAATAGCTGCACAGGTAATGACAGGGCGATATTCATTTTGGGGTAATGAGCGGTACACCAGTTCCACTTCTGCTACTTTAAACAAATTGATAGCTGTATCGTTTTGCATCTAAGTTCTCCTACAATCCGAGTTTTGCCATATGAGCAGCATTGACATCCTTATAAGGTGCATATTCCTTATTCATTGGATGGTGTTTCAAGTTAGGTTCTGTTTTTGCAAATTCATCAAATGCTTTTGTTGCTTTCTTTCCAGCTTCGTCATTATCCAACCATGTATAAGTCTTTTCATAGCCGTAGCCTTTAATGTAGGCGATTGCCTCTTTCATCTGGCTTAGTGAATTTAGAATAATGGCATCATACTTCATCGGTTTACCTTCATGTTGAGTAATAACAGAAAGGAAATCCATGAAGCCCTCAAAAATATGAATGGCGGGCGGTTTTGGCATTTCACCACGAATAAACGTGATTGACTTTTTGCCTACACAACCTTTGAAATAAAGATTGCGGTATTCGTATCCTTTTTCTTCATTTTGAATGCATAAAGCAAAAAATACTTTTTTTGTTTCGGTATTTTCAACACGTATTTCTTGTAGATAACTTTGTGCAACATCAAGCGGTATACCTCGGTCGGACAGATAATGTGTTAGTGCGGGATGAGTCAAAGGTTTGACGTTTTTCAAGATAACTTTTGGGGTATCTTTCCCACTATTAGACTGGATTTTTTCCAGTCTAACATCATCCTGTGTTTGAAGCATATTGCGTAACCAACGCAAGGCTTCGATAGGAGAATGCTGAACACCTGAATATTCAAGATATTGACACACTAATTTGACAACGTCTCCGCCTTCACCACTACCAAAATCTAACCAAACATTCTTCCGAATATTGACATGAAAACTGCCAGTATTTTCATTCCGAAAGGGTGATTTATACCAAAGTTCATGCCCTTTTGTTTTGGTAGGTACAGCACCTATCTTGCTCAATATTTCAGAGATAGGTATATTATTCGCAAATTCGATATTCATCGTGCGTTTCCTTGTATA
Organism: uncultured Taibaiella sp.; assembly: GCA_964429515.1. Taxonomy (GTDB): domain Bacteria; phylum Bacteroidota; class Bacteroidia; order Chitinophagales; family Chitinophagaceae; genus MKSF01. Next base: position 50,517 of record CAYSCJ010000005.1, read on the forward strand.
TGATTTGTTTATTGGATCAGGAGTAGGAATAGGTTTTCACTTTTCCCTATTCGTTTTATTTTTCCTGATGTTGGTCATTTAGAAATTTAATCAGGTTGGCTTTACTATATCTCACACGACCACCAACTTTTATAGGTTTGAGATCATACCGTTTAGTACAATCCCATACTGCCAAGGTGGATGGTTTCATATTGAGAAAGAGTGCTGCTGATTTTCTGTCAAGCAAAGGCTCATTAAAGTTAAGGGGTTCCATCGGATGCCTTTCTTTAAAATTTTCTTTGAGTTCTTTCAGCAAAATTATAACACCTCCTTATTTTAATATTTTAAAACAGGTGGATGTATATAGTGGCATATCTTTATAATTGTTTGGAAAAAGTCTTTTGATTAAAGACTGTTAAAAACTATAAACGGTTATAAATAGTTAGTCGGGTATGTTGGCTAAAGATTGATGGTTTTATACAATCCTTTTTTCATACAATACGATTCAAAACACTTTCAATATGCTGCTATCTTCTCCCATCTTGAAAACAATTGAAGAGGGTTTAAGCGTTGAAAAATCAAGTTGACGTAACGGATGAAAATATAGAGCAAGCCTACATCATCATGGCGCATATTATTCAGAAGTATGGCGATAAGTATTTGCCGCTTTTTAAGCGCATTCACCAAGAACGAGAATTGAGAAAAGTTAATCAGGATTTGAGAAATATTGCTTTACGAATAGCAGCAAATATGCAATAATTACTTGTAAGATTTTTTGTCACATTACTAGTAAATTCACTGTCACATGCACAATAGAATTCAATTGCTAAGTGTCTGATAAATCTTATAACCAGTGGAAAGTTTGTCTAATATGTGCCTGACCCTCTGTCCGCCATTTTTCTTGTGTTTTATATGTATTTATATCTTTATAAAATAACAAGAAAATTGTTTTTTGCACCACCTGCATAAATGGTTGTTATAGGAAAGTGGCACATAATTTGTCACATGGTGCTGTCCTATGTCCTACCTTTTAAAGCGTGAAAACACTTACTATTACAACCGTAACATCCCGACTATTTACCGCGACCTTGACCCGCGCAAGAACGTGCGTATTTCTCTTGGCACGGCTTGCAAACGTACTGCATTACGGAAATCACTGGCATTAGATGATGCCGTTGTGAATTATTGGCAAAACCTCCTTACAGAAAGTCAAAGCCACGACCTTGAACGATTCGGGAAAATCATTCATACAGCCCGACAAATGGGGTTTGCTTATAAACCTATTACCGAAGTCGCTGTCCTACCTATGCAGGAATTATTAGAGCGGATATTGGCATTACAAAGCGCATCCGAAAAACAGGTAAAAGCCGCATTAGGTGGCGAGGAAATATCCAGTATCAGACTAAGTCAAGTTTTGGAAAAATACTGGTTCTTATCCCAAGATCTTGTTTTCAATAAATCCGAAAATCAGATTAGAAAATGGCGTAATCCACGCATCAAAGCAGTACATAACTTTATTGCTGTTATAGGGAACAAATTTCTAAAAGATGTTTCTAAAAGTGACATTACTGCATTCCGCAATTGGTGGATTAATAAAGTCAACTACGAAGGCAAAGACCCTGACAGTGCCAATAAAGATTTTATTCACTTAAAAGGTATTTTAGAGATGATTTCCGACTATGAAAGTATCGGATTGAATATAGCTGACCTCTTTAAAAAAATTAAACTCAAAAAGACGATTAAGCAAACAAGGCTGCCCTTTAGTACGGAGCAAATTGTGTCGCTTTTAAGTAATCCAAAATTGTCAGAAATGGGAAGTGACGGACGTAATCTTCTTATGATTGTTGCAGAAACAGGCGCACGACCATCTGAAGTTATAGGGTTATTACCTGAAGATATTATCCTTGATGCGTCTATTCCACATATCAACATTAAAAACCGTAAAGATAAGACGCTGAAAACACCTCACAGCGAAAGAACAATCCCCTTAACAGGTTATGCATTAGATGCATTTCAAAACTGTCAAAATGGATTCCCAAAATACCGAAATAAGCCCGACAACCTTACAAACGCTATCAGTAAGTTTTTACGAGATCATAAATTGACTCCCTCCAAACAACATACTGTTTACTCATTAAGACATAGCTTCCAAGACAGGATTCTAAGCGTCAATGCACCTGATCGAGTACAAGCTGAACTAATGGGGCATAAATTCAACCGCCCTAAATACGGCAATGGGGCAAGTCTGGAACAGAAATTGGAATGGTTAAATAAAATATGTTTGAAACAGTAAAGGATTATTCTTTCTCTCTTTCTCTATCACGATTTAAATCCTTCTGATTTTTCAGGTCAGCTATTTTTGCCTTAGCTTGTTCTCGAAAAGCCTGAACTCTGCCAGCATCAAAGCCTTTCTTGTAAGAAGGGCTTGCTTTATCATCTTTCAAAATATCATTTACCTTTTTATTATCTCCCTTTACCAACCAATAGCCGTGCTCAAAGCCTTGTTTATATGATATGTCGATTTTTTCTTCTGTTTCCATTTTTAAAAAGTATTTTGAGCATGGTTATCTAAATATTCATCAATACTGTCGCGGTCATATAGGATAATTTTCTTTTCAGGCTGGCTAAAACGTATTTTCCCTTCATCACGTAGTTTCTGCAAAGTGGTTTTTGATTTTATTCGTAGAACTTGCATGGCTTCTTCTCCGTCAATCCATTTATCACGCGGTTTTGCCCCAAGCTGTTGCCGTACTTCTGCAACAATCTTGTTTACAAGCTCGTAAAAAGCCTGCTCCTCTATGGTGATAACATTCATGAAGCCAAGATAAACAAAAATAAAAGCAATTCAAAACAAAGGAAGAAGAAACGGTAAAGATGCTTTAACAAAAATTTGTGCAGGACAATAAATTTTCTGTGCAAATACTGTGCAAATAAAAAAGAGTTTCAGTTTTGAAACGCTGAAACTCTTTCCTGTCTTGTGGTCCCACTCGGGCTTGAACCAAGGACCCCCTGATTATGAGTCAGGTGCTCTAACCAACTGAGCTATAGGACCAAACAGCAATCTGCACAAGGCGTTGCTGATTATTGAGAGGCAAATTTATGTGAATAATATTTACCTGCAAATTATTTTAGAAAAATTTTTTTCCACATTGCAAAAAAAATTTATCTTTGCCGTTCTAAAATACTTTTTTACAAAAGGAGGAAATTTAATTTGTCACAAAACTTAAACATCAGTGCGCATGATGATTTCGACTGGAGTGTCGATAAGCGCAACGTAGCTTCTTATTCTCAAGACCAACGCGAGGCCTTAGAGAAAACCTATGAACAGACTTTCAAGTCTATCAACGAAGCTGAATTACTAAAAGGTACAGTAGTTGGTTTGACCAAAACTGATGCCATTATCAACATCGGCTTTAAGTCTGATGGTTTGATTTCTTTAAATGAGTTCCGCGATATGCCTAATTTAAAAATAGGCGAAGAAATTGAGGTGCTTGTTTTAGAAAAAGAAGACCGCGATGGTCAATTATCTTTAAGCCGCAAGCAAGCGCGTCAAGTACGTAGCTGGCAGAACGTTGTGGATTACTTCAAATCTGGTGAAGTAGTTACAGGTACAATCACTTCTAAAACTAAAGGTGGTCTTATCGTTGACGTTAATGGTTTAGAAACTTTCTTACCAGGTTCTCAAATCGATGTTAAACCAGTTACAGATTACGATCAGTATGTTGGTAAAACAATGGATTTCAAAGTTGTGAAAATCAACGAACAAATTCGTAATGCGGTAGTTTCTCACAAAGCGTTAATCGAAAGCGACTTAGAGCAACAACGCGGCGAAATCATGTCTAAATTAGAAAAAGGACAAATTTTAGAAGGAACTATCAAAAACGTTACAGACTTCGGTGCATTCGTTGACTTAGGCGGTGTAGATGGTTTACTATACATTACAGATATCAGCTGGGGACGCGTATCTCATCCAAGCGAAGTATTGTCTAACGGTCAAACATTGAACGTAGTAGTACTTGATTTTGATGATGACAAAAAACGTATCAGCTTAGGTTTAAAACAATTAACGCCTCAACCATGGGAGAACTTACCGGCTGATGTAGCTGAAGGTTCTACTGTAAAAGGTAAAGTAGTTAATATCGAAGATTACGGTGCTTTCTTAGAAATCTTACCTGGTGTAGAAGGCTTGGTGCACGTATCTGAAATCACTTGGAGTTCGCAGCCTATCAATGCTAAAGAATTCTTCAAAATGGGTGATGAATATGAAGCTAGAGTAGTTACATTGGATAAAGAAGACAGAAAAATGTCTTTATCAATCAAACAATTAACGGAAGACCCTTGGGGTGAAATTGAAGGCAAGTTCCCTGAAAACAGCAAACACAACGGCGTTGTTAAAAACATCACTCCTTATGGCGTGTTCGTTGAGTTAGAAACAGGTATTGGTGGTATGATTCATATCTCTGACCTTAGCTGGACTAAACGCTTCAACAATCCTTCTGAATTTACTAAAGTAGGCGACACAATTGAAGTGGTGATTTTATCGATAGATAAAGAAAACCGTAAATTGTCTTTAGGTCACAAACAATTAGAAGATGATCCTTGGAACACTTTCGAAACTGTTTTCCCAGTAGGTTCTACTCACGAAGGTACCATCATCCGTAAAGATGAAAAAGGTGCAGTTGTGCAGTTGGCTCATGGCTTAGAAGCTTTTGCTCCTACTCGCCACCTACGTAAAGAAGACGAAACTTCATTGAATGCAGAAGATACTTCTAACTTCGTGGTTTTGGAATTTGATCGTAACGAAAAGAAAATCTTAGTGTCACACAGCCGTACTTGGGAACAAGCGAGAGCCGATGAAAAAGAAGCTCAAGTGAAAGAAACCAAAGAGTCTGTTAAGAAAGTACAAGATAAAGTTGAAAAACCAACTTTAGGCGACTTAGGCGCTTTAGCAGATTTGAAAAATAAAATGAAAGACGAAGAAGGCAAATAATTCTGCACTTCATCTTTATAAAAGAAACGGCATCGACTAGCTCGGTGTCGTTTCTTTGTTTTTACACCCTTCAACAAAAATATTGTAAGCCGACTATAATAAGACAATGACAATAAACCCATTTGTTACGCATCTCTTAGATTTGTACGCCTTTATATCTGCGTCATGCGCCCAGAAGATTTATTATGCCTTCACGCCCTTTATCGGCTTTTCTTTTTTATTCAAATTCCTAACCTCTAATCGGTGATAAAAAAGTAACTTTGCGGACAATCACTTTTTGTGCATTAATAAGCCCCAAACCAGCCCCGACTTAAAAACGCGACCAAGATGAAAGTAGCACCAACAAAATATCCTATAGATAAAGTAGTACAACCGATTCAAAAATTTATACAACAGGAAAAATCGGGAGGCTTAGTCCTCGGGATAAGTGTATTAGTAGCTTTGATAGTAGCCAACTCTCCCTGGGGAGCCACTTATCACCATTTTTTTGAACAAAAATTTGGATTCATTTTTCAAGGAGAAAAATACTTTGAATACACGATTCACCACTGGATCAATGATGGCTTGATGGCTGTTTTTTTCTTCGTGGTAGGACTGGAACTGAAAAGAGAAATTGTAGCAGGTGAATTGTCCAATCCAAGAAAGGCACTTTTGCCCATAATTGCAGCTTTAGGGGGCATGCTAGTGCCGGCATTGCTATTCCTAATGCTAAACCCCAGTGGCGAACAGCACAGCGGGTGGGGCATACCTATGGCTACAGATATTGCATTTGCTTTAGGCGTTTTGTTTCTTTTGGGCAAAAGAATTCCATTAGCGCTCAAAGTCTTCCTCACGGCATTGGCTATTGTCGACGACTTAGGGGCAGTGCTTGTCATTGCTCTCTTTTATACCTCAGATATTTCTTTTTCTAGTTTGCTTTTAGGGTTTGGCTTCTTATTGTTGATGTTTATTGCTAATAAAATGGGCGTACGCAGTATTGTATTTTATGCTATATTAGGCATAGGCGGGGTATGGATAGCCTTTTTATTATCTGGAGTACACGCTACTATTGCCTCGGTGCTTGCCGCTTTTGTGATACCAGCCAATGTGAAGATAAAGGAGCAGACCTATGTACAGAAGATTCAAGGTTACTTGAATTCTTTCGGTGATATCGACCCCAAAGATGATATTCCTACCCTTACCAACGAGCAAATACACTTGCTAGATAATGTGAAAAAAGATACACATCAAGCAACGCCAGTATTGCAAAGGCTTGAGCACGCCATGCACCCACTTGTTACGTTTGTTATCATACCCATCTTTGCCTTGGCCAATGCAGGGGTGTCGTTTTTAGATATAGAATTAGCAACGATTTTCAGTACAAATGTAGCGGTAGGAGTAGCAGTTGGCTTGCTTGCGGGCAAAGTAATAGGGGTAGTAGGCTTTACATGGATTGCTTTGAAGCTGAAAATAGCACCGCAGCCGCAGGGTATGAATTTTATCAACCTATTGGGCTTAGGCTTATTAGCGGCTATTGGATTTACCATGTCGTTGTTTATAACCTCTTTGGCCTTCACAAATCCCGAGTTTATTGTACAGGCCAAGCTCGGTATTTTTTCCGCATCTATCATTGGTGGTGTTGCTGGCTTCTTAGTGCTGAAGTATAACAACAAAAACCAGGCTTAGGCATACGTGAATAGGCAGCAGAAAACCCAAGATAAATAATGCAGGAGCAACCCACAGCTAAGGACGAGCTAATAGCTTTAGTAAAAGAAAAAGTATTGGAATTTTTACTTTGGTTAAAACCGGTAAAAGAAGATGCCTTTTTGCTTAAAGTAATAAAGATGGTGTTTAAGGTGCCTATTGCTTTATTTGTGCTTTTATTGTCTCCGGTGTTGATGCTTATTTTGGGAATTGCTTTTGTTGTGATGATATGATTAAATCTTTTTTGAAGTGCTTTCCTATATGGTGGTGCGGTATGGTGCTATTGGTAGGGCTTCATCAAATATTACAATGGGTACTGAAAATTCGTTTGCCCTTGATAGACGCTTATTTGGATGCCTTGTTATTTATGCCCATAACCCTTCACCTGCTGCGTTTGGAGCAGCGACATCTTTTTAATAAAGGTGCATATTATGAGCTGAGCACCCTTCAGTTATTGGGATATTGGGCACTACTATCTTTTATTGCCGAAGTGCTTTTCCCATATTGGCATCCTGGTTTTGTGGCAGATATTTTTGATGTTATCTGTTATGCAATTGGTGTACTCATTTTTGTAGCATGTAGGAGGTTTTTTGAATAAGGCAGTCCCGAGTGACGATGATTGTTTTTGAAAAAAAATACCTGTATTCTTACCAGCACTTTAGGCCTTATAATACCTTAGTGGTTAGTTCCATTTTTGAGCCTCTTGATCCCTTTATTAATATGAGTTTGTCCTCCCAGTTTTGCGTTGTGATATAGCTCGATAGGGCATCGCTATCTGAGAAATGTTGGTATCCGTGCAGCGCTACTTGCCCAAATTCGGGGCCAACTACATACACTTCTGTAAATCCTAGGTTTTTACATTGGTCTATCAGTTTTTGGTGCTCGATGTCGCTAGCGGCACCTACCTCTTTCATGCTTCCAAGCAGTAATATTTTCTGAGCGTGTGGTATCTCTGAAAAGTTCTGAATGGCTGCTTCCATACTAGAAGGATTGGCGTTATAGGCATCTAATATTAATTGGTTTTTGGAGGTTTTTACCCATTGCGATCTGCTGTTGTTGGGACAGTAAGTTTCAATTGCAGCTTTAATGGTATCTATTGGAATTTCGAAATAGGTGCCTACTGCTACAGCGGCCAATACATTGGGTAGGTTGTAGCTGCCCGTTAATTGAGTTTGAATGCTACATTCAAGAAGGTGGTTGAGGATGGCAACTGTCAGCAAAGCCGTGTCGCTCACGTATCGGCCTATAATATCTGCATTACTTTGCCCATAAGAAAAACGATTGTTTATTCCTTTTGACATCTCTACCAAATAATCTAAATCGGTATTTATAAAGATAGTGCCCCCGTGTTCTCTAATAAAATCGTACAGTTCACCTTTGCCTTTTCTAACGCCCTCAAGGCTACCAAAGCCCTCTAGGTGCGCTTTGCCACAGTTGTTGATTATGGCAAAATTGGGTTGTGCATATTGGCAATAGGAGGCTATTTCGCCTATATGATTGGCGCCCATTTCAATAATGGCCATTTCTGCATCGAGGGGTATGCTTAGTAGTGTAAGTGGTACACCAATATGATTGTTTAGATTGCCTTGAGTAGCAATGGTTTTAAAGGTGGTGCATAATACGGCCGCCAAAAGCTCTTTAGTGGTGGTTTTTCCATTAGAGCCTGTAATCCCTATGATAGGGATGCGAAGCTGTTCTCTGTGGTGTTTTGCTAAGGCTTGCAAGGTAGCTAAGGTATCTGATACTACTATTACGCGTGGGTCTGGTGCGCCCTCCCACGATGTTACAACGCACAAGGCGGCTCCTCCTTCAAGTGCCTGAGCCGCAAAAAGGCTGCCGTCAAAATTATTGCCCTTTAGGCCAAAGTAAATGCAGTTAGCCGACAGTTTGCGTGTGTCTATGCATATAGACGGGTATGTTAAATAGTGTTGATAAAGTTCCTTGATGTCCATGTTAAGTGGATTGGTATAAATTCATTAATTGTTGGGTAAGCAATTTTTGGTCAAATTGTTGCAGGTGTTGTTGTAATGCTTCGGGGTCGAGCTCGTAGCTTCCGCTTATAATCTCATCTATTTGGTGTGCTAAGGCTTCTGGTTGGTTGGGCGTATAATACAGTGCCAGCTTGCCTCCCGGTTCTTCAAGGCAGCTACCAGACGCCGCTACAACTGGCACGCCCGTGTATAGCGCTTCTAGGATAGGTATACCAAAGCCCTCTACTTTTGATGGGTAAATAAAGGCCAGAGCTTGTTTATAGATTAGGGGTAAATCATAAAATCCTACGCGATGCAAAAAAACAACCCTTTGGCTAAGTTGTTCTTGTGCAATGATGGCTTCTAGCTCTTTTTGGTAATCGGTGGCTCTGCCTACAATTACTAAAGGCAAGTCAAACTTTGAGTGCTTAAGCGCAAGAATGGTATCTTTTGCATTTTTTCTCTCTTCTATAGTGCCCACTTGTAAAATAAAATAGTCGGGCAGTTGGTATTTTTGTTTTACATATTCAAGCTGTGTTGAGGAGTATTCATGTTTAAAAATAGCCGGTGCATCTTGATACAGTACTTGTATTTTGGACGGGTTTATTTTGTAGGTGTTTTCAATGGCGTTTTTAGTATATAGGCTTGTTGCAATAATGGTATCTGCAATTTGGCAAGCGTTTTTGAATTTATAATGGTAAATTTTACGGTCTATGGGCTTATAGTATTGAGGGTGACTTTCAAATATTAGGTCGTGTATTGTGACGAGTTTTTTGCACGACATTTTGTGTGCATTGATAGGCAGCTCGTTGCTCAATCCGTGATACACATCCAGGTCTTTTTCTTGTATATTATTTACTATTCCCCAGCTGCGCCACATGCTTTTGGGCATAAATTTGGGAGCCGTAAGAATTTCCAAATTGTCGAAGAAGGCTAGCGACTCAAAGTAAATATTTTGCTGTGCTTTAGGTGTAAAGGCATAAAAACTGTAGTCAGGATAGGTGGTACACATATTCTGAATGATAGTTCTACTATAGTTGCCTAAGCCAGTAGCATTTAAGAAAGCTCGTTTGGCATCAAATCCTATTGTCATGCAAAACCTCCTGTTTTTTTATGGGTATAATTGATGTGAAAGCTCAGATACCAACCCCAATTCCATGCCACTATTAACATATAAAAGTAGGGTAAAATTTTGTTTTGATTTGGAAAAAAATGGTGCCAAATTTCAGCAAATAACAAAGCAAAAGGAAATATAAAGAAGGGCAGCAAAACGTTGATGAAATTTATTTTGAAAGGCCTGAGTATATAAGTGGCAAAATACAAACAAGTGGTGGCAGAAGCACCTATTGTCCAAAATAAAGCATCGAAAGGTACGCTTGTAAGGTAGCTTTCAAAAAGCAGGCCAGCTGCGGCTAAGATAAGGTAAGATACTACTATGAGAAGAAGCAATCTGCCTATCTTTTTTTCGTGAGGCATCACAAAACAGCCATACCATCCCAAAATTGAAGCTAGAGGAATGAATAGAGCTGTCAAATCTTTTTGGTACAGTAATCTGGAAAATACAATAGTAGCCAAGCAAAAGACAAATGTTCTTGGCCATTTAGGGTTTGTTAAATTCATGGTTTACGCCAGCGTACTTTCTATGGTTGCAGATTTGGCTAATAATTTGTGTACGGGGCAGGCGCTCGATATTTTAAACAGTCTGGATTTTTCGTCATCGCTAATATTAGCATCTATACTTACTGTTTTGGTGATTGTTGTTTCGCCTGTTTTGATATCCAATTTTACGCTTACATCTACTTTTATTTTATCAATATTCCAGCCCTTTCTGTCGGCATACATTTTCATGGTAATGCATGTACAGGAGGTAAGAGAGGCAGCAAGCAATGCTGTGGGAGACATACCTTTGTTGTTGCCACCCAAAGAGGTGGGCTCATCGCTAATCAATGTATGATGGCTGTTGCTGATAATAGTCTCGTAGTTGTTGTTGTTAATAATGCCAGTTACGGTACTCATATGCTAGTTGTTTTTGTATATATTGATAAGCGGTTTTTCAAAAGCAAGCCAAAACGCCGCTTTCATTTCAGCTTTTTTCAGCGCTTCATTGGTCCAGGTGTTGCATGTGTAAACGATATTATATTTGCCCTTGGCTTCGTAAAAAGCATCGTTATCGTTATAAACAGCATCGGTTCTAATCCATTGCGGGAAACCCTGTCCATCGGTTTTTAAGCTGCTCAATATAAAGGTACTTAACTTTTGGTATTGCTTTGCGCTTATCTTAATTTTTACACATTTGTCGCTTTCTTTGGGCTCGTTCATATAAGTGCAGTGCAGCGCAGCGCTACTAAGTCCTGCTATTGCGTAAAAAGCCGTGCTTAGTTTCAAATCGGCCCACGTGGGTGTTTCAAGGTAAAAGCCTTTATCGCCCCAGCCTATACCTATGTGTTGCCACGTGGCATTTTGGCCTTTGGTGTGCTTATAGGGAAAAATTTCGGACCAGTCGTTGTGTGTAGTTTTTACAGGGAGCACCAAGTCGGTGTGGGCGCCATTAGATAATAGGTATACGGTAATATCGCCAGGCGTTTGCTGCTTATTAATGACTATTCTAGAGAGCACCCATTCTCCAGCCAATAGACCAGTAATTGTTATTATAACTACAAAAAGAAGGAAACTAAAGAGTTTAATAATACGTTTCATAGTGCTCTAAATTAGCATCAAGGTAAGCAAAAATTACGAGAGGACGATTTTAGAATAGGCATATGGCTTGTGATTAAAGATATACCCTTGTGCGATTTTAAAAATAAATTGGGGGTATAAGATTATTTTTCAGCACCTACATTGCTGTGCTTTTGGCAATAGCTAGTTAAATTAAAAAAGAGACTGTTTATAGGAGCAGTCTCTTGAATATTTATACCTTAAAAGCTAGGCTTAGTTCATGGATTGATAAATCAATTCTGCAATGTCTAGCACTTGCACGCTGTCTTCTTTTTCTTGGTTTTTTACGCCATCCAGCAACATTGTTGTACAGAAGGGGCAGTTTGCAGCAATAACAGAGGCGCCAGTGGCTAAAGCCTCATCGGCGCGTTCCAGATTGATGCGGGTATTGCCAGGCTCGTCTTCTTTAAACATTTGAGCACCACCAGCACCACAACACAGACCCTTGGTTTTGCAGCGCTTCATCTCTATCAATTCCACATCGAGGGCTTCAAGTACAGCTCTTGGTGCCTCATAGATATTATTGGCTCTACCCAAATAACAACTATCGTGGTAGGTTATTTTTTTACCCTTAAATGCACCGCCTTCTTTTATTACAATTTTGCCATCGTCTATTAATTGCTGCAAAAAAGTAGCGTGGTGTATCACCTCGTATTCGCCACCCAATGCAGGATATTCATTCTTAAATATATTGAAGCAATGAGGGCAGGCAGTAACGATTTTTTTCACATTGTAGCCATTAAGCAGCTGAATGTTATTATAAGCCATCATTTGAAACAAGAATTCGTTGCCAGCTCTGCGAGCAGGGTCGCCCGTGCACATCTCCTCTTTGCCCATTATAGCAAAAGAAACGCCTACTTTATCTAAAATTTGGGCAAAAGCCTTGGTGATTCTTTGGGCTCTTTGGTCAAAACTACCAGCACAACCCACCCAAAAAAGCACTTCTGGTTCGGTACCTTCACTTAGGCACTCTGCCATAGTTTTTATATGCATATATTATAAAATGTTCTTATCAGTTAATAGCGTAGCCAAAGGTTTAGGCTGTAATTTGGCTGCTTTCTACACAGAAAACTCCAAAGTTCAAAGATAATAAAACTAGCACAAACCTTAGTCGGAATTTTACAATAAAAAAAGTGTTATATTTATTTCATATATTTTATGATATTATAAAATAATACGAAGATATGAATGAGCATTTTTTGCAGTACCTATGGCAGAATGCCTTGGTGCGCTTCCATGAATTGGTTACTACAGATGGCCAAGCCGTTACAATTATCAATAGGGGCATGCTTAATACAGATGCAGGGCCAGATTTTTTGAACGCCATGGTGAAGATAGGCACAACCACCTGGGCCGGACATATAGAGATTCATACCAAGATGTCTGATTGGCTAGCCCACAAGCACAATTTGGATGAAAAATATAAGAATGTGATATTACACGTAGTGTACACGCTCGACAATTCGGATGCTACACCACATATTCCCGTCGTGTGTATTAAAGATAAATTTGACGATAATTTATTTTCAAAATACCAAGAAGTGTTTTTAAGGCCTTGCACTTTGCCTTGTGCCGATCACCTGCATAGAATTCCTTCCATTATTATCGAAAAATACAAAGAAACCTTATTGGTAAGTCGCTGGAACGATAAACACCAGCACTTACTGGATGATAACAAATTACCGCTCAACGATTGGCGACAATTATCATACTTCGCATTTGGGAAAGCTTTTGGCTTCAAAATCAATCAGGAAGGAATGCAGCGCTTATTGCAGTACACACCATTGAATGTGCTTGAAAAGCACAAAGACCAGCTCTTTCAGTTGGAGGCCATACTTATGGGGCAGGCGCAACTTATTCCTACCCAATTTCAAGATGCTTATACACAAAAATTAGAAAAAGAGTACCACTTTCTTAGACGAAAATACAATTTGAGCCCTATTAATGGGAGTGTGTGGAACTTTTCTAGGTTGCGGCCAGCCAATTTTCCGAGTATAAGAATAGCGCAATTTGCACATTTTTTATACCAAACGCAGATGAATTTTGAAACACTTATCAGTAATGAACGAAATATGCTTCAAGTGCTCGAACAATTGCAAATTAAAACGTCTACATATTTCGAAACGCACTATAGGTTGAGCGACCAAAGCACCAGCAAGTCAGCTAAGCATTTGGGCAAAATGGCTATGTATCATCTTATTATCAACGCTATAGCCCCATTGAAATATTGGTACCAGTTGCAGTATAAACCACATTCAGATAATCAATTAGAAACGGCAATTCAAACATTAATGCAATTGCCCGCAGAAAAAAATACACTTACGAAATTATGGCCTTTGGATATGAGTACAGCCTTCGATTCGCAGTCTATATTGCAGCTTATCAATACTAAATGTATAAATAAAAAATGTATGCAATGTAGTGTAGGGCATTATATCATGAAAAAAATTTAAAAAATATATAAAAAACATATTAACAAAAATACTTTTGGCACGCTGTTTGTAGTTATACTATTATTCATAGTGCGGTTTATTGGTTTAATGTGCCTCCCAGTCTTGGGAGGCTTTTTTTGCACCTATCATATCGTTTATGAATAATCATTGGTATTAGTCCCAAGTTTTCCAGTGCGTATGGTTAAACGTCCACTCGGGTGTTACTATGTTGCCTTCCTCTAGCTCATACCAGGGGGATAGTGCAGCGTTGGTCGGGTTTTTAAGAATTTGTATTTCTTGAGCAGGCATATAACTTTGAGCCAGTAACATCAACTTTTTTCCAGAAGTATTTTCTATCATATCTACCACCATTACAGCATGTCCAAAGGGTTGCTTTTTTTCCAGTAAAATATCGCCCACCTTTACATTATTAATAGAAGTCACCATGGGTAATTCGGCATGCAACGATGCAGTATTGGCATAACTAAACACTTGCTCTAAGTATTGCCAGTATTTAACAGACGAATAATCGCCTTTAGCAAAGTCTAGGTAGTAGCGAGGTTTATTATCGGCTAAATAGTTGAATTTTATTTTTGAGAATTGTTTTTTCTGGTATAAAAAATCGGCTCGCAAGCGCATGCAGGCATCAGCACATTGGTGTAGGTCTTTATTTCCAATTGGGAGACGGAAGACACTTAGATACACGTTGGGGTTGTTTTTGGCTGTTCCATCATAATACAATGCCGAGCTTCCCCATTTTTTTAGGGGTAGCTGTATGATGTATTGATGAAAGGCTGTAAAGGCATTACCTCTTGGTCTATTGAACCCATCGGGTGCCACGAAGCGCTTCAGGATGTTATCTCCTGTAGTATCTAGTTGTATTGTGGGTGCAGAAGCGGTGTTGTAATGCTTGTTGTTGGCCTTGGCCTGATTATCGCAGCTCCAGTATAGCCCCGTTATTGCTAATAAAATAAGTACATACATAAAAAAGCGCCATCATTTTATTGATAGACGTTTAATTTATTGTATTTCCACACAAAAGAATATACCGGTGTTACTTTCTTGTTTTTTTAGCATCTTCTACAAAATGCTTGGCATCATGCCATACATCTTCAGCGGCGTCTTCTACTTGCTCGAAGGAATCTTCTATTTCGCTCGTAGTTTCTTGAATGAATCGCTCTGCTTTATCGGTAACTTTTGTTAGGTTTTCTTTAATTGTTAGTTTCCAGCCATTCCAAGTGTATTTGGCTTTAGTTAAAATCGTCATGATTTTTTGATAGTTTTTCTGTTATCAGCAATACGCAGGCAGGTGTTTTCACTATTGAACTTCCTACAAAAACCGGAACTTTAAATTCACCACCGGTCCAAACTTCTACGCACGAACAAAAATTCAGTAAAGTTAAGTCTTGCTTGCGTGTAGGTGCTGTTGGCAGTTGTCAATTTTTTTATTATTTATGTTTGTTTAATCTTCTTTTTCTTGAATTTTTTAAGTGTAATACCCACATCCAAACCGATATAATCCCCGTTGAGCTTATAGGTGCCATACGAATCATCCGATACGTCTAAATTGTAAAATGCAAAATAGCCCCTCATGTAGGGCATTACCGACTTTTGTATGTTTAAAGACACATGAAGCTTCGACCATGAAGTATAATAGTCAATACCGCCACCTATAAATAGGGAAGGGTATACGACTTTGTTATATTGCGAAGACATAACAACCTCTAAATATTCTTTCCTACGTCCACTATTATTAGTTATTGCAAAATTATAGCCATATTGGCCATATTGTAAAAAGTCTAAATTTACACCTGCTTTTGCAAAGACGTTTATCTTATCGTTATAGCTTTTACGATATTGAATGCCTATAGGCATCGATAGTACATTGTGTCGATATCTAGTAAATCTATATTTAGAGTTAAAGTATTTTTCCTTATCAATTCCCAGCTCTACACCTGGCAATTCATAAGAATAATTATCTAGTGGAATAAAATGCATATTCAAGCCCGTGAAAAACTGCAATTTTTTCGTCTTTCGAAAATAGTACTCAAGGCCTATTTTATACCCCCGCATGGCTCTTGTGTTGATGCTATAATTTCCATATTCAAGTGTGGACGTAGCGGGCTTGTATATACCTTGCGTATGATGAATACGCCAATTTTTATAGTTTCTGTCTTTTTCAAACTGACCATAGCTTTTGCTTAAAGCCATCATCGTAACAAAAAGCGACAATAGGATATTTTTTGGCTGCATCGTATAAAAAATAATACTAGTTGGAATTGTAAGTTCCTGAAAGTATTGTATAAAAAAGATTATTCAACATTTGTAAGTCTCCATAATTGACCCCTTCGCTAGCGTATAGTTGTCCAAGCGTGGTTTCCGGTTCGTCGATTGCAGCCAATTAGTTTATTAATAGCAAAATACATGCCAAATTTAGACAATAAAAAAATTCAAAACGTCGCGCCAACGGTTTTATAAAGTTATTTGTTTGGAGGCTACATGGTCTGCCATAAAAATGCGGGCGCCTGCGTCAAAAATAGCGGGGTCGTCTGTGGTGAAAAATTGTGTATTGCCACCTGTGCTGATTTCTGCTGCCAAACCTAGATGTCTTTGAAGGTAGTGTAATAAACTTTGGGCTACTATTTCACCTTGTCCTAGTAAGCATACCTCTTTAGGCAGGTGTTTTTTTATTTTAGGAGCTATAAGCGGATAGTGTGTGCAAGCCATCAATACGGTGTCAATAGCAGCGTTTTGTGCCATGAGTGCATCTACATCTTTTTTGATATAATAGTCTACTGCATCGTCTTGGTAAGCGCCTGTTTCAATAAATGGCACCCATAATGGGCAGGCCTGCTGAAATACAGACAATTCTGGAAAGAATTTATGTAGTTCAATGGGATAGGAATTAGACAATACGGTGCCTTGTGTGGCTAGGATGCCCACCTTTTTTGTGGTAGTATAAGTGCCCAACACTTCGGCCGTAGGCCTTATAACGCCAAGTGTTCTAAAGTGGGGATTTAGCTGGGGCAGTTTATATTGCTGTATGCTCCTTAGTGCTTTGGCCGATGCGGTGTTGCACGCCAAGATTACTAGCGGGCATTTTTGATGGTAAAGCCATTGAACACACTCCCAGGTATAGGCATACACCTTTTCAAAACTCCGATTTCCATATGGAGCCCTAGCGTTGTCGCCCAGATAAATAAAGTCGTATTGAGGCAATAGTTGCTTTATGGCCTTATACACCGTAAGGCCACCTAGCCCTGAGTCAAATATTCCTATTGGTTGTTTGGAGTGCATGTTTTTATTATAAAAACGTTGAAACCATTTTTCTGGTAGGGGTTAAATTACTTAAATCCATCCTAAAAGATACGGTTTTTAGTATTTTATTTTTCCCTAAATTGAAATTTCTATTGTCGTTTAAATCGCTGCTAAGAAGGATAGGCAGGGCTATGGTAAAGCGTTTTAACACATGCAGTGCTATGCCGGCTTCGAATTGCCATTCAGAGATTCCGAGACCTTGTTTTACCAATGGGTCAAGTTTTGAATAGGCAATGTTGCCAAAAACACTCAAAGGTGTTTTGGGTATTTCGATATCGGTATTGAAAGCTATCAAATACGATTCCGACCGTCCTATGGGTACTGCCATTTGTTGGGTATGGCTATAAAATCCTCCTTGCGATAATACAGATTGATTGCTCCAAAAGCCCGAACGCTCGGTTCTGCCCACAAAGGTGTGATCGTACAGATAGTCTGTCCATCCCGAACCCGTTATGTTGAGCGCTGCAAATGCTGGTCGTCGTTGTTGGTTGCCAATGACTGCGCCGCCAAAAAATCTTAAATTGATGCCTTTTTTACTGGCATTATAGTTTATTTTATATCTAGCATCAATGTGCAGTTGTGCAAAGTTCTTATTAGCCACTCCTGATATTGCAAGACTATAGGGGTAAAATTTTGCTTCGTTTTTTATAACATAAGCTACCTGCATAAAATAGTCATCATGCCATCCATTGGTTCGGTATCCCGTGACGTTACCGCTGGAATCGCTTTCAAAAGCAACTTGCGTGCGACGTATATTGTAAAAGTTGACAGATAGTTGTTGGGTTATAGCACTGCTGTATGTTTTAGGGGTGAAGTTAAAGGTTACGCCCAATTTGTTCTTCCAATATTGCGTATGTAAATCGTCAAAAAGAACTGCGTCTGCCTCCGAAAATCTTTTTGAGTTTAGCTCGAAGCTTATGTCTTTAATGGTTGAATTATTAACCCGCCAAAAATAGTTTACAAAACCCGTATAGGCAAACTTATTGGAGCCTAAGCCGTACATAGGGGCAATGGCAAATTCTAAGTTTTTACTAGGTAGGGTCATGTTGTGCAATATCGCTCCAATGAGGAATTGGTCGTAGGTATTGTACCCCAAAGCAGGCGAAGCGTATAGGTTGTACTTTGGCTTCAAAGATAGGCTGGCAAATGGTTTCAGGCCAAAGGGTTTTTGGGTGCTATTATTATAAAATTGTTCGTCGGGTATTGTTTTGTCTAATAATACAAAGCTGGCTTTATGCGCAGCGTCAATATTAAGGTTGTGTTTTCCCTTGAATGGTGGTGTCCATATAGGAGCTGAGGTGTCTGAGCCATTTATTATAACAACGCTAGCAGGTAAGGGGTAGGGGCTTTTATTAACGACGGTAACTTGGTTTTTTTCTTTATTAAAAGATTTTAATTTGAACTCCGGGAGTAAGGGCATTTTTACCGCGTCATCTAAAAACCAGTTCAGGGGTTTGGGGCTATGTGCTTGTAAAGCCTGCATCATATCTTCGGGTTGTGGGTGTTTGAACTTCCAAGTTTCGTAGTACTGTCGCATTCCATTAAAGAAGTTTTCGTTGCCCATGTATGCAGCTAGCCATCGAAAGTATGCTGCTCCTTTGGTATAAATATCTAAACCATAATTGATTTCTTTGTAATGATTGCTATGCATGCATAAGGGCACGGTCTTATTGGCTCCGCTTAGGGCATTCACGGCAAGCATTTCTGTGAAAGCTCCTTGTGGTGTAGCTTTAATGCCTTTTGTGGCATCTATCTCCTCTATTATTAATTGTTCGAAAAAAGAATTGATGCTTTCGTCCATAAATGGATAGCGACGCTCATTGGTGCCAAAAATACCGTAAAACCAATTATGTCCTACCTCGTGAACAATTACCTGTTTAACGGTGTTTTCTGACTTGAAGGCATCAATTATGGTTATGGTAGGGTATTCCATACCGCCGCCAGCAGCTATGGGTCCTGCCACAGATTTTACGGTCTTGTAGGGGTAGGGACCTATCCGGCTGCTGTAGCCTAGTACGGTTGCTTTAAGGTAATGAACACTGTTTTTGAAGCTAGCATCGTCGTCCTTAAAGTATGCAGAATAGGCTGCTATCAAATTCTTATTCTCGGGCAGCTTGAATGTTTCTTTTCTTACTACCCAGTTTTTACTGGCAAACCAAGCAAAATCGTGAATGTTGTCTTCTTCAAATCGAATGGTTTTGTACGCATCGCTACTAGCGATAGTTGTTGCTTTATTAGGAAAGGCGTCGATGGGTAAGGCGCAAAGGCTATCTAGCCATTCTTGTTCGGAAGGCGTTGCAATATTGCCCGTTGCCATTACGATATAGTTAGCGGGTAGGGTGATGTCTACTGTATAGCTACCAAATTCGCTATAATACTCGCCATAGTTTAAATAGGGAAATTCATGCCATCCTTCTTGGTCATAAACTGCAGGTTTAGGAAACCACTGCGTTATTTGGTACGATTGACCTACGTGGCCTAAGCGTGAGGTCATGTAAGGCAGCTTTACTCTGAATGGCGTTTGAATAGTAATGTTTTGAGCAGGCAACAACGGCTGGGGCAAGAGTATTTTTACCACATCTATATCAGAAGTGCTTTGAAGTTGAGCTATTACTCCATCTACTTCAAACTTTAGGCTGTCTATATAGCCTCTTTCCGAAGGCGCTAATTTAGCGAAGCTATTGTCTGCATTAGCAAGCATTTGTTTTGCATAAGCCGTTTGGTTGTTTTTGTAGGCATTTGGGTAAAGATGAAAATAGATAAAACGCAAGGTGTCTGGCGAATTATTGGTGTAGTTCATCCGTATATGACCGCTTAATACATGACTAACATCGTTGAGGCTAACCTTTATTTGAGTATTAACTTTTTGTTGAAAGTAGCCTTGAGTTTGACCCAGGGCGCTTGGCAAAAAGATATAAAGGGCTAGAAAAAAGAGGAGGCTTATTCTCATTGCAGAATATAATATATTTGAGTACACAAAAATAGCATTTATTCTCAACGGAACTTATATTTTTGTAGCCTTATACGTCGTTGGTTCGTTTTTAATAATTCAGCGCGTTTGTTTTGTCCGTATCAATAAAATACATAGCTAGTGGTAGCCATATTTAGAAATCACAATCCGTTTGCTGTAATTGCATTGTTTATACTTACTATACTATGTAGGGTGGCCTTCATGAATAGCGGCGGAGAGCCTCTGGTTAAAGAGGGCCAATACATGTGGCAATATCTTTTGAATGCCTGGAAGGCAACTATGGGGTATGCTCCATTTGTGATGTATGTTTTTTTAATACTCAATATTTTTGCGCAAGGTCTTGTGCTTAATAGGATAGCGTCTACGTATAGTTTGTTTCCTAAGCTTTCGTATCTACCCGCTTTTAATTATGTATTGTTATCTGCATTGTTGTTGGAGTGGAACCAGTGGAGCGTTTTTGTACTCATAAATTGGGTGCTGTTATTCCTCTTAAAAACCATACTTAAGTTGTATTTAATAAAGGACGCCACAAAAGAGATGCTGAACATCGGCATATTGTGTGCTTGTATAGCAATACTGTATTTTCCTGCTATTGTTTTGATTGCCTTGGCTTTAATAGGTATTGCTTCCCTTCGTACTTTTATACCCCGCGAGTGGCTCGCCTTTTTGGTAGGTTTGCTAATACCCTATTATTTGTTTGTGGCCATTTGTTATTTGACCGATCATTTGCATTTGTGCGCCTATCTGTTACAATTTGATATAGATTTGATAAAACATTATAGTGCCAAACATATAGCAGCATTGAGCCTATTGGCTATACTATTGATCGTTGGTCTGTTTTATACCAACAGCTTTGTTAGTAGAATGGTGATTGAGGGTAAAAAATACTGGAATGTTATTGGCGCCTATTTAGTATTAACGTTTGTTGCTTTTTTTGCAACGATGAACGATAGCTACGCTGGATTAAGCATGATGATTGCGCCCTTAGCATTAGTTAGCACTTATGTGTATTTCGAACCTTATAAAAAATGGATACCCACCTTGGTGTCATTTTTGCTCATCGCAGTGGTGGGGTGGATTCAATGGATGTAAGCGCATTTACAATTCATTTTTGTTGCGGCATATAGGCTTTCCTTTTATTTGAGTTATTTTTGTATACTATGTTATCGAGTAAACCATTGTTGTATTCTTATTTAACGTTGATTGTCTGCATCGTTTTTTGTCTTGGCTGCGGCAACGTGGTACCTCCAGACGGAGGCGAAAAAGACCTTACGCCGCCGGTATTGCTGAGCATACTGCCGGCAGACTCCCAATTGAATGTTAAGCCACGCAAAATAGTGCTTAAGTTTAATAAGTATATGGAGATAAAAGACCTTGAGTCGCAGATGAAGATAACACCCCTAATGCGCTATGCTCCCACGGTAACCGTATTCGGAAAACGGATAGAAATAGCACTTTCAGATACTTTGATGCGGCCCAATACCACCTATAAGCTCATGCTCGGAAATGCGCTTACAGATAACAGAGAAGCAACTCCCTATCCAAATTTCGAATACTTGTTCGCTACCGGTAGTTATTTCGACTCACTAACCCTAGAGGGATATGTGGTAAATGCGCACCTTGGTCTACCCGATTCGGGTGCTACAGCTATGCTCTTTGAGGCTAGTGCTACAGATAGCATTGTTAAGTTTGGCAAACCCATTTATGTTGCACCTACAGATCGAACAGGTTATTTTTCCTTCAATATTTTGCCAGCCACGCCGTTCAGGTTGGTAGTGGTGGGCGACGATGACAATAGCTTTAACTACGCAAGCTATGCAGAGCGTATAGCATTTTACGATAAAGAAATACGCCCCGATATAGATAGCTCTTTGCCCACACTTTTGTACACCTTCTTTGAAGCGCCTCCTAACGATAGCCTTAAGGATACTAAAAAGGCTTCGGAAAAACCAGCTACAGAGGGTGGCGGATTGAGAGGTAGAGGCGCAGCCGCACAAAGCAGAAAAAAAGACGCAGCAATGTATTCGGTATTAGTCGATACCTCCTCGGTAGAAAAAAGAACATTCGACGTTACTTCGCCGCTTAAAATTATCTTGAGCGATACCAATATCACAATCGACCCACAAAGAATTTACCTTAGCTACGATGCCGATGGCATAAGCGCAGAGGCGATAAGCGATGTAGTGACATCGGGAGATACCGTGCTGGTTAAAACCAACTGGATGGAAGACAAAGTGTATACCCTTCGCTTAGTAAAAGGTTGGGCACGCGATAGCGCCAATAATGAAATTCCTCCAGGGAAGTATATTTTTAGAACAAAAAGTAAAGATGACTTTGGTGAACTAAAAATTAATTTTAACGACACGCTCCTTCAATCCAACTATTTTACCATCATCACGTCGGATGGGGGAGATACCGTATATTATGGAAAAGTAATACCTCTCATACACCTTAAGTACTTGAAACCTACAATGCACGAAGTTTTTATTTTTGAAGATAAAAATGAAGATGGTGTTTGGACAACTGGTAATTTTGAACAACGCATTTTGCCCGAAATCATGATACCTCATGAAGGAAAACTCTCCCTCAGAGCAGGCTGGGAAAATCAAATTGATTTTAAACCATTCATATTTGACCCCCAGAAAATAAAAACAGGGAGCATGCGAGATAAAAAGGATAATGATGTAGCAACACCAGAAAGCCTCGATAAAGAATAATGTAAGGCTATTTTATTTATACTAAAACGCTTGAATTTATGAGAATAGTTTATGGAATAAAAAACTGTAATTCAGTAAAAAAGACACTAACAACTTTGGATCAACAAGCTATAAAATATCAGTTTTTTGATTTCAAGAAACAAACGGTTACCAAAGAGCTGCTCGAAGATTGGATAGCTCAAGTAGGCTGGGAAAAACTACTTAATAAAAACAGTGCCACTTGGCGAAGCCTTGACGATGACACCAAAGCTGGCTTGAATAATGCAGTTGATGCCATTAAAATAATGCTCGCAAATACCAGCATCATAAAAAGACCCGTAATTGTGCACCAAAACAAAGTGGAAGCAGTGGGTTACAACCCCGATGCTCTTGCCAATTTGAAAGACTAAAAGCCTACTGTAAAGGAATTATTCAATTATTTATAAAAAAATAAACATGCAAGACCCAAAATCACTAACCTCTGTAGCCGCCTTTCATACAACATTTCAACACCCAATACTAGAGTCGCCACAGATACCTTCAGAAGCACGTTGCGCACTCAGAGTTGCTTTGTTGGCAGAAGAACTGAAAGAGCTCGAGTTGGCAATAAAAAATAACGACTTGGTAGAAGTTGCAGATGCCCTGTGCGACCTACAATACGTCTTGTCGGGAGCAATATTAGAGTTTGGACTAAAGGATAAATTTGCGTCCTTGTTCGACGAAGTACAAAGGTCTAATATGAGTAAAGCTTGCCTTTCTGTAGAAGAAGCAGAAGCCACTATGGCCTTTTACAAGGAAAGAGATGGCGTAGATAGCTATTACGAAGAAAAAGATGGTTTGTACTTGGTGTATAGAAAGTCCGACCACAAAACACTGAAATCTATCAATTACTCCCCGGCAGATTTGAAGTCTATTTTGGAATCATAGTGCTATAGCCTAAAGTGCCGCCGCTTTGCTTTAAAGCAAATAACATGACAAACAGAACGGTGAATTTTGTTCCTTATCGTAATAATAAATATCAACTTCCACAGAAGCTAGTGTTGTAAACTTTTTAGTAGAAGCTATAGGTAGCTGCTTACTAATATTCAAATACCGAATTAGCTTTTTTTGAAAAAATTAATAAACTAATAGCAGCGACCAGTAAGGCTTGCTGCTGTTGTTTTATGGCCGTATTAAGACGAAAAATAATTGCATGTAACAAAAAGCACTCAACTTTTTTTTGATAAAATAACCAAGGACTACCTTTCATAAAGCGCAAAGGGCATCAATGAGCCAATTGCACGATGGCAAAGCCATTGTTCTGGTAAATGCATTGTTTGCTACAAGCCTCAATCAGTAAGCCATCATCAATTTGACAAAACGACATTTTCAATCTTCTTACACGTTTTCTTATAAAAAGACTAAATTTGAAGTATAGATACCCATACTTTAAATACATGGAAAAAAGAAAAGTAAACCCGCAGGTAGCATTAGACTACCACGCAAACGGACGACCAGGCAAGATAAAAGTAGTTCCTACCAAGGATACAAAAACCCAGTACGATTTGTCTTTAGCATACTCTCCAGGTGTAGCAGAGCCTTGTAAGGCCATACAAGAGGAGCCAAACGACATTTACAAATACACAGCAAAAGGAAACTTAGTGGCAGTAATTAGCAATGGCACAGCAGTGCTTGGCTTAGGAAATATTGGCCCAGCAGCAAGCAAACCCGTAATGGAAGGTAAGGGCGTGTTGTTTAAAATATTTGCTGACATCGATGTATTTGACATAGAATTAGACACCCATAATGTAGACGATTTTGTAAAAGTGGTAAAAGCCATGGAGCCTACATTTGGAGGCGTCAACTTGGAAGATATCAAAGCCCCCGAATGCTTTGAAATAGAACGCCGCCTCAAAGAGGAAATGAACATTCCCGTTATGCACGACGACCAGCACGGTACCGCTATTATATCGGGCGCTGCTCTGCTCAATGCTTTAGAAATACAAGGCAAACAAATTGACAAGGTGAAGTTTGTAGTAAGCGGCGCAGGTGCCGCGGCTATAGCATGCACAAAAATGTACTTGAATTTAGGTGCCAACTTAGACAATATCATCATGCTCGATAAAGACGGAGTGCTTCATACAGAACGCACCGATTTAGACGAATCGCGATTGATGTTTGCAAAAAATACCCCCCACAGAAACCTCGCAGAAGCCATAGTTGGTGCCGATGTGTTTGTTGGTCTAAGCGCCGGAAACATCCTTACATCAGAAATGATAAAAGCCATGGCAGATAAGCCAATAGTATTTGCAATGGCCAACCCAAATCCAGAAATTTCTTATGAAGAGGGTATCGCCGCAAGGCCCGATATCATTATGGCCACAGGTCGCTCAGATTATCCTAATCAAGTAAATAATGTGCTTGGATTTCCTTTCATCTTTAGAGGTGCATTAGATGTAAGAGCCACACAAATCAACGAAGAGATGAAAATGGCTGCCACTAGAGCATTGGCAGATTTAGCCAAACAAACAGTGCCCGATATGGTAACTATGGCTTATGGAGAAAAAAACTTTCTTTTTGGCCCTAATTACATTATCCCCAAACCATTAGACCCTCGTTTGCTTACTACGGTTTCTCCGGCAGTAGCCAAAGCAGCTATGGATAGCGGTGTTGCTAGAAAGCCTATTCAAGATTGGAAAAAATACGAACTTGAATTGCTTGACAGACTTGGCTTAGATAATTACCTTATTCGCTCTTTGAATAACAGAGCCAGAAAAAATCCAAAGAGAGTAGTCTTTGCCGAGGCCGATAACCTGAAAATATTAAAGGCAGCCCAGTTTGTATTGGAAGAGGGCATTGCCAAGCCCATTTTGTTGGGAAAAGAAAGTAAAATAAGAGAATTGATAGAAACGAATGGTATAGAACTCCCCAACGTTCCCATTATCGACCCTCGCTCCGAAGCTTGTCAAAGCAAAAGAGAAGAATACGGAGAATTGTTTTATAAAAAACGCCAAAGAAAAGGATATAATCATTATGAGGCTATCAAAATAATGAGAGAAAGAAATTACTTTGGTTGCATGATGGTAGAAACCGGCGAGGCCGATGCGCTCATCTCTGGACTTACCCGAAATTATCCGTCTACCATACGCCCAGCTCTAGAAGCAATTGGCCTTAGAGAAGGCGTAAAGAAGGTGGCAGGAGCATATATTCTTAACCGACCCAAAGGTCCATTGTTCTTAGCAGATACCACTATAAACTTAAATCCCAATGCGCAAGAGCTTGCCGATATTACCTTATTGACAGCCAATACCGTAAAACATTTTAATCTAGAACCACGCGTGGCTATGCTTTCCTACTCTAATTATGGTAGTAGCAAAACACCAGAAGCAGAAATGGTGGCAGAAGCCTACAATATCGTAAAACAACAAGACCCTAACCTAATCGTAGATGGCGAAATGCAAGCAGCCTTGCCTTTCAATAAAGAAATACTTAAAGAAAATTACCCATTCTCTCCGTTGGTAGAAGGAGAAGTAAATACGCTTATTTTCCCAAATCTGTCTTCGGGAAATATCGCCTACAATCTTCTTATGGAAGTAGGCGGATTTGAAATCGTGGGCCCGGTATTAATGGGGCTGAATAAACCTGTGCATATCCTACAACTGGGCAGCACTGTGCGCCAAATATGTAATATGGTAGCAGTGGCAGTGATGGATGCCCAAGTATATGAAGCAGCCAACAAATAATGTGGTAGCGCTTTGTGTTGAAAATATATTTGCTTTTAAAGCGCACAGCACAAGTATCTATTGCGATATAATGCCCAAAATAAATTTACATCCACTAATGCATAGGCTGTGCATATTGCCTATGTATTAGTGGAATATTTTTGCACAAAAAAAAACAGATTGCGAAGTAGCTCCCTTATTGCCGATTCAATACTGTTTTTATTACCTAAAAGATCCCCCAAAACACGATAAAATATGCTTTTTGCAGCGTTTCGGGGCTGTTGTGCAATGTTTTCGCTCGTTTAAATTTCTAACCCATAATCTGGGTTAAAAAAACAAAGCCTTATCTACAAAATAGCTAAATTTGTAAGCTATTAAACTTGGTTTTTTTATACCAGCACAGATTTTTTTTAAAAATAAGAAATGTTATTATGTACGTAATAGACGCAATACGCACGCCCATTGGGAAATATGGAGGAGCATTAAGCGCCGTAAGGCCAGACGATATGCTATCGGAAGTTATAAAAGCACTAGTGGCTCGAAACCCACAAGTAGACCCCAATAATATAGAAGATGTAATAGCAGGAGCAGCTAATCAGGCAGGAGAAGATAACAGAGATGTGGCCAGAATGGCGGCATTGTTGGCTGGCTTGCCTATAAGTGTAGGCGGAAACACCGTGAATAGATTGTGCGCATCGGGCTTGCAAGCCATTATCGACGCATCTAGAGCCCTACAAGTGGGCGAAGGCGAATTTTATATCGCTGGAGGTGTTGAAAGCATGAGCAGAGCACCTTTTGTGATGGGAAAATCAGATGCACCATGGTCTAGAAAAGCCGAGATATTTGATACTACGATCGGATGGAGATTTATAAACCCTAAATTGTCTGCTTTACACCACCCATACTCTATGGGCGAAACCGCAGAAAATGTAGCCAAAAAATGGAACATCTCTAGAGAAGCTCAAGATAACTTTGCATACAATAGCCAATTAAAATATCAAAAAGCTTTTGAAGCAGGTAAGTTTAAAGATGAAATACTACCAATAGCCGTAGAGCTTGGTAAGGGTAAAACTCAAGTAGTAGATACCGACGAACATCCACGCCTTACGCCTATTGATAAATTAGCTACGCTAAAGCCCGCATTTGTACAAAATGGCACCGTTACAGCAGCCAATGCTAGCGGCGTTAATGATGGTGCAGCTGCATTATTACTAGCATCTGAAGCCGCAGTAGCTAAGTACAACCTCCAGCCCATAGCTAAGGTGATAGGCAGAGCAATAGCCGGTGTAGATCCAAGCATCATGGGTATAGGTCCCGTGCCTGCTACTCAAAAAGCCTTGGCTCGTGCAGGCCTAACAATAGATCAAATAGACTTGTTTGAGCTCAATGAAGCGTTTGCCTCGCAATCGTTAGCCTGTATTCAGGAATTAGGCATCGATCCAGAAAAGGTAAACGTAAATGGTGGCGCTATCGCTCTAGGGCACCCCTTAGGTTGTAGCGGAGCCCGTATTTCTACTACCTTGTTGTATGAAATGAAAAGAAGAAATGCCAAGTATGGTGTAGCCACCATGTGTATTGGCGTAGGGCAAGGGAGCGCAGTTGTTTACGAACTTTTGTAAATTTCGATATTAGCCAAAGTTGTGCATTTTGTAAAAAAACAAAGGGAATAGCGTGTTTTTTCGCTATTCCCTTTTGCTGTATTGCAAACCGATCTCAATGCTGAAGGCCATATGACGCATTTGCTTCTTTAGGGCCATGTAATGTTGCTTTATGTTCCGTTCAAAGACCGAACAAGCATCATTCTTTATACATTGTTCTCCTCATCAATCATGTTCTTTCTTATAACAAAAACGCACAAGCGAGTCAATAATGATGTTGGTAGCGCGCTATTTTAACGCCACCGTTCCTTTGCCCACTTCATAACCTTTATGATAAATTTCGACGGTATAGTTGCCTTTAGCGTAAGACGCTGCCTGATTCCAATCTACCGTTATCCCTTTCAACTCTTGACCTTTTTCTAAAAATACGTTTTTCGAAATCGAATAGTATTTAGTAGCACCATCAGGCAATGTAAAACCTCCAGAGCCCAAGCCAGGGTTGCTTAAAAGTGTGCCATCTGGATTGTATATTAAAATGTAAAATTCTTTATTGCCACTGCTTTCCAATAAGTTTTTAACAATATCAAACTTTATTCTTAATACATCTACGCGCCTAGCTTTCGACGTTTCTACCTCTTTAGAACCCTTCTTCCTTAAGTCTATAGGCAACAATTCGATGTTGGATGCAAATAATATTTTCCCCAAATCTATCTCTTGAGCCAAGGTTTCATTGGCACTAGTAAGCGCAGACACTTGTTCGGTGAGCCCAGCATTGGCGGTCTTCAAGGCTGCTATCTCACTTTCGTACCCATCTATCCGCTTCCTGAGGCTGCCTATCAATGCTTTTGCTTCGCGATACTCTTCTTCTGTCATTTTTTGCTTCTTGGTTAGCTCGTTGATTCTAGCTTTAATTTTCCCTACTTCAGAGTTTTTATCATTCAGCAAACTATCAAGTTGGGCATTTTTGCCCATCAAGTCGTCTAAACGCACCAAAGAAGCATCGTATTCAGCTTTTAAAGTTACAATTGTAGAGTCTTTTACAACCAATACATCTTGATGTACTTCGTCTTGCGCATTCTTTTTATAGTATAAAATAACATTCGATACAATAAGCAAAATCACAAGTGGTATGTAAATCCAAGCATTGTTGAATTTCTTAGATGTTGTGGGTGTATTTTGAGGTTTTGTTTCCATAAATAAAATGATTAAATTTAATTATTCATAATGGGTTTGGGTGTATTTGATACACCGATTGTACACAAATATAAAACTATGTCTAACGCAAAAAAAAACATGGATAACAATTTTTTTAAAATGCTGGTAATAGATATCGAAACGGTGCCAATAGTTGGTGATATGCAATCGCTTGATAATGAGTATATTGGGCACTGGAGGCATAAGGTGGCGAGGCAGCTTAACGACCCTGAAGATTTAACAGAGCTTGCACAGATGTTTAACGAAAGAGCAGCTATTTTTGCTGAGTTTGGTAAGATAGTATGCATTGGGCTTGGGGTCTTTGATGGCCACGAACACCATCAAATACGCTTAAAATCGTTGCACGGACACGATGAAAAAGAACTTCTTATGCAATTCTTTAGCATTGTAGATAAGATGGAACAACAGCAGCCTGTTAGGTTTTGCGGGCACAACATTAAAGAGTTCGATTTAGCCTTTATATGCAGAAGGGCCGTTATAAATGGCCTGCCTTTGCCAAGTTGTTTGCAGCTTGGCGCCACCAAGCCTTGGCAAAATCCGCATGTAGATACCTTAGAGCTATGGAAATTCGGGGATTATAAGCATTATATTACTCTTGATTTGTTAGCTACTTGCCTTGGTGTGCCATCGAGCAAGTCCGATATTTCTGGCAAGGATGTTGCGGCCGTTTATTATAAAGATAAGGACCTGCCCAGAATAGCAAAATACTGCCTAAAAGATGTATTCACTACCGCGCTTGTTTATTTGAAACTTACAGGTAAGGCTGTTACAGATGTAAGTCCTATATTTGTTGACGAGAATTAAGAGGACATCACAGCAATGGTAAAAGAATTTCAAACAATACAACAACAAATAAAAAACAAGCAACTAGCTCCTGTTTATTTTTTAGACGGTGAGGAGCCGTACTATATAGACTTGCTTCTGAAACATTTTGAAAAAGATATTCTCACAGAAGATGAGCGAAGCTTTAATTTAGTTGAGATTTTTGCCAAAGATATAGAGGGAACAGATGTTGTAATAGCGAACGCCAAACGCTATCCAATGTTTTCTGACTATATAATCGTAATCGTCAGGGACGCAGCTGCACTAAAAAACTTGGAGCTCATTGAGAGCTATCTCGAACAACCATCGGCGCAAACAATTTTAGTGTTCGACCATCGATCTAAAACTTTAGATAAACGCAGTAAGCTCTACAAAACATTGCAAAAATCGGCAGGTGTTCACGCTACTTTCAATAAAGTAAAAGAGTATGAAATGCCAGCATGGATAGCCGCCTATGGTGTGTCCAAAGGCATTCAGATACCACCAAGCGAATGCGAAATGCTCAGCGTCTATTTAGGTAACGACCTTCAGAAAGTAGTTAATGAACTCGAAAAGGTAATGATAAACGAGCCGACACT
Organism: uncultured Taibaiella sp.; assembly: GCA_964429515.1. Classification (GTDB taxonomy): domain Bacteria; phylum Bacteroidota; class Bacteroidia; order Chitinophagales; family Chitinophagaceae; genus MKSF01. Next base: position 81,185 of record CAYSCJ010000005.1, read on the forward strand.
GAAGGCGCTTACCGTGCAGCATATTGAAAAATATATAGGTATTAGCAAAGAGTACAACGTTATAGATTTGCCTCAAGTGATTTTCAATGGAGATAAAAATAGGCTTGCCAGAATGGTAGCATATTTTAGCGCAAACCCCAAAAATGCACCCATGGTGATGATAATTGGTATACTGTATAGTTTTTTGAATAAACTTTACCTCTGTTTTCATAGCCAAGGCGGCTTTGAAGCAGACAAAAAGCTTGGTATATGGAGTCATCATAGACAAGTAGCGCAAACACTACACCTGCATCAGATATATCGTTGCATTAGCATTCTGGAGGAATTTAACTGCAAAAGCCGAGGTATCGAAAGCCATGCAAATGATACCGCGCTTTTAAAAGAAATGATCGGTAAATTCAATCAAGTTATTTTCAAAAAAGATTAAGTCAGCCACAAATGTCTCTCCCTACTCATTACAATGTTGCGTTACAGCCTTTCAATACATTTGGTTTGGCAGTGCAGGGCTACAAACTTAGCTATATAAATAGTATAGCGGATATTCAAGCAGCAGTGCATGAAAATAAATCCCAAAATCTGCCACTCTTTGTGCTGGGCGGCGGTAGCAACTTGCTTTTAGTAAACGACTTAAATGCTTGGATACTAAAAAACGAAATCAAAGGCATACAGCTGCTACAAGAAACTGAGGATAGCGTTTGGGTGCAGGTAGGCGGTGGTGAAGTGTGGCACCAATTTGTGATGCATTGCGTAGCAAAAGGATGGTATGGCATCGAAAACCTTGCATTGATACCTGGCACTGTAGGTGCAGCACCCATTCAAAATATTGGAGCCTATGGTGTAGAAGTAAAATCGGTAATAGATACGGTACACACCATCGATTTGCAAACGGGCCTACAGAAAGATTTTACCAATGATGCCTGCGAATTTGGATACAGAGAAAGTATTTTTAAAAGGGTATATAAAAACCGTTTGTTTATCTATGCGGTTACTTTTCGATTAAGCAAGCAACCGCATACCAATACCTCCTATGGAGACATCAACCAAACGCTAAGCCTCCTGCAACTGCCTGCAACCTTAGCCAATATAGCTCAGGCAGTGATACATATCCGACAGGCTAAGCTTCCCGACCCGGCGCAAATAGGCAACTCTGGTAGCTTTTTCAAAAATCCAGAGATTAGTAAGCAGGCTTACCAACAATTGCAGGCAGCCTTCCCGGCTATACCCGGCTACCATTTGCCCGACGATATGGTGAAGGTGCCAGCAGCTTGGCTCATTGAGCAATGTGGCTGGAAAGGATACCGAAATGCCAATTATGGTGTGCACGAAAGACAGGCGCTAGTTTTAGTCAACTATGGCGGCGCGAGGGGCAAAGATATCCTAGAACTATCGGAAGCCATTATCAAAAGTGTGGATGATAAGTTTGGTATACAATTGCAAAGAGAAGTACAAGTGGAGGGTCAATAGTATTTTTTAGCACCCAACTAATTTCATAAAATTTCAGTGTATAATTTGGTTATTTCAACTACATCATATACTTTTGCTCTCCAATCTAAAACCTCAAGCTTCCCCTAATACGGTTAGCTGGCATAGATAAGGAAGCATAGCTCAGCTGGTTCAGAGCATCTGCCTTACAAGCAGAGGGTCCGCGGTTCGAATCCGTGTGCTTCCACTCAGTTCTTTTTTTATAAAATATATTCTGGAAGCATAGCTCAGCTGGTTCAGAGCATCTGCCTTACAAGCAGAGGGTCCGCGGTTCGAATCCGTGTGCTTCCAC
>CAYSCJ010000006.1:0-70625 GCA_964429515.1 uncultured Taibaiella sp.
TCATGTCCATCCCTAAATGCTTTTAAAGCTATAAAAATAGACGTAGGCGGATGCTTTATTTTTCGGGTATCTGTTACAAACTCTTCTATTGACGCCTCATTTGCATCGCCACTGATATTGATTCCTTTAGTAGCCTTAATGATATCTGAAAGTAACATGATGTGCTTAGTGATGCTTGGGTTTAATGATTATGGATAAAACTGTTGTAAGTATTAATGCAGAAGCCACTATCATAAGTGATACAGGTGAAGGGATGTGGAAGAACGGACTAGCCAGCATTTTACAGCCAATAAAAACAAGAATAAATCCTAAACCGTACTTCAGCAAGTGGAATTTGCTGATATAGTTTGCAAGTAAAAAGTATAAGGATCTAAGGCCCAATATTGCGAAAATATTGGAAGTGTAAAGTATAAAAGGATCGTCTGTAATAGCAAAAATGGCAGGAATTGAGTCTACAGCAAATATTAAGTCTGTGAATTCTATTACACCCAATACCATGAGTAAGGTAGTGCCTACTCGTTTACCATTTTCAATAGTAAAAAACTTGTCTTCATCGTAGCGAGGTACGATTCTAAAGAGTTTTTTCATCAGTCTTGCGCCCGTGCTGTTGGTATAGTCTGTGGTTTCGTCTTCATGATCTTTTTTGAAGGCAGATTTTATACCCGCAATAAGCAGTACAACACCAAACACCGTAAGCAGCACATTGATTCTAATGGGCTCAGACAGCATACCCCCTAATGTCGTATCTGGTAGATACGTCATGTTAATAAGTTTTACGCCTGTGAAAATAAAGATGGCGCGCATGACTAAAGCGCCGATTATACCCCAAAAAAGAACCTTATGGTGTAGTTTTTTATTGACTTTAAAAGAGGTGAATACTAAAATAAACACAAAGAGATTGTCTACAGAAAGGGCTTTTTCTATCCAATAGGCCGACTGGAATTCTGTAAAAGCATCAAAATCTAGATACTTCCAAATAAATATACTGAATACCATAGCAAGCCCTATCCATACTACAGACCAAATGAGGGCTTCTTTATTACTGACCACATGTGGGTTTTTGTTGAAAACGCCCAAATCGAGTATGAGCATAAAAATAATAGTGAGGCAAAATGCCACTATGAATCCTGGGTGTATTTGATGGATGACTAACACGCTAAATTGTTTTTAAATCGTTCACAAAAGTATTGTTTATTTCATTATGCTGCTACTAGTTGTTTATTAAACATTTGGTACAAATTACGCAGGGTTTGTTTTTGTGCACCATATACTTAAAGGCAATTCTGCTAAAATGTTTTGTAAATATGGCTTTTTATATAGATGGCTATCCTTTTTTTCAAAAATAAAAAGAAATTATCGCCTATTTTGCTTTGCCTGCAAGCAGACAAGACATTTCACTCCGCTCAAATTTTTTTACAAAACATCATCAGGTTCACACACATGGTGGCTCCTTGGCACGGCACACAAATTTTCCGCCACCGACATCAAGCCGCCGACCCTGTAAGTTACTTCTGCAGATGCTCGTAGCAAATTATTCTAAACAAAATTGCCGAATATAATGGGATGTTTTTTTGTAAAAAATAGGCTTAAAACTCAAAACGAAGTAGGCACTGGATGTTGCTTCCTTGTTCGGGTAGGTTTAGGATTCTGTACCTCGACATGTTGTTAAGGTAAATCGTGTTGGTGATGTTTCTCCATTGGAAGTATATAGAGAGTTTTTGTTTGTTGTTTTTGAAAGCAAAGCTTTGAGATAAGGAAAGGTGGTAAAGCATGTAGCCTTCTGTCTTGGGTTCGTTAATATAGGTTCGGTATTGCCTGCCAAAGTATTGGGCCTCACCAATGATATTGAGTGTATTCCAAGTGTCGTTGTATGGAAAAGGCTGAAAGCTAATATCGCTGCGCCACGAAAAAGGAGGCGTCATCGGAAGCCCTGTTTGCGAAGTTGCTAGTTTGTTCCAAACATATTCAATGTCGGTATTAACGCTTAGGCCTTCTATGATTTTATAAGAGCCTGCTATTTCAAATCCGGCAAAAAGTACTTCACTTTCCGAAAACTGGTAAATTTGGCCTGCACCTAATAAAGGAGAGAACGTGCCTGTTGGGCGCAAAAAGATATAGTTTGTGAAATAATTAACAAAGGGCGTTATTTCTATACTTGTTTTGGATTTGCTATATTGGTAGCCGAGGTCCCACATAAATCCTTTTTCTTCACTCAAGTTAGCATAGCCTTTTTCGTGCCTAAAGGTGCCGTGGTGTATACCATTGGATAGCAGCTCGTTGATGCTTGGCGCCCTATATGCAGTTCCTAAATTCAGTTTCCACAAATTATTGTTGTTGGAAGTGTAGCGCAATCCTACAGAAAATGAGGTATTTACATATTTGTTATTGATTCCAGGAGCCAAGGTGTCTGTTCGGATATAGTCGCCTGTATTTTCAAAATAATCTGCAGTGGTAGCTTTTGCATTTTGTTGGATATAGTCGAGCCTTAGGCCTGTGGCTAGTAGTAGTTTTGGAGAGATATTGTACTCCAAATAATCAAAAACCCCAGTTTGGAATTGTTGGAAGTTGGGAATTAAAAACTCATGACCACCAATTTGGTTGTGTTGATAGCTAGTAGCAAAGCCCAAAACATTTTTTACTTTTTCCCAATTGTGCGTATGTCTCAAGTTCAGCTGGAGGGTTTGTAGCACCAAATGGAGGCTGGCATCTACATCTTTAGTGTTGTGTACTATTTGGTTTACGTTATGGTTGTGCTGAGCTGCTATTTCGGCGCGGGTGTTTTGTTGGTAACCCAGTTCCCATTCCAATTTTCCGTTGGGTAAATGTATATGGGTATTGTTGATGATTTTTAAATGATTGATTGTCTGGTAAGGTTTTTCCACAGTTCTATAAGGCGCAGTGTGCTCTAGTTGGTAGCTTCTAGGCACGCCAAATGCGCCTACAAAGAAGCCCATTTTTTGATGTACATTAGAGAAGGTTATGCTCGATTGTCCCCATTTTCTGCGAATGCCTTGTGTAAGGTGGGCATTCAATTCTTGTCCGCCCGTGTTTTTTAATCGATTATTGTAAATAGGTAATTCAAAGCCATTGTAATTAAATTTTGTAGCCGGAACACGATAGCTTGCAAAGCTTTGTCCAGTTGCTCTTAAAATGGTGTAAACGTCGTTTTTATTAAAATTCAGCTTCACCGAGGAGCCATAAAGGTGGTTATTGCTTTTATAGCTGCCAATTACCTCACCTTTAAATGAATTCTTAGTAGGTACAATGGCTGGCAGGATATTGATGACGCCACCTATTCCGTCGCTACCATACAATACACTGACGGGCCCTTTCAAAACCTCTACACGGTCTACACTGTATTGGTCTATCTCCAATCCATGGTCTACCCCCCATTGTTGGCCCTCTTGTTTTAGTCCATTTTCGGTAACAATCACTCTATTCAAACTCATGCCCCTAATTACGGGTTTGGCAATACCCACGCCAGTATTGATGGCACTTACGCCAGGTATTTTTTCTAAAGTATTTATAAAAGTATTGCCTTGTTGACGTAAAAGGGAGTTTTTGCCTAAATACGTGACGTCTAAGGTGTGGCCATGAGGCGTTTCATATTCCGAAGTTGCTTCGAGGTTGATTGCACTCAATTGTTCGAAGTACTCAGTAGAGTCCGACTCTTGCGCAGCAGCCCGTGTTGCAGTTATTATTAACAACAGGCTGCACGCAATTGTCCATTTACGACTGTTTATTTTATGGAAGTAATACCACATTAATTTCTTGAACTGGAGCTTCTTGTCCTTTTACGTCAATAAGTTGAATAGTCAAATGATAATTGCCTGTTTTAATTTCGGGGCTAAATCCAAAAGTTTCAGTTATGTTTGTTTCTCTTGTATCGATGTTGACCGTTTTGTTGATTTCCCAATGCGTTTCGTCTAGTCTTTCGGGTCTTTCGCCATGATCATGGCAATCTTCGTTTTCGTGCGCAGATATTTTATATTGGCTTAGATTAACCGCACCTTTTAAGGTAAAGTTGATAGAAAGTGAGTCTTGAATGCTGTGCTTTATAACGTTTGTTTCAAAATGCTCGCAAACGGTATCACTAATAAGTGGGGTGTTTACGATGATAATTGGCTGGGTGTTTTCGGGTAGTTTTTCCTCTTTACTGCCACAAGAAGCTATGGCTCCCGATAATATTAGTAGTGCTATGGATGCTTTTTTCATACTTATTTTTTTAAGATAAAGTAATTAATTCGATATGCAATATTACGAAAAATATTCTAAATGCAATATTGTTGCAATAAAAAAATCAATTATTAGCACTAATAGTTTGTTTACCTTTGTTGTAAATTTTTTTTAAATAGATATGGATATTGAAAGAACAGATATTTCTTCATTAGGAGAATTTGGACTTATTAACCATTTGACACGCAATTTTGACTTAAGTAATGCGAGTTCGGTATTAGGCATAGGCGACGATGCTGCCGTGATTGATGCCTTGGGTATGCAGACGGTTGTATCATCCGATTTGTTAATAGAGGGGGTACATTTCGATTTGTCGTATACGCCACTCAAGCATTTAGGCTACAAATCGGTGGTCGTAAATATATCAGATATTTGTGCTATGAATGCGACGCCTACGCAAATACTATTGAATTTAGCGGTTTCCAATAGGTTTTCGGTAGAGGCTCTTGAAGCATTTTATGAAGGTGTGTACTTTGCCTGTAAGCAGTATAATGTTGATTTGGTAGGAGGCGACACGAGTAGTTCGCCCAAGGGTTTGATGATTAGCGTTACGGCAATAGGGGAGGTAAAAGATAGTAAGTTTGTAACAAGAAGTGGTGCCCGACCCAATGATTTGATATGTGTAACGGGCGATTTGGGTGCAGCCTATCTAGGGCTCACACTTTTAGAACGCGAAAAGAAGATATTTTTAGAGCATCCTGGTGTACAGCCCGATTTGGAAGATAGGGCACATTGTATTGGTAAAATATTAAAACCAGAAGCGAGGCTTGATATTATAGATTGGTTGGAAGCGCAAGAGATACTACCTTCAGCAATGATGGACATTAGCGATGGGCTTAGCTCCGAATTATTTCATATCTGTACACAAAGTAACGTAGGTTGCGAGATTTTTGAAGAAAAGCTGCCTTTTCATGACGAAACTAAAGAAGTAGCTTACAAGTTTGACCTTGATCCTACAGCATGTGCGCTAAGTGGAGGCGAAGATTATGAATTGTTGTTTACGGTCAGTCAAGAGGCTTTTGAAAAGATAAAATTTTCGGAGCAAATAAGTGTCGTTGGCTACATTACAGAGCACGCAAATGAGTTGAATATAACTACTCGTAAAGGGAATAAGTACAAGCTAGAAGCGCAAGGTTGGCAAGCATTTCGCAAATAGGTGTTTACTTCACCATCCCACAAGCATCATACGCAATAAATTGTTGCACTTAGTATTCATGAAAATTTCAAGAAAATATTCAATACTAATGTATACCTTTGTATGCGTTAAAAAAGCATATACTAAAAATTTAGTTGTATATAAGATGAGAGTATACAGCAAGATTTAGCGGAAATATCTCATCTAACAAATATTAAAAATTTATGACATTAAATCCAACGTCTGTTTCCTTTCATTTACCCAACGGTAAAGAAGTAATTATTGAAACAGGTAAAATGGCTCGTCAAGCAGACGGAGCCGTAACAGTAAGATGTGGCGATTGTATCATTCTAGCAACAGCGGTTGCCAGCCACGAGCCCAAACCCGGCCAATCATTTTTTCCACTCACAGTAGATTATCAAGAAAAATTTGCATCTGCTGGTAAAATTCCAGGATCATTCTTTAAAAGAGAAGGAAGACTTTCTGACTACGAAGTATTAATTTCTAGACTCATCGACAGAGCTTTAAGGCCTTTATTCCCAGAAGGTTACCTATGTGATGTGCAAATCCTTGTTACCTTAATTTCACACGATCCAGAAGTAATGCCAGATGCCCTAGCGTGTTTAGCAGCTTCTGCTGCCCTAGCAGTTTCAGATATTCCTGTTCAGGAAATAATATCTGAAGTGCGTATTGCCAGAATCGATGGTGAATATCATATCAATCCTAGTACAAGCCAATTGGCTAATGCCGATATGGACTTTATTATTGGTGCTACCGACAAAAACATAATGATGGTAGAAGGCGAAGCCAAAGAGTGCCAAGAAGAAGACCTTATCCAAGCCATTGAGTTGGCACATGCTGCTATAAAAATACAGGTTGAAGCACAACAAAACCTTAGAGCAAAGCTAGGCATTACCGAAAAAAGAGCTTATACCCCAATGTTGGAAAACAAAGAGGTAGAAGACCAAGTGAATGCATTTGCTGGCGAAAGAATGTTGGAAATTTCTAGAAGCGCCTCATCTAAACACGATCGTTCAAATGCCATTAAGGTATTAAAGGAAGAATTGATTGCTTCTTTTGGCGAAGACGCAGATGAGGAAACGATTAGCTTTGCTAAGCGATATTTTGAAGCCCTACAGTATCATACAGTTAGAAACATGATACTTGATGAGGGTCGTCGTTTGGACGGACGAGCTTTAGATGTTGTTCGACCATTGGTGATGGAAACAAATTTATTGCCCTCTCCTCATGGTTCAGCATTATTTACCCGCGGCGAAACACAATCTTTAACTACCGTTACTTTGGGTACAAAAGACGACGAGTTGTTGATAGAAACTGCCGGGAATAGTAAATACGATAATTTTATTTTACATTATAATTTCCCACCATTCTCTACTGGCGAAATTAAGCCAATGAGAGGACCTGGACGTCGTGAAGTAGGTCATGGTAACTTAGCTAAACGCTCTTTGCTGAAATTATTTCCTGCAGATTATCCCTATACCGTAAGAATAGTGTCTGATATTTTAGAGTCTAATGGCTCTTCTTCTATGGCAACTGTTTGTGCTGGTTCACTCGCTTTGTTTGATGCAGGCGTACCGTACCAAAAACATATAGGTGGTATTGCTATGGGTCTAATAAGTAGAAGCACCGATGGTAAATGGGCTGTATTGACAGATATCTTAGGCGACGAAGATCATTTAGGCGATATGGACTTTAAAGTTACGGGTACTAAAGAAGGTATTTGTGGCATCCAAATGGATATCAAAGTAGACGGATTAAGTATGGATGTTATGCGTCAAGCTTTAGCTCAAGCAAAAGAAGGACGTTTACATATTCTTACTCAAATGTATGCATGCATTCCAGCACACAGAGAAGACCTTAAACCTCATACACCACGCATTGAGCAATTGATCGTAGAACGTGAGTTTATTGGTGCTATAATAGGACCTGGCGGTAAAATTATTCAAGAAATTCAAAGAGCTACTGGTACAACCATCAGCATTGAAGAAGTTGGCGATAAGGGAGTTGTGAAAGTATTCTCAAATGACGGCGCTAGCTTAGCCCAAGCCAAAGAATGGATAAAAGGCATTGTGGCGGTACCAGAAGTAGGCGAAAGCTACGATGCTACCGTGAAGTCTATTATGCCCTTCGGAGCGTTTGTAGAGTTCTTGCCAGGCAAACAAGGTTTATTGCATATTTCGGAAGTAAGCTGGAAGCGCCTAGAGAATTTGGATGGCATATTGGCTGAGGGCGACGAATTAAAAGTAAAATTGGTAGGCGTTGATCCCAAAACCGGAAAATACCGTTTGAGCAGAAAGGAATTGATGCCAAAACCAGAAGGTTATCAAGAAAGGCCTGCGGGCGATAGGCCGCCAAGAGGCGATAACAAAGGGCCTAGAAGTAACAATGGTCCTAGAAACAATAATGGCGGAGGCCACAGAAGACCTCAAGAAACTACTGAAAACAACACTAGCGATCCAACAACAGCTGGTGAGTAATCTGTGCTTGTTTTAGGTAATACAAAAGACAAAAGCGTTGCAAAATTTTTTGCAGCGCTTTTGTCTTTTTTGGATATTGTTGATTTGTTGTACTGTAGCCTCGATTAGTTATTGGCTACGTGTTGCTGTCTTAATATGTATTTTCCTATAATATCGAACTCGATATTTACTCGGTCGTTTATCTGCAGCGTTTTCAAATTAGTATGTTGCAGTGTGTACGGAATTATTGCAACGGTAAATAAATTATCCACGCAATCAAATGCTGTCAAGCTGATGCCATTTACACAAATAGAGCCTTTTTCAATTACCAAGGCTTTAAATGCATTAGGGTAGCTAAAGGTAAATTGTACGCTGCCATTCATTTCTTTTATCATCACGCAAGTAGCCACTGTGTCTACATGGCCTTGTACGATATGCCCATCTAAACGAGTACCCATGATCATGGCGCGCTCCAAATTGATACTTTGACCAATTTGGTAACTAGCAATATTGGTTTTTTCTATTGTTTCAGCAATAGCAGTAACGGTATAGGTATCGTTATGTATTGCTACAACGGTGAGGCAAATGCCATTGTGCGCCACAGACTGGTCTATTTTTAATGCATCTGTAAAAGCAGCACACAAAGTGAGGTGTATATTACCATCCTTTTTTTCGATAGCAGTAATGGTACCAATCGTTTCTATTATTCCTGTAAACATGATATTTTCTTAGGGTTCTATGACATTCAGTATGCCGTCATTATATTTGTATATGTAGAGGTATTTGTTTTCGTGATAATCGATATTTTGATGATCATCAATAATGGTTTCTATATTGTATGGCGTGTAGGGGCTTTCTATTTGATAGTTGTTGGAGTATTGGAATCCCTTCCCATATTTATGAAGTATCCTGGAATACCATACCATTAACTCATAGCCTCTATACGTCATGTCGATGGCGGGTGTTTTATAATTTGTTTTCGATAAATTATCTACTTTTTTTATAAAAGCGGTATTGGGGTCAAAATGGTAAGGCGTGGTATAATAGTAGCTGATATTTACACTACCTGGTTTTTTGAGGTTGCTAATTAAATAAAGGGTAGGCAGGCCCATCACGGCTATGTCATAGTTGGTAGGTACTTTTCTTAGTACATTTATGGTTTCCTCTGCTTTTTTGGGGTCTATTTCTGAAATGAAAACAATATTGGCTTCATTTTCGCTCAGTTGTTTTGTGATGGTTTTTACATCATAGGGCGCCACACTCATATCGTAGTGGATAATGCTTCTGTCGCCTTTTAGTTCAGTTTTTAGGTAATTGATAATTCTGTCGTTATTATCGTCGCTTTTGTATAAAATTATTTTCTTGTTTTTGGGAAAAGTCTTTTTGGTGTAGTCTACTATAGACTCTATGTTGGATTCTAAAGTGGGTTGTATTATGTGAAAATAATTATTTTGGCTAATATCTCCCGTACTTGGAGAAATGGCAGATATGAAATTTATTTTGTTGCTTTTGGCAAAATGAGCAATTTCATTGATAATGCTTCCGCTAACGGGAGCAATAATAAGGTCGGATGCTTTAAGGTCTTTTGTAAAAGCAAAATTTGCAAAATTACTTGTTGCGTTTACATCCAAAATCAGCGACCGGACATCGAGGGCAATACTGTCTGCATCTAGTTCTTTTAGGGCTAATTTTGCGCCCTTGTAGAAGTTTATAATACCATCGTTGCTAGGGTTTTTTGGATTGGATTTGTCGAGAGGCAACAAGATTGTTATTTGATAACGTTCTTTTTTTTCAGATACGTTGATGACTTGTTGCGTATTCTTTCTTTTTCTTCTTTGAGCTATACTGGTTTCGGGTAGTAAAATTAAAGTGGCTACTACGGCAAATAAATAGGTGATATAGCTTCTTTTCATATTGTATATTTAGTGATTTAAAAAGGTCAAAGGGTAGGTCGTTTTTAAGTGCCATTTATTTGTAAAATAGATTGCAAAAAAAGGTGTTGCTTTCTGCATCTAGCTCGTTTATTGCATTATCGCTAAGCACTACTATGGCATCTTTGTAGGCATTTAAGTTGGGAATTTTGCCTATTACCAGTGCATACACACTTTTATTGTTAATAGGGTTTACCACTTTTACAATACTACCTTTTGTAGCAGTATTATGAAAAGCATGATAGGTTCCTTTACTTAGGGGCATTTTATTTTTATAAAACACCAACAATCCATTTTTTTGTTCTTCTTCGCTCAATTGTTCCAAATAGCTTATTTCAAGGGCAGTTGGTTCCGTTTCGTTGGCTGTTGCAGCGGTAGTCTTAGTATTTGCAAGCGTTTCGTCTACAATATCCTTGTCTCTTAGGGTGGTGTTTGTTTTATTTTCTTTAGGTTGTGTATATTTTACCCATCCTATTACCAATACCTGTCCGTTTCTAATAGAGGGAGTTGGCAAGTCATTCCAGGTTTGCAGCATGCTTTGCCTGAGGTTGAGCCATCGTGCTAATATCATGAGGCTTTCGTTGTTTGCCACTGTGTAGTGCACAGGCATAGCGTCTTCTGAGGGTTCTGTAAGGTAGTTGTTTTTGGTTAGTGGTATTAATACTACATCATTATTACTGAAGCCTTTTCTGTAAAGCGCATGGTTAGCATCTGCTATTTCGGCCAATGAGACATTATAGAGCCTACTTAAGGTAAAGATAGTTTGATTATTTACAATAGTGTGCTCAATGAAAGGTTTTTGGTTAATGTTTCTAGCCATGATACGCTCTTGGGCGCTAGCTTGCGCCCAAAAGGTTACCATTGATATTAATAGAAGTAGATACCTCATCATAAAATGCATTATTTAATCGGTTCTTGAACAGCAAGATTGCTCGTTCTGCTAACGCTTGTATTCACACCCTCGAGCACTGCACCGGTAGAATCTATTAAGCTAAGCGTAATTTTTAGCTCACCCATTGGTGCGTATTTTATCATCATGGGTTGCCAATTATCTAAGTGGAATGTTTGGTTGTTGATATCTGCTTTTACTTTAAGGTTTTGGCTACTCAAATCTGTATTCCATAGGTAATAGTCTAAAAGGATGTTTTCTGTATTCACTTGTCCTACGTAATCACCTTTAGGCCTGCTGAAGAATACCATAGGAGTGGCAGGAATATCTAATTTAGCTATTTTGCCATTTTTGTCTACTTTAAAGCGAAGCAATAGTGCTGCTTCCTTATTTTTTAGCGATTCGTGGTACGATCTAGATAAGAATGATAGTACGTAAACATCTTCATCTACTTTAACATTAAAAGTGTGTGTAGGCTCATACAATGCTACATAGGGGCCATTATTTAGTATGAAGTGTATGTGCTGTCCATCCTTAGAGTTGTTGCAACCTTTGGTAGTAGCGTCAGGGGTTTGTAATTTTAATTCATAATTAGCTACATTGTAATTAATGGTTACGGTTGCCGTGTCGCCCACAACGGTAGCTTCCCAGTCTTTTATCGTTAAGGTAGCATTAGGGTATTCCGGACTTGGATTGTCAAATGGAGCGATGCTTATTTCTGCATTTTGTTTAGAAGAGTCGACAATAGTAGTACTAGTTTCTGTATTATTACTATTTCCACAAGCGCTTAGCGTTAAGGCAGCCAATGCCATTCCTGTGAGTAAACATGGGTATTTTTTCATAATATTTATCTTTTTGCAATAGTAGTTTTGCTAATGTGATGATTGTTTGACTATACAAACTTAATGAAAACTATTTTAAATTATATCTTTAGCAGGCAATACAATACAATATTGCATTTATTCTGTTATTTTTGTGACTTCTAAAAGCAGGCGAATTCGCTTACTTACAACCAATTAAAAATTAGATAGTTTATGGTGTACTCAATGACCGGTTATGGTAAAGCTGAACAAACAATAGATGGCAAACAAATAATAGTAGAATTAAAATCACTGAACGGTAAGCAATTTGAAATTGTAAATAGAATCAACCCGCTTTTAAAAAAGTTTGAAGCAGACATCAGAAGCATTCTAATCCAAAAATTAATTAGAGGCTCTATAGACGTGAGTATTTTGGTAAAACAAGATGGTGCCTCAAAACCTGTTGTTGTCAATAATGATTTGATACGATACTATTATAAGAATATTGAGCAGCTGGCCTCAGAGTTGCAAGTAGATATTAGTAAAGATCCTATACAAATACTCACTACCATTATGAAGATGCCCGAAGTAGTCAGTGCAGATACCGAAGGTGTAACCGAAGCTGAATGGGAGGTAATAGCGAGCCTACTAAATGACGCCTCAGATGCACTGATGAATCATAGAAAAGAGGAAGGTGAAGGACTTACTGCCGACTTGCATTTACGCATTACCAATATACAAACCTTATTGGCCGAAATAGCCCCTTATGAGCAGCCAAGAATAGATAGAATTAAGTCGCGAATCAATCAGACATTAGAAGAATCTGTAGGTAAAGAAGCGATAGATCTTAATAGGTTGGAACAAGAATTGGTGTTTTATATTGAAAAGAATGATATATCGGAAGAAAAACAGCGCCTAGCTTCGCACTGTACCTATTTTCTCGAATTGCTATCCAATGGCCAAAATAATGCGGGTATAGGCAAGAAAATTGGTTTTATTATGCAAGAAATAGGTCGAGAAATTAATACACTAGGCTCAAAAGCTAACGATGCTTTGATACAAAAAATCGTTGTGAATATGAAAGATGAATTAGAAAAAGCTAAAGAACAATCCCTAAACGTTTTATAAAACCATTTCATGAGAAATTTGATACTGCCTCTTTTGCTAGCGTCCATTGTAGGTCTTACAGGATGTATGCAATCGCAACAATACCAAAAACAAGCAGCCATCCCTAGTGGACAGTGGTCGAGTGCTTTTCAGCCCGAGTTTACGATAGATGTAATAGATAGCCAAGCCAAGTACGATATTTATGTGTTACTCAGGAATGATAATTCTTACAGCATCTCCAATTTATGGATAAAGCTTTATGTATTGCCTCCCGGTGCCGAATCCTATAAAATTTACGACCGAATTGAATTGTCTTTGGCCGATGCTAGCGGAAAATGGCTTGGACGTAAGTTTGGAGATTTTTGGGAATTGAAAACACCCATTGTGTTAAGCGATACGACCATGTTTAATAAGCCTGGTACCTATAAAATTAAATTTGAACAAATAATGCGTACAGATCCGCTCGTAGGCATTCACAATATTGGTTTGAATATCGTGCGTAAATAATGAAAAAAAATATTCAAAAAATAACAAAAAATATTTTGCTGAAATGTATTTAAAACATTAGTTTTGCACACACAAAAAAAAGAGGTTCCGTAGCTCAGTTGAATAGAGCAACAGCCTTCTAAGCTGTGGGTCATTGGTTCGAATCCAATCGGAATCACTCCAAAAAAAGGTCGTCTACTGTTAGACGACCTTTTTATTGCTATGTTTAAATTTCGTATTCAGTACATGTGCTATGCTTCTAGCACCTCCCAAAACTTATATAGCGATGGAGTGTGAGGTGCCTATGTGCACTTTTATTTTTTTATTGAAATAAACACACTAAGGCTTTATTTCCTTTTTGAATTGCTGATATGATGCCTTCACTCTGCTACTTGGCAGATATACCTGTACACCCACCTGAAAATTCATTCTGTGATTGGAATAATCCAAATCGAAGCTTTGTGCTACCTGATATCCAATGCCTAGCTCTAAGCTTACGTTAGCGCTAACAAAGTAGGCTGCACCTGCCATTATACCAAGCTCAAAGCATGGATAGTGGTATTCTATTGCATTAAGTTTTTCGTATTTATCCAGAAACCCAAGTCTTAGCTCTCCAAAAAAACGGAGATGACTGATAGTGGGTTGGTTTATATTATTAAAATAGTACCTGCCGAAGGCACCCAAACCACCTGTGTTGAGTTTTATGTTGTCTACTTTATTCAACGATAAATTAGAGTACAAGCCCAAAACTAAATTATTGGCTACAAAGTAGCCTATTTGAGGCTTCAAGTCTAAACGAAAACTGTTATACAATGTATTGGAATTGTACTCCAAATTGGTAAAACTGCCACCAACAAAAATATTCCCTTTGTGGAGTTGGGCGTATGCATTATTTGTAGCACAAACGCTTGCTAGCAGCAAAGCTAAGCCCGTAATAACTTTTTTCAACATGAGCTAAATTGTATTATGAATGATGTATTGTTCAGTTCGCGCGAAGATAGCGTAAATCCTCTACGCTTATGTACAACATGATACAAAAATATGTGAAAATGAATTGGGGGTAAATACTTACAATTAGCAGGTGTATTGTGGCCTAAGTATCTTCACCACCAATTATTGTGTCTTGATTGGAATCGATAGGCTTATCTGTCTTGATTTTTGTGGCATCAAGTTCTTGTCCTGTAGTTTCGTCTTCTGCATCAGTAGAGGGTGTAGTAGCAGCACCCCTAAAGTCTTCGGTAAGTGTTATTGCTACTTCTACATTCACAGAAGATAATGCTTCTTCGTTGGTAGATCTAATTTCGTCGTCGATTAAAGCATCGCTATTTTCGGCATCAATATCGCCGCTCAGCAGGGGTAGGGTGTCCTTAACGCTGAAGTTTACATCGGGAGATGTTTCAATAGTCTCTAATGCTTTTTGAGCCGCCGTTTGGCTTGCTTCTTTTTTAGAGTAGCCAGACGCCTCAATAAATAATTGATTATTTACAAATAAGCCGACATAAAATATCTTTCTTCCAGCTTCGAATGACTCTTTTATTGTGTTAAATTCAAGGCTGTAATGATTCTTTTGTGCCCAAGTGTAAAGTCTGTTCTTAAAGTTGAATTCTGTTTGTTCTAGCTCGTCAATATCTAGGAAGGTGCCTATTAGTTTTTTCTTGATAAAAGTATTGGTAGTTGCATAGCCCTGATCGAGGTATATGGCACCCACAAGTGCTTCTAGGGCATTTCCAAAAATATGACTGCGTTTTAAAATTCTGTCTTGATGATTGAATCTAACTAGTTTTTGCAGCCCCATTTTAATAGCTACCGCATTCAAAGATTGCCTGCTCACTATTTTAGAGCGCATTTCTGTAAGGTATCCTTCGTCTTGCGTAGGATATTTTTTAAAGAGATACTCTCCAACAATCGATCCAATAAACGCATCTCCAAGAAACTCCAGTCGTTCATTGTTGAGCGCCTCTGTGTTTGCAGAACGGTGTGTTAATGCTGTTACATAGAAGGGCATATATCTAGGTTTGAAACCTAATATATTTTGAAGAGATTTTTTTAATGCCTTGTCTTCTTTTGATAATGAATGAAATAGTCTAAACCTCAAAACTTAGTCAACATATTTTTTAAACAACACAGTTGCATTGTGCCCACCAAATCCAAATGTATTGCTCAAGGCAGCTCTTACTTCCCTAGATTGAGCTTTATCGAATGTAAAGTTAAGTCTGGGGTCAAATGCAGGGTCATCTGTAAAATGATTGATAGTAGGAGGTACTAGATTGTTTTTAACAGCAAGTATAGCTGCTACAGCCTCTATAGCACCAGCTGCACCTAATAGGTGGCCCGTCATAGATTTTGTAGAGCTAATATTGAGTTGGTAAGCATGTTCGCCAAATACTTTTTCTATAGCTTTTATTTCGGCAATATCTCCAATTGGAGTAGAGGTGCCATGCACATTGATATAATCTACATCGGCAGCAGTCATGCCAGCGTCTTCCAAAGCTAGGTTCATTGCATTGATAACAGAGAGTCCATCAGGGTGGGGTGCTGTAAGATGATAAGCATCGGCTGTCATACCACCACCTACAATTTCGCAGATGATGTTGGCACCTCTGGCTTTTGCATGTTCTAGCTCTTCCAAGACGATAGCGGCGCCGCCTTCACCAAGTACAAACCCATCTCTATCTAAATCAAAGGGTCTGCTTGCGGTTTTGGGGTCGTCATTTCTTTCGGATAAAGCCTTCATTGCGTTGAAACCACCTATTCCCGACTGTGTTACCACTGCTTCGGAGCCGCCTGTTACTACAGCATTAGCTTTACCCAATCTTATGTAGGTAAAAGCATCTATAAGGCCATGCGTCGAAGAGGCACAAGCACTAACTGTAGCAAAGTTGATACCACGAAAACCATACTTCATAGAAATATGTCCAGCAGCAATATCGAGAATGAGTTTGGGAATAAAGAAGGGGTTGAATCGGGGCGTACCATCGCCTTGATTATAATAGGTCATTTCTTCGATGAAGGTGATCATACCACCAATGCCCGAAGACCAAATAACACCTATTTTTTCTTTGTCAAGATTATCGTTATCTAAGCCAGCATTTGTAACAGCTTCTGTAGCTGCTACCATTGCTATTTGAGAAAAGCGGTCTAACTTTTTGATTTCTTTCCTATCTAAGTAGTCTTCAACCTTGAAGTTTTTTAGCTCGCAGGCAAACTTTGTTTTAAATTTATCTGCGTCAAATTGTTTAATGAAATCGGCACCCGAAACGCCATTAGTTAAAGAGTTCCAGTATTCTGTTACATTATTGCCTATTGGTGTCAGGGCGCCGAGGCCCGTTACTACTACTCGTTTAAACGGAAAATTCATTTACTTAATTCAAATTTAATACTACTGTATAAGTTTCAATTACCTTTTAGACCTCTTGCTAAACAATTATTTAGACAAACCTTCTAAATAAGTGATAGCCTGACCCACTGTACCGATATTCTCAGCTTGATCATCTGGTATAGAGATGTTGAATTCTTTTTCAAATTCCATCATTAACTCTACAGTATCCAAAGAATCTGCTCCTAAATCGTTAGTGAAACTAGCTTCTGGGGTAACTTCTGATTCGTCAACTCCTAATTTGTCAACGATAATTTTCTTTACGCGATTAGCAACTTCTGACATAATTTATGCATTTAATTTTGGTGGCAAAAATATAATTTTTAATTAAACTTGAAAATAATTTTTTAATATCTTTTTAAATTTTATTTTCTTACAATATTTATAACACTCAGCATACTTCTTTATGAGCATTATTTTATACAATACTGCTATAATAATTTGGATTTTGCAAATTTTATTTTAGATATGCAAGTATTTTGAGTTATATTTACTCTTGGTAAGCATTTTTTCATATGCAAATGTAGATGATTTACTTGTTTTTATTTTTTTTTTGAGCCTACTTATGTTTAAAAAACTATTCTACACGGCTATTGTTTGTTTGGGAAGTGTGGTTACTTCCTTTGGGCAAGGGCTGCATTTTTCTCAAGTTCCAAGTTCGCCTTTGCTACTTAACCCCTCCAACACGGGTTTATTGCCCTACGATAATTACAGAGTGGGTGTGCAATACAGAAATCAATGGAACTCTGTGCCCGTGCCGTTCAATACGATGGGGGCTTGGGGTGATGCGCAAGTGTTCCGAAACAAATATGAAAATAGCTGGTTGGGCGTGGGTATGGCCTTTTATAATGATAAGGCGGGCGATGGTATTTTGAGTCTAACACAGCTTCAAGCCTCCTTGGCTTATCATATTAAAGTGAATGAATATGGCATGTTTTCGGGTGGGTTTTCGGCTGGTTACAACCAAAGAACAATTGATTTTGGAAAGCTTTCTTATGACTTGCAATGGAATGGCATGGAATTTAATAAGTCTAATCCAAGTGGCGAGACCTACATGTACGAATCTACCAACTATATAGATATCGGCGCTGGCTTGAGCTATGCAATTTTCCCCAACGAGAATTTCTATGCCAAGGCTGGGCTAGGCTTGTTGCATCTCAATAGGCCCAAAGAAACCTTTTATAATAATCCGAACAGAATAGGAATGCGGCCTACAGCAAATATGGAAATTATTGCCAAAGCTAATAAGAATCTTATCATATCGCCAGTAGTTTATGCTTCCTTTCAGAAGCGCGCTAACGAATTTTTGTTTGGTAGCTTATTTTCATACAACGTAGCCGATGGTCAAAAAAATCCAAGCATCTTTAGCATTGGTGCCTATTATAGATGGAATGATGCCATGATAGCAGCACTGGGTTATGAATTCAATAAAGTAAAGCTTTTGTTTAGCTACGATATTACCACCTCGTCATTACAGCATGCCAATAATATGAATGGAGCGTTTGAAATTTCGATTGTTTATCAAGGTTTGTATCTGAAAAACAGCGCAAGAAATATGGGTGGGTTTCAGTGTCCGAGATTTTAACAATTATTTCTATCCCTACTTGCGTGATAATAAAAGATATTTGTATTAATTTGAATCATCTAAAATAAAGAGCAACAAAATTTTATAAAGAAATATGGAAGCAGAAAAATCAAAAATACTTCTAGTAGAAGACGATACAAATTTAGGGCAAGTATTGAAAAACTACTTAGAGCTACACGATTACATTGTAGAGTTGTGTAGAGATGGTATACTAGGCCTAGCGGCCTTTAAAAAGGAAAAGTTTGACCTTTGTATACTAGACGTTATGATGCCCAATATGGATGGGTTTACGCTAGCAGAAGAGATTAGAAACATCGATATGGATGTGCCTTTGTTTTTTCTTTCGGCTCGAAATATGAAAGAGGATATAGTAAATGGCTATAAACTTGGAGCCGACGATTTTATTACCAAGCCCTTTGATAGTGAAGTTTTATTGCTAAAAATACAAGCTATCCTCAAAAGGAATACAGAGGTAAATGAAAAAAATGCCAATACGGTTGAGTTCGAATTTGGCAGATTGCACTTCAATGCCAAATTAAGAATCCTTTCGATTGATGGCAATTCCTATACATTATCTCCTAAAGAAAACGCATTACTGCAAATGCTGTGCGAGTACAAAAATGATTTGCTTCCTAGAGAACAAGCACTTAAAAGAATATGGGGTAGCGACACGTATTTCAATGGCCGAAGTATGGACGTTTACATTGCCAAACTTAGAAAATACTTAAGCGCCGATGAATCTGTAAATATTGTGAATATTCACGGTAACGGATTTAGATTGGTAGTTGAATCCTAGTCTGCAATACACAAGCATTTACTCCAAAATTGTCATTAAAAGATAAATAGGCTGCCCCCAAAAAGGTCAGCCTTTGGTATTCATGATATTTAGGTAAATGCAAACTATCGAATCCTTTCGGAGGTTTGATTTGTGTGCCAAATTGTATATGACGATAGGGCCATCTTTTAATTTGTATTAAATATGTTTAAATATATATTATTTCCCATTTTTATAGCACTAGGCATATTGTTGTCTAACAATGCTCCTGCCCAAAACACAGCTATACAATACACCCACACTATTCAAGAAGGAGATTTGGTGTTTGTACACCGCCCTTGCGGTCCGCTTTGCGATGCCATTATATCCGTAACGCAATACAGGTATGCTCCGTATTCGCATATGGGAATCGTCACCATAACGCAAGGTGATACCTTTGTAATTGAAGCAATTAGTGCAGGAGTGAGCATTACGCCGTGGTTGGATTTTAAAAGTCAATATACCTATATCGATATTGGAAGGCTTCAAGGAGCCGATACGCAATTGCTGCCAGCGGTATTGGAGTTTTGTAAAGCACAGCTGGGCGCGCCTTATGATGTGTATTTTTTGATGGATAACGACAAATATTACTGCTCTGAACTTATTTACGATGCATTTTTGGCAGCGAATAAAGGTAGTCCATTTTTCGATTTAGCACCCATGACTTATAAAGATATAAGCACCGACCAAATCAATACTCATTGGAAGGCATATTTTGATGCGCTAAAGGTGCCAGTGCCCGAGGGTATTTTGGGCTGCAATCCTGGAGGTATTTCGCTCTCCAATAAATTATCCTTTGCACGATTGGCTCGTTAAAATAAGAGCGACCACTACTTCAAAGAATCTTATAAATCCACGTGCAAAAACGGTAGGTTTTGTTATTCATTTTTAGTTATAGTTAAAAGTAAAATAAAAAATATTAAAGAATGGTTAATAGATAAACAGATTTTTATGTTATTTTCGTTCAAAATAAATTAACGAAAATGCAAAGAAAATTCTACTATCTCCTTTGGGTTTTAGGTATTTTGGTAAGCTACAATGCCTCAGCTCAGCAATGTGCCACCGAAATAGTCAACCAGCGGTTGGCAACTTCAGACCCCGCATATCAAGCAGCATTGGCACAAAGCCACACAATGTGGCAGGCTTTCAAAAATAGACCACTCAATCCGAATGAATTGGTGGTATATGAAAATAACGATACCATCTATGAAATACCTGTAGTAGTGCACGTAATGCATAGTGGGGAAAATGAAGGCACTATAAGAAACCCTTCAAATGCTGTAATAGCCAATTACATCAATTACTTGAATGAGACATTTGCAGCTACCTGGTCGTTTTATGTCAACCCTCAGAATGGTGGCGTTAAGTTTCCCGTTAGATTTAAGTTAGCGCAGCGTACGCCGGGTTGTAACCCACAGCCTACAACTGGTATTGTAAGGGTAAATGCGGCAGCTACCTTTTCCAACTATGCTTCATTGGGTGTCAATGTGAATGCTACTAGTGGCGTATCCGATTCTGCACTTAAATCTTTGTCTCGTTGGGATAGAGATATGTATTACAATATTTGGTTGGTAAATTATATAGACGGCCCAAGCGGTACTGTTGGGGGCTATGCTTATTATCCTGGAGTGTATGATTACCTTGATGGCACTGTTTTGCTAGTAAATTATACCACGCCTTTTGCTAATGGTAGTTATTACAATGCTTTCCCACACGAGATTGGCCATGCATTTGGCTTAAAGCACACGTTTGAAGGTTCGTCTGGCGCCACGCAATGTCCGCCCGCAGGTAACTGTAACACTACAGGGGATGAAGTATGTGATACCGAGCCGCATCCACTTCAAAGTGGCTGTCCTACTGGATTGAATATTTGTACCAATGCCAATTATGTGACAACGCAGTACAACATTATGAACTATACGAATTGCGCAAATAGGTTTACTAATGGTCAAAAAGAGCGTTTTTTATTCCATTTGTTCAACTATCGTTCTAGTTTAATTCATTCCTTGGGCGCAACTCCTATTGCAACGTCTCCTAACATCAGTCCGATAGCTGCTTGTATACCAACATCACGCACTTCAACCAGCTGGGCAGAAGCAGGGCCATTGGGTGTTAAACTTGGTAACCTGGATATGGCTTCAAATGGCTATACTTTCGATGGATTTAAAAACTACAGAGACTACACCTGTGGATACGAAGCAGCCAAAATAAAAGCAGGTAGCCTACATCCATTGACTGTGATTACGAAATTTAACACTCAGCACGCAAAAGCTTGGATTGATTTTAATAACAATGGTGTATTTGAAACGGCCGAGTTGGTAATGAATTCAACCGCTTCTACGGCTAACTTTACGCATATTTCTTCTGTATCCATACCCTCCACAGCTGTATTGTGTACGCCATTAAGAATGAGAGTTTCATCCGATTTTTCTTATTTAAATATAAATAGCATCACACCCTGTATAGCACTTACAGGCGGGCAACACGAAGATTATACCGTTATTATCGAACCCAATGCCGTTACGCCCACTGCTACCATTTCAAGCAATGTAGGTACGACTATTTGTAACAACCAAAGTGTAACGCTTACGGCAAATGTTACCAATGCAAATGTTAGCTCGCTTTATTTGTGGTACAAAAATGGTAATTATGTAGCATCTGGCACAACCTATACGATAAACAATATCGTTTCTAACGATCAGATAAGCTTTAAAGTAACCTATCCGGGCAGCTGTGCATTGTTAGATACTGTTACTTCCAATATTCTTTTATTTAATGTAGTTAATAATGTAACACCTAATATTTCTATCCTCGCTGCACCTGGTAATACGGTGTGTGATGGGCAATTGGTAACATTCCAAGCGCTTGTAGGCAACCAAGGTAGTGCTCCTACCTACCAATGGAAGGTAAATGGTAATAACGTAGGTACCAATTCAAGCACTTATGCCAGCTCTAGCTTGCAAAATGGCGATGTGGTAACCTGTGTAATGACTTCAAGCTTAGCTTGCGTGAATACGCCTACCGCCACAAGTAATGCTATTACAATGAATATTACCAGTAATGTTACACCAACCATTACTATAAGTGCTAGCCAAACGAACCTATGTATAGCAGCTACTGTTAATTTTACTGCTACCATTACCAATGGAGGCACTGCTCCAAACTACCAGTGGAAGTTGAATGGAAATAATGTGGGTACAAATGCTTCAACATTTAGTAGTGCTACATTGCAGGCAGGCGATACCATCACTTGTGAACTTACCTCTAGTGCAACATGTGCCGCTAGCAATATTGCAAACAGTAATGCTATCGTTATGACTAATACCGGAGTGGCTACACCTTCGATAACTATTGTTAGCAATAACGCCAATAATGAATTTTGTGAGGGTAGTACTGCCGTATTCCAAGCAACGGTAAATAATGGTGGCACTGCTCCAGTTTACCAATGGAAACTCAATGGAAATAATGTAGGTACTAATAGCCCAACCTATAGTTCTAGTACTTTGGTTTCGGGTGATATCGTAAGATGTGAAATAGTTTCCAACGCACCATGCTTAACTACTCAAAACGCAGTAAGTAATAATATTACCGTGCAAGTAATCCCAGTGGTGGATGCAAGAATAAACATTACTGCTTCGAACACTACTATTTGTCAAAATAGCGCTGTCGATTTCAATGCGACAGTTACCAACGGAGGCGCATCGCCAGAATATCAATGGAAGGTGAATGGTGTCAATGTAGCTGGCGCAACGAATAGCACATTCTCTACCTCTACACTTGCAAATGGCGATAATGTAACTTGCGTGTTGACATCAAATGCAACTTGTGTAGCTAACTCAGTTGTAGAGAGCAATACAATTACCATGCAAGTAACGCCGTCTGTAACCGCTTCTGTGTCTGTAAGCTCTAGTGCGGGTACTACTATCTGTAGCTACGACGTGGTTACGCTGCAAGCAAACACCACTAATGCTGGTAATAACCCAAGTTTCGTTTGGAGACTCAATAATACAGTATTGCCACAAACTACTAGCAGTATTAGCTTGAGTAATTTATCTAATGGCGATGTTGTAAATGTAGAGTTGCTAAGCAATGCAGCCTGCGTTACGAATGCAACTACAATGAGTAATGATTTGATATTTACAGTGACCACCCCAGCAAATGTTTCCTTATTGCCAGATTCTATAACTTCTTATTGTACATTAGAAGGCTTGAGTATTACTTTAGTAGGTGCAAACGGAGCTATTCAGTGGTATGTCGACTCTACTTTGATACCTAACCAATCAACTAGTATCTTGAATATTGATAATCCTGGTGTGTACTACGCTACCAACGAATTGAATGGTTGTATAGGCACTTCAAACCATGTAAATGTTGTATTAGATCCTTTGCCGGCACCAATCGTAACATTGGATAGCAACGGTATTTACCGAGTAGATTCTATTTATGATTCCTATGTTTGGTATTTCAATAATCAGCGCATCTTGGAGGTAGACAGTAACTCACACCGTCCACATGCTTATGGCAACTTCTACGTTTGTGTTACCTTAGACGATTGTAGGGCTTGTAGCGAAGTGCTGAATTATGCCGATCCATTAGGTATCGATAAACTTTCGGGCGCAGGTAGCATCAAGGTGTATCCTAACCCTACAAAGGGATGGCTACAAGTAGACTATACTGAAGATGTTGTATTAGAAGTTAGGTCTATAGATGGTAGAATGTTGAAGTCTGAAATGAATACCAAGAAAATTGACGTTTCAGATATAATAGATGGCGTGTATATGCTGTATATCCATGACAAAAACCATAAGCTACTTCAAATTAATAAATTTATTAAAAACTAATTAGCAATAGGTATTGTATAAACACCAAAAAGGCGCAAGATGTATTTCTTGCGCCTTTTTTACTTTGGTAAGTGAGAATAGACCACGAAGGCCCAAACAAACCTAATCTAATATGATATATGCAATAGCACGTTCATTCCGTTACATTGCCGTTTTAAATACCTTTTAATAGCTCAAAAATCATATTCATTGATGTGATAATCACTTTCTAAGGTTGGAAATGGTTAATTTTCTTCAGGTTTTTGTGTTGCCTTGTTTGTCTATTTATTTGATATTGTATCGGAAACCTATATAAATATTTCTGCCCATTGCTTGGCCCCACACTAAAGAAGCATCGAAGTAGGGTGAAGTAGTTTGTTCGCTCATTAATATCATATTTTCTTGCATATTGCCCACGATATTTTCTACACCTAGGTAAATATCAAAGATATCTTCCTTGAATGATTTGCTTATTTGAGCGTTCATTACGGTATAGGGTTTGGTATAGCTAGATGCTATTAAGTTTGTACCATCTTGGCTATGCATGGGTAAGCGTTTGTGGCCAAATACCTGAAATGTGTAGTCGAATTTCCAGTTGTTTCTTGTAGCATAAGCTATGTTCAGAAAAGCTCGGTGTTTTGATAATAGTGCTTTGTCTTTCAAAACGCCATCAAAAGTAGTTTTAACGTCATAGTATCGATAAGCGGCTCTGATATCTAGGTTAGGTAGGAGTTCATAATCTATTTGTGCCTGAAAACTGTGTGCAAACGATGCGCCATTTAAGTTATAAAATCGCACTGCTCGTGGGTTTTCGATATCTACCACGACTTGATTTTGGAAATGAGTGTAGTAATAGTCAGTGGTGAATACGCCCTCTCGAAATCCAATTTTGAATTTTTGGGTAAAGTTGGCTCCCATATTCCAAGCAATTTCAGGGTTAAGTCCATAAGGGTAATTGTTGTTGTTAGCACCTTCTATTGCAAAATATCTATTACTAGCCATGTGCGCAAAGTTCTCGGCAAATACATTTGCAGTTCGTTGTGCTCGTCCTATCGATGCTCTGAATGCAGTTTGTTCGGTAGGCGCATATCTTAGGTGCAATCTAGGAGTTAGGAAGGCACCATATAAGTTGTGATAGTCGGCTCTTAGTCCTGCCACTACATTTAGTTTGGTAAGATAATTGTAGCTATATTCTCCAAAAACACCCGGCACAATTTCGTTGCGCTTATAAGTATTGCTTTGTAGCCAGTTTTCTTCAATGTTATCTAAGGAAAAACTTGCACCACCTTTGATGACATGATTGGTATTACTAATTATTGATTGGTAAATATAATTGGCATAAAAACTCTGTTGTGTGCCATCATAATGTGTTTTTCCGTAACGCGTTTGCTGCTGGTGATAGGCGCCACTTAGTTGAAGGCCCATGCTTTGCCATTTTTTAGTAGGGTGCATGTATCCTATTTTAGCCCAAGCTTCAAGTCGGTTGATGTCTTGTGCATAGCTCCAATATTGGTCCTTATTAGCTTCTTCGGTAAAGTATTTTAGGTTGCCACCCATATTGTCGAGTCGTACATACTTTACGCCTCCTTGTATTTCAATATTTTTCGGACTAAAATAAAACCACCTATTGCCCAATACCAATGCCTTTCCCTTGGGTTGGTCTAGAAATTCATCATTGTTCTGATCTAGGTTCATCCAATTCGATTTTGCGTGCACAAATACATTAGTGCTAGTACGATCGTTGAGTTTTTTGCTGTAAACGATATTGCCTTCAGATCTGCCTTGAATGCTTTGATAGCCATTAAGGTGCCAGGTTGGTGTCTTTTCTTCGAAGGGTTTTGTCCATTCGATGTTTATTTGCCCAGCAGTACCTTCGTAACCATTCACCACACTACCGGTACCTTTAGATAGCTGCATGCTTTCTACAAATGAGCCAGGCGTAAATGTAAGTCCGGTTATGGCAGCTAAGCCTCTCACGTCTGGTATGTTTTCGCGGGTGAAGAGGGTATGGCTGCCAGATAGCCCAAGCATTTGAATTTGTTTGTAGCCACTCACCGCATCTGTGAATCCCACATCCACAGAAGGTGTGGTTTCGAAGCTTTCCGAAAGGTTACAGCAAGCTGCTTTCATGAGTTCTTTGCTGCTGATAATCTCAGTTTTTCGGAGGCCGAGTGTGCTAATTTCTGTACTTTTTACTTTGGAAGTAAAGTTTACAGTTTCGAGTTCTTCTGTACTTTTTAAGTAAAAAGTATAAGCTTGTGCATTTGTAGCTGCATTTAGGTGCAAAGTATCGGCATGATACTGAGCAGCAGACACTAATAAGTAGGGTGTGTTAGCCGGTACATTAATTTCAAAGTACCCACTATTATTGGTAATGACATGTTTTTGTCCATCTGGAGTAGTCACCCGAGCGTTCTGTATATCGGTGACGCTACTCTCATTGAATATATTGCCTTTAATAACAATGCTTTCTGCATCCTGCGCCGATGCATCTATTTGAAAGAACGCTACTAAAGAGAATAATCCAACTGTAAAACGTATAGGTTTGTTTTGGTAGTACATGAGCGCCTAATGCTTATGATTTGATTCATATGCGCAGCAGCTAGGTAATTTTTCATAAGCATTTCTGTCTGCCTTTTGGTTGTCGGCAGAATGGCCTTTTTCAGCAATAGCTTTTGCTATAGCTTCTTTATTGGTTTTGGAAGATTTGTAGGTAACGGTGAGCAAATTTGTTTCTTTATCCCACACGGCATGTCTAACGCCGCCTATATATGAAGCTTTTTCTATTCTTGATTTGCAGGAGTTACAAACGCCCTCTACTTTAATGGTTTCGGTAACTAAATCTTTTTTTTGTTGTGCGTGTACTATTGAGGTACTTCCCAAAAATATGGCAAGGATGATGAAAATGTTTTTCATTTGATATAAATATAAATAGTTATGAACTAACGCATGTTTTTTATTTGCAAAATGCAAAACATGGCTTTATTTTTTTCTTATTTCTAAAAAAAACTATCCTATTTTATCAAATAATTTACGTTGTTGGAATAAAATATAAAGAGGTCTATCCTGCCACAATCCCGGAGGTGCGTGTGTAGGAGGTAGGAAATTGGTACACTCCACAAGTGGGCTTACCTGCTCCCAGCAAATAAAAGGAGTTTGGGGTATTAGGCCTATATCTACTACCGAAAGATTATAATTATTTATATTATAATACTCTAGAATTTTTAGGGAGATAATATTATCCTTACAGCAACTGATAGACGATACTTCAGATTGCTCACAATGATCTGATTTTGGGGTACAGCATGTAGATTCGCTCTCGTATTCAAGTTCTTGCAAAGATATTGCCCAAGAAGCTAGTTTTTCTCCACAAAAGTGCATGGTAACTATCGACCCCGATGTGGTCATAGCATACAGCACAAATAACAATATGGAGAAATACTTCTTCAATCGGTTGCTTTTAGATTCTTACAAATATACAAAATATATTAATAAACCTAATCACTCTAACAATATTTTAAAAATAGATAACAAAAATTATGGGTGAATTGAGCTTTAATGTGGGCGATGTATATAGATTAGGTATGTATATGTATTAAGTTAATTGGTGTTTTTGGAATGTCATGTATGATTTTTTTAAAAAAAAATAAAAATTAAATAGGTTTTTTGCGCGAAAGGTTCCAATTTTGCAATTAAAGTTGTAAAATATACAATATTATTATAAAACATAATACAAATTTCATGTCTACATTACGTTTTACTTCTATTGAAGAAATAGATGCGCACAACAAGCAAAAAATAAATGCTTATGGTGGCAAAAAGATTACCGACTTTTTTGCTATCAATGTTTTTACTGGCAAGGTTATGAGAGAGTATCTTACCGACGAGGCCTACAAAAGCTGGCAGTATTCTGTTAAGGAAGGTAAAAAAATAGATAGAAAGATAGGAGAGCAGATAGCATCTGGTATAAAGGCATGGGCAATGGATAGAGGTGTTACGCATTACTCGCATTGGTTTCAGCCGCTTACTGGTACAACTGCCGAAAAGCATGATTCGTTTTTTACGCTAAAAAGTGATGGTACACCCTTAGAAACGTTTGATGGAGACACTTTGATACAGCAAGAGCCCGATGCCTCATCGTTTCCTAATGGAGGCATCAGAGCTACCTTTGAGGCTCGTGGCTACACAGCTTGGGATCCGGCGTCGCCGCCGTTTATTATGGAGACCGATCAGGGTAAAACAGTATGTATCCCCACAATTTTTATTGCATACAGTGGCGAATCTTTAGATTACAAAGCTCCCTTATTAAAGTCGATTGCAGTATTGGATAAGGCAGCTGTAGATGTGTGTAATTATTTTGATAAAAATGTGACGAAGGTTACGGCTACTTTGGGTTGGGAGCAGGAGTATTTTGTAATAGATGAAGCCTTAGCTAATGCCCGCCCCGATATCGTGCAGTGTGGCCGCGCGTTAATTGGACATGCGCCTGCAAAAGGGCAGCAGCTAGAAGACCATTATTTTGGTGTTATTCCGGAGCGCGTTTTTGCGTTTATGCAAGATTTTGAGCAAGAGGCCTATAAATTAGGTATTCCCTTGCGCACCCGCCACAACGAAGTGGCACCCGCTCAGTTTGAGTGCGCTCCTATATTTGAAGAGTGTAATATTGCGGTAGATCACAACTCCCTTTTGATGGATGTTATGAACCGCGTAGCAAAACGACACAAACTAAAAGTGCTTTTTCATGAGAAACCATTTGCAGGTGTAAATGGCTCTGGTAAGCACAACAACTGGTCTTTAGCTACAGATACGGGCGTGAATCTTTTAGCGCCAGGCAAAACACCTAAAACCAATTTGTTGTTCCTAACCTTCTTTGTGAATGTTATAAAGGCAGTACACGATTATGCCGATTTGCTGCGTGCCGCAATAGCCTCAGAGTCTAACGACCACCGTTTGGGAGCCAACGAAGCACCGCCCGCAATTATTTCTGTATTCATTGGCAAATACCTTACAGAGGTATTAAACGAAGTAGAAAGTCGTGTTCAGGATTCGTTTACCGAGCAAGATGAGCTAATATTAAAACTGGACATTCACAAGCATATTCCAGAATTAATGTTGGATAATACCGACCGTAATCGAACCTCTCCATTTGCCTTTACAGGTAATAAATTTGAATTCCGTGCAGTAGGCTCTACAGCCAACTGCGGCTCGCCAATGGCAGTGCTCAACGCTATAATGGCCAAAACTTTAATAGAGTTTAAAAAAGAGGTTGACGCTAAAATAACTTCGGGTGAAAAGAAAGAAATAGCCATTCTGCAAGTATTACGTCAGTATATTGGAGATAGCAGAAATATATTATTCGAAGGCGATAACTATAGCGAAGAGTGGGCAGCCGAAGCCAAGCGACGCGGTTTGAACAACTTCAAAACCACTCCTGAAGCTTTGACAGTATTGAGTGATGCTCGTTTTGTGCAAATGTTTAGCGAGTTGGGCATTTATACAGAACGTGAGCTACATGCACGTCAAGAGATTGTATTTGAGGATTATGTGAAAAAAGTGCAAATAGAGGCGCGCATCATTGGATATTTATCGAGCAATTATGTATTGCCTGCTGCCATACAATATCAGAATATTTTGATAGAAAATGTCAAAGGCTTAAAAGATATAGGTATGGATGAATCTGCCTATATTGCACAAAAAAATATTGTAGCCAAAATAGCAACACATATTCAAAAAATAAGCGAGACGGTAGAGTCGATGATAGAGGCACGCAAAGTTGCCAACAAGGAGCAAGATATGCAAAAGCGCGCCAATATGTATTGCAACAATATAAAGGCAAAATTTGATACTATACGCTACCACTCCGATAAATTGGAATTGATAGTGGAAGATAAATTGTGGCCTATGCCTAAGTATCGTGAATTATTGTTTTTAAGATAAAAAGCAACATAAATAGTACAAACTGCAATTACCCCACTATGAGCATGCCCCCAAAAGTTATTCCATAACTTGGGGGCATTTTTTTGCAAAAAGCGTTTTTAGTAAAATTATAATTGGAATAATGTTTTTTTAAAAAAAGATGCCTCAGCTACCCAAACAACATAGTTTCAAGCCGTCACGGCAAAGAAAAACATTACAGCAAGGTGGGCAAATATATGTTATTCAGTGTTTGTTCATTGAGTTTTGATTTCGTTATGAGCCATTAATGCAAGAAAATGTAATTTTTTGGCTCATTCTTAACCATTTATGCCTAAAATTGATTATATTCACTATTGAATTGAAGTTTTTATAAAATGAATATCAATTTTTAATAAAAAAAATATAACTATGGACAACATGCAAGGCGACATCTCAAAGTGCCCATTTCACAATTCTAAACAGCAGGTAAATACTGCTGCGGGTAAAGGAACGCAAAATAAAGACTGGTGGCCCAATCAGTTGCATCTTAATATTTTGAAGCAACATTCAGAGAAAGTCAATCCGATGGGAGATGACTTTGATTATGCTGAAGCATTCAATTCACTAGATTTGGAGGCGCTCAAAGCCGACCTTAGAGCCTTAATGACGGATTCTCAAGAATGGTGGCCGGCAGATTTTGGTCATTATGGTCCTTTGTTTATTCGTATGGCTTGGCACAGCGCAGGCACCTATCGTGTGCAAGACGGCCGGGGCGGTGCTGGAGAAGGCCAACAACGCTTTGCTCCACTCAACTCTTGGCCCGACAATGTTTCGCTAGATAAAGCACGACGTTTGTTGTGGCCTATCAAGCAAAAGTATGGTAGTAAGATTTCGTGGGCCGATTTAATGATTTTGGCAGGTAATATGGCTTTAGAATCAATGGGTTTTAAAACCCTTGGTTTTGCCGGCGGCAGAGCAGATGTTTGGGAGCCCAATCAAGATGTTTATTGGGGCTCAGAGAAAACATGGTTGGGTGGCGACGCGCGTTATGCAGGTGCTGCAAGCGCTAGTGCACCTGAGGCAAAGGATACCGATGATGCTACGACATCACGTAATTTGGCCAATCCCTTAGCTGCTGTTCAAATGGGTTTGATATATGTCAACCCCGAAGGGCCAGATGGCCATCCAGACCCCTTAGCTGCTGCAAAAGATATACGTGAGACTTTTTCACGAATGGCTATGAACGATGAAGAAACCTTTGCGTTAATAGCAGGTGGACATACCTTTGGTAAGACGCATGGCGCCGCCTCGGCCGACCATGTAGGCCCCGACCCCGAAGAGGCCGACCTTGAAATGCAAGGATTAGGCTGGGCTAACTCCTATGGCTCAGGTAAGGGTGGCGATACCATTACTTCGGGACTGGAAGTTACTTGGACGAGCAAGCCTACAGAGTGGTCTAATTTGTTTTTGAGTTATTTATATGGGTTTGAGTGGGAACTTACAAAATCGCCTGCTGGTGCACACCAGTGGGTAGCTAAGAATGTGGGCGAAATCATACCGCATGCTCACGATCCAAACAAAAGAATAAGACCATCTATGTTGACTACAGATTTGGCATTGCGTGTAGACCCTGAATATGAAAAAATTGGACGCAGGTTTCTAGAGCATCCACAAGAGTTTGCAGATGCTTTTGCCAAGGCCTGGTTCAAGTTAACCCATCGCGATATGGGGCCTATCGATCGTTATTTAGGGCCCGATGTACCCAAAGAGGTATTCACTTGGCAAGACCCAATACCAGCAGTAAATAATGAATTAATAAACGATGCCGACATCCATCAATTGAAACAAGCAATATTGGACTTAGGTTTAACAGTATCTGAATTAGTTGGTACCGCTTGGGCATCGGCTGCTACCTTCCGTGGCACCGACAAAAGAGGGGGCGCTAATGGTGCACGTATAAGATTAGAACCCATGAAAAATTGGGAAGTAAACAATCCGGTACAATTAGCAAAAGTGTTGAAAGCTTATGAAAACCTACAAGCTAGTTTTGATAAACCCGTATCTATAGCCGATTTGATCGTGTTGGGTGGTGCTGCAGGTATTGAAAAAGCGACTAAAGATGCAGGATACAACATTACCGTTCCGTTTCAGCCAGGTAGGGGCGATGCTACTCAAGATCAAACAGACATAGATTCTATACAATGGTTGGAGCCCCAAGCCGATGGCTTTAGAAACTATAAAAAAGCGGGTATTATTGGCGCCTCTACGGAAGAGTTGTTGATAGATAAAGCGCATTTACTGACACTTAATATTCCCGAAATGACCGTATTAATAGGTGGCTTACGCGCTATTAATATCAATTATAATGGTGCGCAACATGGTGTATTTACCGACCGTCCAGGACAGCTTACTAACGATTTCTTTGTTAATTTGCTAGATATGGCTACGGAATGGAAAGCAACGGATGCCACCAAAGAACTGTATATAGGTGCTGACCGCAAGTCTGGACAAGCAAAATGGACGGGTACTAGAGCCGATTTGGTGTTTGGTTCGAATTCTGAATTAAGGTCGGTTGCCGAGGTATATGCTGCTGCCGATGCACAGGAGAAGTTTGTAAAGGATTTTGTGGCTGCATGGAATAAAGTAATGAATGCAGATAGGTTTGATTTGAAAAAAAAATAGAGAAATTTTTTAAAGATTAAAAAATCGATGTGGAGACGTACAATTGTACGTCTCTTTATTTTTTTAACAGGTCGTATGCTAATTGCTCTTTCGTATTTTCTTGTTCTATTATTGTAAGGTTTCCATCTTCAATACTAATACTGTAATACGCTAAGTAAGTAGCGTTGCCCGTCATTTTTGCACTTAAATCGTCCATTACTTTAACGGTAATAAATCCGCCTTTATTAAGTACCGTAATGTTTGCGTTTTTGTCCGTAAGGTTTTGAATGCAAGCAGTAACAGTGGCTGCCACCATAGCGGTGCCACAGGAGTTGGTAAGGCCTACACCTCTTTCGAAGGTACTTACAAATAGGGTAGAAGGGTCTATGACTTTAGCCCAGCTAACATTTACGCCGTCTTTAAAAATTTGTGCTTGGCTATTAGCCAAGGAGCCTATCGTTTCGAGTTGTGAATCGTTAATCGTATTTTGAAGCAGCGCAATAATATGCGGGTTGGGCATTGCTACTGCGGTATAGGTATGGTTAGGGTCAAGGGTAGGGAATGCCTGATTGACGAAAGGAGGTTTAGTGTCCGTATGCAAAAAGTCTACCAATAAGTTGGCTGCGGGCAAAGACAGTTCGACAGCATACACATTGGGAGCAAAGTTATCTTGTCGTTGAATGCCATAAGGAAGGTGTGTTACATTTTCAACGGTGCAATTTTGGGAATGTAATTTTTCTAAAGACCATCGTCCTGCTAAGCGCATACCATTTCCGCACATTAGGGCTTCACTGCCGTCTGCGTTAAAAATTCTCATCAGGTGAGGCGTATGCAATCCTGGCTCCATAAATAAAACGCCATCTGCTCCTTGTAAAACATTATTTTTTTTGCACAGCAGGGTAGTAAGATGTTTTTTGTTGTTATCGTCCCATAGTAGGTTTAGGTTATCAATAATAAAAAACATATTTTCCGAGCCATGGCCTTTGATAAGCTCTAGGTGGTGTGTGGGAAATGAGTTCAATTCGTGATTATTTAGTAATAAGAAAAACGCTTTATCTTCTGTAAAGGTAAAGCGTTTTAGATATAAATATAGCAAGCCAATGGTAATTAGCTATTCCAAGTGTCGATGCTATCGTCTTCTATTTTAATTTCGCTGACAAAAGAATTGTTGCGATTATTTTCAGATTCTTGATCATCAAAATGGTTAAATGCATCAAAGTCGAAATCGGGCATCAATTCTGTTTTTACGTGTTGTATGGTTTCTGTAAGAGCAAGTAAAAATTTATTGAAATCCTCTTTGTACAAGAACATTTTATGACGGTCGTAGCCATCGTCATTAAAACGTTTTTTGCTTTCTGTGATGGTAATGAAATAATCATTACTTTTTGTTTCTCTTACATCAAAAAAGTAGGTTCTTCTTTTTCCGGCTTTAATTTTCTTGCTAAAAAAGCTTTCGCTATTTCTTTTCTCATCAAAATTTTTGTTATCGTACGCCACCTTTCAAAAAATTGTATTTTGTGAATTAATAATTTTTTAACCGATGCAAATGTAAGAAATTATAGGTTAAATAGCCAAATATTTTGCTTCGTAATTTTGTCTTAAATTAAGCTTTAGTTTCTCTATTGTTTTAGGTAACACTTCGTATTTCTTTCAATGGTTCAAGAGTTGTAAATCTTGAATATTTTCTTATCCTTTCGGGGCTAGTTTTTATTATTTTCTGGTGTAGATTTTTAAGCAATTTTCAGTTTTTATGTAAAAAAATGGTATCTACAATGCAGCGTATACCTCTTTATAGTGTGCAAGCCGTGTCCGAAATTACAGCAACAATCCTCTTGAAAAACTTTCGTCAAAACTTCAAAAAATGCCACATTGTTTTTTGCCGATACGCAAAATCAACCCAAGAGCAAAGAGCCTGCTTGCGTCCTATCTCTTATAAACTCTATACTAGCTTGTAGGCACCATACAACAAGCAGTCTGATGCAATATCGGAGTAATCGGCAAATTCAAGGTTTGAAACACATTGCAACAAAGCCATATTTCATCAGCTTTTTCAATGATTTAGCTGTAAAATATGGCTTTGTTCCCCTTGTTGAAAAGCTTATTGTTTACTCGCTCTTTTTTCCGCTACTGACATAAAGGTATCGAAGCGGTAAAGTATTATAAGTAAGAATTTTAATCTATTATTTGTTCGGACCTTTTTTAGCTCTTTCTTGTTGAGCTTTTTGCATTTCTTCCAATCGAGCTTGCCATTTATTGGTTTGCTTTTTTGGATTTAATTTATTGGCTTCTATCTTTTGTAAGATTTTCTTTTCGTCAATAAAGAATTTCTGAATTACAAATTGTTGAATAATACTGATTAGATTCGAACAAGTATAGTAGAACGTCAGTGCGGCAGCCATTGTATTGAACCATCCCAAGAACATCACTGGCATAATGTAGGGCATATACTTGATAGCAGGGTTATTGGCAAAGTCGCCACCCGCAGCAGCTGTATTGTTTCTGTTATAGAGTGTTATAAATATCGTAGTTACGGCCATTAAAATAGTGAACAACGAAATATGATCGCCATAAAGCGGAATATTAAAGCCTAAATCTAATATAGAATCATAAGATGAAAGATCGTCTGCCCACAAGAACTTTTGCTGTCTGAAAGTTAATTCTGTTGGTACATAGTAATACATAGATAATAGGAAAGGCATTTGCAACAGCATAGGCATACAGCCACCCATTGGGTTTACGCCAGCAGTTCTGTAGAGTTTCATTTGCTCCATACCCATTGCTTGTTGGTCGCCCTCGTGTTTAGCCTTTAGGGCATCTAATTCGGGTTTTAGTACGCGCATTTTTGCCTGAGACAAGAAGGATTTATACGAGAAGAACGACAAGCCCAATCGGATAAGTAAGGTCATTAAAATAATAATGATACCGCCGTTACTGATGAATTTTGACAACAAATCGAATAAAGGAATGATGATCCATTTAGAGATGTATTTCACAAAAGTGAATGGTCCTAAGCCAAGTTGAATCATATCGTCCATGTCATGGCCAAAAGATTTTAAAGTTTTGTAATCGTTGGGGGCAACGATATAATTATATCCAAAACTAAAATCGTTGGAAGCGTTTACTGGTATATTCAAGGTAGAAGTAATATTGCCAACATAATGTGTATCTACATCATTATCTAGCACTTCGCCTTTGAAAGATGCGCTTGCTAAGGGTTGGTCGGGCATTATCGTAACGTTAAAAAACTGCGAACGGATGCCTAGCCATTTTACAGGTGTGTTTATGTCTTTCGCATTGGTAGACTTGATAGTGTAGTAGTCGTGGCCGTCTTCAAGTTCGTTAAAGTGAATTTGAAATGCCATTCTTTCATTTTCCACGCTTTTTTCTGTTCTGGCTGTTTGGGCTATCCATTGTAGTGGAAGCGAAGCGCCAGCTTTGGCCAATTCGTTTTGGAAGCCAATAAGTTTTATATTCGACCTAACTATAAATGAGTTTGGTTTTAATAAATAATCAAATACTATTTTCTGACCGTTACCAAGGTCGGATGTCATGGTTAAGGATATGCTACCATCGGCTAAGGTGTTTTGCGTTGCTTGGTAAAACAAGTCGCTTGTGTTTATAGTACCCGTAGCGGTGGGTAGTGTGATGTTAAACTTGTTTACTTCGTTATCGAAGAAATGTAAAGCTGTTTTTTGGTAAGTTTTGAATGTATCGAGTTTTGCAAGCTGTGGGCTACCACCTTGAGTGCTTACGCCAAGGCTTACCCAGCCATTAGATACTGTGATAATTTCTTTTTTGCCTTGAAGATGATTGGCAGCAGCGGCGTTGGTGTCTGCGGCAATAGTGGTATCGCCTTGGGGTGCATTGGCGCCAAGAAGTATGGCTTTTTCTTTAGCGGCTGCTAGGGAGTCTTGGTAAACTTGTTTTTTATATTCATTAAATTGGTTGCTTTGGTAATTGGTATAAAAAATATAACTTCCACCAAGTAAAAACAATAATACGAGTCCTATGAGTGAATTACGATCCATGAAAATATGTTGTAAAATTTTGCGCAAAGGTAGGGAATTTTAGTCGATACCTTATTTTAAAATATTAGCCTTTTGCTGCGTTTGGGTTCAATTGAATTTTGTTGCAAATATTTTTAACGATTTGGGGCCCTTCGTAAATAAAGCCAGTGTACACCTGTACTAGGCAAGCACCTGCATTTAGTTTTTCTTGAGCGTCGTCGGCCGTTTGAATACCACCTACTGCTATAATGGGAATAGAATGGTTGGAGTGTGTGCTAAGGTATTGAATGACTTTGGTCGCTTGGTTTTTTACTGGTTTACCGCTTAGGCCTCCTGCTCCAATAGATGCTACGGTGTCTGCATCTGTTTGGAACTCATCTCTCGAGATGGTGGTATTAGTAGCCACGATGCCCTGTATGCCAGTGTTTTTAACGATGGCTATTATATCATCAAGCTGTGCTTCATTGAGGTCGGGTGCTATTTTTAGCAGTATGGGTTTAGGTTCGCCTTTTTGATGATTTAAGGTCATTAGGCTATTCAAGAGTTTTTCTAGCGGTTCTTTATCTTGTAATGCACGTAGGTTGGGCGTATTAGGGCTACTAACATTTACGGTAAAGTAGTCTACAACATCGTACAATGCTTCAAAACAATAAATATAGTCTTGGTCGGCTTGCTCATTGGGTGTGGTTTTGTTTTTACCAATATTTCCGCCAATAATTATGTTTTTGGGTTTGGATTTCAGTCTTTGTGCGGCAGGGTCTACGCCACCATTATTAAATCCCATTCTGTTTATGAGCGCTTCGTCTTTCGGTAAGCGAAACAGTCTTGGTTTAGGATTTCCTTCTTGAGGTTTGGGTGTAAGTGTGCCTATTTCTATAAATCCGAAACCCAGCATATCTAATTCTTGAATGTATTTAGCGTCTTTGTCAAATCCGGCAGCAAGGCCTACAGGATTTTTAAACTCGATACCCCAAATAGTTTGCGCTAGGTCTTTTCTTTTTGAGGAACATTGTGCTGCAAGAAGCTTTCGAATAGGGAAGATTTTGTAAGCTTTTTGAAGCTGTCGCATCGTCCAATAGTGAGCTTCTTCTGGAGATTTTTTAAAGAGTAAATTCTTTATTATATTATACATAGGTGCAAAAATAATTGTTCTATTTTAGATTCCCCAAAAAAGCCATAGTGTCTACATTGTCTGCATAATCCGTCAGTGTGGGGCATTGGCTAGTGCCAAGCGCAGTGACGTTTACAGTGGTAAGTTCTTTTACGGCACTTACATTGGCTTTTGATGTTTCAATACATTGTAATTCTTCTTGCTGATTTAATGCTTCGGCAATATCCCCGAGTTGTGTGTAAAATTGGTAATTTACAACAGCTATGGGGCTGTAATTTTGTTGGTTTTCTACAAAAATATTGATTTCGTTGCTCATGTATGGTACCTTATTAAGGATAAACATGGCCAATTGATAGTCGTAATTATTTTTTAATTTATTGTGGTCTCGCTGCCACTTTTCGGCCGAGGTGTGTGCTATCAAGCGTTCGAAGTTGTAGCCATGTGGTACGTATATCTTCGAAATGTTTCTGCATCCCAAACCAAAATACGACTGCATGGAAAAAGCCAGCAAATTTAGTTCTTCGTCTGTTTCTTCGCCGGTTAATACAGCTACGGATGTTCGGTTTTTACGGATGATGTTGGGGAATTTTCCAAAATACTGTTCAAAGTAACGTGCTGTATTGTTACTACCCGTAGCAATATAGGCATCGCATTCTTTGAGCATGGGCGCGTAGCTAACTACGTTTTTAAATTGAGGATTTTTTTTGCAAAAGAAATTATATATATATTCCCATAGCACGGTGTCTTTGGACGAGAGTTTAATTTTTAGTTGATATCCTGCCAAAAAACCACAAAGAAAGTCGTGAAAACCCACCAAAGGAATGTTTCCAGCCATGACGATGCCCAGCACTTTAGTATTGTGTAAATCGAAATTGGCTGTTATATTGGGGTAGGCGGCGATCCAGTTTTCGAGCTGCTCTTCGTTTGTAAAGGCAGCAATGATGTTGTTAATTGCTAAATCTATAAAGTTTTCGGTAAACCATGCGTTCTGCCTATGGGCGTGTTGTCGGGCGGCATGCCATTGTTCGTCGTCGGAGTTAAAAGCTTGTGGCAGTAGTGTTATTAATTTTATTCTTTCTTTCAAACCAAGCATAATCTATTAGATTTTATGATTGCGAAATTGTAACTTTGCATCGGTAAAAACTAATTATTTTTATAAAAAAAAACAAGAAAGTGTCTTGAGCTTTCTATAAAAGAGAAAATTTAAGTAAAAATGGCAATAAAAATCACTGATGAATGTATCAATTGTGGTGCGTGCGAACCAGAATGTCCGAATAACGCAATTTATGAAGGCGGGGTAGAATGGAAGATAGCCGATGGAACAACTGTGACCGGCGACTATTTGTTGATGAATGGTACTACTACACCTGCTAGCGCACATCACGACCCTGTTTCTTTAGATGTATATTACATTGTTCCTGACAAATGCACAGAATGTCAGGGTTTTCATGAAGAGCCTCAATGTGCCGCAGTATGTCCGGTAGACTGCTGTGTGCCAGATGAGATGTATGTAGAAACCGTTGAAGGTTTATTGGAGAAGAAAGATAAATTGCATTTATAGTAAAGTACCCAATTCGTTTATAATTTTACTCACCAAAGAATATTTTATTATGGCGTTGATAGCACCATCCCTACTTTCTGCAGATTTTTTGCGTTTGGAAGACGATGTGGAAATGATCAATAATAGTGAAGCAGATTGGTTTCATTTGGATGTGATGGATGGCAGATTTGTGCCCAATATTAGCTTCGGACTACCAATAATTCAGGCGATACACAGCAAGGCCAAAAAAACCTTAGACGTGCATTTGATGATCGTGGAGCCCGAAAAGTATATTACCGACTTTGCTAAGGTGGGTGCCGATATTCTCACCGTGCATTTAGAAGCTTCTACACATTTGCACCGCACCGTGCAGTCTATCCACAACGAAGGCATGAAAGCGGGCGTTGCCTTAAATCCACACACACCCGTACATCTTTTAGAGGATATCATTGAAGATATTGATTTGGTTTGTTTAATGAGTGTCAATCCGGGTTTTGGTGGTCAAAAGTTTATACCCAAAACTTTAGATAAAATAAAAGCCCTTAAGCAAATGATACTCGCTAGCAATAGCAAGGCACTAATAGAAATAGATGGTGGTGTTTTGCTAGAAAATGCAGAGCAAATTATTACTGCCGGAGCAGATGTACTTGTAGCAGGAAGCACGGTCTTTAATGCTACAGCTCCTATCGATACTATATCAAGACTCAAAAAGACGGGTATTTCCTTAGCTTAATTATAAGCAGCAGGGTATATCATCGAATATTGGAAAGCAATATAATACACAAAAAGCATCTCTTATTATTAGAGATGCTTTTTGGTAATAAAAAAGTCTTTTACTATTAAAACACAATACAAGCAAGCGCCAATTTTATGCTTCTTCTTCTGTGTTAGTGCCTAAGTTTAATGCCTTTCTAATTTTGGTTTCTATTTCTACGGCAAACTCTGGATTATCAATCAAGAAGTTTTTAACAGCGTCTCTGCCTTGACCAATTTTGTTTTCGCCATAGCTAAACCACGAGCCGCTCTTGGTAAGGATACCAAGCTCTACACCTAAATCAATAATTTCACCAATCTTACTTACCCCTTCGCCGTACATGATGTCAAACTCCGCTTGGCGGAAAGGAGGAGCTACTTTGTTTTTCACTACTTTCACTCTAGTTCGGTTGCCCAAGATAGCATCGCCATCTTTTATTTGCGAAACTCTTCTGATGTCTAATCTTACAGATGCGTAAAATTTAAGTGCATTACCACCCGTTGTTGTTTCTGGATTACCAAACATTACACCTATTTTTTCGCGAAGCTGATTGATAAAAATACAGGTACAGTTGGTTCTAGAAATACCTGCCGTAAGCTTACGCATTGCTTGCGACATTAATCGGGCTTGTAAGCCCATTTTGCTATCGCCCATTTCGCCCTCTAGTTCACTCTTAGGTACGAGTGCAGCCACCGAATCTATCACTACTACATCTAATGCGCCCGACAAAATAAGTCTTTCTGCAATTTCGAGTGCTTGCTCACCATAATCGGGTTGGGAAATCAAAAGGCTATCTACGTCTACCCCTAATTTTCTTGCGTATGCTGCGTCAAATGCGTGCTCGGCATCAACTATCGCACAAATACCACCTTTTCTTTGTGCTTCTGCAATAGTGTGGATAGCGATGGTTGTCTTACCCGATGATTCCGGACCGTATATTTCTATTATTCGGCCACGAGGCAAACCACCTACACCCAATGCAATATCTAAGCCCAAGGATCCTGTAGAAATAACTTCTAAATCTACGTTTTGTTTGTCTCCTAATTTCATTACCGACCCCTTACCGAAATCTTTATCTATTTTCTCTAAGGTAATCTTGAGGGCCTTTAATTTATCTTCGTTCATATACTGTTATTTTTATAGTCAAATGTAAAAGAAATAAGTTATTTTTTGTAGTATTATTTATTAACAGTACAAAGATATTGTCTAGAAGCGACAATATGTGTCGCTTCTAAAATTTGAAATCGGTTTTTTATAAATATAATATATCATTAACTATTGTATATACAATAAATAGTTAGATATTGTGTATTTTTGTACAATTAACAGTAAATGAAGCGTAAACAATTTCTAAAATTATCGGGTATGGCAGCTTTAGGAGGCATGTTAGGAGCATCGGGATTATCATCTCTAGCATCAGTAGTAAAAGACTTTAAAACAACGCCCGTGATGCCGGTGTTTTTCTTTGGCCATGGGAGTCCTATGAATGCTATAACGATAAACGAATTTTCCAGCACCTGGCGACGTATTGGCGAGCGTTTGCCTAAGCCCAATGCGATATTATGTATCTCAGCACATTGGCTCACCACCCAAGGTACATTTGTTACGGCCATGCAGCATCCAAAAACCATACACGATTTTGGAGGTTTTCCGCAAGCCTTGTTCGATGTGCAGTATCCTGCACCAGGTGACCCACAGTTAGCGAGTATGGTAGTAGATGCCATAAACGCTACGCATGTGCATGCAGATATGGAGTGGGGTTTAGACCACGGTGCCTGGAGCGTGCTAGTGCATGTATTTCCGCAAGCCAATGTGCCCGTTGTGCAATTAAGTATAGATTATAGCAAGCCGGCTTCCTATCATTTTAATTTAGCTAAGGAATTGGCAGCTTTGCGTAGAAAAGGCGTGCTAATTGTAGCAAGTGGCAATATGGTGCATAATTTGCGTATGGTAGCATGGGATAAGCTGGATGCCGCGGAGGGCTACGGATTTGATTGGGCATTGGAAGCTAATGCACAAATGAAAACCTATTTGAGCCAAAGAACTTTCGACCCTTTGGTGAAATGGCAAGAGCAAGGCAATGCTTTTAAATTGGCTATTCCTACTCCCGATCATTATTACCCTATGATATATGCTATGGGTTTACAGGAAGATAAAGATAATATTACTTTCTTTAATGATAAAGCGGTAGGTGGTTCGCTAACCATGACGTCTTTTAGGTATGATTATAGTGGTTAGCGTATTTTAGAGACAGGATATGCTCGGTCTCTACAACACCCTGTTTATTGCGTAAGGTCTCTAAATCTAGCTTCCAGATTACGTTGATTGGAAGTAATGTTCAAAATGTCGTTTTGTGTATTGACACTCCACTGCATTAATTGTTTACGAACCTCCTGAGGGTTTTGGGTGTAAATTTCAAATGTAGTGGGGTTAATACTAACAATGTTTTCTACCACTGATAGCTGTAAAGATGCAATGGCTATTTCGCTTTCGAATTGCACTTGAATGATATGCAAATCGGTTCCAGTAGCTTGTTGTGGCTGCTGTATTCCTTGTAGCGTGTCGTTAGCTACGATACTACCATTGTTGATGATAATCACTTTCTCACACATTGCTTCCACTTCCTGCATGATATGGGTAGATAGTAGAATGGTTTTGTTCTTTCCAATTTCTTTTATAAGATGTCTAATTTCTGCCAACTGATTAGGGTCGAGGCCACTTGTGGGTTCATCGAGGATAAGCACACTAGGGTTGTGTATCATAGCTTGTGCTAATCCAACGCGCTGTTTGTATCCTTTGGATAGTGTACCAATTTTTTTCTTCATTTCTTTTTGAAGACCCGTCATGGTAATTACTTCGTCTATTCTTGTATTTTTCTGTTTACCTAGTTGGTATATCCCGGCTACTATTTCTAAATACTCTCTGACATATAGGTCGTAATAAAGTGGATTGCTTTCTGGCAAATAGCCAATTATTTTTTTTACCTCCTGTGCATCTTTGATTATATCCAAACCATCTATTTTGGCAGTACCAGATGTAGGAGGAATATAGGTAGTGAGCATTTTCATGGTTGTGGATTTGCCTGCCCCATTAGGGCCTAAAAAACCTACGATGGTGCCTGAAGGTACATCAAACGAGATATTATTTACTGCTTTTTGGGTGCCAAATGTTTTGCACAGCTCTTGTACTTGTATAGACATAATGCCGGTCTGTTGTTCGTTAATTTATCGGATATTTTCGTATTTACCTTGGTTTAAATCTCCCGTTTCAAATCCTTTTGTAAACCAAGTCATTCTTTGTTGCGATGTGCCATGTGTAAAGGATTCAGGCACTATATAGCCTTGGGCTTCGTATTGGAGTTTGTCGTCGCCTATGGCTTGTGCAGCATTGAGTGCCGATTGGATATCTTGTTTATTAAGCCAGTTAAATTGTTTTTGACTGTAGTGTGCCCAAATACCTGCATAAAAGTCGGCTTGAA
This sequence comes from uncultured Taibaiella sp., assembly GCA_964429515.1. Classification (GTDB taxonomy): domain Bacteria; phylum Bacteroidota; class Bacteroidia; order Chitinophagales; family Chitinophagaceae; genus MKSF01. The sequence continues at coordinate 43,103 of CAYSCJ010000006.1, forward strand.
GCTCTAGTTGCACCGATAATTGATTGTATTGTGCATCGCTAATTTTGCCTCTTTGTTGTTGCATCCATGCTGTTCTGCCCTGTAGGTTTTGGATATGGTGTCCTACCTCATGGGCTATTACATAGGCAATAGCAAAATCTCCGGGTGCTTTGAATCTATGTTTTAGTTCTTCACAAAACGACAAATCGATATACGCTTTTTTGTCCATAGGGCAATAAAAAGGACCCATACCAGCCTTGCCGGTGCCACAAGCAGTTTCAGTGATTTCATCAAATATCACCAAGCCTGGCTTTTCGTAGGTAAGATTGTTTTTTCTGAAAATTTCTGTCCATACATCTTCGGTACTAGCCATTACTACCGAAACCAAATCGGCTGTGCGCGCGTCTGGCCTGTTGGCTAATGACTCTTTCGATGCGGGAGCGTCTTGCGTTACTTGCTGGCCATTGCCAACGAATTCATTCAAAAAACTCAAATCTCTTCCAGTAAATAGACTCAATAAGGCTATTACAATTATACCAATACCTCCACCAGCAGCTATTTTGCCGCCTCTCGATTTACCTCTACGGTCTTCCACATTGGAACTTCTTCTTTTATCTTCCCATTGCATTGCCTAATATCTTATTTTGAAAACAAATATAGTGTAATATTGAAATAAATTCAATTTAGCTACATAAATCCCGTGCTTTGACATCGAAAATGCAAGGTTAAAAAGAATTTTAGCAGCGTATTGGTGCACAATAGACACCTGTTTATGAATATTTTTTTAAAAAAAATAGCCGCCGTCGAGTAGTTTAAAATGTATTAAGCTAACTCTTGGATGAATAGTGTGTAGGTAATCATTAATGTTTTATTTTTGTGGCTAATATGAGTAAAAGGTTTTTAGTTTTAGATACCACAGGACTTGTAAGTAGTTTTGGTTTGGTCGCAGATAATACCTTGGTTGCCTCTAAGAGCCATAATGTAGCGAACGAGCAGGCAGCGGTTATTAATGTGCTGATAGCTGAGTTGTTGGAAGAGCAGCAATGGTCTATGTCATCCTTAGATGCTTTGATAATATGCGGAGGTCCGGGCTCCTACACAGGCATGCGTATAAGCTATAGTGTGGCTAAGGGTATTTGTTTTGCTTTAGATATACCATTGGTTTCTGTCAATAAACTTTCGGTATTATTGCATCAATATCAGCAGCGCAAGTTGATGTTGGCTATCAAAGCCAGGGTAGGAGAGTATTTTGTAGCCATTCATCACAACGGCCATGAGGTGCTAGCGCCGCAGCATTGCATGTTAACTGCGTTTGAAGACCTAATGAGTACATACGAAGTTGAGCAGCTAATAACAGACGATAGTACACTCGCAGAGGCTTTTGTAAATATGGAAGTAAAATCATTGTCGCCGTCTGCGCCATTGGATTTGGAGGCTTTAGCAGAAATAGGCAAGCAACAGTTAGAGAAGGGCGTTACAGAGGATATAGCATATTCAGAGCCATTGTACTTGAAAGGTGTGCACACTACCGTATCAAAAAAACAAGCACTTGGAGGTGCTAATGCATCGGATAGTTAACTACGGAATTATGGCTTACGAATAGCTAATTTTTAATAAGTATTGAAGCAGTATATATTATTTTGAATGAATTTTTTAGAATCTAAAATCAAAGTAATATATTTGCAACGCTTATAGCAAGGAATATCAAAAATTATCTTTAAATCTATTTTAATATTATGCCAGAAATAGCCTTTAGACAAGCCCTTAGAGAAGCATTACAAGAGGAAATGCGCAGAGACGAAAACGTGTTTTTAATGGGTGAAGAAGTAGCCGAATACAACGGGGCGTATAAGGTGAGTCAGGGTATGCTAGATGAATTTGGTCCTAAACGTGTTATAGACACACCTATTGCGGAGTTGGGTTTTACTGCTATAGCTGTAGGAGCAGCAAGTAATGGCTTGCGTCCGGTAGTAGAGTTTATGACCTGGAATTTTGCGGTATTGGCGCTCGATCAAATACTGAATCATGCTGCTAAAATGCTCTCAATGAGTGGTGGACAGTTTGGTTGCCCAATTGTGTTTCGTGGCCCTAATGGGTCGGCAGGACAATTAGGTGCACAGCACTCTCAAGCATTTGAAAGCTGGTATGCTAACATTCCGGGGTTAAAAGTCATCTCTGTTTCTAACCCATACGATGCTAAAGGACTTTTGAAGTCGGCTATCCGCGATAATAACCCAACAATATTCTTAGAGTCGGAAGTGATGTATGGCGATATGGGTGAAGTGCCTGCTGAGGAATACTTGATACCTATTGGCAAGGCTAGAATAGCCCGCGAAGGCACAGATGTAACGATAGTGTCTTTTAATAAAATGATGAAAGTAGCCTTACAGGCGGCAGACGAATTAGCTAAAGATGGTATTAGTGCAGAGGTAATTGATTTAAGAACGATTCGTCCTTTGGATAATGAAACAATTATCAACTCTGTAAAGAAAACCAACAGATTGGTAATAGTAGAAGAGCAATGGCCTTTTGCGTCGGTATCTTCCGAGATTACCTACAGAGTGCAGAAGGATGCTTTTGATTATTTAGATGCACCTATTCGAAGAATTTGCTCAGCAGATGCTAATATGCACTATGCACCCAATTTGGTAGCTGCATACTTGCCAAGCGTATCCAAAACAGTAACTGTGGTAAAAGAATTGATGTATACAAAAAAATAAAAAAATAATCATTTTAATATTTTTCGTTGCATTAGCGTCCAGTGTACCAAACACTGGACGCTTTTTTATAGCTGGCATATACCGTACTTGAATGGAGTAAGTAGCGTTGCGAAACTCGCTAATTTATTGCTAAGGCCTAATTTTTGGCAATAAGCCCTTCAAACATGCGGGCTTCGATAGTGAAATGAATTTAATGAGTGTGTTTATGGTTGCCTTACTTTATTCGTTAATAGGAATATTGAGCCATCCGTTGGGTGTTTTAATTTGCACACTTACGACGCTATCTTTAGTTGCTGTTATTTTGGCCTGCGGGTTCGTCTTGTCGTACCAAGCAACTGCATTGCTTTGCTCAATGATATTTTTGCTTAAATGATTGGGCTGTGCAAAATGGTTGAGGTGTTTGGCAGCAGCATTTGTAACAATAGTAGTATCGGTATTCTTAAAATCCAAATAAAACGTTTCATCTATTTTATACACGCGTTTATTCAAACGGAGGTAGGGCAGTATTTTAGGGTATATCGCATGAAACCTTCTAAGAGCAGTATCTGCCATAGCGGCTTCTGTAGCAGCTATATGTCTTTTTTTGATAATAGCACCTTTGGTATTAAGCACTAAGAGTTGAAAAGGGTTGTCTTTAGTTTCGGAGGAAAGGCAAACAACATATTTCTCGTCAGGGGTAAGAAAAACATGCTCGTACCTTCCTACCGGACGAAACATGTAGATTTTTAAAGTTCGTCTGTCTATAAGCTTGATATATGCATAGTTGTTGTGACTATTAAAGATGTCATCATCATTTTTTAAAGGCGCATGTTGCAGCGTCTTTTGTTGAATGATGGGGTTGTAGCCATGTATCAAAGCATAATTTTTGGAAGTATAGGTATGTATAATTTTATCGCTACTGGTATTGTATTGTCCTAAGCTAGGTATAGCATACAGGCTACTGACTATTATCACAATAGCCAATAAACTCCCTAATATACCTTTAGCGCTTTTCATAGGTTGTGTATTAATATCAATAGCATATTTAAGTCCTTTTATTTGGTTTACTTATCCCTCCATCAGCCTCGAGAGCCACCTATATAAGTCCATACCATTTGCATATATCATTAAAAATAGTATCAGCACCAATCCAATAGATGTTGCTACTTCAAGAAACTTATCGGATGGTTTACGGCCTGTAAGCATTTCATAAAGGTTGAATAAAACGTATCCACCGTCTAATCCTGGAATAGGTAATAGGTTCATAAATGCTAGCATGATAGATATAAATGCCGTCATATTCCAAAATTGCTCCCAATCCCATGTAGGACCGAAGAGTTTGGTCATTGAAGCAAAGCCACCTATGCTTTTGTAGGCACCTGTTTCGGGATTGACAAATTTTTTCAATTGGTTTACATACAAACTGAGTCTTTCGCCTGTAAGTGCTACGCCTGCCGGAAACGATTCCCAGAATCCAAATGTTTTAGTCGCTATATTAAAGCCTAATGCTTCAAATTCTTTTAAGTTACGGGGGTAGCCAGCCATGAAGCCTATTGTGCCGCTATCGGATACTTGAGCCGACAAAAGTATGCGTTCGTTTTCTCTTTCAACCCCTAAGTCTATTGCTTGTCCAGAAAGGCTTTTAAGGGTTTTTCTGAATGATTGAAAATTGGGAGTTGCTATGTTATTCACTGCTACTATTTTGTCGCCCATTTTTAATTGTGCTTTTTCAGCAGCAGAGTTGGGTAGTACATCGGCAACGATGGTAGGTATACTGATGCTAAAAAACTGCCTTACTTCTCGTTTAGTACTAAGTTGTCCTATGAGGTCTACAGGCATTTGCAAGGTTGTATCTTTTCCATCTCTTTGTACCGTAATTTCAGATGCTAATAAGACGCCTGCCATCAAATCGTCGTAATAGATAATGTCTTGGCCATCGGCTTTCAGAATCTTATCGCCATCTTTAAAGCCTAGGTGATAGGCAAAAGAATCGGTGATATCCAATCCATATTTTACCTCACTCATTAAGAGCTTTTTTTCGCCCCAAGTAAATAATACCATTGCATAGATGAAGAAGGCTAAGAGTACATTTACGATGATACCGCCAAGCATGATGAGTAATCGTTGCCAAGCTTTTTTAGAACGAAACTCCCAGGGTTTTGGAGCTTGTTTCATTTGCTCTGTATCCATGCTTTCGTCTACCATTCCCGATATTTTTACATAGCCACCTAGCGGAAACCATCCTAATCCGTATACCGTGTCGCCTACTTTTTTCTTCCATAAAGAAAATGGCAATAGGTTGCTGAAGGGAAAAAGGAAGTCGAAGAAAAGATAGAATTTTTCTACTCTCGTTTTAAATAATCTGGCAAAGAAATAATGCCCAAACTCGTGTAGTAATATTAAAAGAGATAATGCGCAAAAAAACTGTGCGACAGATATCAAAGTATCCATGCTATAATATAGGATTAATTAAAAAGAGAACTTTGTTTTAAGAATTGACTGGCGATGGTTCGCGCTTCTTTGTCTGAAGCTTCTAGGTCTTCAATATTTGGATTATCGATGACCTCGACTTTAGTCATTGTTTTTTCTATAATTTCACTCATTTCCAAAAAGCCTACTTTGTTGTTTAAGAAAGCAGCGACTACCTCTTCATTTGCAGCGTTCATAACACAAGGCACATTACCGCCTGCATTCATTGCATCAATTGCTAATTGTAGGTTTCTAAAGGTTTTTATGTCGGGCTGCTCAAAGCTTAGCTTAGAAAAGTCTTTGAACGAGAATCTGGGAAAGTTATTCTCAATTCTATTTGGATATCCTAAAGCATACTGAATTGGAAGTTTCATGTCGGGCAAACCCATTTGAGCTTTGATAGAACCATCTTTAAATTGAACAAGCGAGTGTATAATGGACTGTGGGTGCACTACAACTTCAATTTGATCGTTTTGGAGCTCGAAAAGCCACTTGGCTTCAATCATTTCCAGTCCCTTGTTCATTAAGGTGGCAGAGTCAATTGTTATTTTAGCGCCCATAGACCAATTGGGGTGCTGAAGTGCATGACTCTTTTTTACATTGATTAGAAAATTTGTTTTCTTGCCCAAAAAAGGCCCACCTGATGCTGTAAGGATTATTTTTTCAATAGAATTATAATTTTCGCCAGTAAGGCATTGGAAGATTGCGGAGTGTTCGCTATCTACCGGTATGGGAATAATGTTTTTTCTTTTAGCTATTTCCATCACAATGGCACCTGCTACTACCAATGTTTCTTTATTGGCTATACCTACTTGTTTGCCTGCGTTTAGGGCTGCAAGTGTAGAGTGCAGGCCCGCAAAACCCACTATTGCTGCAAGTACAAAGTCTACATCGTCGCGCTGCACCACTTCGCAAAGGGCTGCTGCGCCATCCAACACTTTAATAGATGTGTGAGATAATTGGTTTTTTACTTCGGCGTAGTGTTGGGTATCGGTAATAACAACTACTTTTGGTTGGTATTTGAGGGCTTGCGTCACTATTAGCTTACTATTGCTATGTGCGCTTAAAACCGTCACTTCAAAAAGGTCGGGATGAGAGCTTACTACATCTAACGCTTGGGTGCCTATTGACCCAGTAGCACCCAAAATAGCCAGTTTCTTTTTCATAGTGAACAAAGATACTAAAATGGAACGCAATATTGTGAAGCCATATTTTTTTATATTTAAAAATACATGTGCCTTTAAACACGTATGAAAATAAAAAAGGATTACAACTAATAAATTAGTGTAATCCATGGTGAAACAAACATACTTAACTGACGTATTTCGGTGATAGGGTTATGAGAGGGGTAGCCGAAAAAATATTATTGGTTCTTATTACAAGTAGTTCACTTTATATTTTCTTTTTTTTAAAAAACTCGCTTTTCATGGGGGTAACGTGTCTTTTTTTTGGGTGAATTTTTTTAACTTAGTACATGAACCATAAATTAATGTCAAATTAAGTATTTACAACATTGTTTAAACAATTGTTATTTGAAAAACAAAGGTGGTGTAAATTTAAGTTCGAAACAATAAGGGTTTTCACGTATTTTTTGAAAATTTTATCATAAAATCGCGTAATTAGGTAGCTATTTTTGTCTTGTTTCAAGAATTTTGGGGAACGATGTGTCGATTTTTAATAAGAAATGTAAAAGAATAGTTTACATGAAATAAAATATTTTTGATACCCACTTAATTAATACTAAATTTGTAGCTCTTTTAATTTTACCGTAAAATTCTTATAAAATGGAACAAAATCCGAATCAAGAAAATCAAATTAATATCGAATTGACTGAAGAATTAGCTGACGGTACTTATGCTAATTTGGCCATCATTACACATTCCTTTGCTGAGTTTGTAATAGACTTTGCAAATTTAATGCCTGGTGCACCTAAAGCTAAAGTAAAATCTAGAATAGTGATGACACCTCAACACGCAAAACGTTTGATGAGAGCATTGATAGATAACGTTAAGAAGTTTGAAGCTCAAAACGGCGTTATAAAAGATCAAGACGTTCAGGTACCTTTTGTAGGTGGCGCTGAAGCATAAAAAAAATTGTAGCCAATCATTTTACTGAATAAGAGTGTGGAGATATCTACACTCTTATTCTTAATTTAATATTTACCTTATCTATAATAATTATGATGTTAGATAAAATAGTAATCCTCGATTTTGGTTCACAGTACAACCAGCTTATTGCTCGTAGAATCAGAGAAATGGGAGTTTACGCAGAAATAGTGCCCTATAATACACCTATCCAAGAGCTAAAGGCTATGCAGCCTAAGGGCATTATCCTTTCGGGGGGGCCATCGTCTGTTTTTGGCGACCAAGCCGCCTTGGTAGATACCGCTATTTTTGGATGGGGTATTCCAGTTTTAGGAATATGTTATGGTATGCAGCTGATAGCTCATCTCTTGGGAGGCAAGGTAATTAAGGGTGTAAAAGGCGAATATGGTAAGTCTACTTTAGTAATTAAGCAGGCTACGAAGCTCACTCAAAATGTGCCAGCTTCTTCGGTTGTTTGGATGAGTCATTTCGACGAAGTAGAGGCAGTGCCGCAAGGATTTGAAGTAATAGGGCAATCTACAATAGATATAGCTGCTATGGCCAATGAAGCGCAGCAAATTTATGCAGTACAATTTCATCCAGAAGTATCGCATACCGAATATGGTTTGGAGGTTTTAAGAAATTTTGTATTGGATATCTGTAAGGCAGCTCAAAACTGGGTTTTGGAAGATTTTGTAAATACCGAGGTTGAAAGAATTCGTAACATAGTAGGTGATAAGAAAGTAATATTGGGCTTGTCGGGTGGTGTAGATTCTTCAGTGGCCGCGGTGTTGATACATCGTGCGATTGGCGATCAGCTTACGTGTATTTTTGTAGATACAGGTTTGTTGCGCAAAGATGAGGGCCGTAAAGTAATGGAGAATTATGGTAAGCATTTCCAGATGAACATAAAAATGGTAGATGCATCAGAAAGGTTTTTAGGTAATTTAAAAGGTGTAAGCGACCCAGAGCAAAAACGCAAAACAATTGGGAAGGATTTTGTAGCGGTATTTGATGAGGAATCTAAGAAGTTTGATGATGCCTCTTTCTTAGCACAAGGTACTATTTACCCTGATGTTATAGAGTCTCAGTCTGTAAAGGGGCCATCTGCTACTATTAAGTCGCACCACAATGTGGGTGGCCTACCAGAAGATATGAAGTTATCGCTATTAGAGCCTTTGAGGGAGTTGTTTAAAGACGAAGTAAGAAAGGTGGGTGTAGCTTTGGGCATTCCTAAGGAGTTGGTATATCGTCATCCATTTCCTGGTCCGGGTTTAGGTATTAGGATTTTAGGCGAAGTAGATGAAGAGAAAGTGAAAATACTACAAGAAGCAGATGATATTTTTATACAAGAATTGTACAACCATAATTTATACGACGAGGTAAGCCAGGCATTCGTGGTTTTGTTGCCAGTAAAGTCTGTAGGTGTAATGGGTGATGAAAGAACTTACGAATATACAGCTGCCATACGCTCTGCTAACACAATTGATTTTATGACTGCTACATGGTCCAAATTACCATATGAGTTTTTAGAATTGGTTTCAAACAGAATCATCAATGAGGTAAGAGGTATTAATAGAGTCGTTTATGATATCAGCTCGAAGCCGCCGGCTACAATAGAGTGGGAATAATAGATATCTGTTTTTAGCAAGCTAATACAATTAACAAAATGGCACATCCATTTGCAGTTTTCTGCTAGGGTGTGCCATTTTTTTTATGTTGATTTGTGTAAAAATATCGATTATTCCAGCGCAAATTATTCTTTATCTAGTATGTCCGGACGTCTGGCTCGGGTGCGCTCTAAAGATTTTTTATAACGCCATTCTTCTATTTTTTTGTGATTGCCCGAAAGTAACTCTTCAGGCACTGCAAGGCCTTTAAATACAGCGGGTCGGGTGTATACTGGTGGCGCAAGTAGGTTGTCTTGGAAAGAATCTGTAAGCGCCGAAGTTTCGTCGTTTAATACTCCGGGTATTAAGCGTCCTACGGCGTCTACTAATACCGCAGCAGCAAGCTCTCCGCCGCTCAATACATAGTCGCCAATAGATAGCTCCATGGTAATGTACAATTCTCTGATACGCTCATCTATGCCTTTATAGTGTCCGCACACAATCAAGAGGTTATCTTTTAAGGATAAATGATTGACAGTGCCTTGCTTTAAGGTATTGCCATCTGGAGTCATATAAATTATTTCGTCGTAGGTGCGTTGATGTGTGAGCGCCTCAATAGCTGCCGACAAAGGTTCGCACATCAACACCATGCCAGCTCCTCCGCCAAATTGATAGTCATCTACCTGTTGGTGTTTAAATGAAGAGTATTGTCTGAGGTGGTGAACATGTACTTCCAAGAGGCCTTTCTCTGCGGCACGCTTCATGATGCTGTGTGCAAATGGGCTATTGAGTAATTCGGGTACTACAGAAATGATATCTATTCTCATGATTGGGTATTAAAAATCTTTGAGGCAATGAAAGCAATGCCATTTGTCGGTCTTTTTGGCTATAGGAAAACCTAAAAACAGGATAGCAGCATACGCCCAGCTTTTATTGTAACCTGCAGGTTTTGTATTTTTTGATCCGCAATAAATACAAATTTTGTTGTTTGGGTCAAATGCTGATTTGTCTTCCTTTTCAAAAGCATTTTGGTCCTGTTGTTCTTCAAAAGCTGCTTCATCTGCTTCTATGATGGCATTGGCCTTTGCTACGTTCGTTTCTAGTACTTGTAATTTAATGCCTCCTAGGGCATTGTTCCAAAGCCAGTTCATGGTTATGGTAAGTTCGTCCTTAAGGTAAGCAGGAATCCCTTGCTGTTCTAAACGCTCTTTAGCCAGATGTGCTGCTATATAATTGTCAAAAGTACGTATAGTGACTAGTTGGGTTGCATCATTTTCCATGGATTGGCATCTTGTACAAGTTGAGCTACAAAGGTATTCAAATTTTTTAAAGCTAATGGAATATCCCAGCTATCTCTATCTCTAACAGTAACATAATTGGAGATGCTTCTTATTTGGGTATATGCAATTTTTAATTGACGACACACGTAAGCAAAAGCTATTCCCTCCATTGTTTCCAATTGGGGGGCATAATGCTTTCGGCGGTTGGCTATGGTAATATTATTGCCCGAGCAAGTATTGACGCTGATGCTTGTTGCTTTGGGTAGCGTGGTGTAGGTATAGGGATTATTTATCCAAATGCCGTTTGTGCCGAATAAATGATGATCGTGCTGCATTAGTTGCATGTCTTGGATAGCTATAAAGTTTTGAGCACCTTCTGCACCCAAGTCGCCATAGGCATCTGCTACTACTTCCACTACGGTACCAATAGTAAAGGTATTATCAAAGCTACCTGCGATGCCTATTTGTAGCACCCAGTCGTACGAGTATTGCAAAAGGTGTGTTGTAAGGTGGAAACAAGTAGCCATCATACCTACTTCTGTAACTAAAAAATGGAAGGTGTGTGGTAGCTTTTGGTTTTGAAGAGCTTCCTGTAGGCTCGATATTTCTTGCTGCGTTGCTGCTACAATTAGGATGTGCATGTATCCTTATATTTTTCGTCAAATTTAAACTTTTTGTTTCATTAAACTTGCTTAAATTGCAGGAGTCTAAAACAAGAATAATTATAACGACAACTGTATGAAAAAAATATTTTTCTTTATTTTAGTTTCCTTATTACCCCTAGCGGTTTTTGCGCAACTTGGCCTAGTTTTATCTAAGCCCAGCAATCCGGATGCTATTGTTACTTGGAAGTTTGATATGAAGCCGTCAAGTGACAACACTTACTTATTTTCTGCTACCGCCACCATCGAGAAAGGTTATCATATTTTTGCCTTAGATGCTGGAGGTGATGGTACCTTAATGAACACGGAGTTTGAAATCGACGATTATAGCGATGCTCCTGTGGAATGGAGGGTTGTGCCTCAACCCAAAACTGTTGTTTTGGATTATGTAGACGGGGACATATATTGGCATGAGAATAAAGTGACTTTTAGCAAAGTAATTACTTTAGAGGGTGATGCTACTGTTTTTACGGGTACCGTAACCTACCAAATATGTAACGAAGACAAATGCTTACCACCTGTTACAAAAGACATTCATATAGAGTTGCAAAAATAACACCGAAGGTTTTGTATAAATAAAGAAGCTGCTTTTTAATAACATAAAAGCAGCTTCTTACTTTTTATAGCCAGGGGTCTGAGTAATATTTGTTTTGGATAAATTGGGTATCGGTTAGTGTATGCAAAAAGGCTTTCAGTGCTTGTTTTTCTTCGTGGTTCAAGCCAAGTCCTCCAGGTCTTATAAACCGCTCCATTCTAAAATCAAGATTGGTGCTATTAGGGTTTACTTTTGTATTGTAAAAGTCAATAACCTCATCAAGAGTTTTGAAACGGCCATCATGCATATAGGGAGGGGTGAGTGCTACATTTCTGAGGGTAGGCGTTTTCATTAAGCCTCTGTCTTCTTCTACGCCAGTTACATTGAAGTGCCCAAGGTTGGGAATGCTATCTAAGCCATTATTTAAAAATTGATTGTTGGTAAATAATACGGTGTTGTGGCAATTAATACATTGTGCTTTACTATTAAAAAGCTTGAGGCCTTTTTTTTCTTGCTCTGTAAATAAGGCGGTGTTTCTGTTGTAATAATAATCGTCGTACTTAGACTGGAAGGAGTAGATGTTGGCTACAAATTGTTCTAAAGCATTTTTGATGGTAGTTGCATTGATGCTTTGTTTTGGGAATGCGGCTCTGAAAGCACTTTTGTAATAATCATCATTTTTTACCGTATTAACAACATCTTCCCAGGTATTACCCATTTCTCGACTGTCTATGACGGGGTCATGTATTTGATCTTTTAGGTTGGCGGCTCTTCCATCCCAAAAGAATTTGCCACTCCAGGAAATATTGGCAAGCGACATGCTATTTTTATCGCCCAAGCTATCGTGTATGCCCTTGCTAAAGCGAGCCGTGTCTGAAAAAGCAAATTGTGGCAAATGACAGCTACCGCAACTAATAGTATTTGTTTTACTAAGTCGTTTATCGTAAAAAAGCCGTCTTCCTAATTCGAAGCCCTCTAAGGTTGTGGGATTATCCTTTGTTGGGAAATTTGGAGAATGAAAATGTCGAGCTACATATTCTGGCAGGGGTATTGCAAAGCTTTTTGGTTTCTTTTTTCCTAAAAAACCAAAGCCGATTGCCGATATTGCTATCAAGCCCACTAGCACAACCCATTTTTTCATGTCGTTTAGTTATATATTGATGTCGTAATTAATTGTTTGCTACTATTTGCGCTAAGTGAACACACACTTCTACAGCCTTCTCCATATCTTGTACACTACAATATTCTTGTTTTGAGTGAATACCCATTTCGCCAGTAAAAATATTAGGGCAGGGCAGTCCCATAAATGACAGTCTGGAGCCATCTGTGCCGCCTCTAATACTAATGCGCTTGGGTGTTAGTCCGGCGGCTTTATAGGCTGCTTCAGCATAATTCATCACTTCTGGGTGAAGGTCTAGAACTTCACGCATATTTCTATATTGTTCTTTTACCACAAATGAATACGTTGCGGTAGGGTATTGTGTCATGATATCTTTAACAATATCTTCCAGTCTTTTTTCATATTCAGCCAACTTAGCCGTATCATGGTCTCGAATTATGAAGTTCAGTGTAGTTTTTTCAGCACCGCCTTCAATATGGGTAGGGTGCACAAAGCCTTCTTTTCCTGAGGTCGTTTCGGGGCTCCAGCTATCGTTAGGTAATGCTGCTAATATTTTACCAGCTATTTTACTGGCGTTTACGAGTTTGCCTTTAGCATATCCCGGGTGCGCACTTACACCATTGATTGTAATTGTAACACCGTCTGCCGAAAAGCTTTCACCTTCCAAATAGCCCCTTTCGCCACCGTCTAAGGTATAGCCAAAGTCGGCGTTCAACACCTTCATGTCTACAGCATCTACGCCACGGCCAATTTCTTCATCTGGTGTAAACAAAATTCTAATGGGGCCATGAATTACTTGAGGGTTTGCCATTAAGTATTGAGCGGTGTCCATAATTACAGCTACACCTGCTTTATCATCTGCACCCAATAGGGTCGTGCCAGATGCTGTAATGATGTCGTCGCCTATACGTTCTAGTAAGTATGGGTGGTTTTTTGTCGATATAACAATATTGTTATCGTCGGGTAGTACTATATCCGAGCCATCCCATTTTTTGTGTAGGATAGGCTTAACGTTGGTGCCTGAGCTATCGGGACTCGTATCTACGTGAGCACAAAGGCATATTGTTTTAACGGGTTTTGTTGTGGTGCCGGGTATCGTTGCATACACATAGCCATTATCGTCTAGAAAGGCATCATTTATACCCATTTCTTGCAATTCTTTCACCAATAAACGACTTAAATCTTTTTGTTTTTCGGTAGACGGTTGACTACTAGAAAATGGGTCGCTTTGGGTATCAATTTGCACATATCTCATGAGTCTTTCTGCTACAGAGTGTTGGTAATTAGCTATGGCCATAAAATCGTATTTTTTTAAGCATTGTGAATGGCTACAAATGTACAAAAAAATGCGACAGTGCACTTAAGCACGTGTTGACAGCTTAGGGTATCTACAAGTACGTAATTGGAATGATCAGGGTTTGGGTATCGTGTGCCTATGCAAGTGAGCATATTCAGGCAAATATTGTTGGATAAAAAAGGGGTTTCCTCGAAAAAAGGAAACCCCAATAGTTAGTACTTTAATTGATTTAGATGTTTTGTAATATCCTGCTTTTCACTTCTGCCATTGGAATACGTTCTTGTTGCATCGTGTCTCTGTATCGAATGGTAACAGTTTGGTCTTCTATTGTTTGGTGGTCTATTGTTACACAATACGGAGTGCCTATGGCATCCATTCTTCTGTATCGTTTTCCTATTGCATCTTTTTCCTCATAAAAACACTTAAAGCTACCCAAGCAATCTTGCAGGAGCTGCTGTGCTATTTCAGGCAAGCCATCTTTTTTTGTTAAAGGTAAAATAGCCAATTTGATGGGAGCTATTTTTGGATGAAATTTCAAGACTACACGGCTATCTTGTTTATCTGCTGTGCTTAAGTCTTCTTCTTCGTAAGCTTCGCTCAATACCATTAATACTGCGCGGTCCAAGCCTATCGATGTTTCAATAACGTAAGGCAGGTAGTTGCCATATGCTTTTCCTGTTTCGGGATTTATTTCTGCGTCAAAATATTGCATTTTTTTCTTGCTATATTCTTGGTGACGCGATAGGTCGAAATCTGTACGTGAGTGTATACCTTCTACTTCTTTGAAGCCCATAGGGAAGTTGTATTCGATATCGCATGCAGCATCTGCATAGTGTGCTAGCTTAACGTGGTCGTGAAATCTTTCGTTTTCAAGTTTGATGCCTAAGGACTCGTGCCAAGCTTTTCTTTCTTTTTTCCAGTATTCGTACCAATGTTTTTGGGTGCCAGGGCGCACAAAGAATTGCATTTCCATTTGCTCAAATTCGCGCATACGGAAGATAAAACCTCGAGCTACTATTTCATTTCGGAAGGCTTTACCCACTTGTGCAATACCAAAAGGTATTTTCATACGACCGGTTTTTTGCACATTCAGAAAATTGACAAAAATACCTTGAGCTGTTTCTGGTCGTAAATAAATAGTGTTGGTTTCATCGGCTACCGAACCTACCTCTGTAGAAAACATGAGGTTGAATTGGCGAATGTCTGTCCAGTTGCTTGTATTAGATATAGGGCACTTAATGCCTAAGTCAAGGATGAGTTGCTTTAGTCCGGCTAGGTCGTCAGAAGCTAGCAAAGCTTCCATTTTTGCAATTGCAGCATCGCCTTCTTCCTTGCTAACGGTATCTGCATAGCCTTCTATCAGATGGTCTGCACGATAACGTTTGTTAGAGTCTTTATTGTCTATCATTGGGTCGCTGAAGCTGTCTACGTGCCCACTTGCCTTCCAAACGGTAGGATGCATGAAAATAGAGGAGTCTAATCCAACAATATTTTGATGCATTTGCGTCATCGACTTCCACCAATATTCTCTGATATTGCGTTTTAGCTCAACACCCCATTGTCCGTAATCATAAACGGCACCTAAACCGTCGTATATTTCACTCGAAGGAAATATAAAACCATATTCCTTAGCGTGTGCAATAATTGCCTGTAATGTATTTTCGTTTGCCATATTTTAAAAATAGGTTGCAAAGATACAGAAACTTATATGTTAAAAAACAAACCGCTTGCTGTGTTAAGTGATGTTTATTAATTTCAAGTGTATTTTTGCCATCACTATAGCTAATCCAAAACTTAGCAATGTTCCTATCAATATATATGCTGTTAGTTTGACGTCGTTATTATCTTTCAAATCCCCGAATCTAAAAATTGACTTTGCCGTTTTTTTTATTAAATAAGTCCATAAATACCACAAAACCTCAGCCTGTGAAAAAAGCACACAATATATTTTTAACATTTTAGGTGAATACACTATTATAGAAGATTATTAAACGATTAATTTTATCGTCTATTGCGCTACCGTAGTTGAGCTCAACCTAAATATTCCTCAGCTGCCCCGACAGGCTGATATTTGCTTTGTGAGTGATGATTTTTTAGCAACTTAAGTCGGTTTATGATAGTAAATATCGTTTAGGAGTAGCCGGTGCGAAAATTATTGTTGTGTGTATTAGCACTCAGAATGCTTTAAAAAAGCTATTTTTACGGAGTATAAACACATTGTTACAAACATAATCATATAGCTATAATAAAAATGAGTGTACTTCAATTGCAACGACCACTTGCATTCTTTGATTTAGAAACCACAGGATTAGACCAAGCAAAGGATAGAATAGTAGAAATAGCTATTGTGAAATGGCATCCAGACGGAACGATAGAGGAATACGAACGACGCATTAATCCTGAAATTCCTATTTCGGCAGAAAGCTCCATGATTCATGGTATTTACCAAGAAGATGTAGCCAATGAACCCACTTTTAAAGAATTGGCTCATGAGATAGCAAATTTTATAAAGAACTGCGACTTAGCAGGGTACAATAGTAATAAATTTGATTTGCCTGTCTTGGCCGAAGAGTTTTTAAGGGCCGGACATGCGGTAGATTTTCATAAAAGAAAACTGGTAGATGTGCAGCAGGTATTTTACAAGAAAGAACCAAGAACTCTTTCGGCTGCGTATAAGTTTTATTGTGATCAAGATTTGGTCAACGCACATAGTGCATTAGCAGATGTTAGGGCTACTGTCGAAATATTGAAATCGCAGCTGGTAAGGTACAATGATATAGGCGCAACAGCCGAAGAATTGCACAACTTTACGGGTAGTGGCGAGATCGTAGACTATGCCAGACGCATCATTCTAAAAGATGATGAACACTATTTTAATTTTGGTAAACACAAAGGGAAAAAAGTGAAAGACGTACTCAAATCAGAGCCGCAATACTACGATTGGATGATGCAGTCTGATTTCCCTCTTCATACCAAACAATGCTTGACCGAAATATTGAATAGCATGTATTTAAAGTTGAAGTAGTGTAAGAAAAGAAAAATAAACTAATTTGCAGTATATTAAAATACTTCCCAACCCTTGGACAAGATAGTCATTATACCCACTTTTAACGAAATAGAGAATATAGAGAAAATTATTAGAAAGGTATTTTCTTTGCCCGGCAACTACCATATTAAAATAGTAGATGATGGCTCGCCAGATGGTACAGCAGCAAAAGTAAAGGAATTGCAAGTGGAGTTTAGTGATAAGCTATTTCTTACCGAACGCTCTGGCAAACTAGGGCTAGGCACCGCTTATATTTGCGGATTCAAATGGGCACTACAAAGAGGTTACAACTATATTTTTGAAATGGATGCCGATTTTTCGCACAATCCCGACGACCTTAATAGGCTGTATGCAGCATGTGCCGACGGACAAGCGCAGATGTCTGTTGGCTCCAGGTACGTCAAGGGAGGTAGTGTTAAAAACTGGCCCTGGGATAGAATATTTATTTCCTATGGTGCATCCCTTTACACGAGAATGATCACTTGGATGCCAGTTAAAGATTGTACTGCGGGCTTTGTATGCTACCACAGAAGCGTACTTGAAGCACTCCCGCTTGATGAAATTCAATTTGTAGGATATGCTTTTCAAATTGAAATGAAATACAGAACTTGGAAAAAGGGTTTTACAATAAAAGAAGTACCTATTGAGTTTATAGATAGGCAAGAAGGGGTATCAAAAATGTCAAAAGGTATCATCAAAGAGGCTGTAATGGG
Organism: uncultured Taibaiella sp.; assembly: GCA_964429515.1. GTDB lineage: Bacteria > Bacteroidota > Bacteroidia > Chitinophagales > Chitinophagaceae > MKSF01. The sequence continues at coordinate 60,597 of CAYSCJ010000006.1, forward strand.
CGTTTGGAAAATGAGAAGCTTTGTATAATTTATCAAGTGAACAAATTATGAAAAAGAAACAAAATAAAAGTAAATACATCCCGAAAGGCAAAAGTTCCCATAGTAATTTGATAGGACTTACTGCAATAGGTAAATTGGATTTGGCTAGAAGTGGAATGGGCTACGTAGCAGTTGAGGGATGGCCTCAAGATATAATTGTTAGAGCTACCGACTTAAAGTCGGCGCTCGATGGTGACGAAGTGAAAGTAAAAATAACCTTTGTGTCGGGTAAGGGTAGGCCAGAGGGCTTCATTGTAGAGGTTGTAAAAAGAAATCAAACAACCTTTATAGGAAAGGTGCAATTGACACAAGATTTTGGTTTTGTGATACCCAATAACCGCGCTATGCAAACTGATATATTTTTGCCACCGGCACAAGTAATCGGAATCAGTAACGGAGATACGGTAGTCGTGAAAATTGTAGAGTGGAAAGGAGGTGGCGCACGCAAGAATCCAGTTGGAGAAGTACTCGAAGTGCTTAGCCAAGAAAGAAGTAACGCAATAGCTATGATGGAAATTCTGGTAGAAAACGGTTTTCCATTACATTTTTCAGATGCGGTAATGAAAGAAGTTAGCGCCCTGCCAGATACCATAGATGCTGCCGAGATAGGCATGCGACGCGATATGAGAGACACTCTTACCTTTACAATTGACCCTTTTGACGCAAAAGACTTCGATGATGCCATTTCATACAAAAATTTAGGCAACGGAAGATTGGAAATAGGTGTACACATAGCCGACGTAAGCCATTATGTGCGCCCTGGCTCCGAAATAGATAAAGAGGCATTCCTACGAGCAACATCCGTTTACTTGCCAGACAGAGTAAACCCAATGCTTCCAGAGCGAATATCTAACGAATTGTGCTCTCTGCGCCCACATGAAGATAAACTTACTTTTTCGACAGTATTCATCATGAATGAGCTGGGAGCAATAGAAGATGTATGGTTTGGAAGAACTGTCACACATTCGAACAGAAGATACACCTACGAAGAAGTACAAGAAATAATAGAAGGAGCCGAGGGCGAAAACAAAGAAATATTACTGCAACTAAAAGATATTACTCAACACATCAGGAAGCAGCGATTTAAGAAAGGAGCTATCAATTTCTCTTCTCAAGAGGTGCGATTCATATTGGACGATAAGGGCCTGCCAATAGGCATTCAAATAAAAGAAAGTAAAGAAGCACATCAGCTCATCGAAGAGTTAATGCTTTTAGCCAACAAACATGTAGCTATTTTTGTAGGCGAACAGGATGTAAATGGAACAGAAATACCATTTCCTTATCGAATACATGATTTGCCCGACGAGTCTAAACTTGGAATATTCTCTGCTTTCGCAGCCCGATTTGGTTATAAATTTAATTTCCAAAGCCCCGATAAAATAGCCGCATCTTTTAACGAATTGCTGCATGCAGTAGAAGGTAAGCCCGAACAGCATGTAATTGAGCAGTTGGGCATCCGAACTATGGCAAAAGCGGTATACAGCACTGCGAATATAGGACACTACGGTTTGGGCTTTGAAGACTACTGTCATTTCACCTCTCCCATACGCAGGTATCCCGATGTGATGGTGCATAGGGTTTTGCAAGAATGCTTAGACGAAATTATCGTGATAGATAAAAAAATGGAGATTAAAGCCAAACATTGCAGCGAGCGTGAGCGCAAAGCAATGGAGGCCGAAAGAGCAGCCAATAAATACAAGCAAGTAGAGTTTATGCAGCAATTTATAGGCGAATCGTTTGATGCAGTAGTAAGTGGTGTATCTACCTTCGGATTTTGGGCCGAAACCATAGAGCATAAATGCGAAGGGCTTATTAGTATGGCCGATTTGGTAGATATAGACCAATTTGAATTTTTAGAGCATGATTATGCTTTGGTGGGAATGCATACGGGCGTGAGATTTAGGATTGGCGATAAAGTGAAAATACAAGTAGTTGCTACCGATTTGGAAAGACGTACCATTGATTTTGAATTGGTAACAATGGGCACAGCACTACAAAGAGTAGGAGTGACCTCAAAAAAAGACAGTGTTTTGAAATTGGACAAAACGAAACCAGCAACTACTAAGCGACCGGCAAAACATGTTGCCGATAAGCACAAGGACGCAAAGAAAAAACGAAAATAGCTTTGGCGTCGTGCCCACAAAACATCTTTTTTATTACTTTTGAAAAATGAAGAAAGGCTTCGAGAGTAGGAATGCAATTCGCACCAAATTTGTACATATTTTAAATGAATTTAATAGTAATTTCTTAATTTAAAGAATTGATAAACAGTTTTATATACAGATGTATTAATTAAATACTTAGCAGTTTGCAATATTTTTAGCCAATTGGTAGCTTTTATTGATTTTGGACATTAACTTTGCAGGCGTATTATGACAAAACTTTTACAATTCTCTTTTTTATTCACATTATGAATTGGAAACAAGCATTCACTTCTTCTATCGGGAAGAAATTGGTTATGGCGCTAACGGGCGTATCCTTAATCCTTTTTTTAGTAGTACACTGCTACATCAATGGTTTAGTATTTCTAGAGTGGCTAGGCCCAATAGGTAGGGGGTACACTGCCTACGAGAATGCAGCGCATTTTCTAGGTACAAATCCGATAACGCGTATGGCGGAGATTGGTTTGTTAGTAGGTATTATTTTACACATCATCCAAGGATTGATGTTGACCTCACAAAACAAAACAAAACGTCCAGTAGCATACAACGTAAATGGTGGTAGCAAAAACAGCAAATGGTACAGCCGCTCAATGGGCTTGTTAGGTACGATTATTTTGTTGTTCTTAGTTATGCACTTTGCGCATTTTTGGGCACCCAACAGATACCAACAGTTAATGACGGGAGTAGAGAAAGACTTGTATTTTGAAATGGAAGTAATTTTCAGTCAATGGTACAATGTAGTGATCTACATACTTGGATGTATTTCATTAGCCTATCACTTATTACATGGTTTTTGGTCGTCTTTCCAAACCCTTGGTTTGACTACCCCTAAATATGTAGGCATTATCAGATGCATAGGCACTGCTTTTTCTATCATTATTCCAGCTATATTTATTTTAATGCCTTTGGCTTATTTCTTTGGATGGTTGCCTACTACCGAAGAAATTAAAGCAGCATTAAGTAGTGTAGCGCCTTTGGCTCATTAATATTTATAAGTAAAGTAAATACTTAATAGTCGGTAGTATTCATCAAATATTTATAACAATACATAGAGGTTTAGTCTTTTATTAAACTTCTTGATAAAATAAGATCGTATTATGGCTTTAAATGCAAATATTCCTCAGGGCGAATTAGCTCAAAAGTGGTCTAATTATAAGTCAACTTGTAATATCGTTAATCCTGCCAATAAACGCAATCTCGAAATTATCGTTATTGGTTCGGGTTTGGCCGGAGCATCAGCTGCAGCCTCACTTGGTGAGTTGGGCTACAAAGTGAAATGTTTCTGTTTCCAAGATTCACCACGACGCGCGCACTCTATAGCTGCACAAGGTGGTATCAATGCTGCTAAAAATTATCAAAATGACGGCGACTCTGTGTACCGTCTATTTTACGATACTATTAAAGGTGGCGACTATCGTGCCCGTGAAGCAAACGTGCATCGCTTGGCTGAGGTTTCTGCAAATATTATAGACCAGTGTGTAGCGCAAGGTGTACCTTTTGCGCGTGAATATGGTGGTATGTTGTCTAACCGTTCATTTGGTGGTACTCAAGTACAACGTACTTTTTATGCTGCCGGACAAACAGGCCAACAGTTGCTCATAGGCGCATACCAAGGTTTGGAGCGTCAAGTAGCATTGGGTACTGTTACGATGTACAGTCGTCATGAAATGCTTGATGTTGTTAAAATTGATGGTAAAGCTCGTGGCATCATTGCACGTAATCTTGTGACAGGCGAGTTAGAGCGTCATTTTGGACATGCAGTATTAATTTGCTCGGGTGGATATGGTAACGTCTTTTATTTGTCTACCAATGCAATGGGTAGTAACGTTACTGCTGCTTGGAAAGCACACAAAAAAGGTGCTTATTTTGCCAATCCATGTTTTACACAAATACATCCTACTTGTATACCAGTTTCGGGCGACCATCAGTCTAAATTGACATTGATGTCTGAATCGTTGCGTAACGACGGGCGTATTTGGGTGCCTAAAAAACAAAACGATACACGTAAAGCCTCCGAAATTCCAGAGGACGAAAGAGATTATTACTTAGAGCGCCGTTACCCAGCCTTTGGTAACTTAGTGCCGCGCGACGTAGCTTCTAGAGCAGCCAAAGAACGTTGCGATGCTGGCTATGGTGTGGGTACCTCCAAGCAAGCCGTATACCTCGATTTTGCCGCGGCAGTAGTACGTTATGGTAAAATAGAATGCAATAAGCAAGGTAATCATAATCCTGATGCTGCAACTATAGAGCGTTTGGGTAAGGAAGTAGTAAAAGAAAAATACGGCAACTTGTTTGATATGTATGCCAAAATAACTGGCGAAAATCCATACGAAGTGCCAATGCGTATTTATCCAGCAGTTCACTACACAATGGGCGGTGTATGGGTAGATTATGAATTAATGACTACCGTTCCGGGCCTTTATGCCTTGGGTGAAGCCAACTTCTCCGATCATGGCGCAAACAGACTAGGAGCCTCTGCTCTTATGCAAGGTTTGGCCGACGGATATTTTGTTATTCCTTACACTATTGGTAACTACTTAGCAAGCGAAATTAGAACCAAAGCGATACCTACAGACCATCCTGAATTTCTAAAAGCAGAGAAAGAGGTGGCCGAGAGAATCAATAAATTAATGTCTATTAAAGGCAAACAGTCGGTAGAAAGCATGCACAAGCGCTTAGGTAAAATTATGTGGGATAAGTGCGGCATGGCTCGTAATGAGCAAGGCTTGAAAGAAGCGATCGAAGAAATTCGTAACCTGCGTAAAGAGTTTTGGTCGGATGTATACGTGCCAGGCACCGTAGAAGGCATGAATCCTGAATTAGATAAAGCCAATCGTGTAGCAGACTTTATAGAGTTGGGTGAGCTTATGTGTTTAGACGCGCTTAACCGTCGTGAGTCTTGTGGAGGTCACTTCCGTGAAGAGTCGCAAACAGAAGATGGTGAAGCAATGCGTGATGACGAACAATACATGTATGTATCTTGTTGGGAAAACACAGGCGAATGTGAATGGACTTTACATAAAGAAGCATTGAATTACGAAGTAATCAAACCTTCGCAACGTAACTATAAATAAGCATTTTCAGCTTGTAGGCATTTATACAAAATATTATTAAATAATTTTTTCTAGACAAAAGATAATTATTTGTCACGAATCAAAATATTGAATTGCAATGGAACATTATAATATGAACCTCACACTTAAGGTGTGGCGCCAACAAAATTCAAACACGCAAGGTGCTTTCGAAACCTATCAAGTAAAGGATATTTCGTCAGAAATGTCATTCTTAGAAATGTTTGACGTTTTAAACGAACAATTAATAGAAGAGAGAAAAGAGCCCATCACTTTCGATCATGATTGTCGTGAGGGTATATGCGGCGCTTGTTCTATGTATATCGACGGTCAACCACACGGTCCATGGTCTGAAACCACTACCTGTCAGTTGCACATGCGTCAGTACAAAAATGGCGATACTATTGTAGTTGAGCCTTGGAGAGCAGCGGCATTTCCTGTTATTAAAGATTTGATGGTAGATAGATCTGCATTCGACCGCATTATCCAAGCAGGAGGTTATATATCTGTAAATACCGGTAATGCCCAAGATGCCAACTGTTTGCCTGTACCTAAAGACAAGGCCGACGAATCGTTTGCCGCTGCAGCCTGTATAGGTTGTGGTGCTTGTGTAGCTGCTTGTAAAAATGCATCAGCTATGTTGTTTTTATCTGCTAAAGTAGCGCATTTGGCATTATTGCCTCAAGGCGAACCTGAAAGAAGAACCCGCGTTGTGAATATGGTAGAGCAGCACGATAAAGAAGGATTTGGTGCTTGTACTAACACTATGGCCTGTGAAGCAGAATGTCCAAAAGGTATTTCTATTATGAATATCAGAAGACTAAATGCTGAGTACATAGGTGCGGTAGCTAGCGGAAGAGAATAGTAGCGCATTTAAGCAGTGACTATTAAGTTTTCACTGCCTCATAATATTCCCAAAAGCGATGTGTAGCAATACGCATCGCTTTTCTATTTTATAAAATTATGCTGTAGTGGAAAGTACGCAACAAGGCAATGCATTTATCGACGTTTTTTTATTTTGAAATAATATATATATTAGGTTTTTATTAATACGCCAAATCCTAACTTTACGGTTACAACTAAATTCCGAGATTTTTCCATTTTTTATACGTCACAAACGCCTCAAGCTTTGTTTAATTAATTGTTTGCAGCTTACCCTATTGTTACCTGCAAGCTGACAAAACAACCGTCACAAATTGAACAATCGAAAAACAATAAATCCGATTATTTTTATTTTTTGCCACGCGTAATTGGCACATTCTGCATTTTAGCTAAAGCACAAAAGCCCAACAAAATGCAGAAAGAGCCATTTTTTTTCCACCAACCTCCTAACACAAAAAAATCAAAGAGGCATTTTGAAAACCCTACCTCAACTTAAAAGTATGTTATTCTGTAAATTTTCATTTACTAATAGTTTTTTCTAACTTCACTCAAAATATTAGCTATGAAACATAATAATACATCTGTTTTCAATAGACTTAACTACACTTTATTGACTATAAGCATACTGACTGCTTTTACCTTTCAGGTAAAAGCACAAAATCCCATAGAGCTGATGAACGCAGAGCTTCGGCATTTGTTCAGCAACTTAAATAACCGGACGTTCGTTTTCTGTATGATATGTCGGCTAAAGTTACCGATTCGATTTTCTATACCGATATATCTTACGACACTAGTATAGTAGATAATTGGTACAATCTGTATTATGAAATGTATAATGCGGCATACGACACAACGCTCTTTATTACCCAAGATTCTATTTTTCAATATTCATTTCCTAAAGTTTTAAATGATACAATTCCTATTGGGATTTTACATTGGAAGTACAACAAATTAAAACCTGGAGCACTTGATACCAACTTGTACTTTAGGTTTGACACTGTTAATAATGTAGTGTATGATCTTGTGCCTCAGCCAATATCCCCATATACTGTAGAAACCATTTTTGCAGCTTCCCCCTTAACAAGAGATGTTACATTTGCCAATCTTACTTTTCAGGTAACACCCGATTTGTTTTTTACTGATCCCACAACAATTTACGGTCCCGATAATAGGATTCTAAAAATTGATTTTGACGATGGCAATGGTTGGGTAGAATTTGACCCCTACATCGTTACCAATCATAGTGTAATTTACAGTTCTGTCGGTTGGAAGCTGATTAAAACAGCAGTATTTGACCCAGGTGGAAATTTATTGAACCACTCCAATTCTGTAATCAACATTCTTACTACTACCGTTACCATACCGCCCGATGATGTGATAACAGATATAGAGGGATTAGATATAGGTATATACGATAATAACTGCAACCCCAATGCAATGAAAAGATACGTGATATACCTTGAGGGTGCGGACATACTTGAAAACCGCCAAGTACCGGAGATTTATAATGATATGATTCGCTTAGACAGAATAGCACAATTGCGCAATTTTGGTTATACCTTTGTGGTGGTAAGTTGGCAAAACTCGGGCGACAGTATACAGGCTAATGCCCGGAGAGTAGCAGAGTTGCTCGAGTAACTCAAATGCCATACAGACAGCGTAGCCCCCTTTGTGATTATAGGAGAAAGTATGGGTGGCTTGGTAGCAAGGTATACTACTGCGTTAATGGAATCTCCCGAATATTTCAACCTCTTTCTCGACCCCTGCAAACCCGATTTAAGGCACAATACAAGACTTTTGCTCTGCTACGATTCGCCCCACCGAGGGGCAAATGTACCATTGGGCATACAAATGTATTACAAGCATTTGGCGCATTTGGCATATATGTTTTCAGGATTTAATAACGGAATTGCCGATATTTACAATAACAGGCTGCTCAACAGCATTTCCGCTAAGCAAATGCTGGTATATCATATAGAGACAGAGAATAACCCCTTGTTGCTTATCAATAGCAGCACATTTACCTCTTCCGGCTTAAGAGCAGGATTGCTCAATGATTTTGCCGCATTGGGCAACTACCCTAAGTTTTGCAAGCTCGGCGAACTCTCTAATGGTGCATTAGATGGCAGTAGACAAACAAGAGAATGGGACAACTCCGACAGACAGCCCAATGACTTTATATTGGATTTGGAAACCGATTTTTATTTAAGAGTATTGGGATTCCGGTTTTTAGGCTCTTATACTCGTGTGCAGGTAAGATCCAACCCCAACGGAACCGGCTCTGTTTTTTTGTTAGACAAAGGCATAAGCCACCCAAAGATAAGACTGAGATGGTTTGGAGTAAGGATTGATATTAATCATACTACCTTGCTAAAGGTAGATAAAAGAGCAAGGAATGTCTTGCCTTATTGTGTAAGCGCAGGCAGCCATCTTGGTTTTGGAAGTCCACTAACTACGATGAATAACCCCATAGGGCAGTCGGGAGACCTTGCCCACCTGTTAGGCTTGCGTTATAATATGGTAATAAACGGGCAGGGAGAGATTACTTTTTCGGGTAACCTTTTCTCCCTGTTAGTGCCCTGGATGATAAATATTAACCTTAATGGCAGGGCTTACAGCGATGGGTTCGACTTTGCCTTTATACCCCTGCACTCCTCTTTCGACTATGCGGCAGACAACCCCGGCAACCTCGATTACGATATACACAACGATGCCGTAGCCGATATAATGGACATGACACCTTTCGATATGGTTATAACCAATCCTACCGATTCTAACAGACTTCATTTGTTTGTGGATAACCCCTGGTTAGCTCCTTATGCTACCTGTAATGACAATGCTATCAGGAGCCACATCATTCCGCGCGAGATAGGCGATGATTCGCTTTGGTTAGAGAATTACAGGTTCTTACCTGCCAGTATGGTGGTAGAAGCCGAGCAGGATATAATGATAAACTACCGCAACCCGTACTACAATTATCCTTCTTTGGGCAGTAGTATCAATAATTACACGCATACCGACAGGCTGCATTACATAATATCTAAAGAAGAGGACATCAATATCCCTATACCCGCAGGCTCGCCCGATAAGATAACTTTCCGGGCAAATAACGGCGTATGGATCGCTATGGGACCTTATGATATTACGCCCGGATTTATGGTATTGTGCTGTATTAATTTTAGCCAGCGACCTGTATTACCTCCGACCGATAGCACAATACAGGTATTACAGTCTGCATTAGAGGTATATCCTAATCCTGTGCGCGGCAATACAATAATGAATGTAAAATACCGTTTTAAGGAAAATGCCCCGGCTATGGCACGGATTTCCGATATGCAGGGCAGGTTGTTATATACTACGGAAATGCCTTTTAAGGACAATACTTTAGAAAGCGGCTTTGAGATAGACCTTAGCAAAAGCAATATGCAGGCAGGTATGTATATAATACAAATAAGTACTAAAAATGAAGTGCTTAGTAAAAAGTTTGTGATACAACCATAAAAAATACGTTATGAAAAATATATTATTTATACTTATTTTGGGAATATCGGTTGGGAGTTGTAAAAAAGACTGCGACCCTAAGCCTCAGCCCCAAAAAGCCTTTGAGGTTCACGGTTATCTTATTAGCAGACAAGATAATAACCCGAAAATTGGTGGTCATATAAAAATTATGTATGAAAGAAATAATTCTTTTATAGGTGGATGTTCTATATATAAAGTTGCAGGGGAGGGCTATAGCGACTCGACAGGATATTTTGCAATTGATTGTAACTATTACGGCTATAGCGGCTATATAATTAGTGGTTCTACCCGGGGGGGGGGGCCGCCGGGGGGGGGGGGGGGGGGGGGGGGGTGGGGGGGTGGGGGGTGGGGGG
>CAYSCJ010000007.1:0-68959 GCA_964429515.1 uncultured Taibaiella sp.
ATTTTTATCTTTTATACCATTCTCAATCTCGTTTTTCAAACCATCTTTGGCATCATTAAACTCTCTTATACCTTTTCCTAAACCACGAGCCAACTCTGGTATCTTTCTGCCACCAAATAACAATAGGGCTATTAATACAATCCACAACCACTCTCCACCACTTGGAGCAGAAAACAAGAATATAGTATCTAATATGCTTAACATAACTATGTAATTTTAAATAGTAATCTAAATTAATAACACAAAGATACTAAATAATAAATACCTTTTACCATAATACCCGTTTTTTAACGATTGAGAGAAGGAGATACAGTTTCTGGATAATTTTGTATTTTTATTCTTTTTCATTTACTGCTAAAAACTACCATATCTTGACAAAGAAAATTTACAACCTATTGCCAATGGCTTTTGGAGCTTTTTTATTAGCCCACCCAGCTATGGCTCAAAAAAAACAATTGACCATGCACGACGCTGTAGTAGGAATGCGTGGGGGCGCACTTATGCCCGAAAACCTGAGTATGCCAAAATGGAAAAATACAACAGAAAGCCTTACACACGTGGTAAAAAACAAGCAAACGAGCTACTTGGTTCAGATTAAAGCAGCAAGTAGCAAAGTAGATACCCTGCTTTCTTTACACCAGCTCAATCAATTACTTTTCCAAAAAGACTCTTTAAAAAGCTTCCCCGCCTATTCCTGGGATGCTAACGACCAGCTATTGCTCGACTATCGTAACGCACAATACAGATTAGAACTGTTTGGCAACAATTGGCAACTAAGCCAAACCTCAGTTTTGAATCCCAAAGCTGCAAATAAAACACCAGATAATAGAAAAAAGCAACTGGCTTTTACGGTAGATAATAATTTGTACTTGTTAGACAACCACAACAATATCCACAATATCTCTAGCTCTAATGCACCCAATGTGGTTTATGGAGCTTCGGTACACAGAAATGAATTTGGCATTTCGGGCGGTATTTTCTTTTCTCCAAACGACAACCTTTTGGCTTTTTACAAAATGGACGAATCTATGGTGGAAGACTATCCGATTATTGACTGGAGTACAACGCCTGCTATTTCAAAAAATATCAAGTACCCCATGTCGGGCAAAACCTCTCACCAAGTAAGTATTGGCATCTATAATATTCTAAGCCGCAGCGTTCAGTACCTTCAAATAGAAGGCCCTAAAGACCAATATCTTACCAATATCAGCTGGAGTCCCGACGAAAAATATATTTATGTTGGCGTATTAAACAGAGCACAGAACCATTTGAAATGGAATATGTACAATGCACACAACGGCACTTTTGTAAAAACGCTTTTTGAAGAAAGAAATGAAAAATATGTAGAACCTCAGCATCCACTATTTTTTGTAAATAAAAATGAGTTTGTTTGGATGAGCCAAAGAGACGGCTATATGCACCTATACCATTACAAAGCAGATGGTACCTTTATAAAACAACTCACAAAAGGGAAATGGGTAGTCAATAGCATTCTGGGCTACGATGCCAACAATAACAACCTTATTATTAGTGGCAATAAAATAGACCCCAGAGAAAAACATTTATTTGCAGTGAATGTCTCTAATGGAAAAATAAATACCTTGCACGCAGATAGCGGCACACACCATGGTGTAGTGCACCGCAACGGAAAAGCAATTTTACACACATTCCAGAATGCTACTACACCAAGAGACATCAATATTATTTATAGTCACAAATCGAATGTACAACCGCTTCTAAAAGCTACCGATAAGTTAGCCGAATACAATACAGCTTCAGTAACACCTGTTGTTTTAAAAGCTGCCGACGGTACAGATTTATACGGCAAGCTTATCAAGCCAAGCAATTTTGATGCTAATAAAAAATATCCCGTTATCGTATACCTATACAATGGGCCACATTTACAGCTTATTACTCACAACTACCCTGCAAGTGGCAATCTGTGGTACGATTATATGGCTCAAGAAGGGTTTATCGTCTTTACGATGGATGGCAGAGGTAGTAGTAACAGGGGCTTCGAATTTGAATCTGCAATTTTCAGACAGGCAGGACAAGTTGAAATGCAAGACCAGCTAAAGGGCGTAGACTTCCTTAAATCGTTACCCTACGTAGATGCCGAGCGTCTTGGCGTGCATGGATGGAGCTATGGTGGCTTTATGACTACCTCTTTGCTTACACATTATCCAGATGTTTTTAAGGTAGGTGTAGCAGGTGGCCCAGTAATAGACTGGAGCCTTTATGAGGTAATGTATACAGAGCGCTATATGGACACTCCCGAGGAGAATCCCGATGGCTATAAGCATACAGAGCTAAGCAGTAAGGCAGATCGGATTAAAGCAAAATTATTGATGATACACGGCACAGACGATGATGTGGTCGTATGGCAACACTCTTTAAAATACATAGAAAGCTCTGTGAAAAAAGGTGTACAAATTGATTATTATGCCTACCCCGGACACCAACACAATGTAGTAGGGAAAGACAGAGTGCATTTGATGCAAAAAATAACCGACTATTTTAAATTGCATTTATAAGCAAACCCAATCCTTAAAAGCCCTACAATAGTAGGGCTTTTTGCTGCACCATAACTTGCTTTTAGTAAAACCTAATATTCCAATACAAACGAAAAATAATAAACTCAAAACACCCTTATATATTCTTTGCCTTTAGACATATAAACAAGACCCACAACTATTAAACACCAATTGCTTATCGTGCTTAAAATACCTAAAATAAACTTCAATATTTGCCCCTATAAGGTGGGAAATATTTATGACTCTGAAAGATTATGAAGACATGGCCCCTTCGGGCTAGTATAAAAACCTAAACCAATATTTAGCTATAAACATATAATTTCGGAGGGATTCAAAAAAAGAGGAAGGCTAATATCATTTTAAGATATTAGCCTTCCTTTTGAAATGTAAGATATAATAGTAATCGCTTATCTAATAAGTGTTACATCGCCTTTATATTCTACTTGTTGATCACCAGGCATTGGCCCAATAACAACTATTTGGTAATAATATACGTCGGCGTCTAGCATTTTACCACTCTTATTAGTTCCGTCCCAAAACTTATTCGGATCCATCGTTTCAAACACGGTTTCACCCCATCTATTAAATACTCTGAAGATGATTAGTTTTTCGTACTGTATATTGGAAACTCCAAAGACGTCGTTCAAACCATCTCCGTTAGGCGAAAATGCATTTGGCACAAATATTTTGGGTTCGTAATACACCCTAACATTTGACGTAACCTCATCGAAACAACCATATTGATCCCAAGCAGTAACGGTGTAGCGCATATCATGATCTGGTTTTACCCTTATTACTTTCATATTTGGATCTTCTACAAATTCATTAGGAGACCATTTCCACATTACTGACTCATCGGCTACTACAGCAATATTAATTTCGTCGCCCAATCTAATTAAGGTATCTTTTGGTATCACAGAATCTATTGCTAATGGTGGTACAACCTTAATTATCATACTATCATTTGACGAACATCCTGCACCTGGCGTTGTAGCTTTCATATAAATAGTATACTCCCCTAATGGCGCAAAAAACTTGGTATTGCCCGCTGTTGGGTTAGAGAAGTATTGTGCAGGCCCCCACTCGTAGGAATATCCTGGGTTGGGTGGCGTTACTTGCATGGCCATAGACATTGAGTCTTTTAAACAAACCGTTAGATAATCATTTGGTATGTTGATTACTGGGAATGGCTCTACAAATGCTACATAATTTGCTTTTCTGGAAGGACATGTTGATGGTGCACCATCCTGCCAAGCCTCAATTGTATAGGTAGTCGTCACAGTAGGCGACGACTGTATGGTAAGTTGAGATGGATCGGGAATTAGATTGGTAGGTGTCCATCTAAACTTCAAAGTAGGGTCAATTGCCGCAGTAACACTTATCATATCACCAGGACAGCTAGTGTCTAAAGGTGTAACCATTTGAAGGTATACGGAATCTATGATTAAGATGGTATCTGAAGACATTAATGATTCTTCACCCATACTAAGTCCGTTACAAGAACAGATAGAGAAGGTGTTTACAATAACGCGTCTTACTCCAGTTGCTGGCGAGCGCAAAAGTGCCTTTATCTCTAAAGAAGTAGAGTCTACATAAGCTGGTATTACTACCGAGTCGGCAATAAATTGGTAATCGACTCCATTAATAGCATCACCCAATATTTCTAGCTTAATTACAGTTGGTACCGTATCAGCTACAGGTCGTTTGAAATGTAAAAATGCAGATTTACAACCACGAATTGCGTGTGTTTGTGCCGCGTTTCCACCCTCAGGAGACTCTCCAGTTACTTTAGCGCCTCTGGCTTCAAAATCAAACTTAAAGGCTATATTATCGTTTGTGCCACCATTTTGTTTGATAGGCGACCAAGAACCAGGAGTTGTTGGGAAGGTTGGAGAGGTGCCACATACAGAGGCATAAGCAAAACCTTGCTCATCCAATCTGTGTACACCAGGATGGGCGTGGTCACCAGACGGGCTTCCAAAATAGGTAGCGAAATATAAATCTGTCAAACTAGGCTCTAATACTATCATCCAAAAAGAACGAGGTGCGGTTTGTACAGCATCTTGAGTTGTAGGCAAGCCGGCAATGCCAGAGCTAGATACCGTATTTACATAAATGTTTCCACATATATCCACCATGAAACCCATGGGTAATTGTTGAGTAGTAGATGCTCCTACAACGGTAGAAAGATGGTTGACTGTTAGGTCGGAACTCACTTTATGTATAAAAATTTTACCATTGGGGTTGGAGTAGGCAGCGTTAACTGGGTAAGTACCATTGCTGTTTCTTCCACACATATAGATGTTTCCACCACAATCAAAATCTAGTTTTGCCACATCGTCATTACCCGTAGTACCAAAAAGAGATGCAGCAATTCTCGCGTTTGTTAAGGGATTTATAACCAAAATAAATCCATCTGTAGTACCGCCAGAATGAGTACTACCTATAACACCTGCAGTCACCGGGAAGTTAGTGCTTGCTGTTAATCCACCAACTGCTAATACGCTCATGTCATTCGAGAATTCAATAGTGGTAGCACCTTCGGGACTTGAGCCACCATAATAGGTGCTAAACAACAAGTTAGTTAAAGTAGGACTAAATTTAGCTACAATAGCATCTGTGCCACCGCCAAAAGTTGTTTGTATGGCACCTGGTGTCGTAGGAAAATCTGTTGAAGCAGTGTTAGATGCCACCCATATATTACCTATATTATCGAATGCAATATCGATTGGGTTTAAGTTGGCACCTTGTAAGGAAGAGTAAGTACCTATAGTTGCGATACCTAAAATTGCCTCTGATGCTGATCCTCCAAAATAAGTAGAGCCTAATAAGGTTGCACCATCTGCAGACAATTTGGCTAAATAAATATCTTGAGTGCCGCCTAAAGTATTATCATACGATGTTGGAAGCATAGGTAAAGTAGCAGTTGTAACTGCTCCTGCCAACACCACCTCTTGGTTTTCGTTCACCCTTGCCGTAAATGGTTGCGTACCACTTGAGTTACCCCCAAAATAGGTACCATATATTAACTGACTACCGTCTGTACTGTATTTATGCAAACCTACCAAATTCACAGCGCCCCCTATCGTCATGTAGGAGCCAGTAGTTGTAGGCCAGTTAGTACCACTACTTAAAGCACAAGTGTAGGTATTACCATCTAAATCGTAAGTGGTGGTGTGTGCATAGTGCGCATTACTACCCGTCGAACCCGAATAGGTGGCAAATATTACGCTGGGATCTATAATGAGATCAATGGCTTTGTTATATCCGTTCGGAAACTCAAATTTAACAGCATTGCCCACTACTTTATATTTAGAGGCAACTGCCACTTGTTTCCCTTCAATTACTTGATATGTAATAGGTGCAGACTCCACAATACTCGTAAAGCCAATATCCAACTTGATATCGCCATTTTCCAATAGCTGAGGCTTAATACCTTCAAATTCCAAAACAATATCATCAGGATTACCATGGGGCTTAACTACAAAATCGTACTTAAAGCCCTTAGTATCATTACTATAGAATTTTAAATCAATATTAGAATAAACGTTGGATTGAACTACCTCACCATATCCATGCACCTTTGATGCCCATTTAGAGGCATCATTTCCTATAATATAATTATAGTACTCTTTTGTTGGGTGGGTAGCAGCATATTTGATTTGTTTATTGGCGTTCTTAAATTTTACATTATAGGCATAACCTTCAAATGGCAAATCGTCTACATTTTTACCTTCATCTACCATATGGTGCATTTTATCATAATCTGCCTGATTAAGAAAATTATACACCAAACCATAGTCTGTAAGAAACATAGTAGCCATACCAGTTGAAACCCTATATTTTGCATCTTTATGCCACTGCCCTTTGTTTTCAAAAAAGGAAACCTTAGAAGCAGTATTCAATTTATGCACCGATTCACCATCCTTTGAATGGCCAAAGCTATTCACAGCAGTCATTCCAAGAAAGGACAGCAAAAGAGTGGAATAAATTTTTTGTTTCATAAAAGAAAATTTAATTTATTGTTATTTAACCTATTGGATAGACTCATTTTATTAAAAACAAGTTGGGTAAAGATAAAAAAAAATATAGTGAATGCAAGAAGTAAGTGGATGAAAAATTGCAATTGATAATAAATTTTTTATTTTTAAATACAAAATATAGCCGTTTTTTTCTGCTATTTTTGTTGGAAATACACCGAAAAAACCAATCTAGAGAACATGACTATCCTACCAGCAGAAGATCCTCATTACTTAGTGATACAGCACATTGCAAAATACACTTGGCACGACACATTTAAGGATATCATGTCGGCGGAGCAAATGGATTATATGCTGGAAATGATGTACAGTGATATTTCCCTAAAAAACCAAGTTACCAACCTTAAACACCGTTTTCTATTGGCTTTTGACGATGGTACCTATCACGCCTTTGCGTCGTACGAACTCCATTACCAAAACACTCAATTCACAAAAGTACACAAGCTATATGTGCTGCCTAAAAGTCAAGGAAAGGGCGCAGGAAAACTTCTACTACAAGCTATAGAAAATATTGCAAAAGAGAACGGCGACATTGGATTGACGCTCAATGTCAATCGCAAAAATTTGGCCGTACAATTCTACTTGAGCCAAAACTGGCAGATAGAACGAGAAGAAGACATCGATATTGGCAACAATTTTTGGATGAACGACTATGTAATGCAAAAACTTTTTTAGCCAAAATAAAGCAGTACTTACTTCGCTTCGACAAAATGCTGCCTAACACCCCATTTTAATGGTTTAAAAACCGTGAATCATGATACTTTCCTGACACTTTTGGGGGAAATAATAGGCACTATAAATGCCCCTCGTTTCAACTTCGTAAAAACGCAGTACAGGCTTAATAACGCTTCACCTGTAAGTAACTTTTGTAAATATACCACAACGCTATAATTGCAATGGGTACAAAACTAAGTGTCATTGGCAACCAGTAAGGCCCAGACAGGAAACCTAAAGCCCATTTAAGCATACCAGTAAGCAGTGCGAAAAACAACACCTGCAAACCCCAAGCACGTAGGGGCAACAGATGCATCCAGCCTACGTGCAACAACAATTTGGAATGGTAGGTATAGTAAGTTATTTGCGCGGCTGTACTTACCAATACACTAAGGGCTACGCCCATTAAGCCCCAAAAATAATAAAAGGGCCATAATAAAATCAGGGAAACAATACAATCTATCCAAACACCATTGTTGATAAGCTTACCCTTTTCGAACGACTGTAACACCGCCGAAAAGACAAAGTTATAGTTGAGCATCTTCAAAACGGCTACAATAAAAATAGGCCAACCCTCAAGGTATTTTTGTGAATAAACCAGTGTTATAATATCTTTTGTAAAAAATACAATATAGATTACCGCAGGTATAATAAAAAAACCCAGCATCCTGCCTACTAGGCGCAAGTATCTAGACAAATGTGCTGCCTGCGTATGCCCATAAGACAAATGCATAGAAACGGTTGATTTTACCGATGAAAATACAATTGCAAATATGGGAATCTCGGTAGTAATGACATAATACATTGCAAAAGACTCCTTCGCCAACAATAAGCTTAGTATGAATTTATCTAAATACTTAATGACATTTTGTGATAAATCATACACACCTATCGTCTTCCAATGACGTTGCACACTTGCCAAATCTACCGGTGCACGGTAGCCAAAATTAAATCGTTGATGCTCAAGCAACAAAAGCCTCAACACGGCATTCCACATTAATAAAAATAACAGCTCGCTGGCAGTAATATTGCCCCAATAAAACAATATATACAAGCATACACTAAGGGCGTTACAAAGCACACTGGCCCAAAGCAACCGTTTATAATAGCCATAAATAATCGAAAGCGCTTCATATATATAAGAAACCGACAAACAGCTTATGTAGCCTACCAAACAAAGGATATTCCAAAAATTTACTGGAAATAGCGTATTGGATGCCAACTGAACAAAACAAAAAACACCCGATACCGCTAGTACCCATAACACATAATATCGCTTATAAATGGGAGGCAGAAAGTAGAGTATTTGACTCAATTTTTCTCTATTATACGTATATACAAATACCGGCAAACCCAAACCCGCTATAGCAACAAATATACCCGTTTGCACCCAAAAACTCGAAAATGAGCCATTCGTTTCTTCTGGCAATTTGTGGGCAAAAAACAATAAAACAAACAAAGTAGCCGACACACTCAAGGCCCTTACCAACATAATGTAAGGCGTCTTGGTGGCAAATAAATTGAGCGGCGCTGACTTTTGTGTATTCAAAATATATACTACAATGGATGGAAACTAAACGATAATGAAAAAAATTCAATGAAATAACCTATATATACCTATGCTTCTTGCCCTTTTGTATAGCTTCTGCCTTGGAGTTTACTTGCAGTTTGGCATATATGTTTTTGACATGCGATTTCACCGTTTCTGCATCTATAAATAATTCGCTAGCAATCATACTGCGGGTTTTACCTTCGCTTAAATATGCCAATATCTCCGTTTCTCTTTTGGTAAGCGGCGTCTCTCGGTTTTTCTGGAAAGAGTTTACGAGCATTTTTGCTATTTGACTAGTCATTGGCCCACCACCAATGAGCACTTCGCTTATAGCACTTACTATCTTCTCGGGACTAGCATCTTTGGTTAGGTATCCTGAAGCACCATTGCTTAAGGCAGCAAATACATATTCGGCACTGTCATAAACAGAAAGCATGATGACATATACATCTTTGACAATTGCCTTAATTTTAGGAATGCCCTCTACTCCATTTACACCTAGCAATTCAATATCCAGAAAAATAACGTTAGGGTCTAGTTGTTTCAACTTTATTAAAGCTGTCTCTACAGAAGAAAACATTCCCACCACTCGATAGCCCTCTTGCTGCTCAATAAAAAATTTATAGGCATCTCGTATTACCTGATCATCCTCTATAATTACCACTTTCACTTCCATAATACTCCAATTGCTTTTTTTTACAAAAATTTAAAGTATAAAAGTAGTAATTTTACTCGGCTTTCCTTTTTAATTAAGGCAAGTATTTCTGGAAAAAACACAAACACCATTAGTACTTGTAGCGCGCAAAACCATAAACAAATCAATCGCAAACGGCACACGAAAGTTATGTTAAAAGTACCACAAACCATCCGTCTACTTTTCTTATCTTTATTTATAATGAATGCATCCTTAGCTTCTGCTCAGGTATGGAATAAAGTCACTAGTGCATTTAATAAAAATACCGAACTTACACTGAATACCGACGAAATAACTGCTATCAAAAACGACATCCTCTTTCTGTGCAGCCCTGCCTCCAATGGCAGAAAAGCAGGCTCAAAAGGAGAAGAACATGCAGGCATTTACCTTGAAAAAAGAATGAATTCGCTGGGCCTGAAGCCCCTTCAAAGCAATTCTTATAGGCAGCACTTCAAATTTGAAAGCGATAAAAAACTATCAAAAGACTATACTTTCACCGTAGGTAAAAACTACCTTTTTATACCCGAAGATGTAGTACCGATGGCATTCTCAAATTTCGACCAACACGAAGAAAACTTCATAATGCCCTTGAGCGAAGAGCCCAACGCTCCTTGGGTTATTCCGATTTATAATGACGCCAAGGATGCTAAAAACCCAGAATATGACTGGGAAGAAACCGCCTATATAAAAGCCCTCAAAGCACAAAAAAAAGGCGCAAGTGCCGTAGTGCTTTACGATGAATATGGTGCCGTCAACAAACCCTACTTTAAACAAGCTAGCTCATTCGACCCCCTGAATATTCCCGTATTCATAGTGCACAAACACGCCTACGAAAAACATATAAAAAACATCAAAACAATTACACCCATTGCTATGCAAATATCGTTTGTGGCCGACAAACTGATAGGTACCAATATTGTTGGACAACTAGATAATGACGCTGCACAAACCATTGTAATTGGTGCACACTACGACCATCTTGGCGACAATAAACTGGCAGGCAGGCCCAATGCTTACTTTCCGGGTGCAGACCAAAATGCGAGCGGTGTGGCATCTATGCTGGCATTAGCTTCGAGAATCCAACGGTCGCCCGAACTCAAAAAATTCAACTATATTTTTGTAGCTTTTTCGGCTTTTGAAAATGGTATGACGGGCGCTAAAGCATTCATTAATAACCTAAAAGCAGACACTCAGAAAATAGTATGCATGATTAGCCTAGACAGAGTAGGCAACCTAAAACTTAATAAAAAATTTGCTATTGAGGGTATGGGCTCATCGAGAGCATGGACAGAATTGGTGCAAGATATTACGCTGCCCTCCGGTATATATGTCAATCAATACAAACGCTTCAATCAAAACTCTGAACACATCGAGTTTTATATGCATAACATTCCATCCATTTTAGTAACAACGGGCAAAAATGACGTTCATGATACCATGAATGATTTTCCAAACAAACTTAATTACGAGGGTATGACCCAAATAAATAATATTGTGCTGCAACTGTTACAGAAAATAAATACTCAAAATACGGTGTTCAATTTTCAGAAAATCAAATTTAACGACGCAAACGATAATGCAAGCGCACACAATCCCTAAACAATTTTAAGAATAAATATAAAGTGTGTGCCGACAGGGCTAGTACCTAGCGGCAAAAACAAGCAGTGGCTACTCTGAGTGCTGCTGCTTTTCTTTTTGCTTATTTCTTCGTTCTTGCTCATCTTTTCCCTCCAAAACCAACACCAATTCGCCCTTCAAAGGATGTGCTTGTACTTTTGCCGACACTTCGGCCAAACTTCCAATAAGGTGCTCTTCAAATTTCTTGGATATTTCTCTTGATATACACACCTTTCTATCCTCCCCTACTACGCCTATAAGCTCTTGAAGTAATTTGGAAATTCGGTGAGGCGACTCGTACAAAATAACCGTTCGAGACTCTTGTGCAAGCAATTCCAAGGCCGTCTTTCGTCCTTTCTTGAGGGGCAAAAAGCCTTCAAAAACAAAGCTATTACTCACAAAACCACTTTGCACCAATGCAGGCACAAAAGCCGTAGCCCCAGGTAGGCAGGTGACTGCTATACCCGCTTCAAGGCACGAGCGCACCAAAAGGTAGCCTGGGTCAGAAATACCGGGCGTTCCCGCATCCGATATCAAGGCCATTGTCTTGCCCGCTTGCAACTGCGATATTAAATGACTCACCAATTGATGTTCATTATGCTGATGATAGGCCCATAAGGGCTTCTTAATTTCATAATGATTTAGCATAACACTACTGGTGCGAGTATCTTCACACAAAATTACATCCACATTCCTTAGTGTCTCTAAAGCCCTAAGGGTGATATCTCCCAAATTGCCTATAGGGGTAGGCACCAAAACCAAATTCATATACGCAAAAAATTAAAAAAAGTGCTTAAGCTATTACACCAAGCACTTCAAATATACACTTAATAATAAATTTGCCAACTCGATACAGCCAATTATTGGTTTTTGGATGTATAAAAAATAGAAAGCAACACATACCCTACAAAACCAACATACACGCCAATTATTCCCAAGAGGGCGATACTGGCTATCATGGCTACTGCTACCAGTATCTGAGGCATCCAACTGCTAAGGCTTTTTTTACCCTGCCATTTGAAAAACCTGATATTAGACACCATAAGAAAACACAATATTGCCACAAAAATATACAAATACCATCTATTGAGCAGTAGCTCTTGCATAGAAGACTGATACATAGCCACCAATGGCAAGCACGCCACAAGTATGCCTACTGCCGGAACCGGAAGCCCCTTGAAAGTAGCAGTTTGCTCCGCAGCAGTTTGGTTAAAAACTGCCAAACGAAGTGCCGCAAATACCGCTACACCAAAAGCAGGCACCAATACCCACATCGGCGTATCTAGCGCACCTGGCTCTGCCATATACGAACACCAAATAAACTGATACAAAATCATACTAGGCGCCACACCAAAAGATACCATATCGGCCAAAGAATCTAAATCTTTACCAATGCTACTGTGCGCCTTTAATACCCTAGCTGCCAAACCGTCAAGCACATCAAAAAACGCAGCAATGAAAATACAAATGCTGCCCCACTGAATTTCTTGGATACCCAAAACAGGAAAATAGTTAACATCGTCTGATGTATTCAGATAAGATGGTGCACTTAGCGTAAACGCAATAGCGAAACAACCAAATATTAGATTACAAAGTGTAAGTAAATTGGGAATATATTTCATAAGCAGAATCTAATTTGTCTTTAACCTCTTTTTTGGAATAAGAATGTGGAAAGGGCAGCAAATTAATTATAGTTTTTCATAATTTCGCATAACCTCATAAAATTAAGTATTGAATTTTCAAATTATTAATGTTTTAAGTATTAGTAATGCAGGTTATTCATTATCTTTATAACCAACTCAATGCATTAAACGTTCAAGAATGACAACAGTAGCGAAAGACAAAAAAACAACTCAACTCAATTTAAAGACTGCACTACAACGATACTTTGGATTTGACAAATTCAAAGGCGACCAAGAGCAAATTATTACAAGTATCCTTTCAGGCAAAGACACCTTTGTGATTATGCCTACAGGCGGTGGTAAATCTTTGTGCTACCAACTACCAGCACTATTGAGTGAAGGAGTAACACTTATAATTTCTCCGCTTATAGCATTAATGAAAAATCAGGTAGATTTGATAAGAGGCTACAGCGACAACGACAATGTAGCACATTTCCTCAATTCGAGCCTTACCAAAAGCCAGCAAAAAAAGGTAAAAGAAGACCTAAAAACCGGCCATACCAAGCTACTGTATGTAGCACCCGAAACACTTACCAAACAAGAAAATATAGAATTCTTCAATGGTATCCCTATTGCATTTGTGGCAGTAGATGAAGCACACTGTATTTCTGAATGGGGCCACGACTTCCGTCCAGAATACCGAAAACTAAGAGAAATAATCAGAGAAATTAACCCCTCACTACCTATCATAGCGCTGACAGCCACTGCTACTCCCAAAGTACAGGATGATATCGTTAAAAACCTCGACCTTAACGAACCCAATATATTTATCTCTTCATTTAATAGAGCTAACCTCTATTATGAAATCATACCCAAGACGACCAAACCAAAAGTGCTAAAGCACATGGTTAGATTTATACAGTCGCAAAACAAAAAAAGTGGCATTATTTATACCCTCAACAGAAAAACCACAGAGGAATTGGCCCAAACCCTATGCGCTAACGGTATACAATCTGTAGCCTATCACGCAGGATTAGACGCCACTACCAGGGCACAAAGACAAGACCTCTTCCTGAAAGACGAAGTACAAGTTATTGTAGCTACCATCGCATTTGGTATGGGTATAGACAAGCCCGATGTGCGCTTTGTAATGCACTACAACATGCCCAAATCGCTTGAAAATTACTATCAGGAAACTGGAAGGGCAGGTAGAGACGGCATGGAAAGCAGGTGTATCTTATACTACTCCTACAAAGATGTACAGAAGCTCGAACACCTCATGAGGGATAAGCCGCTAAGCGAAAGAGAAATGGGCTCGCAACTAATTGCAGAAACCGTGGCTTACGTAGAAAGTGGCACTTGTAGAAGACGACAATTGCTTTATTATTTTGGCGAAATCAACCGTGAAGAAAATTGCCAAAAATGTGACAATTGCTGCAACCCCAAAGAAAAACTAGATGTAAAAGATAGCGTTAAAATAGTACTAGATACCATATCTACACTAGACGAACGCTTTGGAATAGACTATGTTGTAGATGTAATACTTGGTAAGAAAAACCCTCAAATTCAGGTATTCAAACACGACAAACTTAAGGTATTTGGCTCGGGCAAAATAATGGAAATGGACGACACCTTCTGGCATTCCCTAATACGCCAAATGATGCTCGAAGACTTTATTAGAAAAGATATTGAAGAATACGGATTGTTAAAAATAAACGACTTTGGTAGAGAGTTTCTTAAAGCCCCCTACTCCATAAAAGTAGCGCTCAGAAACGAATATAGAGATGCCGACCTAGGCGACACCGACGACGAACCCCTCAATCCACAAGCTGGAAACGCCGTAGTAGACACTGTTCTCTTAGACATGTTGGTAGACCTTAGAAAAAAGGTAGCCAGAATGAACAACTTACCGCCTTATGTTATTTTTCAAGAAAATTCTCTTGAAGACATGACACTCAACTACCCCACTACTATTGAAGAACTAGAAAAAATACAGGGCGTATCGAAAGGCAAAGCACTTAAATACGGTAAAAAATTCATAGAGCTTATTTCACAATACGTTGCCGAACACGATATTGTGAAACCCGACGATTTTGTAATGAAATCTGTAGCCAATAAGTCTGGATTGAAAGTGTTTATTATTCAGAACATCGACAAAAAAGTACCTTTAGAAAATATAGCCCGTTCGAAAGATATTTCAATTAACGAACTGCTAGACAACATGGAAGCCATCGTATCGGGCGGCACCAAACTCAATGTCAATTATATCATAGAAGAAGAACTAGATGCCGCAGACCAAGAAGACATCTACAATTACTTCCGCTCGAGCGTCAACGATGATATCAACGCAGCTTATGAGGAGTTTAAAGACTACAATATCTCGATGGAATATATCAAACTGATGCGCCTCAAATTTATCAGCGAATTTGGAAATTAAAACCAATGCACAATTTGCTAATTCCTAAGAAAAAAGCCATAATTACTATTTGCAATTATGGCTTTTTTTACTAAATAATCACCCACCTAAATAGCACAAAAACAATACACAACTTATACATTTTATGAATAAAGTGTAAAGGTGTCTCCATTTTAGAACAAGGAATTAGATAATACGCTTTTTTGGTTGTAACTTTGCATGATAAATATCATATATTTAGCATTTCATAATGCTTTAACATTTAATCTAAAGCAATTTAATTATCCTTGCAATGGAAAACAGTACCGAATATTTAGAAGAGTTAGCATCGAAGGAGTACGAACACGGTTTTGTCACAGATATAGAGATGGACATCTTGCCTCCGGGGCTAAATGAAGATACCATCCGCTTTTTATCCAATAAAAAAAATGAACCAGAATGGCTTCTTGAATGGCGTCTAAAAGCATTTGAAACATTTAAGAAAATGGAAATGCCCGATTGGCAATACTTTAAAATGCCCTCGATAGATTTTCAAGCCATTTCCTACTATGCTGCACCCAAAAATAAAGTGAAGTATAATAGCCTAGACGAAGTAGACCCTGAGCTTTTGAAAACCTTTGAAAAACTAGGCATTCCACTAAATGAGCAAAAATCATTAGCTGGAGTAGCCGTAGACGCTGTATTTGATAGCATTTCGGTAGCTACCACCTTCAAAGAGGAGCTTCATAAATTGGGCGTTATTTTCTGCTCTATCTCCGAAGCAATACAAGAGCACCCCGACTTGGTGCGCAAGTACTTAGGCTCTGTAGTACCCGTTTCAGATAATATTTTTGCCGCATTGAACTCTGCCGTATTTTCCGATGGCTCGTTTGTGTATATACCTAAAGGGGTACGTTGCCCTATGGAATTATCTACCTATTTCCGTATCAATGCCCAAAATACAGGGCAGTTTGAACGTACACTAATTGTATGTGACGACGACGCTTATGTTAGCTATTTGGAAGGCTGCACAGCCCCAATGCGCGACGAAAACCAACTACATGCAGCTATTGTAGAAATTATAGCAATGGAAAATGCTGAAGTAAAATACTCTACTGTACAGAATTGGTACCCTGGTGACGAAAATGGTAAAGGTGGTATTTACAACTTTGTTACTAAGCGCGGTATTTGTAAAGGAAAAAATTCAATTATTTCATGGACACAGGTAGAGACTGGCTCTGCCATTACTTGGAAATATCCATCTGTAATTTTACAAGGCGACAACTCTTATGGTGAGTTTTACTCTGTGGCTGTAGCTAAAGGTAAACAAATAGCCGATACAGGAACTAAAATGCTGCATATTGGCAAAAATACCCGCTCTCGCATCATTTCTAAAGGTATTTCTGCCGGTAATGGCCAAAATACTTATAGAGGATTGGTAAGCATAGGTAAAAATGCTCAAGATGCCAGAAACTTCACGCAGTGTGATTCTATGTTGATAGGCGACCGTTGTGGTGCACACACCTTTCCATATATTGAATCAAAAAATAGCACTGCAACATTAGAGCATGAAGCGACTACTTCAAAGATAGGTGAAGATCAAATTTTTTACTTAAATGCACGTGGTATAGATACTGAGAAAGCAGTAGAAATGATCGTAAATGGTTTTGCTAAAGAGGTATTGAACAAATTACCAATGGAGTTTGCCGTAGAAGCCCAAAAATTATTAGCCATTTCTTTGGAAGGCAGCGTGGGATAAGTTAAAGCGCGTGTTTAAAGTAAGGTATGATTACAAGATACGACAATCTTCCTCAATTACGCTCTTTAATTAAGTTTAAAAACTAAAATACAAAGGAAAAACTTAGGTATATCGCTTCTATTCGGAGCATTGCATCACTAATAGTAAATATATTAAAAACATAAAAAAAAGAAGCTCTTAAAAACACCAA
This sequence comes from uncultured Taibaiella sp., assembly GCA_964429515.1. GTDB lineage: Bacteria > Bacteroidota > Bacteroidia > Chitinophagales > Chitinophagaceae > MKSF01. The sequence continues at coordinate 17,118 of CAYSCJ010000007.1, forward strand.
ACATCACTTAAATTTATATAATTAAGTATTAAAGGATAGGTGTTCAAACGATATATAATTGTTGAGTACTTTGACGTTACACATAAACAAAGAATAGGTAGTTTAGCCGTAATGTTCTAATTTCGCGGTCAATTTTAACAGCTTAAAACACATTTTTTTAATTCGAATAACGTAAGTCGGATTTATTAATATTAACTTGGAATACATCATGTTATCAATAAAAAATTTACACGCAGGTGTAGAAGAAAAAGAAATACTTAAAGGCTTGAACTTAGAAGTAAAAGCTGGTGAAGTTCATGCCATAATGGGCCCTAACGGTGCTGGTAAAAGTTCTTTAGCATCTGTATTAAGTGGTCGCCCCAATTATGAGGTTACCGACGGTGAAGTAACTTTAGATGGCAAAAATTTATTAGAATTATCCGCCGAAGACAGAGCTCGAGAAGGTGTATTCTTAGCATTCCAATATCCTGTAGAAATACCGGGTGTTAGCAATATCAATTTTTTGAAAACTGCAATGAATGAAATACGCGCCTACAAAGGAAAAGAGCCATTGACGGCCAAAGAATTCATGGCATTATCCAAAAAAAATCAAGAACTCGTAGAGTTTGATGCTAAATTAGCCAACCGCTCTTTGAATGAAGGCTTTTCGGGTGGTGAAAAAAAGCGCAACGAAATATTCCAGTTAGCCATGCTAGAACCCAAGCTCATCATTTTGGACGAAACAGATTCGGGCTTAGATATCGACGCTTTACGTATCGTATCTCGTGGTGTTAATAAACTAAGAAATGAAGGCAATGCATTCATCATCATTACCCACTATCAGCGTTTGCTCGATTATATCGTACCCGATTTCGTGCACGTATTGGCAGATGGCAAAATTGTGAAAAGCGGCGATAAAACGCTAGCATTAGAATTGGAAGAGAAGGGTTATGATTGGTTGAAAAACTAAACAAACCATCTCGCTTCATTATTTTCTTTACATTATTCCTATTACAAATACAGCCTTGCTGTACCATATACCTTTAACAAAAATGGTTTCAAAAAAGCAGTTGGAAACACCATTATTCGAAAAAATTGCTTCGAGCGCAGATGTAGCATTGTTTCAAACAGAGAAACAATACATTAAAGACATTAGAAAAGCTGCATTTGAGGCTTTCCTACAGAATGGATTCCCTTCAACAAAAAACGAGGAATGGAGATTCACCAATATGGCATCGTACCTAAAAGATGACTATATATTGAGTGGTTTAGAAACGATGCTTTCTACCAAAGAAATAGATGCCATATACCACGCAGTGGAAGCAAAACTCTCGGAAATACAAGAAGAAAATATTCAAACAGCCTACAAAATCATCTTAATCAATGGTCATTTTAGCCAAGAGCTATCTACATTACCTAGTGCACAAGATGTAAACATTGGTAGCCTGAATGAAAACCTTGATAATGCATGCGTCGAAAAGTATTTTGGAACGATTGCAGACACCCAAGAGCCTGCTCATAGCTATGTAGCACTCAACACAGCATTGTATGCCAATGGCCTATTTATTGAAGTACCCAAAGGGAAAACAATAGAACAACCACTATACATCTTCAACGTTTATACGGCTAACAGAGCTAGCATGATCATGCCTCGCAATCTCATAGTAGTAAACGAAAGTGCTGAGCTCACCATTGTAGAGTCTGTAATAGACCAAACTTATGGTGAATCGGTATTTATAAACAAAGTTACAGAGGTAGCAGTAGCCGCAAACGCACATTGCCATCATTACGAAATGCAAACTGGTCAGCCGGGCATGCGCTTGGTACAACGAGTAGAAGCTACGCAAATGGCGCATAGTACCTACAACAACTATACCTTCACATTTCCGGGTATAGACTTGGTTAGGAACAACCTTACGATAAATCTCAATGAAGCCAACTTAGAAAGCCATCTTTATGGATTATACCTTACTGGCGGCAAACAACTAGTAGACAATCATACCGAGGTGCATCACAAATTTCCAAACGGCGAAAGCAATCAATTATACAAAGGCGTATTATTAGATGCCTCTAGAGCGGTATTTAATGGCAAAATCAAAGTATATGAAGATGCCCAAAAAACAAACGCCTTCCAGCAATCTAACAATATGTTGTATAGTGCAGATGCTGTAGTAAACGCCAAACCCCAGTTGGAAATATACGCCGATGATGTAAAATGTAGCCACGGTACCACGATTGGCCAACTTAGCGATGAGGCAATATTCTATTTACAATCTAGGGGTATTGGTCTTGAAAACGCCAGAAAACTAATGGTAAATGCCTTTGCCTTTGACGTAACTCAAAAAATAAAATTAGCAAAGCTAAAAGACTACTTGAATGATAAAATTCAAAACACGATCAATTAAGTAAAGTATGCGTGTTTGTTTTAGGCCGAACTTCCAATCTTAAAGATTTTTTGCAATAAAAATATGACCCCAAAAAGCAGCACGACTTCTTGGGGTATGTTTTTTTAGAAAAATTAATTACAAAAATTTGACTCGTTACACATAAAACAATCAATATCGCAGGCAACATCATCTTATATTACGATTAGCTGTTACAAAGGATTAAGCAGAAGGCTCAATAAACCCCAAACTAACAGGAATGCATCATGATTATTTGCGTATTTAGCATTCGAAAGGAATGTTTTTTTTAAAGTAAAACGAATACGTAAACAGGCTTAATTGACATTCAAGAATTTACGGAACTGTGCGTTATAACTATCTACAACATCTTCCACATCTACACGCTCATCAAAATTCGTGATCAAAATATTTTTATTTTTAGACGGAATTCTTAAATACACACTTTTACGCTCAGGAGAAACGGCTACATAAAACTTTGAATCTGACGACAATCTTACCCTAGAGATGCCATAATGCAGCTCCAAGGTGCCACCTCTACCAAATTTTAAGGTTTTGCTGCAAAAATTGGATGCTGAATAATACGACCAAGCTAAGGTGAAAATACCTGCCGCTAATAATACCTCTATGGAACTTGCACTAATGTAATAGAAAGCCGCAAATACTGCATAACTAATAAATAATACTTTCGCAAAGAAACGAACATCGTCTTTGTGTACTGACCTCAAGGGCAGGGTAATGCCCTGTAAAGGATAATGAATTTGATACATGGTGGTGTTTTTTAGGTTGTTAATTAAAACAAAAATATAATAATTCGTTAAATTTTACATATTTTCTTATTTAAAATACATATCGCGATTTTTTATATAAAATATAAAAACTTACATTATATAAAAAATCCTATTATTCTTGATTTAATCTATAATTATAAAAAATATCTAAGGAATAGGCTGTAATTGAAATAAGCTACTTTAGAATCATTAAATTTGCCTGAAATGCGAAAACAATTTGCCGCTAACGTTTTATTTCTATTACTTTTAAATCTGCTCATTAAGCCATTCTGGATTTTTGGCATCGACGCGCAGGTACAAAACACTTTGGGCAATGAAGTATATGGCAACTACTTTACGATGCTCAACCTTAGTATTATTTTCCAAATATTACTAGACATAGGCTTACAAAACTATAATAACAAAACCGTAGCGCAATCGCCCAATACCTTTTACAAGCTGTTTCCCAATATCATGATTACCAAGTTGGCATTAAGCCTACTATACCTGCTACTACTGCTTATTACGGCTTGGAGTATAGGATATAATTGGCAGTCGGTAGCACTATTGCTGTACATCAGCATCATTCCTATTATCAACTCATTTTACTTGTTTTTCAGAAGCAATATAGCGGCATTCCAGTTGTTTAAAACAGATAGTCTTTTATCTATACTTGATAGGCTGCTGCTGATTGTAATATGTGGTAGCATTCTGTACCTCCCCTACTTTAGTTACCAAAAAGAAACATTCAGTATTTACACCTACATACACATTCAAATAATTACCCTCAGCATTGCTTGTGTGATAGCTTTTTTTATAATTCAGCATCATCATAAAATAAATTGGCGGTATTTACATCTAAAAAAAGTAATTGGCATTATCAAACAAGGACTACCTTTCGCAGTACTCATTTTTATGATGGCCGTATACATGCGCATAGACAGTATTATGATAGAACGTTTTATGGGTAATGCTGCCGCAGGTGTTTATGGAGAAATGTTCAGAATTTTAGATGTGTCAAACAACATGTCGGGCGTACTCATTGGTGGCATGCTGCTATCATTCTTTGCCAAACACCAAAAAGACGCTCAAATGATTGCTAAAATTTGCAAACTAGCCAACCACTCTCTAATACCTTTAAGCATCATACTTGTATTAGTTTGCTTCTTCTGGAGCGACGCAATATTAGCTATCGTTTACACCAATAGAACTGGACTATTTGAGCACAATCTAGGCTTACTTATGCTAGCATTCCCTTTCTATTGCCTGCTGTATATATACAGTACGCTCCTTACTGCTTATGGAAAAATACGTACACTCACCTATTTATCTTCTATAGCCTGCATAGTAAGTATTGTGGGCAACGCTATATTCCTGCCTATTTACAAACTAGACGCTGCTCTTATGGTGCACAGTACTACCATGGCACTAGTGGGCATTAGCTGCTTATACCTCGCTATCAAACATACTTCAGCGCCTATTTTACAATTAAAAACAATAGTCAAATATGCTATTTTCACCACATTGGGAGTCATTATTTGTAAAGAAATTCACAAGCTAGATAGCATCAATACTTATCTACAGTTCATTATCTTAGTTGCAAGCATGATGGCTATCTATGCGCTATTATACGCAAGTGCTATTTTTGAAGGATATAAAAAAATTAAGGTGCAAATTCTCTCAAAAAAATCATATTGGGATATACGACTATAGACTGAAAAACGATACCTCCAATTTTCACTTTCTCAATTTGCTTATCTTCCTCCGCCCGCATCCTATACGGAAACACAGCGTTGTACAACCACACCTCTGTTGCTCGCTGCTCATCAAATGACTTTGGTGAAAATTGAGTAGCGTAAAAATCTAAAGACCTCACATTTAAAGGCAATTTATAGTCGTAAACATACCTAGCCGCAAAAGCATCACACACAATAGTAGAAGCATGCTGCAACTGCTGCTTATCAAAGCTTATTATGCTGCGTTTTTGCTGGAAAATTTGTGTAATTATAAAAATACTATGCGTAACAACTAACAACAGTCCGACACCTAAGAAGGCTAAACGCTTTGCCCGCTCTAGCTTAAAATAATTGCTTGCCACATATACCACCAATATAAAAACTGCAAACTTGGACTGCAAATGCAAAGCCCTATCGGGGTAAATATACAAACCTAAAATAGCTATAGAAAGCAGCACAAGTACCACACTATCGCGCTTGATAAGGCCCCATATGCCTGCAATCAAGCCACAAACAAACAATAAACTCAAAAATAAATACTGGTGATTGGTGCTTACTTCATGCACCAAAATACCCCACTTAGATGTATGGTAAAACTGCAAGCTCTGCATATGTGCCCTAAACACCTCAAAAAATTGCATCATTTCTCCTTGGGTATAAACATAAGTTATTACAAGCAACAATAGTATTACAATGATATTTGCACCCAAAAACCACCAACGCTGCGATGGTACCTTCCAAAAAAACAATAAAGCCAGAGGCGCATACACTGCTATGAGCATGGGCGCTGTGTAAATACTAAAACCTATTAAAAACAATCCCAAAATACGCCACTTTGCATACTGCCATCCGATATAAATACCCATATACAATAGCGTATAACCAAGCGCTTCGGGCCTTAGGCCAATTTGCAGTAGCAGCATCCAGTAAAACGCAAGCGAACATACATTACCTGCCAACGAGATGCCTATCTTCTTTAATAACAACCACAAGAAATAACCACCCACTACATACTGGCCGAGTATATAAACAGCTAAAACAACCCACGAAACACCCATTGCCCCCATATAACCTTGTAGCACAATAAATTGCCCAGGCAAGTAATAGTATGGCATTGAGGTGGCAAACTGCTGCAAAAAACCCTCACAAAATACATTCGCATTGCTGCCATATAAGGCCTTATGGATTGCTGGACCTATAAACAACAAATCGTCTCGATATGGCGCAGGTAAATCTAAAGCAAGGCAAATTAGGAGCATTACCAAGGCCAATATCCAATAACTATATTTAACAAAGATTTTCATGACGCTCCAAAAATATAAAAATACCACTAGCAATTTATCATTAACAAACTTTTCAATAACTTATTGTAAATTTCATATACTTATATTATTATATATTTTACCTTTGTACCCAAATTTTTATTATTAATAATATTTTATGTTGAAAATCCATACTATCCCGACTATCGTAATAGCGTCGATACTATCAAGTGCTTCGTATGCTCAAACAGCTATCGTTAAAGGAAAAATTATAAATACCAAAACTACTCTGCCCGCTAACGGCGTAGAAGTTACGCTCCCCAAATTGCGTATAATGGTATTTACAAATATCAACGGTGATTTTAGCTTTTCAAATGTACCATACGGAAGCTACGAAATGTTTATCGGCAATAGCGCCTCTCCTTCCGAAAACATTGCTATTAACGTTCAAAATGAGGTTGTGGACATCGGAACCATAAACGCAGATATTAAAGACGACCTAAGTACCTCCATTACTAGTCAACTACCAACCATTGCGCTTGAAGAAAACGATGCGGTTGGTAATGATGATGCTATTTCAGACCAGTCGATCTCGGGCATACTCACAGCCTCCAGAGATCCGTTCTTACAAGCAGCAGCCTTCCAGTTTGGAAACTTCAGATACCAACTAAGAGGCTACAACCGAAATCAGCTAGAAGTGTACCTCAACGGCTTAATGATGAATGATATTGAACAAGGTGGTGCTTTTTGGGGTCTTTGGGGCGGACTAAATGATGTTTTCAGAAATCAAAGCATTTCCTTCGGTTTGGCGCCGTCTGAAGATGGATTTGGAGGACTGCAAGGCGTTTCATCAATGAACGTAATGGCGGCGAACCTCCAAAAGCAAACCCGCATTTCCTACTCACTTACGAATAGAAATTACAGAAACCGAGTAATGGTAACCCACAATACCGGCATGATGAGCAATGGCTGGGCCATCTCGATGTCGGCTTCCAGACGATGGGCGAACGAAGGCTATATACCCGGCACTTTCCATGATGGATATAGTTACTTTTTGGGACTTTCGAAACGTGTTAGCGACAAACACACCCTGCATTTTACCTCATTTGGCGCACCCACTGTAAGAGGCAAAGCTCAAGGGGCCATGCAAGAAGTCATGGACTTGGCCGGCGACAACTACTATAACCCAAATTGGGGATGGCTTAACGGCGAAAAAATGAATTCGCGCGTTAATAACAGCTTTCAGCCCGTAAACATTTTAAATTGGGAATACACCCCCTCCGCAAATACCATCTTCAACTTTGGCCTTGCCTACCAAACAGGATATAATAAAAACTCTGCTTTAGACTGGTATAATGCCATGGACCCACGACCCGACTATTACAGAAATCTACCTAGCTACTTCCTACATGACCCCGCAGGAGCCGACCCTGAGCGCGCAGCCGATAGAGCAGCTTTTTTACAAGACAACCCCGATAAACTCCAAATAAATTGGGATAGAATTTACCAAGCCAATCAAATGAACCAACAAAGCTTCAATGGTGTTACCGGAGCTAGGTCTGTATATGTTATCGGCGATGATGTAGAACAATACAACAAATACAGCGTTTTCCTATCCGTTAAAGCCAAAATCAACAACCATATAAATATAACTGGAGGCTTCAGCGCACAAACACAAACAACCGAAAACTATAGAGAAATCAACAACCTATTGGGTGGCGATTACTATGTAAACCTCAACCAATTTGCTGAAAGAACCTATATAGGAAACGAAATTTTTAACCAAAATAACATACTCGACCCCAATGGCATCGTACGTAAAGGAGATAAATACAATTACTTCTACAAAAACAACTTTAATAAAGGCTTCGTATGGGGACAATCAACTTTTAAATACAATAAACTAGATGGATTTGTTGCTGTACGTGGCGGATTTGAATCATTCCAAAGAGACGGCCAATTTAAAAATGGTTTATTCTTAGATAATTCCTTCGGAAAATCGGATGTAATTAAGCTAGGCACCTACCAAGTAAAAGCCGGATTAACCTATAAAATTGACGGCAGAAACTACTTATACGCAAGCGGAATGCTAGGCACCGAAGCTCCTACATTCGACAATACCTTCATCTCGCCCCGCACCCGAAACCTAATTGTAGATAATTATCAGTTGAAAAAAATACAATCCGTAGAAGGTGGCTACCTCTTAAAAACACCTTTTATTAATGGTAGATTAAGTGCTTTTGCTACAGACATCAACAATACCACCGACATCAAACGTTTTTTCCACGAAGACTATCGCACATTTGTCAACTTCGTTATGCAAAATGTAAACATGAGAATGTGGGGAACGGAATTTGCGTTTCAAGCCCGACTAACACCTACGCTCTCTGCTACCCTAGCTGGAAGCTTCATGCAGGCATTTTATAACAGCCGACCAGACATTGCCATCTATAGAGATAATGACACCAATAGCACCATTGCTACCAGCAAAGCTTATATTCAAAATTACTACCTCTCTGCAGGCCCTCAAACTGCCACTACACTTGGATTAAATTATCGATCACCCAAATTTTGGTACGCCAACGTCAATGTCAATTATGCAGACAGAAACTATGTTAGCATCAATCCAAGCAGACGCACTCTCGAGGCTGTAGACGGACTTGAATATAATGGTGAACAATTCAATAATATCATTGAACAAGAAAAACTCCCCTCTGCATTTACGGTTGACTTATACCTAGGAAAATCTTTTGCACTCACGAAGTTGAATCGCAAGCTGTTCAAATATGGAACCTATTTATATGTCAATTTGGGTGTAAACAATGTGCTGAACAATAAAAACATTCGCACAGGAGGATACGAGCAATTGCGTTTTGACCAAACAGGCAGAAACCCCAACAGATTTGATACTAAATATTTTTATGCCTATGGAGCTAATTACTTCCTAAATATCAGTCTGAAATTCTAGCACCATCGTTACAGTAAGTAACTGCTTTTATGGACGGTTTGTAACGACAGTTTTCTTTAGATAAAATTTTGTAATGTTCACCTGAAATACAAATATGCTTTGTTGGAAAGTAACTCATCAATAATAGATTGAACTGCCAAACCGATATTCGTTCATGAAAATAAAAATTAGCTGCTAAATAACGACAGCCTAAAAAAGCCATAAGCCTCCTGTTAGTCCTTAGCTTACAAAAAAGTAAATGTCTAAGGATATTCAGGAGGCTTGTTGTTGCTATTTAAAATTTAATTGTTGCGCAATTAGTACTTGCCATCTCTGTTGGCATCCCTTGCTTTCGGCCATTCAGCTCTTTTACCGCTCTTTATATTCATGGGCAATTCTGCTTTTCTTCTGCTAAACATGCTTGGCTCTTCACACGCCAAATATACTAGTAGGGCTATAGCTTCTGCATTCATACGCATTTCCTGAAATACTATTTTATCATAGGTATCGTATTGGGTATGCCATGTATAGTTAGAGTAATCCCAGTTGTGGCCCAACAAAAAGAAAGCCGGAATATCATAAGGCAAAAAGGCTGCATAGTCGGAGCTACCTCTACCAGGGTCGCCCGGGAATGTAGTCGCAATCTCTTTCCTAGTATTTTCTGGTAAATATTGTAGCCATCTTCCAAAATAGTCGTAAGCATCCAAAAAGCCATTACCCGTTATTCTGGTTATGCGGCCTGTACCATTATCTTGATTAAACAAGACGCTAATACGTTCTCTCATCTCTGGATGATCGGCTATGTAAGCTCTCGAGCCATTCAATCCTTGCTCTTCGCCGCCCCAATGCCCTACTATGATGCTTCGCTTAGGCGCTGGATAGTGTTTTTTAAGAATACGCATCACTTCCATCATTAGCACCGTACCTGTGGCATTATCTGTAGCACCTGTACCACCGTCCCACGAATCTAAATGTGCCGATAACATCACATACTCTTCAGGCTTTTCATTCCCCCGTATTAAGCTCATTGTATTTGATACGGGCACCATTCCATTATCTTTTGAGGTAGTAAGCACACTTACTTTGGGCGTGATACCCCTTACACTCATTCGATATAGCATTGCATAGTCCTCTAGCCCAACATTCACATTGGGTATTTGAGTGGTTCTCGCTGCAAAAATGCGCTGCGCACCCCAGCCTTCCGTTGCATTTGACGATAGTAATGCTACGGCGCCTGCCTTCTCTAAAGCAGCCGGCAAGGTGCTTGCTGTATAACCCGTTTTTCTTAGGTTGCTGTTCCAAGCCTTTTGGGCACTATCCTTTTCAGCCTTCACTTGAGGAAGATAAAAAGCCATTCCATTTTTTTCCCAATTTTCAAGAGGTCGTCCACTTTGTTCGGGCCTCGATATCATTACGATCTTGCCTTTGACGCTTGGTAGCCATTTCTGAAAGGAAATACTATCTACAACAGTTGGCAACACGATTATCGAGGCTTCTACCGCTTTGCCCTTAGGCGTAGCAGGGCACCAAGCTAGCTGGGTAGCATTCAGCTGGGCGTACCTTGGATAGGTCATTTCTACTACTGTTTTACCACGCTCCCATTGCTTCCACATACCATAATTCTCGTTCCAAGCTTCTATACCCCAGGATTTGTAGGTTTGTATCAACCAGCTTTGCGACGCCTCATAGCTTTTACTTCCTATGAGCCTTGGTCCAATACCGTCACATAACTCTTGGCTTAGACGCTCTAAGTGGGAGTTTTGATACACTTCTTTAGAAATATTGTTTAAAATATTGGTATCTACTAGCTGCGCCTGCGCCGAAGCACTCATAAAGCTTGTGGACAAAGCCGCACCTACCAACAGTAATAATTGTTTCATCGTTATGCATTTATTTTTAGGAATTGCAAAATATTCTAAAAAAATCAGACTTCATAACAAAATGTGAAAGAAAAACGCCTGCGGCTTTATGTAAAAGCGGAAAAGAAAACGATAGTATTTATTTTACAATAAAATTATCCTAAAAAAAGTATATTTTTTTTAATAAAAAAACCAGAAAAATCGCTTTAAACACATTTTAAATAATATTTCAAGCAATTGATAAATCAATATTTATCGACTAATGTACATGAAAGGATATGTGGAATGCCCTCGCTTAGGCTATTTTATTTTTTGCTTATACATGTACCATGCCACCGAACCAAAAACAAGGTTGGGTATCCAAATAGATAGCAATGGATTAAAACCAGCATTGATAGTAAATGTTTTTGAAAACTGCATAAAGAGCATGTAAATAGCACAACCACCTATACCTATCGCCAAGTGAAATCCGCTACCTCCTCTTATTTTCTGTGAAGCCAAACAGGCACCAATGATACACAATATAATGCCCGAAAAAGGTTGCGCGCTGCGTTTATGAAGCTCAAACAAATAAGCATCTACCGACGTCAAGCCCCTGTCTCTTTGTTTTTGAATCTCGCGTAGCAATGCCGGGGTTGTTAACGACTCCATTTTTCTATCATCGTTTAATATTTCCTCTGGCGTCAAGGATATGGCAATCGTATCGCGTTCTTTATGCTCTAGCGTTTCGAACTTACCCTGATAGGTTCTGATACTTATGTTTCTAAGCTCCCATTGTTTAGAAAGGGTGTCATAAATGGCTTTGCGTGCCGCTATTTTTTGTAATACTTGATGGTCTTTTATGTATTCTAAAGAAAAATTATTGATTTCTTTAAGGCCATAATCGAAGTTTTGAACATATACATATTCGCTATCCGATAATCTTATATGAATATTTCTATCGGCGCTATAGGGTGTGTTCCAAATATAATTGACAGAAAACTCATGTATTTGTTGATTGGCCGAGGGCACTACAAAGTGATTGGCCACTAAGGAAATGCATGCTAAAATGGCACTACCCACCAAATAGGGTCTTAAAAAACGAGTAAACGACACTCCTGAGGCTAATATGGCTATAATTTCTGTTTTAAAAGCCATTTTGGAAGTAAAAAAAATCGTGGCTATAAATATAAAAAGCGGGAACAGCATGGCTGTAATATGCGGCACAAAGCTCACAAAATACATTACCACATCTGAGGTAGGTGGTTTATTCTTAACAAAATCCTCTACTTTTTCAGAATAGTCTACTACACAGGAAATAAGGGCTATGAGGAGCATAGCAAAAAAGAAGGTTGTAAAAAACTTCTTGAGTACGAAAGCGTCGAGCGTTTTCCAGTATTTTCCTATTATCTTTTTCAATTGCTTTGCCTACAGTCTACGTTTAACAATTGCTAGTGTGTCTTTTTGCCATTGCGCAAAATCGCCAGCTATAATGTGTTTACGCGCCTCTTTTACCAAATGTAAGTAAAATGATAGGTTTTGTAAACTAGCAAGCTGTAATGCCAATAATTCTTGGGCAACAAATAAATGCCTTAAATAAGCCTTACTGTATGAATTCACGGTATGCGTTGCTGCCAGTCCGGTATCTATAGGACTGAAATCATCGGCCCACTTCTTATTCTTAATGTTTATAACCCCCTGTGTGGTAAACAACATGCCGTTTCTGCCATTTCGGGTAGGCATTACACAGTCAAACATATCTACGCCCAATCCTATACCCTGAAGTATATTCCAAGGTGTACCTACACCCATAAGATATCTGGGTTTGTCTTTTGGAAGTATGCCACATACAAGCTCACACATTTCATACATATCTTCTTCGGGCTCACCTACAGACAATCCGCCTATGGCATTTCCATCTGCGCCTTGCTCTGCTATAAACTCGGCAGAGCGCTTACGTAAATCTTTATATACACCCCCCTGCACTATCGGGAATAGGGTTTGGTTATGGCCATACATAGGTGTTGTGTCGTTAAATCTTTGAATACACCTTTGCAGCCATCTATGCGTCATCTCCATCGATTTGCGGGCATACTCATACTCACAAGGATAGGGCGTACACTCATCAAATGCCATTACGATATCGGCACCAATAACACGTTGCGTATCCATTACATTCTCGGGGGTAAATAAATGTCTTGAACCATCTATATGCGACTGAAACAAGGCACCTTCCTCCTTCAACTTTCTATTGCCCGATAAAGAAAAAACCTGATAACCGCCACTATCCGTAAGGATAGGCCCCTGCCAACCCATAAATTTATGCAAACCACACGCCTTTTCTAAAATCTCCAAACCCGGACGCAAGAATAGATGATAGGTATTACACAAAATGATTTGCGCATTTATCTCGTTGTGCAATTGACTTTGCAATATACCTTTTACACTACCTACGGTACCTACAGGCATAAAGATAGGCGTCTCTATTGCACCATTATCGGTATGCAATATGCCTGCCCTTGCACCCGTAATAGGGTCTTGTGCTACTAATTCGTACTTAAAATTATTATTAAACATCTTTATACTTTACGCTTTTAAAATTACACAACAGCCAAGCTCTTACCCATCATTAACATCGCAATTATGATGGCTCCTATGATAATTCGATACCAACCAAACAATTTAAAACCATATTTAGTAAGTATACTTATAAAACTTTTTATTGCAATAATAGCTACTACAAAACCCACTACATTACCCAATATCAATAAATTCAACTCTTCGCCAGAGATAGTATTACCATTCTTGAAATATTTAATAAGCTTCAATCCAGAGGCACCTGCCATCATGGGTATAGCTAAAAAAAACGAAAACTCAGCGGCTGCCTTTCGAGTGAGCCTTTGTGCCATCCCCCCAACAATTGTGCTCGCCGAGCGAGATGTACCCGGTATGAGTGCCAAACACTGCACACAACCTATAGTGAACGCCTGTTTGTAGGATATATTGTCTGAATCATCTACAGTAGCTTTTGAAAACCATTTATCAACAAACAATAATATAACACCGCCTATAACCAAACTGATGGCTACCATCAAGGGGCTTTCGAGCCATTTGTCTATATAATCATCTAATAATAAACCTGCTACCACCGCCGGAATGGCTGCTACTGCAAGCTTATAGTAAAATGCCATTGACCTAAAAAAGCGCTTCCAGTATAGCACCAACACCGAAAGTATGGTACCTAATTGGATGCATATTAAAAAAAGCTTTACGAAATCACTCGTCTCCATCCCCATGAGCGCAGTGCCTAATATCATATGTCCGGTAGAAGATACCGGCAAAAATTCTGTTAGGCCCTCAATGATGGCTAAAATGATCGCTTCTAAATATGTCATATATTAACAATAAAAATTAAAAAAAATATTAAGGAATATTGAGGTATTTATGCGTCTGTATAGATAGTTGCCAATTGGGCTTGGCTTGTATGTAACTAATGATGCTAGGTGTAAGCGCTGCGGCTTTGCTCCACTCTACCTGCAAATACTTAAGGCATGTAGATGGCACTTTAGAAGCATAGGTTTCGGCCCAGTCAAAATCTGATTTATTATACACTACCACCTTGAGCTCATTAGCCAAAGCACAATTGCTCTCTAAAGGCGCTTTAAATTTTTTGGGAGAAAGCGTCACCCAATCCCACGTTCCTGTAAGTAGGTTTACGCCAGCCGTCTCGATATGTGTTCTAAAACCCGCCTCTTTAAAGGCACTTGTTAAGGGCTCCAAATTGTGCATAGTGGGCTCGCCACCTGTTACTACCAGCAGCCTTCCCGGATACGCTTTCGCTGCAGCCATCAGCGCCGCCACCGTCATAGGCGGATGCGCTTCTACAGGCCAACTCTCTTTTACGTCGCACCATACACAACCCACATCACATCCGCCAAGCCGAATAAAATAAGCCGCTTGGCCCATATATGCACCCTCACCTTGTAAGGTGTAAAAATGCTCCATAACAGGATATAGGGTATCTAAATTAGATGTAGAAGATTCGACAGACACTATCATACTTTTAAAAAAGGACACAAAGGTAGTTATTTTTATAGCATCTTGCTCCGATATCATCATTGTAATAACACAATCAATAAAATCTATAAAAAAATTAGTTTGTTATTTTTACATTTGTTAAATTTAAGGGTCTAATTGATTATAGCTTGTTGCCAAGAAACAAGTTGGCGGTTTTATTTATAAAAAACTTTATTAGACAAAAATACAATATTCACAACAATACCCTAGTGGCGAATTAAGTAAGGAATTATGAAAAATTCTCTAATAAGACTAATATTTGTGCTGTCGTTTTTAGCGGCGGTAGGAATCATTATTAGTCAGATTTACTGGGTAACAAAGGCATACGAACTTGAAGATAAAGATTTTGACTATAAAGTAAGTAGCAGCCTAAAGAACGTAGCACTCAAAATTTGGGAAATTAAGAAATCGCAAGCTACCTTATACGATGTGGTAGAACAAGTAAATCCTGGATATTTTCTTGTACAAGTAAACCACCAAATAAGCGACGAACTTTTAGAACACTTTCTGAAAGAACAATTTGAGCTTCATAATCTAATAACTGATTTTGAATATGGACAGTACGATTGCGCCATGGACAGCATCGTAAGTATGAAGTATGTATCGATGCTTCACGGAAATGCAGATAGGGACGGGACTTCGGTGAGCTTCCCAATTGAAAAAAGAGAAAACTACTACTTCTCGGTGCACTTCCCAAATAGAAAGCAATACATCAGCGAACAATTGCATGTTTGGATATACTCTTCCCTGTTTTTGCTAGCCGTTATCATCATACTTATGCTTACAGTCTATGTAGTAATGAAGCAAAAACGCCTTAGCGAGGTTCAGAAAGACTTTGTAAACAACATGACGCATGAATTTAAAACACCATTAGCTACCATACAGTTATCTGCTGAAGTACTTAAAAAGCCCGAAATCGTGCAAAACCCTCAACGTCTGCTCAACTACGCAACGCTCATAGATAAAGAAGCCTCATTATTGGCTTTGCAAATAGAGCGCGTACTGCAAATGGCACATGCCGAAAAGGGCGAAATCATACTCAAAAAGGAAAAAACATCCATCAACGACTTATTGGCCGAGATACACCATAGCTATAAAGACAAGTTTGAACAGTTTAGCATAACGGCTCAATTAGAATTGCCCCATAAACAACTAACAGCCGACATAGACAAGCTGCATATAAAAAATGCGATCAACAATTTGATTGAAAACGCTATTAAATATGCTGGCGACGGCGCAACGCTGAAAATCAGACTGAATGGCAATGAGAAAAAAGTAAGAATTACCATTGAAGATAATGGCCCCGGCATACCACTAGAGTACCAAAAAATGCTGTTTGATAGATTTTTTAGAGTACCTAAAGGCAATAGGCACGACGTAAAAGGATTTGGTATAGGCCTCAATTACGTAAAAATAATCGCTAATAGCCACGGTGGCGACGTGATATGTAAAAGCTCCGAAGGAATAGGCGCTACCTTCATTATCACGCTACCTGCTGCTAATACCCCAAAAAATAAAGGATAACAAATATAGTAAACATAAAAAACACACCTATTATGCAACAACAACCAAAAGCAAAAATCTTACTTGTTGAAGATGACTCTTCATTAGGATTTGTAATAAAAGACAATCTAGAAGAAGCTGGCTATGAAGTCGTTTACTGCAACGACGGCAACCAAGGCTTCCAACAGTTTATGCGCCATAACGTAGACCTTTGTCTACTAGACGTTATGATGCCCAAAAAAGACGGCCTAACTTTGGCGACACAAATCCGTCAAAAAAATAACAAAATCCCTATTATCTTCATGACCGCCAAATCGATGGACGAAGATAAAATAGCAGGCTTCAAAGCAGGTGGCGATGACTATATCACCAAACCTTTCAATATGCAGGAACTGCTACTTAGAATTGAGGTATTCCTAAAACACACCAAAAAGAACGATGAAGAAGAACAAAAAATATTCAACATCGGCAACCTCGTGTACGATTATGCCAACCTCACTTTGATAGAAGGTGACAAAAAACACCAACTTACGCAAAAAGAAGCCGACCTCCTACACTACCTTTGCATTCACGCTAACTCAATCGTAAAACGCGAAGATATCTTAATGGACGTTTGGGGTAAATTTGACGAATTCTTAGGTAGAAGCATGGACGTATTCATGACAAAACTTAGAAAATATTTAAAAGATGTAGAAGGCGTAGAACTGCTTACTATTCATAGAGTAGGCTTCAAATTAGTGTTGCCAAATGCAGAATAAAAAAATTTTTTTCGGCAGCAGTAATATTTTTTTTCTATATTTAAATTCTAATTTTAAAAACAAAACAAATGAAGATAACCTTTAAATGGCTATTCATTCTTTCCAGCACCCTTTTATTATTCGCTTGCGCAAGTGGTAAGAAGCATAAATCAAAATACATGCAATCCACTTTTCAAGACCTAAAAGAACAATTGAAAGATGCTGTAATTACCATGCAAAATGATAGTATAAAGGTAACTTTCTCAGAGCATCTTATGTTTGCTACCAATTCGGCAGTGATAGAGCCCAATTTTATTCCTCATGTAGTAAATTTTGCAAAAGTGCTCAACAAATACCATAAAACCAGCGTATTGGTTAATGGCTATACAGACAATACCGGCACCAGAGATTATAACAATAAGCTATCGACCGATAGGGCTAACAACGCCAGACAAGCGCTTATTAATAATCAAGTAGACGAAAAAAGAGTGTTCGCGTGGGGTCATGGCCCTAACGACCCTATTGCTTCTAACGACACATCCGAAGGAAGACAAAAAAATAGAAGGGTAGAATTTATTATACTTTATGATGTAAAATAGTATTTATCCTACTATAAAAATTCTAATTAGGGACGGTGCATACACACTGTCCCTATTTTTATATAGATGGCCCTAGCCTGCCCTCAACGCCCAGACTAAATAAGGCCAAATCATATTTCACAGGGTCGGAAGCATCCAATGCACGCAATCGCTCGGTTAATTGCTGCGCCGCCTTCCAGTCTGACTGCTTGCGCTCTAGCAAACCCAAACTACTTGCCACCCTATGCACGTGAATATCTAATGGGCATATCAATGCAGACTTAGGTATGCGTTTCCACAAGCCAAAATCTATAGCGTCGTGCCTTACCATCCACCGCAAATACATATTCAAACGTTTGCAGGCACTTTGCTTCCTAACATTGCCTATATGCTTTCTGCTGCGCTCCGACACATAAGGCAAACTGAAAAAATAGGTATAAAAAGCCCCCAAACTTTCATACATACTAAAATTTTCGATACTGCTATTTGGATACAAAAAGGCATCTTCCAATGAAGTGTATTTGCTATAATGCATCTTTAAAAAGGCAATAAAATACAATAAATCGGTGCTATTAAAGGTACGGTAGTAAAATATGGTAAGCGCCTTCAAATCTTGCTCCGAGTGCTGCGTAACAAATTGGAAGGGCGCATGATCCATCAACTGCATCAATCTGTTACTTGCCTTGAGAATCGCTTTTCTGTTTCCCCACGAAATAGTGGCTGCTAGAAATCCGCTTATTTCTATATCCTGCTTAAGGGTAAACTGCTTGGGAATGGAAATAGGGTCGGACTGAACATCAAAGTGCTGCTGAAAATATAAATGTTGCTCCTCTAAATATGCTGATAGGTTAATTGCCTTCATACTACAAAAATAAGGCTAGCTAGCGTATCAAGGTTATTTAAAATAGGGCTTTATAGAAATTTAAACGAGCAAAAACAACCCTAGAAGAGAAAGGGAGGTGAAAAGCAGCATGCCATCGCCATACAGATGCTTATAAAATTAGGGAATGTTTAGTGCCAGTTTTTTTAATTAAAAAACACCCCGACAATTAAATGCCGGGGTGTACTATATGCTTTACAATTTGCTATGCTAGCTAATTTTGCAGCACTATGTTACATGCTTGTGTTTTTGTATTGGGCACTGTTTATCTTGAAAGCGAAAATGAAATAGGGAGCGAAAAGTTTGCTCTTACGGGCTTACCACTCTTCATGGCAGGCGTAAATTTAGGTAGCGTACCTGCCACACGTTTCGCCTCAGCTCCCAATCCACCACCAGGGTCTTTACCTTGTATTTTGATATTTGTAACAGAGCCGTCTTTTTCAACCACAAACGTTACAATAACCCTACCCTCTATTTCCTCTGCTTTAGCCATTTCTGGGTAACGCAAGTTTTTCTGAATAATGCCTTGCCATCCTGCAGGTGGTTTAGCTTTTACGTCAACAACGGTTTGTATTTCGTTGCCAAAGTCGTCACCATCACCGGCCACTGCTGTACCCTTTCCGCCTGGCTGTCCATCAAATGGATTGCTAAAGTCTTTCGCGCTATTATCGCCTTCTTTATTCTCAAATCCAACGTCTTTATCTTTGTTTTCTTCTTTGTTCGGGTCTTCAATACGCTCTGTTTCTTTCACTTCTTCATTCTTTACAATTTTCGGAACGTCAAAGATAATAGTAGCTCTAGCTGGAGGTGCGGGAGCTTGAGGTATTTCGGGCGGAGGAGGCGCATCCTTTTCTATAGGCGGTGGCTCTGTAAGCACCACGTCTTCTATATCTGGCGGTGGTGGTGGTGCTACATATTCTTCTTTTGGTTTGATAAATGTAGCTGCCAATCCTAAGCCAAGTGCACCAAATACTATCAGTGCAGCCAAGCTAGCACGTTTTTGGTACTTTTTTCTCAACTCATACCCACCATAAGCCTTGTTTTTGCCTTCAAAAACAATGTCTAAATAGTCTGAGTTTAATATTTTTTTAAGATCCATTGGAGTATCTTTTTATTTTCTAAAGTAAAAATTTACTGGAAACTACTTTGCGGTTGCACCTGCAGGACTTCCTTTATGATAATCTTCTATGTAGCCCAATTCTTGTGGAGTAATATCCGTGATGGTATAGATTTTGATGTCGTTGATGGTCATTTCGTCTATCAAGTCAATAACATCATTCGTTAGGCTTTTGTTATCTGGTTTTATCAAAACAGTCAGCTCATCTTTAGCATCCAGTGTTCCGTTAGCTTGTAGTGCTTTTACTTTCTTTTTCTTAGCTATTAATACATCTCTAATACCGCCATCTGCCTGAAATGTAGTTTCTGAAAGTTGAGGGTTTTCTATTCCCTCATAATAATACAATTTATGGTCTGCACTTAAGAGTACTGTAAAAGCTGCGTCTTCTTTAAGTTTCGATTGAGATTCGATATTTTCTTTTTTGAAAGGCATATTTATCTCCATCGCATTAGGCTTATTCAAAGTTGTTGTAAACATAAAGAAGGTTATCAACAACAAGTTCAGATCCACCATTGGTGTAAGGTCTACCCGCGGGGTACCTTTCCCACCTTTACTTTCTATTTCTGCCATAGTAAAGTTGTATTTTAAATTGTCGTAAAAGACAATGCATCATTTGAGTTAAAAATTATTTCTTGGTAGTAGCAGCTTGTTTTTCTGCTAAGGCCGTACCTGGAGGTATTGCCTTCTGATTGGTGATATAGCTAAACCTAAAGATATTCAAATGCCCTAGAGATGCTATTACCCTGTTGGTTTTATCTACATAAGGTGTTTCTCCATCTACTTTGATTACAAATCTTGGCTGATCCATATCGAGTATTTGAGCTTGGTATCGTGTTGTATTTATCCAATACATGAGCTCGTTGGTAGTGAAGCTACTAGTCGTATCTGTAGGTATTCCCGGCGCTTGCTTATCGTAGTTAGTCTGCTCGGCAGGAGACAAGGCTAAATAAGATTTCAATCTAGAAAAGGGTACCCCTACCGAAGGACCATTTACAAAGTTGTTCATTTCTGTTTCTGTCAGATTCAAACCCTTCGTATTGTTTACTTCTCTTATCAGGTTTCTTTTTAGTTTTAGGTTATCTACCGTATAAAACACACGTCCTTCTTTATCTACTGTAATTTGTATGAAACCCATAGGTATCTCTTTAGTAGATGTAGATGACGGCACACTTACCTCTACTGCCTCTTGAGGCTTAAAGTTACTAGACATGATAAAAAATGTCAATAGCAACAAGGTAAAGTCACAAAGAGCCGTCATATCGATGGTCGTGCTCTTTTTCGGCATCTTTAATTTTGGCATTTTCTACAATTCTTTTAGTTATAGACGAGGAATCGTAAAGATTCCATAATTTTTCTTAATTTTTTTTCTGGAGTTACCCAAAATGAATATTTAAGGCAACTCCAGAAAAAGAAAAGCTTATTTGTAGTTAGCAGCAAAACTTTGAGTCAAAGTGAAGCCACCTTCGTCTATAGCAAATGCAATACCATCGTTCAAAGTAGTATAGAAGTTATACATAATCATCGCTACGAATGAGGTAGTGATACCAGTAGCTGTATTCCAAAGTGCCTCAGAGATACCTATCGCAAGTGCAGATGCATCGGGAGCACCAGCGGTACCCATAGCGGCAAACGCTCTAATCATACCAAATACAGTACCTATCAATCCTAATAAGGTAGCAGCAGAGGTAATTGTAGATAAGAATACTAAGTTTTTGTCGAGCATTGGCAATTCTAATGCTGTTGCTTCTTCTAATTCTTTTTTAATGCTGATCACTTTTTGCTCTGTACTCAATTCTGTATTTAAAGTCATCTCTTTGTATTTTGTAAGACCCGCTTTCATTACATTACCTACAGAACCTGCTTGTTTATCGCACTCAGCAATAGCAGCATCAATGTTTTTATTAGCTAATTGGTATTGTACTTTTCTAACCAATTCAGCGCCGTTAAATTTACCTTTCGCTTTTACTAAAGTAATACCTCTTTCAATTACAAACACTATTGTAATAAACAACATTGCAAGTAACAAGGCTATCACGAAACCAGCGTGGTACATGTTACCGAGGAAGTTTAATGGAGTCTTTTTGTCTGCATCAGCAAAGTTGGTGGGTGAACCCAACACAAAATTGAACACTATAAAACCGGCTGCTAAGCATACTAATACTATTACCAAATTGATTAGAAAACCGTTAGAATTTTTAGCTTTTGTTGTGGAAGCTGTTGCTTTTGGTGCGGCTGTTTTTACGTCTGCCATAGTTTTTAATTTTTGTTTAAAGTTAATTTTAATTTTTTTTACTTAATTCAAAACATCTAACAAAGATAGAATCTTGCAACAAACTACCAAATCATTTTTTTATTAGAATTTATTATCGTACCTTATCACCATCCTCGCCATCGCGCCTTTAACTTTATTGCGCTTTCTTTCGTTTCTCTTTAAAAAGGAATCATAATACATTATATACTATAAATGAATATTGTATAAAATAATTGTCATTATATGCATTGTTATTTTTTTAAAAACCAAACCTTGTTTTCGAGTTATAAACCTTAAAAGTTTCGGGCTTTTTTTGAAAAATTTAATAATTCCTTAATTCTAAGTTCACGTGTTTTCTTACCAATTCGTCGGCTAAAGGGTGCTTGTGCTATTGCAATTTTGCATATTTATGAAAAAACACAGTTAAATAGGTATCGAGTAAAAGCACATTCTAAAGCGCCTAATGCCTGCACAACATCTTACTACTATACCATTTTCCAATAAATCCACAAAACATATGCCAATGTATTGTACCAAAATCAATCACTAAACTGTAATTTTATTTTCTGAAAAAACTTTAACAGCCCAAATTACATCAATGCGATACCTCTATGCCTTATATGCTATGCTTAGCTTTTTACTGCTTTTTTTGGCTTTATTTCCGCTATTCTTGCTTTTCGGACTTATGGGTTTCAAAAAGGGCATTTGGTATATCATACATGTATGGAGCATTTTGTGGCTAGCCATGATTGGTATGCGCACCCAAATCATTAATGAAAACAAGCGGCCTTTTACTTCTCATAATGGCTATATACTATTAGCCAATCATCAATCGTATATGGATGTACCACTTATTTTCAGAGCCATTCCCATCATGACGCGAACCCTTGCCAAGGCCGAGCTTGCAAAAGTGCCCCTATTTGGTTACCTATACCGGCAAATGACCGTTTTGGTAGACAGAAGTAACCCCGTGAGTAAGCGTAAAAGCATTATGGACCTAAAGAAACTCATTAGAAATGGAGAAAGCGTGTTTATCTTTCCCGAAGGCACCTTCAACGAAACCTCCAAAACGATGATACCTTTTTATGATGGTGCTTTTAAAATAGCTTTAGAGTCGCAAAGTAATATATTGCCCATTCTGTTTTTAGACTCTGCAGATAGATTTAGCTATAAAAGCATTTGGCATTGGAGTCCAGGAAAAAACAGAGTGATAATACTGCCCGAAATAGATGTTAGTCAATACGACGTTACAGACATCAAGCAACTCAAAAAAGATGTGTTTAACATCATGAGCAGGGCAATGCACCGATACAAACCCCATTTAGAACTGGCAATAGCCCAATAAATTTGCCTATAAATAATTACCTTTGACAACTAATACTGCTCAAATCTTTAACTTATAAAAACAACACATTAGCTTATGCAAGTTTGGAAAGATTATATAGAACAAAACAAAGATCGTTTCTTGAATGAACTGTTAGACTTACTAAGAATACCATCTGTGAGCGCAGATAGCCAATATAAAGAAGCTGTAGCCAATTGCGCAGAGGCTGTAAAAATGCACCTTCTGCAAGCTGGCTGCGACATAGCCGAAGTATGTGCTACAAAGGGACATCCTATTGTTTATGGTGAAAAAATAATAGACCCTAGCTTACCTACCGTACTCGTTTATGGCCATTATGATGTGCAGCCTGCCGACCCAATTGAACTGTGGACTTCTGGACCATTTGAGCCCGAAATTAGAGATGGTAAAATATATGCACGTGGAGCTTGCGATGATAAGGGTCAATTTTTTATGCATGTAAAAGCATTGGAAGTGATGGCTAAAACCAATACCCTAGCGTGTAATGTAAAGGTGATGATAGAGGGAGAAGAAGAAGTGGGTTCTAACAATTTAGGGCAATTCCTTATAGATAACAAAGAGCGTTTAAAAGCAGATGTGGTGCTGGTTTCAGATACTTCAATGATATCAATGGAGCACCCGTCTTTAGAAACCGGCCTGCGTGGCTTAGCCTATATGGAAGTTGAGGTAACGGGCCCTAACAGAGATTTACACTCTGGAGTCTATGGCGGTGGTGTACTCAATCCTATCAATGAACTTTGTAGAATGATAGCCTCTTTACATGACGATAAAAAACGCATCACAGTAGAAGGCTTTTACGATAAAGTAATAGCATTAAGCGAAGCAGATAGAGCCGCTATCAATGCTGCACCTTTTGATCAAAAAGAATGGAACGACGAACTAGGGATAGCACAAGAAGTTGGTGAAGATAGCTATACTACACTCGAAAGAACAGGTATACGCCCTACTCTTGATGTCAATGGAATTTGGGGTGGTTATATTGGCGAGGGTGCTAAAACCGTTTTACCTTCTAAGGCATTTGCTAAAATCTCTATGCGTTTAGTACCTAACCAAGTGTCTACAGAAATATCCGATTTGTTTGCAGCTCATTTTACTAAAATAGCAAGTCCGGGTGTACAAGTAAAAGTGACTGCTCATCATGGTGGCGAACCTGTGGTAACACCTACTGACAGCAAAGCATACCAAGCAGCAGCCAAAGCGATTACTACTACTTTTGGAAAAGAACCTATTCCTACCAGAGGTGGTGGCTCTATTCCTATCATCGCTTTATTTGAAAGCATATTAGGATTAAAAACTGTACTATTAGGATTTGGTTTAGACAGCGATAACATCCACTCTCCAAATGAAAAATATGATGTAGCAAATTATTTTAAAGGCATAGAAACCATTCCTTTCTTCCACAAATATTTTGCTGAATAATTAATGATTCTATACTGTAAGTTATTTTTCAATACATAAAAAGAGGCTGTCTACTTTATAGGCAGCCTCTTCTTACGTATCTTAATCTTACTTCTATAATCGTAACTCCAATTTTTATCGTGACTTAAACTCAAGCACACTATTACTCCATATTTTTTATAATTGCATTACAACTATGTTCAAAACACTACAAATTTTATTCTTGCTTTTCATTTCTCCAATTTTATTAAAAGCGCAATCTACAATTGTATTATTTAAAACCGACTATGGCAATTTCAAAGTCATGCTTTACGATTATACGCCAATTCACAAATCTATCTTTTTAAAAGAAGTTAAGAAAGGAACCTATAAAAAAGCCTTATTCAACCGCATTATTAACGACTTTGTGGTACAAGGAGGTGAGCACGATTTAGATATTGCAGCCAAAGAAAAAGTACAAGGCTATTTGGAGCCACGTGTAGCTCCAGAGTTGGATGATCGTGCTTTTCATAAAATAGGTGCCTTAGGAGCAGGACGCGATGATAATCCTCAAAAAGCATCTTTCATCAATCAAATCTATTTTGTAGTAGGCAAAGCGTACACTGAAGCTAGTTTTGATAGTATGACAGTAAAGTATAATAAACAATTCACCCCAGAGCGTAGCGCTTTCTATATACAAAATGGCGGCTTACCAAGACTAGATGACGATTATACAGTTTTTGGTGAAGTAATAGAGGGGTTAGATGTATTGATAACAATAAGCCAATTGCCTGTAAAAAATTTAAAACATTTCCCAAAGCGAAAGGTTAAATTCCGTGTAGAGGTTTTGTAAATAAGCATAATGTCATTGTTGACGAGTACTAACAACTGAAACAGGGCTTCTAATAGTTCAAATCACTAGAGTATCAAATGTTAATTATCTAGTTACACCAAATGGCGAAAACTAGTTATCCTAAATACCTGTTAAGGATTCTGACTTGAAATGATTCATTAAACTTAATTTTTAAATTTGCAATTATTTTAATTTTATTCATATTATGAAAAGATATTTTTTAACTGTAGCTATAGCTATTTTAACGGCTGCCATACTGTTGGTTTCTTGTGGCAAAAAAGTGGAAGATAAATGTTCTAATGTCATCTGCTATAATGGTGGTACTTGTATAGACGGCACTTGCGAATGCCCGGTAGGATATGAAGGAAATGATTGCGCTAAATTAACAGCGGCAAAATTCATTGCATTATGGAAAGGTGATTATACCTCTGTAGATATAGGTAATAACTACACCAACAAAGGTGAGGAGCACTTTAGAATTGAGTCTACTACAGATGATAAAGTTCTAAGATTAACCAGTATTACAAATAATACATATTTCTATTTAGAAAATGTAGTTTGCGAAATTACCGGTCCTAATACTTTTAAGATAAGAGAGAACCAAGAACATATTTATACATATAGTGAATGGGAAAGGACCATACGGGTTATAAAAGAAGGAAGTGCTACTTTGGACGATTTGGGTATTAAGTTAATAGTAAAAATGAAAATTAGAACTACTTATCAAAGATGGGACCAACCTGATTCTGTTACCGAGTACGATTTCACAATAGAACTTGATAAGCAGTAATGACATTTCTCCTTTTGGGGGCGTTTTTCGGTAACAATTATAAGTTTATTGATTGTAAACGGTTGGTACATTTGTACCAGCCGTTTGTTTTATAATTCAGATGTGCATCTATTAATATAGATCTGTACCGCCGTTGGGCATTTTGGGAGTTGTGGAGCTGTTTTAGGCTCCGGTTTGTAGAATCTTTACCAATCGTTCTTTGCTTTGGTTTCCTCATCACTATGGCCCATAGCTTTTTTAAAGGACGCTATAAACTGAGATAATTTTTCGTTGCTATGTTGCTTTAAATATTTTCCATGTTTGTTGTCCTTCAATTCTTCGTAACTGTAATTTTCTCTTGTAGTTCTTACGGGGCTGCCGGATGCATATAATAAGTAAAACATAATATTGTCTATACGTATCTTATATCTGTCATCCTTACACCAAATATGAAACTTGAAATCAAATGCTCCGGTTTCTAAAATAGAAGTAAAGAAGTTTTTTCTATCAACTTTGATAACACCTGTATTGACTGCTGAGAAATCAGCTTCATTGAAAATGATATTATTATCTTCTGTTTTCATATTTGCAATAATCCAGGTTTTAGCTCTTTTCAGTAACTCCTCTTTTGTGATGCCTTCAGCGCTGACAACTTCTTCATAATAAAAGGCGCCTGTTTCATTATCCTTGACAAGAATTGGTTTTGTTTCCTGTGCGTTTAATTGACCTGTAGTCAAGAATAAGAGAGGCAATAATAGGTAGGATAAAAATTTCATATAATATAAATCTGGATTAATTATAACTATGTAAAGGTAAAATAATTATTCTGTTTCTTACAAATTGTTATTTTGTACTTCTGATTGTAATAGCACTTTTCGGGAAAAGTATCGAAGGTTAAGTACGTTGACATTGAAGTAAACTCAGCTAAATTTTAATAAATACTCTTCCTTGTTGGTGCTCTTCTTCAACTCTCTGTCCAAAAAAATGGCTGATACATTTGTACCAGCCGTTTACAATATTTATAAAAGATTATAATACCTATTAATACATATCCATTCCACCGCCTGGCATAGCAGGAGCAGCTGGAGCTTTTGGTTCTGGTTTGTCAGCAATAACACACTCAGTAGTCAATAACATACCTGCTATAGAAGCAGCGTTTTCTAATGCTACACGAGTTACTTTAGCTGGGTCAATAACACCTGCTTCGATGAGGTTAACATACTCTTCTGTACGTGCATTGAAACCAAAATCGGCACTACCCTTACGCACTTCGTTTACGATAACGGATGACTCTAAGCCACAGTTTTCTACGATGACACGCATTGGTGCTTCAATAGCTTTGCGTACGATATTAATACCTGTGTTTTCATCTTCGTTAGCACCGCTCAAGTTTTCAATTGCTGCAATAGAGCGTACTAATGCAGTACCACCACCTGCTACGATACCTTCTTCTACAGCGGCACGTGTAGCGTGCAATGCATCATCTACGCGGTCTTTCTTTTCTTTCATTTCTACCTCTGTAGCTGCACCTACGTATAATACTGCAACACCACCAGCCAATTTAGCTAAACGCTCTTGCAATTTTTCTTTATCATAATCAGAAGTAGTTACTTCCAATTGAGCTTTGATTTGCGCTACACGAGCATCAATGTTTTCTTTTTCGCCTTTACCATCTACAATCGTAGTGTTGTCTTTATCGATTGTTACAGAGGCGGCTTGACCTAAATAAGTTAAGTCTGCTGCATCTAATCTGTAACCTTGTTCTTCAGAAATAACAGTACCACCTGTCAATACCGCTATATCTTGTAGCATTTCTTTACGGCGGTCGCCAAAGCCTGGAGCCTTAACTGCTGCTACTTTCAAAGATCCGCGTAATTTATTTACTACCAAAGTAGATAAAGCTTCACCATCTACATCTTCGGCAATAATCAAAAGTGGGCGTCCTGTTTGCACTACTTTTTCCAAGATAGGCAATAAGTCCTTCATGGTACTGATTTTTTTGTCATAAATCAATATGTAAGGATTTTCTTGCTCTACTTGCATTTTTTCTGTGTTAGTCACGAAGTAGGGGTTTAAGTAACCACGGTCAAACTGCATACCTTCTACCACGTCTACCGTAGTATCGGTGTTTTTAGACTCTTCAACAGTGATAACACCCTCAGTGCCTACTTTTACCATTGCTTCGGCTATCAATTTGCCTATTACGCTATCGTTATTGGCAGAGATTGTACCTACTTGT
Organism: uncultured Taibaiella sp.; assembly: GCA_964429515.1. GTDB lineage: Bacteria > Bacteroidota > Bacteroidia > Chitinophagales > Chitinophagaceae > MKSF01. The sequence goes on from CAYSCJ010000007.1 coordinate 45,796, forward strand.
TCAATTTTTTGTGTATCGTTACCTACTTTTTGAGCAATAGATTTGATATTATCCACAACGGCTGCAACTGCTTTATCGATACCGCGTTTCAAATCCATTGGGTTGGCACCAGCGGCAACATTTTTAAGACCTTCGCGAATAAGTGCCTGAGCTAACACGGTAGCTGTAGTAGTACCGTCACCAGCTATATCATTGGTTTTGGAGGCAACTTCTTTCACCATTTGAGCGCCCATATTCTCGATAGCATCTTCCAATTCTATTTCTTTAGCTACAGAAACACCGTCTTTAGTGATAGATGGAGCGCCAAATTTTTTCTCTATTACTACATTTCTTCCTTTAGGGCCTAATGTTACTTTTACCGCATCTGCTAGTGTATCTACACCTTTTTTCATTTTATTTCTAGCGTCGGTATTGAAGAAAATTTGCTTTGCCATTTTATTTAGTATTTTTTAATGAGTTATTACTATAAATATTGCTTGATTTAATAATACAACGTAGTGTGTACACTAGATAATTGCAAAAATGTCGGTTTCGCGCATTATCAATAAGGTTTCACCATCTACATTAATTTCTGTACCGCTGTGTTTACTGTACATTACGGTATCTCCTACTTTCACAGTCATAGGTTCGTCTTTTTTACCCTTACCTACTGCTACTACGGCACCACGTTGAGGTTTTTCTTTGGCAGTGTCTGGGATAATGATGCCACCTGCTGTCTTAGTTTCCGCTTCTGCTGGTTTTACGATTACTCTGTCGTGTAATGGAGTGATGTTTGCCATAACGTTTAATTATTAAATAGATTAAGTTAAAAATAATTTTGAAATGGATACCGACTGTTGCGGTATCAGTATACTAGTTGCAAATTGTTTGCCAATTGCTCATTTCGTCATTTTTGGCAGTAAAAGGTAAAATTAGCGGTAGAAGGTGGCAGTTTTTTAGGCAAGTAAGCTTCATTACAGTCAGTAAAATGTTACAAAATGTCAGTTATTCATTTTCGTTTTGGCGCTTGGCGTAGTAGATACCGACGGGCTTGCCGGCACATTCTTTTAGTTGTGGAGTTAAGGAGGGTGGGCGTAATTAGGCTACATAGTCGTCCTGCCAGCACATATTGGCATTTTTACCCTGCGGCTGAAACTTTCATACTTTGTACTATCAACGCTAATTGAACATTTTAAGGCTATCTTCTTGCTCCATTCTTCTGAGTTCGATTTCTTTCAAGCCCGTTTTTCGAGGATCCCAATTGAGTTTTATTTTACCGTTTCCGTCATCTTGCGCTCGCAAATTCAACACTAAGCCTTTCATCCTTTTAGCCGATTTTCCTTGTGCAATAAGCGCTTCATCCTTTTTGGGGTTTCGGAGCGGTATTTCTAAAGCAATATCTGTACCCCTATCTATGCCATACACGCCTTGTACGCGCATATAAATAGCAGAAGATATAATTTCCATCGGCGGGATGGTGATGAGCCCCTTTTGTAATTGCAAAGTATTAGACAATTCTTTAAACCTTACATGCGCTAGATTTCTACTTTTGAAAGCATATTTTTGTATTTGCAGTAGGGGTGTGAAATTGTGTAGTTCGCCATCCTGTAGCTTAAAGCTTATGTTGCCTTGCAGCGAGCGTTGCATTAGGCTACCAAATTCATCTATTCCTCCGGCTACTGCTATATTTCCATTAAAACGGCCTTTTAGGTTTTCGGCGGTAATGCCTTCCAATCCAAAATTCTCGAAGGCTGTCATTAATGCTGCAATATCTACCTGCTCAATTTGAGCATTCACCTTAAAGGGATTGGCCTTATATTTTTGCTGAATACTTCCATCCACCCGAATATTGCCACCAGCATGATTGATATTTACATTTCGGAGCGTAAGGCCCGAAGCCAATAAATTCACTTCTGCTCGAATATTGGTAGCATTAAATTTTCTATAGTTCACCTTATCTATACGCACATCGAGCATCATATCGCTTTGAGCCAGCGCCTTATCGAGCTGTTCGTTTATTTTCACGAAACGCACTTTACCATCTGTCGCTCCTGCTGCACCTGTTTTTCGGGCCACCAAAAACGACTTAAATTCATCGAGGTTAATTTGCTTGCTTTTTATATCGATATCAAAAAGTGCTTTATTTGCGTCGTTAAAATAGGCACTCAGAAAGTTTTTGCCGATACCATCGAGGTGCAGCGAGGAGGATTTACTTTCCAAATCGACGGTATGAAATATTACGTCTTGATCGTCAAACTGAATGGTAGCATTACAATTATCAAACCTTAGGTTACGGGGCAAATAGCTAAGCGATGCATTTTTAATATATACATAACCGTTCATGGAACGAGGAAAGGTGTCGTCGGGTGTCAGCGGACCCGAATAAAAAATATCTAAATCTGCAATGCCATTTTTTAAATTAAATGAGCTGCCTGCAAGTTCATCTAAGCGTTCTACAGGAAAAGAGGATTTAATTTTACAGTATATTTTGGGTTTTGCAAAATCAAGCACATAAGAAGCATCTAAAACCATAGGGACGCCCTCTAGCGCACCATTCATCTTGTCGATAAAAATGACGGTATTATCATTCCCATAACCGGCTCCCGCTTTAAACCGGTTGGTGAATCTGCCCTGCACATTTGCATTGTCGATGTCGCCAATTGGTATGGTGATGGCATTATTTTTTATAAGAAAATTTACCACGACTACAGGCGTATCTGGATACTGTAATTCACCATTGATGGTAGCATAAATATCAATAGGTTTGCGCACTTCAATAACTTTGAGTTTGTTTGCAATATGTTTGCTCAACATAGCCCTACTTTTTGAAAAGTCAATACCCTTGCCATCTATAACTAGGGTGTATTCTTTATTATCAGGAGCAAAATTAAACTTACCCGACACTACTAGGGGCATACCATCGGCTTTCAATCGTTGATTGGAAACTTCTAATTGATTGTCTGCTACATTAAAGGTTGCCCGCAGGGGACCCTTCACTTTAGTATCGGTTAAAAAGCCACCTTTTTGGAGATTAAAACCCAACTGACCGATAGTTACATCTATATTCACATTAAATTCCAGAGCATCTTGTACCACCTTTAGGTTGCCATCTATTTCGTGAATATCAAGTTCGAATTTTTTGTTTCTTAGAAAATTATCAAATACAAAATTTACATTATCAATAGCATAATCAGCCACTTCCAAACGAAAGTTACCGGGTTTCTTAACAGCAGATTGAGGCCTGGTAAAAACTTCAACATTAGAATAATTATTGGTATCCTTAAACATATATACGGTACCATTAGCTAGGAAAACCTTACTGATTTTGGGCTGTTTGCTCAGTAAACTCAAAGGCTTAAGGCGCACATACACATCCTTGAAATAAAACAACTTTTTTTGGTGAACTACATACAAACTATCACTAAGGCTTACGTGTTTTAAGTGTATGGCCAAATTTGGAAAGGTTCGCCATAGCGCCACATCTATATCTTTTACTTCCAGTTGCCCTCCATTCAAATTTTCGACTACAAGGCTGGTCATTTGCTGCATAAGCACTTTCTTGTTGCTATTTACGTACCAACTTATCGCTACAAAAACTGCAATTAAAAACACACCTATCGTTAGCAAGCTAAGTGTGAGTATTCTTAGCCACTTGGGTATAGAAGACCAGTTGCGTGCGGTGGTTATTTTATTTTTCAAGTCTTTAAATGACATCTTTGGTAGCATATTCCTATTGACACTAAAATTACATTTTATTGAATTAAGATTGTTTAATTTACCATTTGTTTAATAAAAATTCGGGCTTTCAAATGAAATATTTTTAATCGAAAACCCCATTCTTACAATGTTGATTATACCGTACCTTTGTGGGTTACATATTTATAGTATACAAAAAACAACACAATGTCTTCATTACAACTCTATAATTCTTATACTCGACAAAAAGAAACCTTCCAATCGATAACACCTGGCCACGTTGGCCTGTATGTATGTGGCCCCACAGTGAGCGGTGAGTCGCATCTTGGGCATGCACGACCATATATTACGTTTGATGTAGTGAATAGGTATCTTCAGTATTTGGGCTATAAGGTGCGTTATGTAAGAAACATAACAGATGCTGGACATTTTGAAGAAGAAGGCCGAGAAGCAGAGGATAAAGTAACCCAAAAAGCCATTTTAGAAATGCTTGAGCCCATGGAATTGGTGCAGAAGTATACCAATCTGTTCCGATGGGGCATGCGCCAATTCAACACTTTAGAGCCCTCTATTGAACCTACAGCCACCGGACATATTATTGAACAGATAGAAATGATAAAAAAAATCATAGCGCAGGGTTACGCCTATGAAGTGAATGGTTCTGTATATTTTGACGTAAAAAAATACAACGATCATTACAAAAACTCTGATGAAAAGAATGTGTATGGCAAACTATCGGGCAGAATACTCGAAGACCTACTAGAAAACACTCGTGACTTGGACGGACAGGAAGATAAACGAGCATCTGTGGATTTTGCATTATGGAAAAAAGCACCACCAGAGCATTTGATGCGTTGGCCGAGTCCATGGGGAGAAGGCTTCCCTGGCTGGCATATAGAGTGCTCAGCCATGAGCAGTAAGTACCTAGGTGCAAAATTTGACATACATGGCGGTGGTATGGATTTGCAATTTCCGCATCACGAATCTGAAATTGCACAAAGCACTATCGCGCACGGCTGTGCTCCAGTAAATTATTGGATGCACAACAATATGATTACGATTAACGGTAAGAAAATGGGCAAATCGTATAACAATGTCATTAAACTCACCGAGCTTTTTAGTGGAGAACACCCCTTATTGGAGCAAGCTTATCATCCAATGGTGATACGTTTTTATATACTTACCACACATTACAGAAGTACTTTAGACTTCTCTAACGAGGCGCTTCAAGCTGCCGAGAAGGCACTTAAAAGGCTATGGGATGCCTATGAAGTATTAAATGCCCTTCCAAACACAGGCACCACAAAAAGTACAGATGAGGCACTGGAGGCCAGCATACTCTTGAATCTTGAGGGCATCACACAAGATATGAATGACGATTTCAATACTGCTAAAGTGATTGCACGTTTGTTTGACATCGTACCTACAATAAACAGTATTAAAGCCGGACAAATAAAGGCAGATGTACTGACAGATGCAACATTGAGCCGAATAAAGTCAACATTCTACGACTATATGGAGCGCATTTTAGGATTACAGTCTATTAAAGAAGCAGACAGTAGCAAACTCGATGGCGTATTGCAACTGGTAATTGACATGCGTAAAGATGCAAGAACTAGGAAAGATTATGCTACCTCAGATAAAATCAGAGATACCCTAGCGGCCGTGGGCATACAGCTCAAAGACGAAAAGGATGGAAGTGTTAGCTATGCATTATTATAAGATTTATTAGTCGGAAGGGGCGTTGTAGCAACGCTCCTTTAGATTTTTCCACATAGCCAACTATACCGTATTCACATAAGTTTTAGCTTATTCGCATAATGAAAAACATAAAACACATACTGAGCTACCTTAGCCCCTATACCTCTAAAATTATATTATATTTTTTCACAAGTATACTTGCGATAATTTTTTCCATCTTTACCTTTACGATGCTTACACCTGTACTACAAATCATCTTTGTAGGAAAAGAAAGCATACCAAGCAATAGCACCGGCTTTTTGGCCGAGACGATACGCATTGTCAACGACATTGTAGTAAGCCAAAGCAGGTCGAAAGCGCTATTAATTTCCGTAGGCATTGTAGTATTGGCCACTATCTTCAAAAACACCTTTATCTATTTATCATTAAGAATACTTAACCCTTTAAGACAAGGCATAATAAGAGACATAAGAAAAGATATGTTTACTAAATCGCTGGAATTGCCTATAAGTTATTTTAATGTAGAGCGTAAGGGAGATTTGCTATCACGCATGACGAATGACGTTCAAGAAATAGAAAGCTCCATTATGAGTGTATTAGAAACCGTTATCAGAGAGCCATTAACCATCTTATTCACGCTTATTACGATGCTTGTAATTAGCCCTGAACTCACTTTATTTCTACTACTATTTCTTCCTTTAGCCGGATTGTTAATAAGCAAGGTGGGCAAATCACTCAAAAAACCATCGAATGCGGCTCAAGAAAAACTAAGCGAGATGATGAGTACGGTAGACGAAACGCTCTCTGGAATACGAATTGTAAAAGGATTTAATGCCGAACACAATCAGAATATGCGATTTAATGCTATAAACAATGCTGTTTTTAAATTAAAAAATGTGATATCTGCCCGCAAAGACGCCGCAAGCCCAATGTCTGAAACCCTAGGTATACTCGTGGTAGGTATCATACTGCTCTATGGCGGCTATTTAATTTTTAGCGGCAAAAGCGCTATGACCGGACCAGCTTTTATTTCGTTTATTGGACTGTTTTACAGCATTATCAACCCCTTGAAAAACTTATCTTCGGCATACTATAATATCAATAAAGGAAGCGCAGCACTAAATAGAGTACATGATTTTTTAGCCATAGACAATCCCATCAAAGAACATCCAAACGCGGAATCTATTGCAGATTTTACAGACAAGATAGAGCTAAAAAATATAGTATTTAAATACGAAGACAAAATCATCCTTGACCATATCAACTTAACCATACCCAAAGGTAAAACAATTGCATTGGTAGGCGCATCTGGCTCGGGCAAAAGCACTTTGGTCGACCTTATACCTAGGTTTCACGATGCCTTCAGTGGAGAAGTTTTGATAGATGGGAAAAACATAAAAGATTTAAAACTTAAAAGCATCAGAAACCTAATGGGAATCGTATCGCAAGAGGCCATACTATTCAACGACTCAATTAGACACAATATAGCTTTGGGAGCCGCAGGTCCAATAAATGATGCACAACTCAAATACGCAGCACAAATTGCCAATGCATCAGATTATATTTTAAAAAAACAAGAAGGGTTTGATGCCAATGTAGGTGAACGAGGCAACCGACTAAGCGGTGGTGAAAAACAAAGATTAACGATTGCCAGAGCGGTATACAAAAACCCACCCATTTTAATTTTAGATGAAGCCACCTCTGCCCTAGATACCGCTTCGGAAAGATTGGTACAAACAGCTATTAATAAATTGATGGAAAACAGGACGAGCATCGTAATAGCGCATAGATTGTCTACCATACAACACGCAGACGAAATAGTAGTCATGCACGAAGGGAAAATAGTAGAGCGAGGTACCCATCAAACACTCATGGAAAAAGGCGGCTATTACTCCAATCTTATACAAATGCAGCAAGCATAATCCCAAATTACAGCTAAAAACAAGAGTACAATAAACACGCTTAAATGAAACCACTAAGCCCCTTTTGAAGCCCAATTTAAACTTCTGCAACCATGGCCAGTCATACATCTAAGATTTATTGTTCCTATTTTTGTTGCAAACGATAAAATATTTATACTTTTTTTTACTAGTATCGCTTTATTAAATTAATTATTTTTACCATCTTATTTTAAGCTTTCAATATAAAACAATATGAAAAAATTTATTCCAGCTTTGCTTTTAGGCTCCGCATTAATATTCGGCACCGCCTCTTGTACAAGAGAGTACTATGATGTATATGAAGCTGTACCTAGTAAGGTTTTTGTATACACTGCTTATGCTAACGACTGGGTGTATGACGGCACTAATCGTGCTTTCGTTACACTAAGAGTCAATGAATTAAATCAATACTACGTTAATCAAGGTATCGTATCTATAGCCGTAAGCAACGACCGAGAGCAAAACTACAGCGCTATACCTGCTGTTATCGATGCTATTTCCTACTCCTACGACTATAAAGTAGGACAGGTGACTATCTACATTGAAGACCCCATAATGGAGCAAGGCATACAAGTAGAGCCACCAGCCGAAATGATATTAAAAATAGGCCTCACTGAAGCCGACTTTGTAGAGTAACTACTCCTCACTAAAGATGCAATGTTACTGGCTAGCACTAAACAAAAAAAGCAAATTCAATTTTATTGAATTTGCTTTTTTTACTTTGTGTTGGTGCGATTTATGCAACTAAATTTGCGATAGCTACATTGCATTTACTCAACACTCATTACACATCGGCACAGTTAAGGTGCGGCGTAATTTAGGATTATTTCATCAACTTCATCTCATTGAGCAACCAACCTGCATTACCATATTTTTCAATGATAAACAATACATACCTAACATCTACCGAAATATTTCTACAGAAGCTTTCATCAAAATAGATATCACTCATAGTACCTTGCCAAATACGATCAAAATTAATACCAATCAACTCTCCCTTGGCATTCAGTACTGGGCTGCCACTATTACCTCCCGTTGTATGATTCGTAGCTATAAAATTAATGGGAACAGAGCCATTTACAGCCCATCTACCATAGTCTTTACGCTGGTGCAAGTCTAACAATCTTTGAGGAATATTAAATTCTTCTATTTCGGCATTATGGCGCTTTACTTTCATATCCAAATCTGTAAGGAAGAAACTACCTTCTTTCTGGGCTATCGGTGCCACTTGTCCGTAAGCAATTCTTAAAGTAGAATTAGCATCTGGATACAAAGGCTTATTGCTAGGATTGAAACGCATTTGTGCACTCACGTATTGACGGTTCAAAACATCGATATTCTTGCTATTTGCCATCAATTGCGGAACAATTTGCTTAGATTGGAAGGTAGAAGTTTCGTAATAAATTACATAACTCGGGTCGCCAATTATAGCAAAACTATCTGCCTTAGTAGCCTTATCCAAAAACTCAAACAATCTATCTTTATTCGTCATTAAAGAATTGTTATATACCGTATTCGACCATCTTTTGATATCATTACCGTACACAGAATACATATAACGCATTTGAGGTGCTACTAGGGCATCATTTTTGCTTAGGTAATAAGGCAATAATTTCTCAAAAACAGTCTGATCTACATGAGGAAGATAATTATTATAAAATCCCTTCATTCTGTTTTTTATTTTAGAAAGAGTGTCTCTTAATTCAACGGTAGTGATAGGGCTTCTGAAAATATCCATTACTTGCTGTAACACTGCTGTCTGCTGAATGGCTTCTATGCCTAGTATAGCTTCGCGATGCAACTCACGAGCAGCTACAAAATTATTACTACCTTTTACATTAGCCTCTAATTGCCATAATACCAGCCTATCGGTAGGATTAGCGCTATTAGCTACCGTCTTCAAGTACTTTTGCTCCATAGCTTCTTTTTGAGCTACCACATTTTTCTCTTGCAAGCCCAAAACTTCACCTTGCCATTTTTTCCAGCCATTCGCTACAGTTGCTTGTTTGGACGCATATTTCAAAAAAGTCTTTTTATCGCTTCTCATATAAGTATCCCAAGCATTCAACTTTAAGGTTCTCGCATCTATTCTAATTGGATTGATAACCCGCTGCACTTGGTCTACCTGATAGGAAGAAAGATATTGCGTAGTTCTGCCAGGGAAGCCATACACCATCGTGAAATCACCTTCTTTGACACCTTGCGTAGAAATAGGGAAAAACTTAACGGGTTTGTAAGGTTTATTTTCGGGGCTATAAGCTGCAGGTTTATTGTTGGCATCGGCATACACCCTCAACACCGCAAAATCGCCCGATTGTCTTGGCCACATCCAATTGTCTGTATCGGCGCCAAACTTGCCAATTCCATTTGGCGGAAACACCACCATACGGACATCACTAAATGTTTCGCGGATGGTAGCCCAATATTCATTACCTTCAAAAAAAGGCTTTATTTCAACCTCTGCATTGTACATGCGTGTATAGGCCTTTGTGAGCAAAGTAATACGTTCTTCTATGATTGCCTTTCTGTCGGCCTCCGACAAGGTATCCGAGATTTGCCTTAAAATATAACTAGAAACATTCTCTATTTTCTTTACTATCTTAATGGTTAAGCCATTACAAGGCAACTCTTCTGCCATATTTTGGGCAAAAAAGCCTGTTTCTAAATAATTTTTCTCGGGCGAGCTTAAAAACTGACCGTAATAATACGCACAATGATGGTTGGTAAAAATCAAACCCTTATCAGAGACAAATTCTCCCGTACAGCCACCACCAAAATGCACCACAGCCATGTTAAGACCGGTTACTTGTTCGTTGTATAATTCATCGGCTGTAATTTTCATTCCAAGCCTTTGCATTTCTGCTTCTTGCGATTTAATGACAGAAGGCGGCCACATTCCCTCCTTGGCATCAATTGTTAAAGTGGGCAACAAAAGTGAAATTGTTCCAAATAAAGTGCGTGTAAATTTTGATTTAAACATAATTATTTTTTATTTTGGAATAAAAATAGGAATACTTTGCAAAAAATTCACAGATTCTTATTACATTAGCCAAACTTTTAGGTAAAAGGCATGTTTGAGCTCTAACGAGTGCTATTAAAAAACAGCTATATTGTTGATATATATGACAAAAAAATTACTAATTCTTGCCACGAGTATTGCTGCAATGGTAACGAATGTGATGTCGGGTTCTGCTCAAGTTAGAACTGACATATTCAACATTCCAGATACAGTATGTACAGATCACCAAATAGAACCTTACGACATAATAGAAGGTGCGCAAAGTTATAATTGGAGCTTCTGTCCTCCCAATTTAGAGGCATTCCCTACAGGAGGGAATCTGGGGCCATTTTCTTACTTTAATGACGCTGGACAATTTAAATTGGTAAAAGACAGGGACAATTTATTTGGATTTTTCCTTAATAAGGACGGGTATGTATACAGAATGCGTTATCAAGACGGCATTAAAGGCAGCCCTTCAAACATCCGAGAACTGGGCAAAGTGGCCACTACAGGTAGAGGCTTATACCCTATCAACTCAGGTAATGAATGGCACTTATTTGTGATCGGCGGAACTGCTTGGAATAATTCCAACCTGATGCGTATTGACTTCTCTAATGGCATACAACAAAATGCTACAGTAGTAGAAAATTTCGGAAATTTCGATAGCTTGCTTACCGGTACCAACCAACTCGTTATTGCTCAAGATAATGACAAAAACTGGTATGGTTTTACTATCAATAGTAGAGCAGAATTACTAAGATTTAATTTTGGCACAAACATCAAAAGCAGACCATACATCTCCAACCTAGGTACATTATTCAATAATTTATCGGATGTATCTGACTTTGAATTGATAAAAGAGCTCGACAACTGGCATTTATTTGTAACTAACAAAGCAGAAAGTGCTGTAAAACGTATTTCTTTTGGTAACTCTTTTCTGAATCCTGCATTTGTTATCAACTACGAAAACCTTGGTGGTTCAGTAGCCAGACCAGTAGGCTTATCTATTACCAGAGAATGTGATAAATATTATGGATGGGTACTATCAGAAGGTAACGGAAACGTTGTTGGCTTGGTATGGGACTTCTCGATTGCTGATACTCCAAGAGCAACCAATTTAGGTAACTTCATTGGTATAAATGGTGCCTTAGCTTTATCAAATACAGTTAGAGAAGAGGGTGGCCTTTATATGATATCTACCAACTTTATCGATCAATCTATGTCGTTGATAGAATATAACCCTTGTAACGCAGCTACACCAGCATTTAAAGATCAACGTCTACCACCTACCTTCTCTTACGCAGAGCCAGGTTACTATAATGTTACTTTAACTGTAGATGAAGGATTGCCTACCGTGCGTACCGAGTGCCAACAAATATATGTATATCCACATAGTAGCATTACGCTGAATATTAATGATACCCTGATTTGCCAAAATGATACCATCGAAGTACAGGTATTAAACGTAGACATAGACAGTATTGTATGGCATCCATCGTATAATATCGATACGACAATAGGTAATACGGTAAATATTTGGCCACAGCAAAACACACCATACTTCTACACGCTTTATTTTGATAGAGATTGTGTGGTTAGAAAAAGCATAGAAGTAAATCTTAGTAAAATAGCTGCAGATGCAGGCCCAGATAGAACCATCAGCGACGGCTCCTCAACTGCACTTGGCGGCCCTAACACTACTGTTCTAGACGGCTATCACTATAATTGGACGCCAACTATTGGATTGACAGGAAGCGAATGGGCACCTGTGACTACCGCTAAACCACCGTATAATATTACTTACTACTTAGAGGTAACAAGCGACATAGGCTGTAAAGCTATCGACTCTGTAAACATAATAGTACCTTGCCAAAGCGTGGCACTTCCTAACGCCTTTAGCCCTACAGCGGTTGGCAACAATAGCACCTTCAAATTGCTAAACAGCCAGTTTTCTAAAATAAATGCATTTAGAATATATGACAGATGGGGCAAAGTGGTATTTGAAACTACAGATGTTAACCAAGGATGGGATGGCACCATCAACGGTACTCCTGCACAATTTGGAGTATATGTTTGGGAAGTAGATGCCTACTGCGCTAACACGCTAGAACGAATAAGTAGCACAGGTAATGTAACACTCATAAGATAAACATTCAATTAAAATCACTTTCTAATAAGCAGCGATAATTCTAACACAGAATTGTCGCTGCTGCATTTTATAGCGTACCAAACACAGAATTATAAAATACCTTAGAAATAATGCATATTAATGTGTAATTTTGTCTACTTTTTTTTGCACACCTTATGATAGAAAAATTAGAAGCTATCCAAGCCAGATTTGATAAACTTGGTATATCGCTCACCAATCCTGAAGTCTTAACAGACAACAAAGAATTTACCAAAATCTCCAAAGAATACAAAAAACTGGAGCCCATAATTGCTGCTTATAAAAAATATAAACAACAACTTGAAACGTTAGAATTTGGCAAAGAAGTACTCTCCACAGAAGCGGACGAAGACCTCAGAGAAATGGCAAAGATGGATATGGCACAAGCCGAAGAAGCGAAAACGCTGCTAGAAGATGAAATAAAACACCTACTTATACCCAAAGACCCAACAGACGAAAAAAATGCCGTTCTAGAAATAAGAGCAGGCACTGGAGGCGACGAAGCCAGTATTTTTGCAGGCGATTTGTACAGAATGTATTTAAAATATTTTGAGAAAAAAGGATTTAAAGCCGTGCTTTTGTCCGAATCGGAAGGTACCGTAGGCGGATACAAAGAAGTTCAACTTGAAATCACTGGCGAAGATGTTTATGGCACACTGAAATTCGAAAGTGGCGTACACCGCGTACAGCGTGTACCTGCTACAGAAGCAAGTGGGCGTGTACACACATCGGCAGCAACCGTTCAAGTAATGCCAGAGGCAGAAGATATTGACTTTGAATTGAGAGAGGCCGATGTAAAAATGGAAACTGCACGCTCGGGTGGCGCAGGCGGCCAAAACGTAAATAAAGTAGAAACAAAAGTTATTCTTACACACATACCTACAGGCACCTCAGTAACTTGCCAAACAGAGCGTACACAGCTTGGCAACAGAGAAAAAGCCATGACAATGCTCCGAACAAAACTGTACGAAGAAGAGGTACGGAAACATGAAGAGGCCATAGCCCAACGAAGAAAATCTATAGTAACCACCGGCGACAGATCGGCAAAAATCCGAACCTACAACTATCCACAAGGTAGGATTACAGACCATAGAATAAACATGACTATCTATGCTTTAGACGATTTTATGAATGGAAATATAGATGAAATGTTAGAAGCACTGCAATTTGCAGAAAATGCAGAAAAAATGAAAGCGGGCGAAAGCATTTAAAACCAGTAAATACACTTTGAACAAAACAGCAATTCAAAAAGGATTAGAAGCAGTAAGCAAACAAGCCAAAGCCAGCAAATTACATCGATTTGCGAGTAGACCTGTTGCTTACATAACGGCGATAGCTTACCGAAAAATAGGATATGCCATAAAAAGACAGCCGCTCTACAAAACGGCCGCTACCTTTTTTGGAAAACCTATGTTGATAGCCTTACCTGCAGCAACCGATATCTATCTGACGGGCGGAAAAACGCATGATTCAGAATTGCGATTGGCAAATTTCCTTATACAAAACCTACAACCCAACGATACTTTTTGGGATATTGGTGCGCACTTTGGATACTTTTCGTTGCTAGCAGCCACATTAGTTGGTCCAGCGGGTAAAGTATTATCACTAGAAGCCGCGCCCGAAAACTTCAATATTTTACTTAAAAACACCACAAACGAAAAAAATATTACACCTATAAATGCCGCAGCATCTGAGGAAGAAGGCATTTTAGAATTTTACACCTTCCCTATTCTCTACTCCGAATACAATTCATTTGATATTGCTCAATACAAAAACGAAAAATGGTATGATAAAATACCGCATACCCAACACCAATTGCCAGCAATAACATTGGATATGCTTTGGAAGAAGCATTTACAAACGCCTACAATTATCAAAATAGACGTAGAAGGGGCAGAGCATCTTGTACTTGCTGGAGCAAAGCAATTATTGACGCAGCATCCACCCTATGTAGTTATGGAGTATATCACAGCCAATGAAACGCCACAGCGCGATAATGCCATCTCACAATTAATGGATTGGGGCTACCAAGCATATATTATTGACAACAAGGGCGAGCTCCAACATGTAGCCAACATAAAAACACATTGCTTGGATAATAAAATAGATTCAGAAAACGTTGTGTTTCAGAAATCAATATAAGCCCAAGCAAACCCAAAATAATTATATACATTTGCATTTGCAAAAAAATAAGCTTCACAAATCATGAACGATAATAATAGTTTCGATTTACTGTACATTTTCAAGTTATTATTCAAGAAGAAAAAATTCATCATTCTTACTACGCTTGCTGCCGTTGCGATAGCTGCCATTGTAGTATTGATTGCGCCCAAGAAATACACCTCAAGTTCTATTTTCATAGTTAAAAATCCTATTCTATTAGACAGAAACTATGTTTTTAGAACCCAGATGTATGAAAACAAAGAATTCTTTGCCGTTCCTGAAGATGTAGACCAAGTAGAGTTAATATCAAAAAGTGAGGCCATGATTCGTTTTTTGGTTGAAAAATTTGATTTGGCAAACTATTATGGAATTAAGAACCCCTACTTTTTGCGAATGAAAATAAAAAACAACTTTGCTTTTAGTAGACAGGACACAAAGAATATTGAGATATTTTATACAGACAAAGACCCCGAAAAGGCAAGAGAAATTACACTTGCTATCAGAAATTACATAGAAGATAAATTCTTAAAATACTTTATAGAATCTAACAGAACGATAGCAGAAGCTTTGCGTACCGAAATGCTACAAATGGATAGTACCATTCAAACATATACAGATACCATAGTAGCTATTAAGAACGCATACCAACTCAACAACTATTTAGTACCCGTAAGAGGCGCCGTACAAACTACCCAAACGGCAAGCAACTTAAGCACTGCACAAGTTGAAGCTCTAGAGCAACTACAAAACTTTACAGCACTGAAAGATAAACTGATTGACAACAAAGCTCAGTACTTAACGCTAGTAAATGAATTTGAGATGGTGAGAAACGGTAATGTAAACATTTTCTATTTAGTACAAGACGCTTACACACCAGACGAAGCTTCGCACCCAAAATCATTATTAATAATATTAGGGACTTTAATAGGTAGTTTATTCATAGCCAGCATCATTGTTGTTTTTGGAGCATTTTACCGCGAAAAAATAAAAGATTAATCACATACTACTATTGTCATAGCTATTAGCGGAGGTTTCACAAATTATGCAGTTTTTTGGCGTAACAGATAAAGGAGAAAAAACCATTTATACTTGGGGCATTGTCATACTGCTTCTAAGTATAATAGTGGGTACCTACTTTTCTTTTTACTGGATATTTTTATTGCCATTAATAGCTGCGGGAGTATTCTTTGGCATCGTAGATTGGCGTGGCTTCTATTGGCTATTTCTATTATCGATACCCTTTTCCATACAGATATATTTGCCCGGTGGACTTTCTACCACCCTTCCAGACGAGCCAATGATGTGGTTTTTGCTACTGGTAAGTATCTTCATGTTCATAGCGCAAAAAAAACTAGTACCAGACTGGTTTTTAAAGAGCCCAATGACACTAATGATATTCTTACACTACATATGGATAGTGGTAGCAGTAGTGCTGTCTGAAATTTTTCTACCTTCTTTAAAATACATTGTAGCCAAAACGTGGTTTCTAAATGCATTTTTCATTTTACCCATTTATTTCTTTAAGTCGAAAGCCGACTTTGTGAGAGCCTTTAAGCTGATATACATACCGTTTATCATCATCTTTGTATTTATATTTATACGCCACGCTTTCTTAAATTTCGGGTTTTTAGAGTCGAATATGGCTGCCCGACCCTTCTTTTTCAATCACGTAGACCATAGTACCATTTTATCAATGACGCTACCTATGATGATAATAGCCTACCAGCTATTTAAAGGGCACTATCAAATAAAATGGCTGCTATTAGGTATCATTATTTTTATGATTCCTGCCTTATTTGTAGCGCAAGCTAGGGCTGCAATGTTGGCCATAATATTTGCCTTAGTGATATGGTTTGCTTTCATAAAGAAGATAGGCCATTGGATAATGCCGCTATTTTACGCAGTCGCTATTTCACTTGTGGCCGGACTGATATATAATCAGAATTACGTAGCACTGAAACCCGACTTTAGGCATACTTACACACAACCCAACTTTGCTAGTTTGGTTAAGGCTACCGTTGCAGGCAAAGATATGTCGTCGATGGAGCGATTGTACCGATGGATAGCCTCGGTGAGGATGAGTGGCGAAAGACCCCTAACTGGTGTAGGCCCCAATAACTGGAATGAATTTTACAAAACGCATGCCTTATCTGAATTTAGAACGTATGTGAGCAGAAATCCGGAGCGCTCGACCACTCACAACTACTTTGTATTTATGCTAACGGAGCAAGGCTGGCCTGCGATGATTATTTATGGCATACTAATTTGGGTATATTTCCGCTATGCACAAAGGCTATATTGGCGCATTCAAGACGTCTTTTATAAAAAAATAATATTAGGCTTAGCCATGACTTTTGGTGCAGGGTTTGTAAACAACTTCTTCTCGGAATTGCTGGAAACGCACAAAATAGGCGCAATTTTCTTTTTGTGTATTTCGCTAACTATTATCATCGATAACATTACACGCAATGAGGCTGCCAATACCAATAATCAATTGGCTTCGTCTTAATATCTATTGGATTCCTGTTTCCCTTCTTACATAAACTTCTTCCATATATTTATAAAAATATACTGAAGATATATGCATCAATAAATAGCTTAATAAAGTTTCATAAAAAGATTGGACGGCTAGCAGAATTAGCACAAAGCGCCCCAAAACATCGCTAAAGTATTAATCACTCAAAAACAAAAGGAGCTATATCTATGTATAGCCCCCTTTTTATTTAAACCCTATCACTATGAAACACTGACCATTTTCACCATAAAAAAAATGACCAGCTCATGTACATTTGTCTAACAAATCGTATGCCAAAAAAAACACAACTCATATTTTTTTTATCTATAAAAATTATTACTAATTCTTTATCAATAACTTGTGTTAAGCATTTTTTTATAGCCTACAGCGTACAAACCCAAAAATTGCCAAGACTATAGATAAAGTGGTGATAGAAATGCAAAGTGGCTATTCAAAAAGAACAGCCACCTAACAATCTTTGATATTAATTATTGTGTATTGTGAAGAATAGTTTACCTACACAAAAGTGAAATATTAAGGGCGCGGGCAACCATATTACTAGTTACTCACCAATCTTGCGGAGGCGAAAAACTTTGGCTTAACCTTTACGGGCAATCGCTTTATGAGCTGCTGCCACAATATGCTCTTTACTAAGGCCATACTTTGCTAATAGTTCCAAAGGTTTTCCGCTTTCACCAAAGGTATCTTTAACGGCAACGTACTCTTGCGGCACAGGGCAATATTTGGAAGCTACTTGTGCTACACTATCTCCTAAGCCACCATTTTCCTGATGCTCTTCGGCAGTAACCACACAGCCGGTTTTAGACAATGATTTGCAGATAGCGTCCACGTCTAGCGGCTTTATGGTGTGCATATTTATAACCTCTACACTTATATTTTCGGCTTCAAGTATTTTAGCGGCTTCCATCGCAGTCCATACCAAATGCCCGCACGCTATGATAGTAACATCTGTACCTTCTTTAATAATTTGTGCTTTACCGATAACAAAGTCGCTACCATCTTCGGCAGTGAAGTTGGCCCATTTTACCCTACCAAATCTAAGGTAAACCGGCCCCTGGTGCTCGGCTATAGCTTTAGTAGCAGCTTTTGTTTGGTTAAAATCGCATGGCACAATAACGGTCATTCCAGGAAGCATTTTCATCATGCCAATATCTTCCAACACTTGGTGTGTGGCGCCGTCTTCACCTAAGGTAAGCCCAGCATGTGATGCACAAATTTTGACATTTTTATCGCTATATGCAACAGACTGTCTAATTTGGTCGTACACTCTCGAAGTAGAGAAGTTGGCAAAAGTAGTTGTATAAGGTATTTTACCTCCTATGGTGAGGCCGGCAGCGATACCTATCATATTTGCTTCAGCAATGCCACATTGTACAAATCTATCCGGGAACTCTTTTATAAAAGCGTTTAGCTTTAGGGAGCCCGCCAAATCGGCTGTAAGGGCTACAACATTTGGATTTGTTTTGGCTACTTCGTAAATACCCTCACCGAATCCGGCCCGGGTTTCTTTTTCGTTCTGCAAAGTGTATTTATCTAAAGACATATAAGTAGAAAAAAGTGATTATGACTATGTGAATGGGTGCAAAGGTCGAAATTTATATACATATTATCGAATTAATTATTTTCTAATGAAAATAATGAATCAACGAACTCAAATTTGTTGAAGATTTGTAAATCTTCCATTTTTTCTCCCACACCTATGTATTTTACTGGAATTTTAAACTGATGGGTTATAGCCAATACCACGCCTCCTTTGGCAGTGCCATCTAGCTTGGTGATAGCCAAGGATGAAACATCTGTGGCTTGGGTGAACTGTTTGGCTTGTTCTAAAGCATTTTGGCCGGTACTTCCATCTAGCACCAATAATACTTCGTGGGGCGCATCGGGTATTTTTTTAGCAATAACTCTTTTTATTTTATTTAGCTCGTCCATCAAATGGGCTTTGTTATGCAGTCTTCCTGCTGTATCTATGATGATAACATCGCTATTTCGGGCCAAGCCACTAGCAACAGCATCGAAGGCTACAGAGCTGGGGTCGCTACCCATTTCTTTCTTTACAATAGGCACTTGCACGCGCTCACTCCAAATAGTAAGCTGATCTACTGCTGCGGCTCTAAACGTATCGGCGGCGCCAAGTAGTACTTCTTTGCCAGCTTTTTTAAAGTTATATGCCAATTTGCCTATAGTGGTTGTTTTGCCTACGCCATTAACACCCACTACCAAAATCACGTAGGGTTTCTTATCTGCGGGCACATCAAATGTTTCAAACTCATTGCTTGGCGCATCGGTGAGCATTTCGGCTATTTCTTGCTGTAAAATGGCATTGAGTTGACTGGTATTTAAATACTTATCGCGCGCCACTCGCTCTTCTATCCTGTTGATGATTTTGATGGTAGTATCTAAGCCTACATCTGCGGTAATGAGCGCTTCCTCAAGGCTATCCAGCACTTCTTCGTCTACTGTAGATTTACCTGCAATGGCTTTAGATATCTTGGAAAAAAAGCTTTCTTTAGTTTTTTGCAAACCCTCATTTAAGGCCTCTTTCTGCACTTCCTGTTGTTTGTTGCGCTTAAATAACTTATCGAAAAAGCCCATATTTACTATTTATAATGAAAAAATACTTTTGTATTTAAATTTATTATACAAAAATACCATTTTAAATGGGAGTTTGAAACTAAGTAAAGAGATTTTTACATTTTGCTGCATATTGCTAAACCGTGTTGAAAAAAGCTACCTGTTATGCAGGTTTTACATTATCTTAGCACCCTGCTCTAGTATGACAATATGCATTCTAACAATCTTCATTTTTTACGTTTTGTGCTTGCCTGTCTGGTAATTTTAGGACATGCGTATGCGCTTACCGACCCTCAGGGGCTCATGAGCTATAGTGGACATTTTTTCTTTTCCTCTTTAACGGCTCTGAGTGTAAATGCATTTTTCACCATTAGTGGCTTTCTTATTTATCAAAGTATAGAGCGTGCCAGTTCGTGGAGCGATTATTTACGTAAACGAGCTTTACGAATTTTGCCCTTATTTTTTTTAGTGATTTTACTGAGTGTGCCTTTTGCTGGTCTTTTTTTTGAGGGCAGCTTTAAGGACTTTTGGCATCAAGCGGATACATGGTCTTACCTAGTGCGCAATCTTAGCATTTTTAAGCTACAACATACTATCGCTGGTGTTTTTAGCCACAACCCTGAGCCTTATATCAATGGCTCATTATGGAGTATACCGTATGAAATAATTTGTTATATACTGTTTAGTGTAATTTTCTTGTTGAAGAAAACGTCGAATCATAAATGGCTCCCCAGTTGGCTAGTGCTTGGCTATATAGCTACTCAGCTCATCTATTTTAGTATTCATATATGGAAAATACTGCCAGCAAGCGATTATGTAGGTACCTTAGCACGGTGTGTGTTATTGTTTTACAATGGTGTGATGTTGGCTAAATTTTGGCATCCTAAAAAAATACATTGGAGCATCGCTGTGTTATGTTTACTGTTGTTTGTAGGGGTGTATTATGGTAGAAACTATTTACCTTTTTTAGAATTGTACATGCTGTTTCCGGTACCCTTCAGTATTGTAATTATGTATGTAGCTTTTCTGCCAAGCCGCCGCCTTGCTTCGTTTGCAGCGGGTGGTGATGCATCGTATGGAATCTATCTATTAGGGTTTCCGGTGCAGCAAATGTGGTTGTATCACTTTGCCAATTGGCATCCTGTATATAATGCCTTGGCTACTTATGCCATCGTCATTCCATTGGCTTACTTAAGCTGGCACTATGTAGAGCAGCCTATTTTGCGAAGGAAATCGACAATTAAGCACAAAATTGGTTGATGAAGAACGATGTCTTTTATAACACAACCCATACTTTATGACCCAGCAATTTGGAGGGCACTCATAACAAAGTGGTAAAAAAATGAGGCTGACCTTTTTTAGGGTGCAGCCTCATATTATTGAGCATATTTATTTATTAAATTTTCGAATTTTTACTAGCTACTTTTAATGATATCATTAATATCTAAGATCATTTTTTTTGCAATATTCTCTGCGCTATTGATACTGTTACTTTCCGAATAGATGCGAATGATGGGCTCTGTATTGGAGGTGCGCAAGTGTACCCAATTATTTTCAAACTCTATTTTCAGTCCGTCCTCTGTATTAATGGGGTGTTTCTTGTATTGCTTTCTAATGCCTTCGAATATAGCAGCTACATCGACTCTTTCACTTAGTTCTATTTTATTTTTCGAGATAAAATAATTAGGATAAGTAGCTCTAAGGTTGGAAATCGGTTTACCAAACTTTGCCAAATGCGTTAAAAATAGCGCAATACCTATTAAGGCATCTCTGCCGTAATGCAACTTTGGATCGATAATGCCACCGTTTCCTTCACCTCCAATGACAGCATTTACCTCTTTCATTTTTTTAACGACATTCACCTCACCAACCGCGCTCGAGTAATGCATACCGCCGTGCTTAAGTGTTATATCTTTTAGGGCTCTGGTAGAAGACATATTGCTAACGGTATTTCCAGGTGTCTGGCTTAATACATAATCGGCTACAGCCACTAATGTATATTCTTCGCCAAACATACTACCATCTTCGTTTACAAAACACAATCTATCTACATCGGGGTCTACTGCAATTCCCAAATCAGCTTTTGTTTTTTCTACTACACTCGACAAGTCTCTGAGGTGCTCAGGTAAAGGCTCCGGATTGTGAGCAAATTTTCCATTGACTTCTTCATTAATAACTTGTATCTGATCGACCCCTAAGGCTTTAAGAAGCATAGGTACGTATATGGCACCTGTTGAGTTAATAGCATCTACCACTATTTTAAATTTGCGGTTAGCAATAGCAGCGGTGTCTACCAGTGGATGTGCGAGTATAGCATCTATGTGTGCCTGGTGTAGGTATGCTCCATCTGTAACGGTACCCAATTTAGTTATGGTAGCGTATTGTAGTTTACCTTCATTTCCTATAGCCAATAATTCATTACCCAAATCTGCACTAATAAATTCTCCCTTTTTGTTTAGTAATTTCAAGGCATTCCATTCTTTGGGGTTATGGCTAGCAGTAAGTATAATGCCACCAAGTGCTTGCTCTTGGATGACGGCCATCTCTACAGAGGGTGTTGTACTCAAACCCATATCCACCACATCTATACCCATAGCTTGAAGGCTTGCTACCACCAAATCCCTTACCATTGCACCAGAAATTCTGCCGTCTCTGCCTACGATTACTTTTTTGTTGCCATGCTCTGTATCTTGAAGCAGCAATGCAGCAAATGCGCTGGTATATTTCACGATATCCAAAGGCGTCAAGCCATTATCTGGTGTGCCGCCGATAGTTCCTCTAATTCCAGATATTGATTTAATTAATGTCATAAAATTCTTAGCTAATGCATTGCGAATTTAATAGAAATGTTTGGTCTGGTAAAATATATGTTGCCACATTAGCATATTAATTGCAGTTATTAAAACTATATAAAGGCTCAATATAGTTGCAAATGTTTTTTGGGTATTTTACGAGCAAAAAAAACGTTTATTTTTCTTGTAAAAAACCACACCGCCAATACTCAAATAAAAAGTTTACTTCTATAATGGAGCTTCTGACTTTTTGTGCCTAAACATGACAGCAAACAAAACTGCCACCACTAGTGCATAGCAAGCAAAGAGCATCCAAATACTGCTCCAATCTTTCATATAGAAAACCTGACTAAGAACGCCATTGGCCTCAACGAAGATATTTTTATCATGCAGCATGGATAAGAAACTCCGATTGTCGATTTCGGTTTGTAAATGCACTGCAAGGTCGGCTACATTGGCAAACTTGAGCGTATAAAAATTATCAATCAGCCACCCAGAGCCAAAACTTCCTATTATAGCGCCCCATCCATTTGTCATCATCATAAATAAACCCTGAGCAGATGACCGCATTCGGGCTTCGGTAGCAGACTCTACAAATAATGAGCCTGAAATATT